>CAZUGO010000100.1:0-159456 GCA_964619935.1 uncultured Planctomycetales bacterium | reverse complement strand
TGCCAGAACGACCGGGTCGTCTTGCCAGAACGACCGGGTCGTCTTGCCAGAACGACCGGGTCGTCTTGCCAGAACGACCGGGTCGTCTTGCCGGAACGACCGGGTCGTCTTGCCGGAATGACCGGGTCGGGTTGACGGATTGGTGGGCCGGTACGACGGACCTTGCGGCGGGATTGAACCATAATCCTTGGTAAGCAACGGCTTGGGCCTCTGGTGGAAGGTCGGCGGTAGCTGGGTTGGCAGGGACCAGGTCCCGGGACGGGTGTGCCTTGTTTCGCGTTCCGCAGTGACGAGCGGGCGGCAACATCATCGGCCGGCAAGCGGTCAGCGCCGCCGGATCACCGGTAGCGGCTGGAACGAGGCTCGGAGCACCTGGTGTGGCTGGGCGCCCAGCCAGTCGCGGAGCACCGCCGCGTAGACCCGTCGGAAATCGCAATTGTGAACCAAGTCGCCCCGGTCCAGTTGCTCCAGCGAGGGGTGCTGGCCGTGAATCCCTGGTGCTGCGCCCGCCCCCATAAGGAACATCGGGGCGGCAGCGCCATGATCGGTGCCGCCCGACGCATTCTGCAGAACCCGGCGCCCAAACTCCGAGAAGGACACCACCAGCACGCGGTCCAGCAGTTGGTGCGTTCGCAGTTGGCCGAAAAATCCCGCAAGGGCCTCACCAAGTTCTCGGAGCAGTTGTGTGTGGCGGCCCTGCTGGTTGGCATGCGTGTCGAATCCTCCGTGTGACACGTAATACACCTGGGTGGGAAAATCGGCCGCGATCATCCGCAGCACCGCCCCCAACTGATCGGACAGGGTCCCGCGACGGCCTGCCCGCCGGTCGTCCTTGTCGCCCACGGCGCCTCGGACATCGGCGGCACCCATTCGGGCCTGTAGCGCGGCCCGCCGGACGAAGTCCAGAGCCGGGTTGCGGGTCGGGGCTCCCGCCGGCTGTTGCGGTGGACCGCTGTTCAATTCTTCGAACACCTCGGCCGCCGCCGGAGGCGCTCCCGCAGATCGCCAATTCAACTCGGCGGCGCTGCGAAAGGCCAGCGGTGTAAATCGGTCGCCCTGTAACGCCAGCGGCGCCTCGGACATCAGGGCGATGGCCTGGTTGGGATCCGGCAGATCCTGTCCGGCGCAACAGCTATCAAAGTAGCGACCCAGCCATCCCGAGTGGGCTCGCCCGCCAGCATCGCCGGTATGCCAGATATCCATGCTCTTGAAATGGGAGCGGTCGGGATTGGGATATCCCACGCCCTGCACGATGGCGCACAACCCGTCGTCAATCAACCCCTTGAGCCCGGCCAGCGCCGGGTGCAGGCCCAGCTCATCATTGAGCTTGAGGCAATCCCTGGCTGCAATCGCGAGCTTGGGTCGGGCCCGATAGTAGGCATCCTGGGCAAACGGGACCACCGTGTTGAGCCCGTCATTGCCGCCGGCCAACTGCAACATCACCAGCACACGGTCGTGAGGCTTCGGATCGCGGGCCAACGCTTGCGCGGTGCGGACCAGGAAGCCCGGAAGTGTGGCCGACAGACTGAGTGTCCCCAGCGTACCACACAGGAATTCACGCCGTGTCGAGTAGATCAAACCGTCGGACATGGCTGCCTCCGCATCCGCGTGCCGTCAACGCCTAGTAGAGCTGGTACTCCGGCGTGCTCATCAGCAGATGAATCAACGTCCGCACCCGCCGGCGGGCGCGGTTCTGCCGGAGATCGAAGGGTTGCCCCTGCGACGCGAACGCCACCAGCCGGTCGCGCTGCCCGGCGGGCAACGGCACGGCCAGCAACCGGGCGGCAAAAAAGTCGACGACCTCCTCGGCCGTGGTCAGGTTGCTGCCCCGGACCAGGGGATCCGGGTCGTACGGCGGCAGCCCCAGGCGCGGCCGCGGCGGCGGTTGCATGAACCCGAATTCATCGGCGTCCTGTTTCATTCGCATCATCAATCCGCGGCGCGGCCGGGCTTTGTGCCCGCCGACCACGGCCCCGGCGAAGTTGTAGCGATTGTAGAGTGTGGCGGTATTGATCCACTTCGGTCCGCCGTCCCAACCTTTGACATTCGGCGGCTGGAACAGTTCCTGGCCCATGGCCCGCAGGGCCTCGGCCAGCGCCACCCCGTCGCACGCCTGCACGTCGAGCAGCCGCAGGGTGCCGACCGCCAGTTGGACGGGACTCTTGATCTGGGTGCCCCGCGATCGCGCCGAGTAGAATCCCCGACTCAGCAGAATCTTGCGAACCACAGGGGCCAGTTCATCGTTCTTCTTGCGCAGCAGGTGAGCCAGCCCGCTGACCACCGACCGCTCGGGATCCGGGTAGCAGAAGAACTCCCACAAGCGGGTCACGATGAATCGGCTGGCCTGCTCCTTCTGCAGCAGCAGGTCGACGATGTCGTCCCCGTTCCACGGTCCGATCCTGCCCAAAAACAGCTTGTCATCGTAATCGTGTTGCCGACTGCGAAACTTGAAGTGGCCGTCTTCGATCGACCAGCCGGTGAACGCCCGGGCTGCCGCCTTGATGTCCGACTCGCCATAATGGCCCTCGCCCAGCGTGAACAGCTCCAGCAACTCGCGGGCATAGTTTTCGTTGGGTTGGCGCCGGTGGTTGCGGGCGCTGTCCAGATAGACGAGCATGGCCGGATCGGCGCTGACCTTGAGCAGCAATTGGCGGTAGTTGCCCAAGGCGTACTCCCGAAACAACTGGTTCTGGCGAAACAGCAACACCGAACTGCCGACCTCGCGATAGCCGCTGGTGAAGTGACCATGCCAGAACAGCGTCATCTTTTCCTGGAGCTGCCGGGGCGAGGTAATCATGCGGTCGAGCCACCAGTTGCGAACCCGATCCAACTGCAGGCGGTCGGCCGCACGGCGGGTGCGACGATACCGCCGGAGGGTCTCTTCCTCCTGGTGGTGCAGCCAGATCCTGGGCGGCGGCTCGGACAACTTGGGATCGATCAGCGGCTCGGCGGTCGGCGGCGGCAGCTGGGCGTCACCGATCAATTGATCGACCGCCTGCTCCAGCGTCATGGCACAGAACCGCCGGATCTCGGCGGAGGTGCCCTCGAACCCGGCGCGCCTCAGCAGGTGCACTGCGTTCGGCTCACCCCAGTGCTGCGGGGGCAGGGGCAACAGCAGATTCTCGGACCCGGACGCGGCGCCCACGACCCGGGGCATGATCGCGGCCCCTCCCGTGCGGCAGTGGCCTTGGAACGGACGCGGCATCCGCAACGCTTGATCCTCGATGGACGACCCGCGAACCCGGTATACAGCCGTTGCCGCCGGAGCCGCCGTCTCGCAGGAGCAGACGCCGCCGGCGGCCCGGTATTGCACGGAATCCGCCGCCTCAGTCGTCGAACACCTTGACCGGACGGTGCTGCTCGTCGACCGACACGTAGGTCAGATCAGCCTCGGTCAGAATCTCGGCTGGGGCCGCGTCCAGGTTCGAGCGGTGCTCGCACTTCACGGTGACATGAACGCTGATCGAGGTTCGTCCGATGCGGGTGGTCTCCGCATAGAAGCTGACGATGTCGCCGATGAACACCGGTTTCTTGAACTCGACCTGGTCCATGGCGATGGTCACATAGCGATGCGGCGCCTGCCGCAGGCACTCCACGAATCCGGCCTGGTCGATATAGCTGAGAATGACGCCGCCAAAGATGGTGTGGTTGGCGTTGGCATCGCGAGGCATCATCACCACACGAATGGCCGGCTCGTTGCTGGGTCGCTTGATCGTCGCTTTGCTCATGCCACCAGCATAGGCGAAGCGCTGCCGGAATTGAATCGAAACGCCAACGTGGCGAACCGGCCGGCGGCACATTACACTAGACCGCGTGGCTGGCCGGGCCTGCGGCGCGGCGTCCGGGAGGCCTGCTCGTCGGGATCGCTGAAACGTCGCGCTGGGCCTTGCAGGACCCGGCCCACCGGTCCGGCTGCCGTGGCGGAGCGCGTCGCCGTGATCCCACTGCCTGACATCCGCCGGCGCATGCGCAAGCGGCCGCCGGCGTTCGAGGACTGTGTGATGGATCTGCGCACCTTGGGCAACACCTGCGTCATCGGATTGTTCTGGGGCGATGAAGGCAAGGGTAAGATTGTCGATGTGCTCGCCGAGCATGCCGACGTCGTGGTGCGCTACAACGGTGGAGCCAACGCGGGACACACCGTGGTGATCGACGGCGAGCGCTTTGCCTTGCACCTTCTGCCCAGCGGAACGTTGCACCCGGACAAGACCGGGGTCATCGGGCCGGGCGTGGCCCTGGACCCCGGCGTGCTGCTCGAGGAGATCGATCGGCTGGCCGCCCGCGGCATCGCCGTCGCCGGTCGCCTGCGAATCAGCACCCGCTGCCACGTGGTCATGCCGTATCACAAGGTCGAGGACCGCCTGCACGAGCAGGCCTTGTCCGGCGCTCAGCGCATCGGCACGACGGCCCGCGGCATCGGACCGTGCTATGCCGACAAGATGCAGCGCAGCACCGCCATCCGGTTCTGCGATCTCTTCTCCACGGCGCTGCCCGAGCGAATCCGCGAGTTGACCGCGCGCAAGCAGCGGCTGTTCGACGCCTTGTATGACCACCGGGAGCAACTCGACGGCACTGCCATCGCCGAGGAATACGGCCGCTACGCCGCGCGGCTGCGGCCGTTCCGCGACGACACCAGCCAATTCCTGCACGACTGCCTGGACCACGGCCGGCACCTGCTGTTCGAAGGCGCCCACGGCACGCTCCTGGACATCGATCACGGCACCTACCCGTTCGTGACCTCCAGCAGTTCCAGCGCCCTCGGAGTGCCCTCGGGCGCCGGCGTCCCGCTGTCGGCGGTGCGCAGCTGCATCGGCGTGGTCAAGGCCTATACCACCCGGGTCGGCCAGGGCCCCTTTCCCACCGAGCTGCATGACGCCGTCGGCGAGCGGATCCGCCAGCGCGGCCGCGAGTTCGGGACCACCACCGGGCGACCGCGGCGCTGCGGCTGGTTCGACGCCGTGGCGGCGCACTACGGGATCCGCCTGGGTGGCATCAATCAGGTGGCCCTCATGCACCTGGACACCCTCAGCGACCTGGACCCCATCCAGGTGTGCACCGCTTACGAGTTCCAGCAGAAACGGTTGAGCACCTTTCCTGCGGAAGTCGATATACTGGAACAGGTCCGACCGCTGTACCAGACCGTACCCGGTTGGCGGCAGGAGATTTCGGAGGCGCGCTCTTTTGCGGAATTGCCGCCGGCAGCACGTGATTACGTGGGCCTGCTCGAACGTGCCGTGGGGGCGCGCGTGTCCATCATCAGCGTCGGACCGCAGCGCCATCAGACGATTTTCCGAACGTCTCCAGGCGATTCTGCGGCGAGATGACCTCGATGAAAGAACCCCCGCTCGATCCTGAAGTCGCCTTGGGCATCAACCGCGACCGGCTGCCCCGCCATATCGCCATCATCATGGACGGCAACGGCCGCTGGGCCCGCGAACGCGGTTTGCCCCGGATCCGCGGGCATGAGGCCGGAGCCCGGGTGGTCCGCGACATCGTCACTCGCTGCGCCCGCCTGGAACTCGAGGCGTTGACCCTGTACAGCTTCAGCTCCGAGAACTGGAAGCGCCCCAAGGACGAAATCGACTTCCTGATGGAGTTGTACGCGCACTACCTGGTAGCGGAGCGCGACGACATCCTGGAGAACAACATCCGGTTCATGCAGATCGGGCGCCGCGAAGGACTGCCCGGCGCGGTCCTGCACGAGCTGGATGTCACCACCGAACTGAGCAGCCGCAACACCGGTCTGCGGTTGTGCCTGGCCCTGAACTACGGCTCGCGAACCGAGATCGTCGACGCGGTGCGCGACATTGCCCACGCGGTCCTGGGCGGCACACTCCGCCCCGCGGACATCACCGAGGAAGCCATCTCCGACGCCCTGTATACCTCCGGCTTGCCTGATCCGGACCTGCTGATTCGAACCGCCGGCGAATTCCGGATCAGCAACTTTCTGCTGTGGCAGGTCAGTTACGCCGAACTGTACGTCGATTCTGTGTGCTGGCCGGACTTCACGGTGGACCGCCTCCATCAGGCCATCCTGGAATTCGCCCGACGAGACCGCCGTTTCGGCGGCCTGAAGGTCGGCGCGTCACCGGCGTGATTCTCCCGGCGGACGCTGTCTGGCCCCGGCGCGACACGCTAAGATAAACGCCATGCTGACCCAACGGCTGACCTTCGGACCGCTGCTGATCCTGGGCCTGATCGCCATTTTCTGGGCCGACATTGACATGGCCGACACCGCCCACCGCGGGGTCGCAGCCGCCATGTTCGCCCACGGCAGCATCATCCCCCTGGCGGTCATGATGCTGTCCGCCTTCGGCACCCTCGAGCTGCTCAACCTGACCCGCTCCGCCGGATTCGGGCCGATGCCCAAAGTGGTCCTGCTCGGGGTGCTGGCCTTGCACGCCACCGCCTACATCCTACCGGCGCTGCACCCTGACGCCGCCGGTGGTCCGTTTGAGTGGCAGTTGATTGTACTGATGCTGGCCACCCTGACCGTCGGCCTGGTCCAGATCCTGCGGCATCGCACCGCCGGCGGCATCGGCGACATTTCGGTCAGTATCATGATCATGGTATACATGGGCGTGCTGCCCTCGATGATCATCGCCCTGCGCGCCGCCCTGCCCGGAACCACCGGGGCCTGGGCCGTGGTGCTGTTCATCGCCGTGGTCAAGTGTACCGACATCGGGGCCTACTTCACCGGGCTGGTCTTCGGCAGAACCCAACTGATCCCCGCGATCAGCCCCGGCAAGACCGTGGAGGGCTTCGCCGGCGGATTCGTGCTGGCCATCCTGGTGGCGGTGGCCCTGGCCGCCTGGCTTCCCTGGCCCACCGCCGTTCGCACTCCGATCAGCCCCACGCAGGCCGTGTTGTTCGGAGCCTTGATCGCCGGAATCGGACAACTCGGCGATCTGATGGAGTCGATCTTCAAGCGCGACGCCACCTGTAAGGACTCCGGACGGGTGATCCCGGCTTTCGGTGGAATCCTCGATCTCCTTGACAGCCCTGTATTTGCGGCGCCGGCGGCCTATCTGCTGCTCAAGACTTGGTTGAGCCGCGCCGGCGGCTAGAATGTTGTGGTGACAAAGCAGCGGCCGCCACGGGCGGCGGCTGATGACCCGATTTGGAGTTGAGCCACCCTTTGGAACTGGCGATCCCCCTCGACGAACTACCCAACCCCCATGCGCTGTTCGGCTCCGGTGACAAGTACCTGCGGCAGATCCGGGCCGCGCTGGGCGTGCGAATCAGCGCCCGTGATTCGACCATCCGCCTGGCCGGCGAACCCCGGGACGTCACCCTGGCGGCCGCGGTCATCGAGGATCTCCACGCCCAACTGCGCCGCCGCCAGCACCTCCGGGATGAGGACGTCACCGCGGCCATCGACAACGCCACCGCCGCCGCCCGCGGCCCCGGTGGACCGACGCCCAATCGCCTGGAGGTCTACACCAACGGCGTGACCATCCTGCCCAAGACGCCGGGGCAACGCCGCTATCTGGACGCCGTCCGACACCACGACCTGACTTTCTGCTTGGGACCGGCGGGTACCGGCAAGACCTACCTGGCGGTGGGCATCGCCGTGACCCTGCTCAAACAGGGGCGCATCAAGCGGCTGGTCCTGGTCCGCCCCGCGGTGGAGGCCGGCGAGAAGCTCGGCTACCTGCCGGGCGACATGCAGGCCAAGGTCAACCCCTACCTGCGGCCGCTGTTCGATGCCATGCACGACATGATGAGTTTCGACCAGATCAAGCGGTTCATGCAGAGCGACATCATCGAGGTCATTCCGTTGGCGTTCATGCGCGGGCGAACGCTCAACAACGCCGCCATCATCCTGGACGAGGCCCAGAACACCACCACCGGACAGATGCTGATGTTCCTGACCCGCCTGGGGAACGACAGCAAGATGATTGTCACCGGAGACGACAGCCAGGTGGACCTGGAGCCCGGCCAGCGGAGCGGCCTGGTGGATGCCGTCGGTCGGCTGCAGAACATTCCGGGCATCAGTGTGGTCAAGCTGGAAAAGACCGATATCGTCCGCCATCCCTTGGTGCAGAACATCGTGCATGTCTACGGCAACGCCAACAACCGCGGCGCCTGACCCGCGAACATGCACTGGATTATGGGAACACCGCAATGATCATCGAGTCGCCCGACAATCCAACCGAAGACCCAACTGCGCGGCCTGCGCCGAGCCGCCGGGCACCCCGGCCGGCAGCCGCTGAGGACCCATGGCCACTTCCAGTTCGAAAGTGATTCTGCGCCGGACCGAGGTCCGCCGCCAACGTAACGTCCAGACCACGCCGTTGCGGAAGCGCCTGCGCGACCAGGTGGGTTTTGCGATCCCCAGCATCGGCCTGGGTTTCTGCGTGCTGGCCACGATGATTCTGATGTACGGCCAGGACCCGCTGCCCTACTACAAGGGCCAGGAAGTCCGCAGTCCGATCTATGCCCGGGTCCGCTTCAAGATCACCGACGAAGACGGCACCAAGGTGCGCAAGGCCAAGGCCCGCCAGGAAACGCCCAACTACTACGTCTTGAACACCGGGCTCATCGAGCGCATCCGCGGGCGGATGAGCAACCTGTTCAATGCCGCCAAGCAGTACTCCACCTACGAGGAGTTTCTGACCGCCCGCGAGCAGTCGGCCGCCGAAGATGCCCAGGACGGCCGCTGGGATCTGGATCCGACCGGGTTTGCCGAGTTGCACGCCCTGGCCGACGAAGCGGGCCAGGCCCGGTTCACCGCCTGGATCGACGCCACCGTCGACCAGCTCAAGCACGAACGGCTGGTTCGGCGCGACGATGACGTCGGCCGCGAAGTCCCGATGCTCTCGGATCGGGCCGTGCTCTCCGGGGCACTGCCCAACGAAGGCGACACCGTCGCCGATGCCAACGGGAACATCGAGGTTGACACCCTGACGCTGGACTACTTCGCCCCCAGCCATGTCAAGGACGTCCAACGGGTGGCGCAGTCCGCCGCCCTGGTGTTCCCCGAGGGTCTGCGCCAGCGCATTCATCAGTTGCTGCTGGCGACCATGAGCAAGGAACCCCTGTTTCGCTTCGATCTGGAACGAACTCGGGACGCCATGAATCGAGAAGCGGCATCGGTGGATGAGGTCAAGATGACCTACGATCCGCACAATGTGCTGGCCGAGCCGCCCTCCGCCGCCGGCGCCGGCGGCAGCCCCGCCGCCGACGCCCAGCGCACGGTCGCCAGCCTGCAGTACAAGTTGACCACGGCCCAGGTGAGCCTGCTGCGCCACGAGCATGACCAGTTCATGCGGCTGCTGTCCGCCCCACTCGATGAACTGCCGCCCGACGAGCAGCAGCCGGCCCAGCAGTTGCGACGGCAGCACCATATCCGTCAGGTCGGCCTCGGCGCCTTAGTGGTGATGGTGACCCTGGGATTGGCCACCTACTGCGTGATGTTCGCCTCGCGGGTGGTCCGCAATCCGATGCGGGCGCTGTCGGTGGCCGTGCTGTTCCTGATCATGATGGCCGTCGCCCGGGCCATGTACCTCACCGACATCGCGGTGCGCTTCCCGCACAGCACCATCGCCCCCGTGGTCATGACCGCCGCGATCCTGACCATGGCCTACTCGCAGCGCTTCGCCATCGGCATGACTTGCGGCCTGACCTTGCTGGTGACGCCGGCGATCCGCGGCGAGCTGTGGCTGCTGGTGGCGCTGATCGCTTCCATGGCGGTCTCGGTGTACCAGCTCCGGGAAATTCGCAGTCGCTATGAACTGTACTCCACCGGGCTGCTCAACGCCCTGGGGGCGTTCATCGCGGTGCTGGTCACCGTGCTGGTCTCCGGCTACTCGGTGGACGCGGCGCTGCGCCACGCCGGCAGCGCTTCGGTCGCGGCGGTGATGGCCATCGCCGTGTTCTCCCTGATGTTGCCGCCCATTGAGCGGATCTTCAACGTGGCCACCAACTGGACCCTGCTGGAACTGCTGGATACCTCGCGGCCGCTGCTCAGCCGACTGGCCCACGAGGCCCCGGGAACCTTTGCCCACTCCCTGTGGCTCAGCAGCATGGCCGAAGCGGCCTGCGAGGCCATCGGCGCCAATGGGCTGCTCGCCAAGGTCGGGGCCATGTATCATGACATCGGCAAAGTTCACAAGGCCGAGTACTTCGCTGAAAACCAGGAAGCCCACATCAACCGGCATGAAAAGCTGGCCCCGACCATGAGTCTGCTGGTCATTGTCGGCCACGTCAAGGACGGAGTCGAACTGGCCAAAGAGGAACGCCTGCCCTCGGCCATCGTTCGGTTCATCCAGGAACATCACGGGACCACCGTGGTCCGTTATTTTCACCACGTGGCCAGCGAGCAACAGAAGGCGGCCGGCAACCCGCGGGAGGTGTCGGAGGCTGAATTCCGATACCCCGGGCCGAAACCGCAGTCCAAGGAAACCGCGGTGCTGATGCTGTGCGACGGCGTCGAGGGCGCGGTTCGGGCCTTGCAGGAACCGACCGCCGGCCGCATTGAGAACGTGGTCCACTCGGTGCTCATGGACCGTTTGAACGACGGCCAATTCGATGACTGCGACATCACCCTTAAAGAACTGCACAAGGTCGAGAATTCGCTGGTCAAGAGCTTGTGCCGATTCTATCATGGACGTGTGGCATATCCGAAGGCGCCGTCGGGCGAGAAGGCAGGCTGAACCGCCAGGCGGCCACGGCAATCAGGATGAACGACGACTCTCCTTACGACATACAAATCCACCACTCGCACCCCGACCCCTGTGTCAATGAAGCCCTGTTGCGGGACAGCATCATCGCCGCGCTGCGCCGATTTGAGGTCAGCGCCGCCGAATTGAGCATTGCGGTGGTCGGTGATTGCGAGATTGCGGCGCTGCATCACACCTACCTGGATGATCCCAGCACCACCGACGTGTTGACCTTCGACCTGGCCGACGCCGCCGTGCCCGGCCGCCTCGACGGCGAGATCGTGATCTCCGCCGACACGGCCCGTCGCTGCGCCGACCACAAGGGACACAGCCTCGCCGCGGAGATCGCCCTCTACGCAGTGCACGGCGTGCTTCACCTGCTGGGCCTGGATGACGCCACCGAGGCCGATGCCCGCCGGATGCATCGCATCGAAGATGAGATTCTCACCGCCGCCGGCATCGGTGCCGTTTTTGGAGCCTCTTGATGAACCGTGCCGCCGTGGCTCCGTTGGAAGTCCACCCCGCCAGCCGGGCGCCTCGTCTGCGACCGGCCGGCCGACCCATCGAACCCGCTGCCGTCGGCGGCGGCCAGAGCGCCGATCGCCCCACCGTCCACCCGGCGCGCGTCGAGCCGTTCGCCGAGAACCTCGCCGCTCGAGCCCGGGGGCTGGGGCTGACCGCGACAATGGGCCACGATCCGCTGCATTGCACCCTCGAGTTGGAGCGCTAAATCCACCGTGTTCGACATCGCTATGCTCATCGGCATCATCCTGGTCTTGATCTGCGGGTTGACGTCCACCGTCAACCTGGCCCTGCGGAACTTGTCCTACAGCCGGCTGTCCAAGGTCCTCCCGGAGAAACGGCGGGACCCCTGGCTGGAAGCCTATCGCCTGCACCTCGACGACTTCATCCGGGCAACCGCCACCCTGCGGCTGCTGTGCATCGTGGGGCTGATCATGATCATCGCCGATGTCCTGAGCGAGAACCGCCAAGGACTGGACCTCGGACACCACGTCGAGGTCTTTCTGGTCGCCACCGTGGTGGTGCTGCTGTCCAGCGTGGCCATTCCGCAACCCTGCGCCAACTACGTCGGTGAACGGCTGCTGGCCCGCGTGCTGCCCGCCCTGCGCGCCATCAACCTGATTGCCCGACCGACCATTGGCGTCGTCATGCAACTATGCGACAGCCTGGTCCGCCGACTGGCCGGAGTTCCCAAGTCGAACGGCCAAAGCGAAACCGAGCAGATCGAGGAGGAGGTCCTGCATGCCGTCAACGAGGCCGAGCTGCAAGGGGCCGTCGACAAGCAGGAAAAAGCCATGATCAAGTCGGTCATGAAGCTCGACGAGTCCACCGTCGAGGAAATCATGACCCCGCGGACCGAGGTGGTCGCCATCCGCAAGGACGCCTCTTTGCAGGACATCAAGGAACTCATCAAGAAGGAAGGCCACTCCAGGATCCCGGTGTACGAGGAGAACGTCGACGGCGTGCTGGGCATGGTCTACGCCAAGGACCTGCTGCACGTTCCTGAAGACGAGCCCTTTGACCTCATGCAGCACATTCGTGAAGTCCCCTTCGTGCCGGAGACCAAGCCGGTCGGCGACCTGCTGCAGGAGTTCCGAACCGGCAAGACGCACGTGGCCCTCGTGGTCGACGAGTACGGCGGGACCGCGGGCCTGGTGACCATCGAAGACATCCTCGAAGAGCTGGTCGGCGAGATCACCGATGAGTACGAACCGCCGGAGCCCGAGCCCATCCTGCAGATCGGCAAGCAGGCCATCGAGGTCGACAGCCGCGTGCACGTGGACGAGATCAACGAACTGCTCGAGATGAACCTGCCCGAGAGCGACGACTACGAGACCATCGGGGGGCTGGTGTTCTCCACCCTGGGCAAGATCCCGGAGCCGGGCGAGCAACTGGTCTGCCACAATGTGCGCATCACCATCCTCGAGGCCGAAGACCGCAAGATCAATCGCCTGCGCATCGAAGCGACGCCCCAGCAAGCCGAATTGTAAGCCGGCAACCGCCCCGCCATGCCGCCAGCGGTCGGATGTGTGGGCATGCTCCGCAGCGACACCCCGTCCGCGGCAATCACTCGGTCGGGACCCGCCCGATCGGGGCGTCGAAGTCCAGAGACAGTTGCCCGCTGCCGGAGGGCGGCCGGGCGCTGGCCCGCACCGCGGGCCGAGCCCAGGGGGCCCAGGTGCCCTTCAATCCCAGGCGGCGACAGGTGCTGCGAAACAACTGGGTGATGCTGTCCCAGTACACCCCCTGGCCGGACATCCGGGCATGGTAGGCCGAGGCATTGAGCCGCCCGCCGCGAATCTCGCGAAGACGTTTCTCGACACGCCCGGCCCGCAACGGCAGGCACTCGCGCAGCCGACTGAGGAAGACCTCGCGGACGGCACCCGGCAGTCGCAACGCCGTACAGGCCGCCACCTGGGCTCCGCTGTCCGCCGCCTGCTGGAGAATCCGCGGGATGTGGCTGTCGTTCAGCCCGGGAATGATGGGCGCAACCATCACACCCACAGGCACGCCGGCCTGGTGCAGGCGGCGCATGGCCTCAAAACGGCGCGCAGGCGCCGGAGCGTGGGGCTCCAGCAGTCGCGCGGTGGCATCGTCCGCAAATGCAACCGACAGCCACACCCCGGCACGGGCAACCTGGTTCAGCCGAAGCAGCAGGTCGAGGTCGCGGACCACCAGGTAACCGCGTGTGATGATGAACAACGGATTGGCGAACTCGGCGCAGACCTCCAGGCAGCCGCGGGTCAATTCGTAAACCGCTTCGAGCGGCTGGTAGCAATCGGTGACGCCGGAGAAACTGATCGCCGCCCCGGCGGTCTTGCCGGCAGCCAACTCGCGCCGCAACACTTCCGGGGCATTGATCTTGGCGAACAGCCGGGTCTCAAAGTCGGTCCCGGCGCCCAATTCGAGGTACTCGTGGTACGGACGGGCGTAGCAGTACGCACAGGCATGCTGGCATCCGCGATAGGGATTGACCGTCCATTCGAATGGCAGGTCCGGAGCATCGTTGTGTGAGAGCACTGACCGAGCCCGCTCGTGGTAGGTGTGCACTTCCGCCGCCGGCGGCGGCTCCAGGTATTCCGCCCAGCGGGAGGTATACGGATTCGGTGGATTGGAGACCCTCCGGGTCACGGCTGCACTCCTAGTCCGGCAGGCCCGCTCGCGCCCCAGCAAGCGGACCGGCCCGGGTGGACTGTATATTAGGAATATGTTCGGATTGAGTCCACCGCCTTGCAACCGGGTCGCGACTCGGGTAATCCTGGACTTGCCGAGGGGCGGTCGCCCGCGGCGGATCACCGTGGAGTATTGGCCATGAACACGCCCCCGACCGTTCCCGGTCCGCTGGAGGACCAATTCGACGAGCGCCCGCCGTGGGTCGGCGTCCTGGGGATTATCAGCATCGCGGTGGCCGGACTGACCTTCCTGTCGGCCGTCTATGCCCCCGTCCAGATCTTCGCCATGCGTGTGAACCAGGAAATGTGGGCTGATGGCCGGTTTGAACAGCTCATGACCCAGACCGTCCAGAATGCCGGTTCCAACGCCGCAGGCCGGTCTGCCGCTGCAACGGCGACGCCGCCGGTCGCTCCCGATCCGCGGTCGGCCACGGCCGCCACCCAGCCCACCCCCACCAATCTCGAGGACGACATTCAGGATTCCACCGGGCCGGCCGCGGTGGCAACGCCCGGGCCGCCACCGCTGAACCTGCCACCCAACCTGTCGCACATTTTCGACTATCCTTCCTGGTTCGAAACGGCCCTGGCCGTCCGCGGGGCGCTCGACTTGCTGCTGTGCGGCCTGCTGCTGTTCGGGGGAATCCAACTGCTGCGGCACAAGCCCAGCTATCGCCCGGCCCACCTGATCTACGCCTTCCTGGCGTTGGTCGGCATGATCGCATGGGTCGTCACCTGCGCCCTGAGCAAATCGATCATGTCCATGACCCCGGCGATGTGCGCGGTGCTACTCGGGCTGCCCTATCCGATCGTGGTGCTGGTGTTTATGTTCGGCGCCGAGCGGACCGCCTGGTACCGCGGTCTGCGCCGGGCCAGTTCGCCGTCCGCAGCCGCTTGACGGTGCCGGCGATTCAGGCGGACTGCCGCAGTGCCTGCCAGATTTCGCGAATGCCGGGCTTCTTGCCGACCATCAAGGTGCCGGCACGAAACCAGCGGGCGGAGACCTTGGTCGCCAGCCAGATGCCACCCAGCAACAGAATCAGTGAGAGCCCCACGTCCCACCACGGAACCACCGTCAACCCGGTGCGCAACATCATCGATCCCGGACTGAACAGCGGAATCCACGACAACAGCCGGGCGACCCAGCCGTCCGGATTGCTGGCAAAACTGGCGATCGCCATGAACGGAACGCAGGCACACAGAATGACCGACACGGTCAGTTGCTGGCAGTCCTTGTAGGTTGAACCCATGGACCCCAACCCGGCCAGCAGACATCCGTAAAACACCAGCCCCAGCAGGACGAACAGGCAACCGATGCCCATCTGCACCCAGTGGATGTCGTAATCGAAGTGCTCGCGCACCAGGGTCATGGTCAGAATCGGCACCACACCGACCATCGCCAGCCACACCAGAATCTGCAGCACTCCGGCGGCAACCAGTCCAAGGACCTTGCCGAACAGCAACTGCTCCGCGGACACCGAGGACAAGATCACCTCCATGACCTTGTTCTCTTTTTCTTCGGCCACCGATGCCAGGAGCAAACCGGCGTTCATCATCAGGGCGATGAGCAGCAGGCCGCTGATGCCCAGCGGCATGCCCAGCGAAAACCACTTGGAGTACAGGTTGACCGGCTCAAACGCACCGTCGGGGTTCTGCTCGTACTCGACGACGGCCGGGTCGCGCTGAACGCGGGCAATCGCCTCGGGAGGCAGTTGCGCCCGCCGCAGGATGTTTCTGCCGAGCAGGCGGCCCAGGAAACCCAGCCCGGCCTGGGTGCTCAACAGGTCCCGCTTGAGGGTGAAGTGCTGCAGCGTGCCGGACGCGATGTAGTCCTCGGGCACGACCACCACCGCCCGGACGGTGCCATCGGCGAGTGCCTGCTGGGCGACACTGAGGGCCTCAAAACGCAACAGGCGGTAAATTGTTTTGGGAATCGGCAGGTCGGCGACTCCGGGCCCCCGGGCCGGCATCAGGGCTTCGAGGTCTTCCGGCTTGGATTCGTATTCGAACACCGCGCCCGGCTGAAGGTCGTGCAGGTCGCCACCGGGTCCGGTCAGGATACCGGAGCGATCGACGACCGCGATCGGCTTGCCCAGGCTGCGCAGCTCGCTGGAGGCCGAAGAAAACGCGATCAACGCCACGAGTCCGCCGTAGGCCAGCACGATCAGCGGCATCCCCAGCGTGACCAGATAGAACGTCTTGCGTTTGATGGTAAACAGGAACTCGTGGATGGCGATGGTTTTGATCCGCATGTTCAGTCCGGTGCTGCCGCGGGGCCGGCGGACCCGGGGTGGACCAGGCCCACGAAGATGTCCTCAATGGGCGCGGCGGCCTCCTCGAAGCGGCGGACGGCCCGCCGCTCAGCGGCCATCTGGGCCATCAGGTCGTGCGGCGTGCTGCCGGCCTGCAGGCGGACGCACTTCCCGCGGGCGGTTAGGGTCACCTCGGCGACACACCCCAGCCCTTCCGGTGCGGCCTGGGCATCGAGCAAGACCTCATAATCGGTGTGGGCCCGTCGAATCTCATCCAACGCGCCGTACAAGACCGCGTTGCCCTGGTGGATCATGAAGATCCGATCGCACAAGGCCTCGACCTCGGCCATCATGTGGGTCGACAGGAACACCAGTCGGCCCGCGGCGCGCAGCTCGCCAATGACCTCGCGGACCATCCGGACGTTCACCGGATCAAGACCGGAGAACGGTTCGTCCAGAACGACCATGTCCGGTTCGTGAATCAGGCAGGAGGCGAACTGGATTTTCTGGCTCATGCCCTTGGACAAGGCTTCGACCCGGTGGTGTGCCCAGGCGCCCAGATCGAAGCGCTCCAGCAACTGCAGCGCCCGCCGGCGGGCGGCGCCCGAGGTCATGCCCTTCAGCATCCCGAAGTAGCGCAAGACGTCGAGCACCTTGCGCTTTTGATACAAACCGCGTTCTTCAGGCAGGTAGCCCAGCCTGGATTTGAAGGACTGGGCCCGGCCGCCGTGATCGTCGCCGTCAATCAAGATCTGCCCGCGATCCGGGCGGATGACGTCGAGCATCATTCGAATCATGGTGGTCTTGCCGGCGCCGTTTGGACCCAACAGGCCGAAGATCTCCCCACCGCTGGCTTCCCAACTGACGTCGTTGACGGCGACCTTGCGGTCGATTCCGCGACCAAACACCTTGGTGATGTGCCGAAGCTCGACGTGCACCGCAGTTACCCCAAGCACACCCGCCCACCGCAGGCCATCGCGTCACGGGGCAGGCGGCTCTGATGGTAGCAGCGTTCGCCGGCCGATCCAACCGTGAACGACCTGCAAATTGCTGTCCGATCGCGAAACGCTTATGATCCTGGCGACGGGCCGCGCGGGGCGCGGGGCGCGCGTCAGGCGTCCTGTCGAGCACCGCCGATTCGCCGCCTGCACCGGGCCACCCAGGAAACGCGAAGCGCCAATCTCTCCCGCCCCTTCCCCCGGGCGGACCCCTGGGTTGGGCCCACCGGCGTTGCCGTCCGGCAGCGGCATGTGACCTCACGCGGCCGCAGCCAGCGCGCCCCCCCCCGCGGGCGGAGGAACCCTATGGATTTGTACATCGGCAACGAGTACGACCCCTTGAAGGCGGTCCTGGTGCACCGACCCGGGAACGAAATCGATCGGCTCAACTATCACAATGTGCGAACCTTCTTGTTCGAGGACATTCCCTACCTCAAGCGGATGCAAGAGGAGCACGACGAATTCACCAGCCGGATGCGGGCCAACGGCGTCACCGTCGTGTACCTGGAGGAGTTGCTCCAGGAGCTATTCGACAACAATCCACAGGCCCGCACCGCCGTGGTGCAAACGATCTGCAGCACCGAAGGATGCCCCGAACTCGCCGAGACGCTGCTGGACGGTCGCCTGGCCAGCGCCGAGCTGGTGCAGGTCATGTTCTGCGGCCTGACTCGCAGGGAATACAAGGATCTCAGCGGGCAATCCATCGGCGATGCCGACAGCATCGAGGAGTTCGTCCTGCCGCCCATTCCGAACGCCTACTTCAGCCGCGATCCGGCGGTGGTTGTCAAGACCGCGCTGATCAGTTGCAAGATGCATTACGTGGAGCGGATCCGGGAAACCGTTCTGACCCGCGCCATCCTGGAGTGGCATCCGGGGCTCAACCCCAAGAGCCTGGTGTACGGCGGAAGCGACAGCCCCGATGAAGACCGCCCGTACACCGTTGAAGGCGGTGACGTGCTGGTGCTCAACCCCGATGCCCTGCTGATCGGCGACAGCGAACGCACCACCTGGCAGGCGGTCGAACGAATCGCCACCAATGCTTTCGAATTCGGCCACATGAAGCGGATGTACGAAATCAAGATCCCGGTGCATCGCGACTTCATGCATCTGGACACGGTCTTCACGGTCATCGATCGCGGCACGGTGGTGTGGTACCCCCAGGTCATGGAACACGTCCGTGAGATCCGCCGCTACGAGCCGCTGGAGCAGGACGATGGCGTGGTGGCGACGCGGGTGACCGAGAGCCGCTCGCTGGAGCAAGTCCTGCGCGACGAGTTCGATTGTGATCTGACCGTCATTCCTACGGGAGGCGGGCACCAACATTACGGCCCGCGCGAACAACGCACCGATGGCACCAACGTGCTGGCCATCGCGCCGCGCAAGGTCCTGATGTACGATCGCAACTTCAAGACCCAGGAAGCGCTGCAGCGCCACGGCATTGAAACCATCACCTTGCCTGGCTCGGAGCTGGTCCGCGGCTTGGGCGGTCCGCGGTGCATGTCCATGCCGCTGGTGCGGCAATCCGTCTAGTCAGCCCAGGTCCGAATAACCACGCCGCCCCGATCTTGCTTGTGCCGACCGGGTTCAGGCCAGACAAGAGAAGCGGTGTGCTCCGTCGGACGGCACACCCGGACCTCGTGGGGGTTGAACGCCGGCGGGCATTTCGATACACTCGAACAGAGCCTCAGGGGGACCCGCCGGCAATCCTCGAATTCGCGGCGGCGCGAGGCGCTACCACCGTCGAACCGGGATTGCCTGCCGTGTTGTCGGGCCGCACTTGGC
The DNA here is from genome assembly GCA_964619935.1 of uncultured Planctomycetales bacterium. Lineage (GTDB taxonomy): Bacteria > Planctomycetota > Phycisphaerae > UBA1845 > CAIVHJ01 > CAZUGO01. Next base: position 140,569 of record CAZUGO010000100.1, on the reverse strand, counting down.
GTCTTGCCAGGACAGTCGCGCCGCTGACACAATGATGGGGAACTCATGATCGAACACCCCCCGCATCAGCCACACACGCCATGGGGGCTACGGCGCAGCACTGCCGTGGCGGTGTTTGGGTCCGCGCTGTTGCCGGCCGTCGCACTGGCCCAGGCCGTCGGCGTCAACCCGACATTCGTGCAGATCGATGTTCTGGAAGGGGGATCTGCCCTGATCGGTCAGGTCACCCTGAGCACGCCATGCACGGCCGGTCAGCCCGGCCTAAGCTGGACTGCCGCCGTCCAGCCGACAGAGCCGCCGGCAGACTGGCTGGCGGTGACCCCCGCCGGAAGCGCGACCACCGGATCGATCGCGGTGCCCTTCACCACCGACCCCACCGGGCTGGCCCCCGAGATGTATGAAGGGTACTTCAGCTTCGAGATCACCACCGACTGCCTGGGCGATGCCGTCGAACCGACCCTGGTGGGCCCGGTCGCCGTCCTGCTGAACGTGATCTCAGCAGAACACAGCATCAGCCCGACGGCACTGACCTTCGAGGCGATCGAGGGCCAGATCCCCGCCCACCAGTTCTTGACCTACCACACCGGCTGCGTGCCCCCCGGACGTCTGTGGCAAGCCACGGAAAACCCGCCGGCCAACTGGCTGCTGATCACCCCGGCCCAGGGGCTGGGCAACGGCACACTCAACCTGACGGTGTTTGTGGACCCATCGGTGGTGGCTCCCGGAACCCATGTCAGCGCGGTGACCCTCAGCAGCACCGATTGCGCCGGCGAGGGCCAAGAGGATCCCTTCCCCGCCACGGTCGAAATCACCCTCAGTGTTGCCGCTGACCCCGACGGCGATGGCATTGCCGAAGACGACAACTGTCCGAACACCGCCAATCCGGATCAGGCCGATGGCGATCATGACCAGGTCGGCGATGCCTGCGATAACTGCCCGGCGACCGCCAATGGCGACCAGCTCAACAGCGACGGCGATGCGGTGGGCGACGCCTGCGACAATTGCCCGGCCCTGGACAACCCGGGCCAAGCCAACGACGACGGCGATCCGGTCGGAAACGCCTGCGACAATTGCCCTACTGAGGACAACGCCAACCAGCAGGACGTCGACGGTGACGGTCGCGGTGACCCCTGCGACGGCTGCCCGCAAGACCCCGACAAACAGGAACCCGGACAGTGCGGCTGCGACATGACTGACGACGATGCCGATCAGGACGGAACCGCCGATTGTGTCGACGAGTGCCCGGACCACCCCGCCAAGACCGCGCCGGGTCAGTGCGGATGTGATACGCCTGATGCCGACCCCGACGCTGACGGCATCGCCGACTGCCTGGACATCTGCCCCGGCGCCGACGATACCCTGGATACTGACGGAGACGGCGCCTTGGACTGCATGGAAGACTGCCCGTTCGACTCGACCAAGACCCAACCGGGCGTGTGCGGCTGCGGCTTCTCCGATGCCGATACCGACGTCGATGGCGTGCTCGATTGCCACGACGACTGCCCTGGGACGGCGCCGGGCGCAACCGTCGACGTCGTCGGCTGCTCCGCGGCCCAGCGCGATACCGACGGCGACCAGGTCAACGATGACCTCGACCAGTGTCCGGGCTCACCCGCTGGAGTCCCCGTCGACTTCCGCGGCTGCACCGACCAGCAGCGCGATCTCGACGGTGACGGCGTCGACAACGCCGACGACGACTGCCCCGGCACCCCGATTGGCGTCTTCGTCGACAGCGGTGGATGTGCATTGTTCCAACGCGACAGCGACAGCGATGGGATCAACGACGCCGTCGACCAATGTCCGGAGACAACCGCTGGAACCGTGGTGGGCGGCGATGGCTGTCCGGCGGAAGGGCTGGACTCAGGGCTGAACCCGCAGGACAGCGACGGCGACGGCGTGCTCGACGGCGCCGACTTCTGTCCCGGCACGCCGCTTGGAGTGACCGTCAACGCCGCGGGCTGCCCGGATGGCGGCGCCGGGCAGCAGGACCCATCGGTCAGCGATTGCGGTGCCGGAGCGTGCATGCCGGGAAACGCCGCGCTCATGGGTCTGCTGGTCGGCCTGGCCCTGCTCCGCCGCGCGCCGGCCACGGCAAGGCGCCGCGAAGGCCGCTGATGCGGGGGCACGTCAGTCCGGATGTCGCAGATAGGCATAACCCGCCAGCATGCCGATCAGCGCCACCAGACCGAACAGCAGCAGCGCCAGCCAGCCCAGCGGCGTGAGCATCCCACTTCCAGCGGTTCCACCGCCCAGGAGCCAGTCCAGTCGGCTGAACAGGTCGACCGCTTCGGGGTCCCTCCGATATGCCGTGAGCATATAGGTCGCCGACCCACCGCCGCCGGCGCCGTAGCGGGCCACGAACCCGCCGGCGCTGGCGATGATCCCGATCGCACCCCCGCCCACCGCGATCAAGCCCATGGCGCCACCGCCGGCGGCGAAGCCGCCCATGGCCCAGCCGCCCACCGCAAACACGCCGATGGCACACCCGCCCAGTCCGAGCAGGCCGATGCTCAGACCACCGAAGGCCACCAACCCAACCGCCAGTCCGCCGCACGCCAGCAAACCATAGGCTTGGTCGCCGATCGCAATGATCGCTTTGGCCTTGCCACGACGGCTGGCCGCGGTGGGCCCGATCGCGATTTGCACGACCGGCAGACCGAACAAAGTGGCCTGGGAGGTGTAGTGCCGGCCCCAGCCCCACGCCTGCGGATCAAAACCCTTGCGGGTCAGCACCTCGACCAGCGGCTGCCCGCATTCAGGACACTTGCTCGACTCGGTCAAGCCGCTGAGGTTGTACTTGCAGTTGCTGCAATAAGGATCGTGAATCATTGGGCGCCTTTTAGGGCAAATCCCGGCCAGCGACAAGCGCGCCGCCGAGTCCGCGAATTGCGGTTGCCAAACCCGGAAGCAGCGTCCATGATAAGCCGATGCCGCCAGAGACCCGCGCGATTGCCCGGGATGTGCCGGTCGGCACCCAGCGCTCCGGAGGGCCGATTTGCCGCTTCGATTGGCTCGAAATGTTCGCGGTCTGCAGCGCCTGCGCACCATCGCCCAGGTTCTGACCCGCCACGGGTTCGGTCACCTGGTCGAACGTGTCGACCTCGGTCGGCTGGTGCCGCTGTGGATGAAGCCCAAATCCAAGACCGGCGAGCGCGTCGCCGAGACCCACACCATCGGCGAGCGACTGGTCCGGGTGTGCACCGATCTGGGACCCACATTCGTGAAGCTGGGCCAGATGCTGTCCACCCGCCCTGACTTGCTGCCCCGTGAAATCACCCGTGCCCTGCAGAAACTCCAGGACCAGGTCGAACCCTTCTCGCCGGACATTGCCCGCGACATCGTCCAGGGGGATCTGGGGCTGCCGATCGCCCAGGCTTTTCAGTCGTTCGACACCCTGCCGTTCGCTTCGGGATCGATCGCCCAGGTGCACCACGCCATCACCCGGGACGGCCAGCGGGTGGTGGTGAAGGTACGTCGCCCCAGAATCGACGCGATGATCCGGGACGACATGCACATCCTGAACAGTCTGGCGGAAGCGTTCGAGCAGCTGGTCCCGGAACTGCAGCCCTACCACCCGACGGTGATCATCCAGGAATTCGACCGCAATGTGACCCGCGAGCTGGATTTCATCAATGAGGCTTCCGCCACCGCCCGCTTCGGGGAATCGTTTGCGTCCGACCCGCGGATCCGGGTGCCCCAGGTGCGCTGGGATCTCACCGGCACGCAGGTGCTGACCCTGGAGCGTCTGGATGGAATGCGGCTGCATGACGTCTTCAGTGGCCGGAGCCCCGCGGTCCAGCCCCGCCAGTTGGCCGAGAACATCGCGGCCATTTTCCTGCGACAGTTCTTCGAGACCGGCCTGATCCACGCCGACCCTCACCCAGGCAACATGCTGATCTCGCCCCCGGCCACCGTCGGTCTGATCGACTTCGGAATGGTCACCCAGGTCAGCGACGAGATGATCACTCAGTTGATGGTGGCCTTGCTGGCCGCGGTCAATCGCCAGATCGACCTGGTCGTCGATGTGCTTTCTGAGGTCGGCAACATCGGGAGGGATGCCGACATGAAGGAGCTGCAGCGCGACATGCAAGAGCTGCTCGACAAGTATTATGGGCTGCCCCTGAAACGGCTGGACCTGCTCACGGTGTTCTCCGAAATCTCCGAGGTGGTCCGCAACAACGACATTTCTCTGCCCCGGGAGTTTGTCTTGATGGCCAAGAGCATGGCCACCATCGCGGGCACGGTCCTGCAACTGCACCCGGACATGAACCTGGTGGAACTGATTCAACCCCGTCTCAAACAACTGGTGCTGAAGCGTTTTTCCGCCCAACGGGTCACCCGCACCCTCGGCATCTCGCTGTGGCACATCCTGAACATCTTGAAGAGTGCCCCTGCACAGGTGCGCTCGGGAATTCGCCAGCTGGCCCGCGGACAGTGGCAGGTGAAGATCCAGCATCAGAACCTCGATCGACTGGCCCGTGAACTGGACCGCTCCAGCAACCGGGTGGCCTTCGCCCTGATCATTTCGTCCACCATCATCGGCAGCTCCATGATGCTCGCGGCCGAAACCAGCTCTCGAATATTCGGAATCGAACTCTATTGGTTCGGCGTCTTCGGGTACCTCATCGCCGGGTTGATGGGACTGGCCCTGGTCTGGGCCATCTTCCGCAGCGGCAAGCTCTACTGACCCCTCCCGCACAGGCGAGTGATGACGCTCATACGAAACTACCTCGATGACTCATCTTATCTATGTTTACTTTGGAGCATTGCCCAATCATCACCTGGTCAAGATTCGGCAGAGAAAGACGAAAGTAATTTTGCCCCATAGCCATAGGTAATCTTATATCAGATCCGGAAGCTGTCGTGTCCCCCTCTTGACCCTGGGCATCGCGTATCGATGTCCAGGGGCATTTTTTTGGCTTCAGCATGAGAACCGGGGTCTGCGACCGAACCGGGTTACTGCAACCCATCAGCCCCCTGCCACGGCGGTCCCAGGCCGGCCGACCGTACCCGGGGCTGGCGCCAGAAGTCGGCCGCCCCTCACCCAAGTACTACATACTCTATGAGCCGCATTAGGATATGTGTGGTACGGGGCGCCCCAGTGGCGTTCCCCGGTAACGGATGAGTCACCGCTGAAGTTGCATCCCCGATCTGATGGACGCGTGCCGCCGGTTGTGATATCTTGCCAGCGGTTGGGTATTCAAGCGCCTCTGGGTTGCGGGTCGATTTGCCTTTGACACGGTAAATAAAGTGGTTATACTCACCCAACTCGAGGTCAGACGTTCATCTACCTGGGCGGCAGCGTCGTCCGTATAGAGGATGTACGGGGAGTTCCGTACTCCTTTTCTGTTTATACGAATGATCTTGACGAAACAAGCACTGCTTCGGCGGGTCTTCGATACCGTGTTGCCTACGGTCTAACGTGGGTTCTGCTGCTGTAGCTCAGCTGGTAGAGCGCGTCCTTGGTAAGGACGAGGTCACGGGTTCGAGTCCCGTCAGCAGCTTGGATTGTTTAACCACACCGTCATCGGGGCCTTTCGCAGGTGACGGACCCGGATGGTCCAGTCGTTCCAAAATTCGGACTTCATCATCCACAGATGGGTTGCTTCAAGCGCACGAGAAGATAAAGAACTGGAGGAGCCATGGCAAAAGCCGTATTCGAGCGAACCAAACCTCACGTCAACGTCGGCACCATCGGACACGTGGACCACGGGAAGACCACCCTCACGGCCGCGATCAAGACCGTGCTTGCCAAGAAGTTCGGCGGCGAGGCGATTTCATACGACCAGGTTGCGAAGGCCTCGGAAAGCGAAGGCCGGCGTGACGCCACCAAGATTCTGACCATCGCCACCTCGCACGTCGAGTACGAGACCGCGAACCGGCACTACGCCCACGTGGACTGCCCCGGGCACGCCGACTACGTCAAGAACATGATCACCGGCGCCGCCCAGATGGATGGGGCCATTCTGTGTGTGTCCGCGGTGGACGGCCCGATGCCGCAGACCCGCGAGCACATCCTGCTGGCCCGCCAGGTCAACGTGCCGGCCGTGGTGGTGTTCTTGAACAAGGTCGACCTGGTCGACGATCCGGAGTTGCTGGACCTGGTGGAAATGGAAGTTCGCGAGTTGCTCACCAAGTACGAGTTTCCGGGCGACGACTGCCCGGTGATCCGCGGCGCCGCCATCCACGCCCTCAACCATCCGGGCGACGAAGAAAAGACCAAGTGCATCCATGAACTGATGGCCGCGGTCGACGAGTTTATTCCCGAGCCCATCCGCGATACCGACAAGAACTTCCTGATGTCCGTCGAGGACGTCTTCAGCATCAAGGGTCGCGGCACGGTCGGAACCGGCCGTATCGAGCAAGGCGTGGTCACGGTCGGAGACCCGGTGGAGATCGTCGGCTTGGGCGACACCAAGTCCACCACGGTGACCGGCGTGGAGATGTTCAACAAGACGTTGACCACCGGGCAGGCGGGTGACAACGTCGGCCTGCTGCTGCGCGGCGTGGAGAAGACCGAGCTGGAACGCGGCCAGGTGCTGGCCAAGCCGGGCAGCATCACGCCGCACACGGAGTTCGAGGGTCAGGTCTACGTCCTGACCAAGGAGGAAGGCGGTCGGCACACCCCGTTCTTCAACGGCTACCGCCCGCAGTTCTACTTCCGGACGACCGACGTGACCGGCTCGCTGCAGCTCGGCGCCGGCGCCGAAATGTGCATGCCCGGGGACAACGTGCCGGTTCACGTGAATTTGGGAAAACCGATCGCCATGCAGGAAGGCCTGCGCTTCGCCATCCGCGAGGGTGGCCGCACCGTGGGCTCGGGCGTGGTCGGCAAGATTCTGAAGTAAGGTTCACCGCGCCGGGCCGCGCGGACTGGAGCGACACATGGCCAAGGCCGCAAAACGCGAATACGTCTGGCTGCAATGCACGGAGTGCAAGGATCTCAACTATCGTACCGAGGTCAACGTCATGGGCGGGACGCCCAAGCTGGAACTCAAGAAATACTGCGCCCGTGAACGCAAGCACACGGTCCACAAGTTGAAGAGAAAGTAATTTGGAAGCTGCATCACCCTGCTTTACGAGCAACACGCTTCTGTGTTGGTGTTCACCGGGGATCCAAGGAGCGTAGCTCAATTGGTAGAGCACTGGTTTCCAAAACCAGCGGCTGGGGGTTCGAGTCCCTCCGCTCCTGTCTGTGTTTTGAACGGTGCGGAACAACAGAACTGAAGGCCCCGCATGGCAAAGAACAAGAAAAGTCGAAAACGTCCGCCCGCTGACGACAGCGCGGCGGTGGCCGTGGCGGGCGACGATAGCGAAGGGCGCCCGGCGTCTTCGCGACCGCAGCACGGTGACGACTCGGCCGATTCCGCGATCGGCGGCGGCGCTCCCTCGGTGGCCGCCCAGGCCCCCGGCAGCGGCGGCTTCTTTCAGCTGTACAAGCCCGGCCAGGGTTACTACGTCCGCATGGGCACCGGCCTCGGCGGCGGGGTGGTTCTGCTGGGCGGAGCCCTGTTTCTCAACGGCCTGCTGGCCAACCACGGCCCGCTGGTGCAACTGGGCCTGCCGGCGTTGCTCTTCGCCGCGGCCGCGGCCGCCCTGTATTGGGTCGCCGGCGTGAACCGGAGAAGTACCGACTTCTTCGTGGCCACCGAGAGTGAGATGAAGAAGGTCAGTTGGTCGACCCGCCGGGAAGTGAGCGGCTCCACCAAAGTGGTGCTGGTGTTCACCGTGGTGATGTCGCTGTTCCTGTTCGTGGTCGACGTGCTGTTCATGCTGGGCTTCAGCGCCATCAACGTCTTGCAGATCGACATCGGCACCCTCTTGGGATTTGGTTCATAAGTGCATCATGCCCGACATTGAAGACAACAGCGCCCCGGGCAGCCGGGTCGAATCCGCCGAGAAGCCGACCGCGGCCCCGACGCCCCCCGCCCCCGCGGCGGGATCCGCTCCGGGCGCAGAACCGCTGGCCCGCGACGGCATGCATTGGTACGTGCTGCGGGTGGCCTCCAACAAAGAGGAGCAGGTTCGTACCGCCTTGGAGCGCAAGGTGTCGATCGAGGGCCTGGAGCATCAGGTCGGGCGCATCTTGGTCCCCACCCTCAAAGAAAAACGCATGAAGGGCGGCCAGGCCAAGATCTACGAGCGCAAGCTGTACCCCGGATACGTGTTTGTGGAGATGGCCACCGAAGCGGACGGCTCCATTCCGGAGAACGTCTGGTTTCTGGTCAAAGAAACCACCGGCGTGGGCGACTTCATCGGCGCCGACGGCAAACCCACCAAGATGGCCGAGCACGACGTGGCCGCCATGCTGGTGGCCTCGCAGAAGGCCGAGGAACAGCCCGGTCTGTCCGGATTGAACTTTAACAAGGGCGACGCGGTCAAGGTCAGCGAAGGCAGCTTCGAGAACTTCGAAGGGACCATCGACAGCGTGGACGAGCACCGCGGCATGGTCACCGTATTGCTGACCATTTTCGGCCGGTCGACGCCGGTCGAGGTCGAGTACTGGCAGCTTGAGAAACTGTGAGGTTGAGTGATGGCGAAGGAAATCAAAGCGCTGATCAAGCTTCAAGCCCCCGGAGGCCAGGCCACGCCGGCGCCGCCGATCGGACCGGCGCTGGGCCAGCACGGCGTCAACATCGGCCAGTTTGTGCAGCAGTTCAATGCCCAGACCGCCGCACTGAACGGCATGATCGTCCCGGTGGTGATCACCGTCTATTCGGACAAGAGCTTCACCTTCGAAGTCAAGAGTCCGCCGGCCGCGGTGTTGCTCAAGGAAAAGGCCGGCATCGCCAAGGGCAGCGGAGTGCCCAATCGCGACAAGGTCGGCACGGTGACGGCGGCCGACTGCCGCGAGATCGCCCAGCGAAAACTGAACGATCTGAACGCCCACGATCTCGACGGGGCCGCACGCATCATCATGGGGACCGCCCGCTCGATGGGCATCGACGTCCTCGAGGGTTGACCCGCGGGGCGGGCGGCGGGCACACGCGTTGGTTCATGGACAGACCTGACCACGGGTCACACTTAGTGGGAGGCAGACATGCCGAAGCACAGCGTACGATATAACAAACAGGCCGCGACCCTGGCGTCGCGGCGCGATCCGGTGGCCCTCGATGAAGGCATCAAGCGGGTCAAGGAGATGGCCGGGGTCGGCGCGGACCGCGGCTACAAGGGCGGCAGGAAGCGTACCGGCTTTGATCAGACCGTCGAACTGGTGGTGCACCTGGGCATCGATGCCAAGCAGGCCGACCAGGCCCTTCGCGGATCGTTCTCCTTTCCCAAGGGCATCGGCAAGGCCAAACGGGTCATCGCCTTCTGTGAGGGCGCCGATGCGGAAGCCGCCAAGGCCGCCGGCGCCATCGAGGTCGGCGTCGATGACTTGGTGCAGCGCATCGAGAATGGCTGGATGGACTTTGACGTGGCGGTGGCCGTCGAGAACCCCGAGGTCATGGGAAAAGTCCGCAAACTGGGCCGCACCCTTGGACCCACCGGCAAGATGCCGACCCCCAAGTCCGGCACCGTCACCAAGGACATCGGCACCACGGTTCGCGAGTTCGCCGCCGGCAAGGTGGAATACCGCAATGACGACGGCGGCAACCTGCACGTGGTCGTCGGCAAGGCCAGCTTTGTCGTCGGCGACCTGGCCGAGAACATCGAAGCATTCATCGCGCACGTCCAGAAGATCAAGCCCCCCGCCGCCAAGGGGCAGTACATCAAGCGGGTCTGCCTGTCGGCGACCATGACCCCGTCGGTCACCCTGGCGGTTGGCTAGAGAGGAACCCCCATGAGCAAACCTGTCAAAGACCTCATGACCGAGACCCTCCGCGAGCGCTGCGCCGGCGTGCACAGTGCCTGCGTCATCAACATCAGCAAGCTGGACGCGGTCCGCACCAACCTCATGCGCGGGGCGCTCAAGAAGCAGTCCATCCGCATGCACATTGTCAAGAACAGTCTGGCCCGCCGGGCGTTCCGCGGCGGGCCGCTCGAGCCGCTGGCCAAATCCCTGGAAGGCCCGTGCGCCTTGGTGTACGGCGACCCCGCGATCACCGATATCGCCAAGGAGCTGGCCCGCTGGACCAAGAGCCACAAGCAGATCGAACTCAAGCAGGGCATCATCGAGGGCGACCCGGCGCTGGTCAGCGTCCTGGAACTGTCCAAGATGAAGGGCAGGACCGAACTGCTGGGCGACATCGCCATGCTGCTGGCCGCTCCCGGCCGCCAGATCGCCGGGGCCTTGTGCGGCCCCGCCGGCCGGATTGCCGGTTGCCTGAAGGCCATGATCGACGACCCGGACAAGCAGGCCGCCTGAAAGGGCCGCCGACTGAAGCAATGACTGACACCATCAGTCGCCGATTGGGTCGCACGTGCGACTTAAATGAGACCAGCGGGGTCTCGCCTATCAGACTGATCCCCCGATTGGTTAAGGAAGGACAACAAGCGATGGCAGACACAGCAGAAGCTCCGGCAAAGACATTCACCCAGGAAATCACCGACCTGTGCGACCGGCTGGTCAGTCTCAGCGTCAAGGACGCCCAGGCGGTCGTCGACTGTCTCAAGGAAGTTCACGGCATCGAGCCGGCCGGCGGTGGCGCCGTGATCATGGCCGCCGGGGCCGCTGCCGGCGAAGGCGAAGCCGCGGCCGAAAAGGATTCCTTCGACGTGGTGTTGACCGCGGCCGGCGACAAGAAGATCCAGGTCATCAAGGTCGTGCGGGCCGCCACCGGCCTGGGCCTCAAGGAGGCCAAGGAGCTGGTCGACTCGGCCCCCAAGGCGGTCAAGCAAGGGCTGCCCAAGGCCGAGGCCGAGAGCCTGCGCAAGGAACTCGAGGAGGCCGGCGCCGCGGTGGAACTCAAGTAGACATCAGCCCGCCGTCCGGACCCCCCCCCGGCGGGCGGACGGCGGCCTCCAACATTCTAATAGCCCCGTCACTACCGGGCGGGATCGGGCGGCGTCGTCGGGACCACCGCTCGAACGGATGGCCCGGTTGGGATTGGAGTGTCCCAAAGGCAGTCAGCCGCAACCATCGCTTCGACCGCCGCCGAAGGAAATCCATGACGGCACGCGCGCTTCGCCCATTCCACAGCGCTGCCCCCGGCATCGGATCCGCCGGCGCGCCGCGGTCGTCGTTGGAGGGGGTTGAGCCGCAGCGGCAGTCTTCGTGAGAGGGTCAATCCGCATGCCCGTATTCGAATCCATCCGTAATTTTTCCAAGGTGGGCGACGCCCTGCCCATCCCCAACCTCATCGACATCCAACAGGTCTCTTATGGCCGCTTCCTGCAGATTGAAGTGCACCCCAAGAAGCGGATCGCCATGGGGCTCGAGGCGCTGCTCAGGGAGGTCTTCCCCATCGAGAGCTATGACGGCAACATGAAGCTGGACTACCTCGACTACGAACTGGGCAAGCCGCGCTACACGCCCGACGAATGCCGGGAATTGCGGCTGACCTACGGCATGCCCTTTCGCATCCACGTGCGGCTGATCCGCAAGGACAAGGACGAGATCCACGAGGACCTGATCTACCTCGGCGAGATGCCGATCATGATCGGCGGCGGCGAGTTCATCATCAACGGCGCCGAACGGGTCATCGTGTCGCAGTTGCACCGCTCGCCGGGGGTCGACTTCATCAAGGAGCAAGCCGAAGGCGACCGCGCCCTGCACGCCTGCCGGATCATCCCGGAGCGCGGCAGTTGGATCGAGATCAACGTCACCAAGAAAGACCTCCTGGCCGTACGCATCGACCAGTCCAGCAAGATCGCCGCGACCTCCTTCCTGCGCGCCATGGACGAGCAGTACGGCGTCGATGAGCAGATCATCCGCAAGTTCTACCAGACCAAGAGCATCAAGCCCGCGGCGCTCAAGCCGGACCTCTATGTGGTCTCCGGCGTCATCGATCCCGAAACCGGCGAGGAGATCGTCCGGGCCGGCTGCCAGATCGGAGACGCGGTCAGCCGCATCCAGGACCTGCACCTCAAGCAGGTCGAGGTCATCGAGAAGGTCGGCGATCCGATCATCCTGAACACCATCGCCGCCGACAGCTCCCGAACGCACGAAGATGCCCTGCTCAAGATCTACAGCCGACTGCGGCCGGGCAACCCGCCGCAATTGGACAAGGCCAAGAAGCTGTTCACCGAGAAGTTCTACGACGAAAACCGCTACCGCCTGGGCAAGGTCGGGCGCTTCCGCCTGAACCGCAAGTTCGAACAGCAGGTCCCCGAAGAGATCATGACCCTGCGGGTCGAGGACTTCATCAACTCGCTGAAGTACCTGCTGCTGCTGCGGACCGGCGATGCCAAGTTCGAAGTCGACGACATCGATCATCTGGGCAACCGCCGGCTGCGGACCATCGACGAGCTGGCCGGTGATGAACTGCGCAAGGGATTCCTCAAGCTGCGCCGGACCGTCCAGGAGCGCATGAGCCTGAAGGATCCCGACCAACTGGGCCGCATCGCCGAGCTGGTCAACAGCAAGTCGGTCAGTTCCAGCATCGACTTTTTCTTCGGCCGCGGCGAGTTGTCGCAGGTGGTCGATCAGACCAACCCGCTGAGCCAGTTGACCCACGAGCGGCGGCTGTCGGCCCTGGGACCCGGCGGGCTCAACCGCAAGCGGGCCGGGTTCGAGGTCCGGGACGTGCACATTTCGCACTACGGCCGGATTTGCCCCATCGAGTCGCCGGAAGGCACCAACATTGGGCTGATCGCCTCGCTGAGCATCTACTCCAAGATCGACGAGTACGGTTTCCTGATCACGCCGTACCGCACGGTCAAGGGCGGGAAGGTCAACGATCAGGTGGTGGAGTTGCGGGCCGACGAGGAGATGCGCTTGACCCTGGCTCCGCCCGACGCCCTGGCCCGCGGCAACGGCCACATCGACAAGGACCTGGTGGTGGTCCGGCACCATGGCGAGCTGTCGCAGGTCAGGAAGGAGGACATCACCCACGTCGACATCTCACCCAAGCAGGTGGTCGGGGTGTCCGCGGCGCTGATCCCCTTCCTGGAGCATGACGACGCCAACCGGGCCCTGATGGGCTCCAACATGCAGCGCCAGGCCGTGCCGCTGCTGCGGACCGCCCCGCCGGTATGCGCCACCGGGATGGAGCGGGTCGTGGCCGAGAACAGCGGCATGGTCATCCGGGCCGACCGCAACGGCACCGTGACCTACGTCGACGCCCTGCGGATCGTCATCAACGACACCAACGAATACGTGCTGCGGAAGTTCCAGGGCCTCAACGAGCGGACCTGCCTGAACCAGACGCCGCTGGTCAAGCCGGGTGACAAGGTCAAGACCGGGCAGATCATCGCGGACGGACCGGCCACCACCGAAGGCGAACTGGCCCTGGGCAAGAATATCCTGGTCGCATTCATGACCTTCGACGGCTACAACTTCGAGGATGCCATCCTGGTCAGCCAGCGGCTGGTGAAGCACGACACCTACACCAGCATCCACATCGACGAGTACGAAGTCGAAATCCGCGAGACCAAACTGGGCCGCGAAGAATTCACCCGCGACATCCCCAACGTCTCCGAGAAAGCCCTGCGGAACCTGGACGAGAACGGCATCGTGCGCATCGGAACGCGGGTGGGCCCGGGCGACATCCTGGTCGGCAAGGTCAGCCCCAAGTCCAAGAGCGAACTGTCGCCCGAAGAGAAGTTGCTGCACGCCATCTTCGGCCGGGCCGGCGAAGACGTGAAGAACGACTCCCTGGAACTGCCCTCCGGTGAGGAAGGCATCGTCATCGGGGCCAAACGGTTCTCGCGGCGCATGCACATGACCGACGACCAGAAGAAGACCCTCAGCGGCGACATCAAGGAATTCAAGGAGCATTGCGACCAGAAGCTGATGGACGTCTTCCGCACCCTGTGCGAGGAGATGGAACGCCAATTGGAAGAGGCCATCGTCGACCCCAGCACCCGCCAGAAAATCGGCAAGAGCGACATCCACGAAGTGATCATGGAGCAGATCGAGTCGCTGATCGAACTGGTCAAGAGTCGCGACGTCAAGTGGGTCAGGCAGGCCGACAGCCGCGAGGTGGTGCTGAAGGTCGCCGACAAGTACTGGCCCAAGATCAAGGAACTCATCGAGGAGCGCGACCGCAAGATCGCCCAGATGAAACGGGGCGACGAACTGCCGTCCGGCGTGCTCGAAATGGTCAAGGTCTACGTCGCCTCCAAACGACAGTTGTCGGTCGGCGACAAGATGGCCGGCCGCCACGGCAACAAGGGCGTCATCGCCCGGATCCTGCCGGAAGAAGACATGCCGTTCCTGGAGGACGGCACGCCGATCGACATCGTGCTCAACCCCCTGGGCGTACCCTCACGTATGAACGTCGGCCAGATCCTGGAGACCCACCTGGGCTGGGCCGCGCACATCCTGGGCTTCCAGGCGGTCACGCCGGTGTTCGATGGGGCCCGCGAGGCCGAAATCCTGGAACTCATCCAGCAGGCCAACGTCCGGGTCCGGGAGCGCTGCGCCGACCTCGAGACCATTCGCAGTGCCGGCCGCACCCAGCAGATCCTGGCCCAGATGCCGCGCGGCGGCAAGGTGCGACTCTTTGACGGCCGCACCGGCGAACCGTTTGATCAACTGGTCACGGTCGGCTTCATTTACATGATGAAACTGCACCACCTGGTCGACGACAAGATCCACGCCCGATCCACCGGCCCCTACAGCCTGATCACCCAGCAGCCGCTCGGCGGCAAGGCCCGCACCGGCGGCCAGCGCTTCGGTGAAATGGAAGTCTGGGGGCTGGAGGCCTACGGCGCGTCCTACGTGCTCCAGGAACTGCTGACCGTCAAGAGCGACGACGTCGAGGGCCGCACCAAGATCTACGAGTCGATGGTCAAAGGCCAGAACCTGCTGGAGGCCGGCACGCCGGTATCGTTCGACGTGTTGTGCAACGAAATCAAGGGACTGGGCATGAACATCCAGCTCGAGAAGAAGCGGGTGGCGGGCTTCTAAGGCAGCCCCCGCCGGAGCGGATCATGACGGCAATCGAATATCAATTGACCGATCACGTCGACCCCCAGGAGTTGCTGGACTTCTACGCCCGGCAGCACCACAGCACCCGGGCCGACCGCCAGACGCTGGAGCGCATGCTGCACAGCAGCCACTGCTTTGTCACCGCCCGGGCCGCCGGCAAGCTGATCGGCGTCGGCCGCGGGGTCACCGACGGCGTGATCGGATACCTCACCGAGTGCAAGCTGGATCCCGATTACCAGGGACCGGCGGCCATCACCCGGCAGGACGGACGCATCGAGCACGACGAAAACGGTATCGCCCGGGAAATCGCCCTGCGGATTCTGAAGTCGCTGGTCGACTACGGCGTCGAACGCATCGACGCCACCGCCTACGGCACCGAAGTCGACTTCTGTGAAGAGTTGGGCTTCCGCCGGGCGCCCGGACTGGTCGCCATGCAGATGAACCCCGGCCGAATCGCCGCCGCCGGGTCTCAAACGACATGACCGGTTGCAAAGCCGCAACCCCTGAAAGGACCTGAAACGTCATGGCTGAGAACATCTACGATCGGATCAATGACTACGGCAGCGTGAAGATCACGCTGGCATCGCCGAACGACATCCGGAGCTGGTCATTTGGCGAAGTCAAGAAACCGGAGACCATCAACTATCGCACCTACCGCCCTGAAAAAGACGGGCTGTTCTGCGAACGGATCTTCGGACCGGAGCGCGACTGGGAGTGTGCCTGCGGCAAGTACAAAGGCACCAAGCACAAGGGCATCATCTGCGACCGCTGCCAGGTCAAGGTCACCCACTCCCGCGTCCGCCGCAAGCGCATGGGCCATATCAACCTGGCCGCGCCGGTGGTGCACATCTGGTTCTTCAAGGCCATGCCTTCGCGGCTGGGTGCCCTGCTGAACATGAAGACCACGGAGCTGGAGAAGATCATCTACTTCCAGGATTACGTGGTGGTCGACCCCGGCGAGACCCCGCTGACCTACCGCCAGGTGCTCACCGAAGAGGATTTTCGAGCGGCCTGCGACAAGTACGGCTCGGGCAACTTCAAGGCCGGCATGGGCGCCGAGGCGGTCCGCGAACTGCTGATGGCGCTGGACCTGCAGGCCATCTCCATCGAGCTGCATGACGCCATCGCCAAGACCAACAGCAAGCAGAAGACCAAGGACCTGACCAAGCGGCTCAAGATCATCGAGGCCCTGCGGCAATCCGACAACCAGGCCGAGTGGATGGTCATGGAAGTCATCCCGGTGATCCCGCCCGACCTGCGGCCGCTGGTGCTGCTCGAAAGCGGCAACTTCGCCACCAGCGACCTCAACGACCTCTACCGCCGGATCATCAACCGCAATAACCGCCTCAAGAAGCTGGTGGACCTCAACGCACCGGAAGTCATCATCCGCAACGAAAAGCGCATGTTGCAGCAGGCCGTCGATGCCCTGTTCGACAACGGCCGCTGCCGGCGGCCGGTGCTGGGCTCATCCAACCGCCCGCTGAAGTCGCTGACGGACATGATCAAGGGCAAGCAAGGCCGCTTCCGTGAGAACCTGCTCGGCAAGCGCGTGGACTACTCCGCACGTTCGGTGATCGTGGTCGGCCCCGATCTCAAGCTCAACCAGTGCGGTCTGCCCAAGAAGATCGCCCTGGAGCTGTTCCAGCCGTTTATCATCCGCAAGCTCAAGGAACGCGGGCTGGCCGACACCATCAAGTCGGCCAAGAAAATGCTGGAACGCCGCGATCAGGAAATCTGGGACATCCTGGAAGAGGTCATCTACCAGCAT
Source organism: uncultured Planctomycetales bacterium (assembly GCA_964619935.1). Classification (GTDB taxonomy): domain Bacteria; phylum Planctomycetota; class Phycisphaerae; order UBA1845; family CAIVHJ01; genus CAZUGO01. Next base: position 123,824 of record CAZUGO010000100.1, on the reverse strand, counting down.
CCGGTGCTGCTCAACCGGGCCCCGACGCTGCACCGCATGGGCATCCAGGCCTTCGAGCCGGTGCTGGTCGAAGGCAACGCCATCCGGGTGCACCCGCTGGTCTGCAAGGGCTTCAACGCCGACTTCGACGGGGACCAGATGGCCGTGCACCTGCCGCTGTCCATCGAGGCCCAGGTCGAGACCCACACCCTGATGCTCTCGACCAACAACATCTTCGGGCCGTCCAGCGGATCGCCGATCATGACCCCCACCCAGGACATCGTGCTGGGCATTTTCTACCTGACCTTCGAGAAACTGGGCGTCGAACAGCAAGAACAGGACATTCCGCGGTTTCACCACCCGCACGAGGCCCTGATGGCCTACGATCTGGGTCACATCGGCATCCACGATCGCCTGCGGGTGCGCTTGCGCCGCACGCACATGGTGTTGGGACACAAGGAGGATCCGCAGGAACTGCCCGCCAACCGGTTGGTCACCACCACCATCGGCCGGCTGCTGTTCAACGAGAGCCTGCCCGCGGCCATGCCGTTCTACAACTACCCGCTGTCCGGGCGGGGCTCCTCGCGGGTCATCGCCGACTGCCACGTCCAGCTTGGCCGGGCCGAAACCATCGACCTGCTGGACCGCATCAAGGACCTCGGGTTCCGTTGCAGCACGCTGGCGGGTCTGTCCTTCGGTGTGACCGACATGCGCGTCCCCAAGAACAAGACCAAGATCATTGCCGCCGCCCAGAAGAAGGTCGACCGCGTGGAGAAAGGCTTCCAGCAGGGCGCCCTCACCGAACTGGAGCGCTACAACCAATTGATCGACGTCTGGATCCATGCCCGCGAGTTGGTCACCGAAGACATGGTCAAGGAACTCCAGGCCGACTTCCGTGACGCCGAGGGCAACTACGTCGGGGCGGATGATCCCAACCGAACCCATTACATCAACCCGATCTTTCTGATGATCGACTCGGGCGCCCGCGGATCGGTCGATCAAATCCGCCAGTTGGCCGGCATGCGGGCCCTGATGGCCAAGCCGTCCGGCGAGATCATCGAGACCCCGATCAAGTCCAATTTCCGCGAAGGCCTGTCGGTGCTGGAGTACTTCAGCTCAACCCACGGCGCCCGCAAAGGCCTGGCCGATACGGCCCTGAAGACCGCCGATTCGGGCTACCTGACCCGCAAGCTCGCCGACGTGGCCCAGAACGTCATCGTCACTGAGGTGGAGTGCGGCACCATCCAGGGCATCACCAAGGGGGCGGTCTACAAGGGCGAGGAAATCGAGATCCCGCTGCGCGACCAGATCATCGGGCGGACCGCCCGCGATCCGATCCGCAACCCGATCACCGACGAGATGATCGTGGCCGAAAACCAGATCATCAGCCGCACCATCGCCAACCGCATCGAAGAACTGGGGCTGGATACCATCCGCATCCGCAGCCCGCTGACCTGCGAGAGCCCGTTGGGGCTGTGCGCCCGTTGCTACGGCCTGGACATGTCCACCGGCCACCTGGTCGAGGAAGGCATGGCGGTGGGCATCATCGCCGCCCAGTCCATCGGCGAACCCGGCACCCAGTTGACCATGCGGACCTTCCACACCGGCGGCGTGGCCTCGCACAGCGTGCTCGAAAACCAGACCTTCAACGCCCAGCCCGGCGTGGTGGCCTACCACAACCTCAACGTCGTGGCGGTCCCCGATCCGGAATCGGGCAAGAGCCGCCTGATCGCCCTGAAGCGCAACGGCGAAATCGCCATCAATGACGACAAGGGCCGCGAGCTGGAACGCTACAAGGTCGCCTACGGCAGCGAAGTGCTGGCCAAGGAAGGCCAGAAGGTCAAGGACAACAGCGCCTTGGTGCAATGGGACCCGCACCTGACCCCGATTCTCGCCGAGGTCGGCGGCTTCGTCCGGTTCCAGGACATCGCCGAGGCCGAGACCGTCCGCCTGGAACAGGATCGGGCCGGTGCCAAGTACGTGGTCATCGAGCACAAGGGCGACAAACATCCCCAGATCATCATTGAGGACAAGAACGGCGCCGTGCTCGACTACCACTACCTGCCGGCCAAGGCGCGCATCGAGGTCGTCGAGGGTCAGGAAATCGTGCCGGGTGCGTTGCTGGCCCGCCAGCCACGAGCCATGGCCGGGACCCAGGACATCACCGGCGGTCTGCCGCGGGTCACCGAGATCTTCGAAGCCCGCAAGCCCAAGGAACCGGCGATCATGGCCGAAATCTCCGGCACCGTGGAGATTCGGGCCGACAAGCGCCGCGGCAAAATGACCATCGTGATCCGCAGCGAATCCGGCATCGAAAAGGAACACCATGTCCCGCAGGACAAACAGTTGCTGGTCCACGCCGGTGACTACGTCTCGGCCGGCGACCCGCTGATCGAAGGACCGCTGATCCCCCACGACATCCTGCGGATTCGCGGCGAAGATGCCCTGTTCCACTACCTGCTGGCCGAGACCCAGGCCGTCTACCAGGCCCAGAACGTCGGGATCAACGACAAGCACGTCGAGGTCATCGTGTCCCAGATGCTCCGCAAGGTGAAGGTCGACACCCCCGGCGACAGCCGCTTCCTGCCGGGCGAGGTGGTCGATAAGTTCTCCTTCCGCGCCGAGAACGATCGGCTGGCCAAGAGCGTGCGAATCAGCGATCCCGGCGATTCCGAGTTGCACAAGGAGCAGGTGCTGTCCAAGGCCGAGCTGTCCGAAATCAACGACGCCGTCGAGGAGGAAGGCGGGGCCCCGGCCAAAGGCCGCAAACCCAAGCCGGCGACCGCCCGGACCCTGCTGCTGGGCATCACCAAGGCCAGCCTGCAGAGCGACTCGTTCATCAGCGCCGCTTCCTTCCAGGAGACCACCAAGGTGCTGACCGAGGCCGCCCTGGCCGGGATGGTCGACCAGCTTCGAGGCCTCAAGGAAAACGTCATCCTCGGACACCTGATTCCCGCAGGTACGGCCTTCAAGCCCTACCTCGACCTGCGAATCAAGACCGTCGGAGAGCCGGTGCCGATCAAGGAAGATCTCCCCACGGAAGTGGAGGAACTGGAAACCGCCCTGGGCAGCACGGTCGCAGAGCACGCACTGCCGGGCATCCAGGCCAGCGTCGATCCACGATCCATCATCTCGGCGGAGCTGGCCGCGACCGTGTCCTCGCTGCTGCCGCCCATTCCTACGCGGCACAAGACCAGCCCGTCGGGCTCCTGACCGCGTCCATCACCGCATGATTGCCTCCGGCGGTCGGCCCCGTGCCGGCCGCCGGCTTTTTGCGCCCCGTACCCCAATCACCAAGCCAGCCCACGCGGGGCTACTGGACCCCACCCGCAAGCGCTCACCCAGCGCAGCACCGGGATCCCCACCCGCATCCGCAACCCGACGGCGATCCGAGCTTCCTGGGGGCCCCGCACCCACAACCCGCTCACGCGGGGTTACTGGACCCACCCGCCCACCCACAAGCGATCCCCCGGCGCAGCACCAGGATCCCTGACCCGCAGCCGCGACCCGCCGGGCGATCTGAGACCTCCAGCCCCACTTCCTGCTTCCGGCTCCAGCATGGGGTTCTTCCAAAATGGTACCACGAGAACATGCAAATGGTGGTACCGTTTTACGCAAATGGTATCACCAGATGGATCAAATGGTGATACCGTTTGGCATAAACGAAGATACCGTTTGCTACAAATGGTGGTACCATCTATTCTGAATCCCGGCGGACCCGGGCTTCCCGGGGTCGCAGGTGCAGGAGGGTGGCTCCTCATCTTCAAGCAAATGCCGTTCGAGGGTATGCCATGCGCTATGGCTTGCAAGGCCCCCAAAGCCCCAGGAGTGGGCCAAGTCAGCAGCATCCCCTGAGTTATCGTTGTCTAAATCCTGTTGGCAAGAGACGGCTGAGTAGGATTCGAGAGTTGGCGGGTCTTCTTCTGGGCCTGTCCTGGTCAATTGGTATTGTGTTGCATCATGGCAGTCTGCGTCAATCCGAGCCGGATTACGACCAGAGGAATGAGCTCCACAGGCTTAGAGATCACCGCCGCAGGCCCATGGGCAGTGGCTTCGCCATAGCCGTAGCCACATGCGATCGCAGTGCACTTTGCAGCGTGAGCTGCCTGCATATCACTATCGGAGTCCCCGATCATCCAGGTCTCTTGTGGCGGGACGCCAAATGCGTCCATGAGCGCCAGCAATGGAGTCGGATCCGGTTTGCACTTGGGTAATGCATCCGCCCCAAGGACATGCTCAGCGCGAAAGTACTGATGTAATCCGCAGCCCGCCAAGGTCACCTTGGCCAAGTCCGTAGCCTTGTTTGTGCATACCGCGAGCCCAATGCCCAAATCTCGCAGGTACTGCAGGACGTCGAACACACCTTCGTATGGCTGCACGGCGATAGCCGCCATCTGGCGATAGATCATAGGATAGAGCCGTACAGCCCGGTCCACCGCCCCATTGGCAGGGGGCGAATCAACGCAACGAGTGGTGAAGCGGGCGATGAACTCCGGAAGAGCGACGCCCATGTAAGAACGCACCTCCGACCGATCGATCGGCTCTAGGCCCATGATGGCCCGCACCTCATTGACCGCGGCAACGATACCCGCGAGGCTATCGACCAGCGTTCCATCCAAGTCGAAAATGGTGAGAAATGGTTTCAGGGCAGCTCTCCATCATGGCTCCCGTGAAGGTTGCCGTTGGGGTGGACTACGATTTTCAGGTGGGACCTGCGACCAAGCCAGTTCTCGGCGAGCAGCACTGGCAACACGGGGCGACCATCGGGAGTCGCAAAGCCGGGGACATCGTGGCGGAGTGGACTGAGCACCGACGAAAACAGGTCGCCTGACACGACGCCGGTCATGCCGGCTGCCATGCAATCGGCAAACTTTGGCAGCTGGCGAATGGCCTGATCAAAGCAGTGCAGGCTGTAGCCCGACGTTCCACTGACGATCACGGTATCTCTCGAATCGCACGCCGCCGTGCGGTACAGCCTGTAGTTCAGCCCGTTGCGGTGAATGCACTCGCAATCAGCCACGTCCGCCGGGCACAATGGGACGTCGACTGCCCCCCCGTCGATGCCGGAGGCCAGGATGATGTGGCCTCCCGGCCGGGCGAACTGGAACAGTTCAGGCAGCGCGGTGCGCGCACTGGTCCAAAGAACCCCCCAGTCGAACTTCAAGCGGGAACCGGATTCGTTAGGGTGCAGGATGGCCGGCGCCACTCCGAACACTTCCGATGCCATCTGACGGAACTGGGCCCGGCGACCTTCATCCGGGTCCCGAAGCCAGATCTCTGCGTTCGGCAAGCGCTGTCGCATGAGGATGAACCAGAGCCAGCCCATCCATCCACCGCCCCAAATACAGATCTTTCCGCCTCCGTTGCACAGGCGGCGGTAGGCCTTGCCGTGCAATCGTTTCTCGGCCCGCCTGGCCAGGTCGAATGCTGTATGTACACAGGCCACGTGCTCGACCTCTGCGAGGACTGCCGTGGGATGGACGCGGCGGTTCCGGACGCGCGACTCGACCTTGGCAAAGGTCGCTTGTGGGATGACACGCAGGTGCTCCGCCGGCCAGAGCACATGGGTTGCTAAGCAGCCGTCCACGTCCATCCCGGCATGGAGGGTCTGAAGGCGGAAGATGTCGCCCTGGGTGTATGCTCTGGACCCTCGCTGACCCGGGGGTACTATGTGGGGTTGAATTACCACCGTTGCCCCAACCGGGATCGTGGAGTTGCGGCCAACCTTAACAACCCGGCCCACGGCCTCATGTCCAAGCGTGACTGCCTTCGGCGCGTTCTTGACCAGCTTGCCGCCCCCCAGGGAGCGCACATCCGCCGCGCAGAGCGCTGCGGTCAAGATCTCGACCAGGACTTCCAAAGTGCCCGGCTGTAGGCGTTCAAGCGGCATCGCCGTCACGGTGACTCCGCTGGGTGTTCGCTGCACTGCCGCACCGGCGCCACGTCTGGGGATGCAGTTGGGCATGTCGGTCCTTTCGGGGCTGGAGGAAGGAAGCCCGCCAAGGCGGGCGGCAGGTCATCGCAACACCGCGAGCATGCAACTCAGGATAGACCGCGGCTCGGGACGAGTCACACCGTTTTTAACTTTTTTTTTAGACCGTATGGGTGAGGTGGTGGAAGCGCGCGCTGAATCGCTCCTTCCTGTTCCTGAGTGTAGCCATCCTACTTGGGTTCGCCATGACTCGCCTCCCTCAAGACATTGGTGCTTGGGACTCGTTCCCTTCGGCGAGTACGACGCATCCATTGTCCCAATTCCGACTGCAGCAGGGCATCGGCGGCTCCCAGCCGTTAGACCGATTGATCCAGCGCTCGGCGGTACATGGCCATGACGCCGTGCCGGCTGATCAAGCCCTCGATCTCTTCCTCGTCGTCGATCTTGGCGATTGGCAGGGTGGCGCAGTCGCTGCGGGTGAATTTGTCCAGGACGCTGTCCAGCGACTCCTGGGGGTAGACCACCGGCACTTCGGGTCGCAGCAGTTCTCCGACCAGCAGCAGCGGCACGGCTTCCGGCTGCAGCAGAGCCGTGCGGATGTCCTGGGACATGACCATGCCCAGGTAGCCACCCTGATCGTCGACCACCACGAAGTCAGCCGACTCGGTCTCGCCGGCCAGATCGATCAGCCGTTGCAACGGATCCTCCGGTTGTACCCGGGCGGCCGGGTGCACCGGTACATCGGAAGCGCTCAGCCGCCGCAGAATGGTCAGGTCCGCCAGGGTCCCCAGGCGGACGCCGCGCCGCCGCAGCTTCAACGTATAAATGCTGTCGGCCAGCAACATCTTGGCCCCGGTGGTGGCCACCATGGCCGCAAACATGATCGGCAGGACTACCTTGTAGTCGCGGGTCATTTCGAACAAGATTACGATGGCGGCCAGCGAGGCATGCGTCGTGGCCGCCACCGTTGCGGCCATTCCCACCAGAGCGTAGGCCGACACGCTGTTGTCTTCGATCAACCCGACCTCCCGCAGCGCCAGGCCAAAGGCCCCACCGACCATCGCGCCCACGAACAGCGAGGGCGCAAACACACCGCCCGAACCGCCGGAGCCCAAGGTCAAACAGGTGGCCAGCAACTTGAGAATCAGGAACAACAACAGCAAGGCGATTCCGGCGTACCCCCGAAACTCGAGCAGGGCATCGGAGACCGCCACCTCGATCATCGGGTAGCCGTTGCCGTAGAAGACCGGCCGCACGGTGTGGCCGGTCAGCAGGCAGTACAACACCGCGGTGACGCCCAACCCGATGGCCCCCAGAAACGGCTTCAGCGGCGGATACAGCTTGATGCCGTCAAACAGATCCTCGGACCAGTACAGCATCCGCACGAACAACACGCCGGCCAAGGCACAGAGGCCGCCGAGCACCAGGTAATAGAACAGCTCGGTACCGATGAATTGGTAACCCACCCGTTGCACCATGAAGATGGCAGTGTCGATTTCGGCGTCGGGCGCCAGCTTGGCCTGCAGGAAGTGGGTCGTCGACAGACTGAGCACACTGGAAAAAACCACCGGAGAGAAGGCCCGGAACGAAAAGTCCCGCAAAAAAATCTCCAGGGCAAACAGCACACCGGCAATCGGGGCGTTGAAAATGGAAGCGATGCCGGCCGCCGCACCGCAGGCCACCAGCACGCACATCTGGCGGCGGTGAACCTTGAGCCACTGGCCGAACCCGCTGCCGATGGCCGCGCCGATCTGGATGATCGGGCCCTCCGTTCCCGCCGAGCCGCCCGAACCAATGGTCAGGGCGCTGGCCACCGCCTTGATCAGAGCCACCCGCGCCCGAATGACGCCGTCCTTGCGAACGATGGCATCCATGACCTCCGGCACACCGTGACCCCGGGCCTCGCGGGCCCAGGTGTAAGTCAAGAAACCGACGGCCAGCGCTCCGGTAGCCGGCAAAACCACCAACATCCACAAGCGACCTTCAAACAGCCCTCCGGACTGATCGCCGTGGCCGTAGCACAGGACGTTGGCATACTCAATCAGGTAATAGAATCCGGACGCACCACAGCCGGTGGCCACACCGATGACCATCGCCATCACGGTCAAGAAGTACTCTTCGCGGAAACCCAGCTTTGAGAGGAACCTGACGATCCGGCGCCGAACGTTGATGGCAACAGGGGAATCGGACGCGGCCATGGACGGCACCATACCTGAATCCGTGCCGCGCAGCAACGCAGCCGGTACAAGGTCCGGCGAGCACCGGTGAGCGTTCGAGCCCCGATTGAACCAAGCCGCTGATCAGATGGACACAGACGAACCGTGTGAAGCGGGCGCGCCGCGGCGAACCCGCGCTCCGGCGACGGGCGGGCCGGCGCTCAGGCCGTCCAGTTCCCCAGCAGCATCGCCAGGTCGGCAGCGGTGACGGTGCCGTCGCCGTCGATATCGGCCGGACAGCCGCCGCAAACGCCCCAACTGCCAAGCAACTGCGCCAGGTCGCTGGCATTGACCAGCCCGTCGCCGGTGAGGTCGCCGGTCACCATCACCGGCCCGGAGGCCACCGTGAGCGTCTGGTTGGCGGCGACATCCGTCAAAATCGTGCTGCTGCCGTCAGGCCAGTCCACCCGAAGTTCATCAACTACGGTTGCTGAGCCCAACCCGAAATGAGCCGACAACTCGCTATGACTGAGGAAGTTGTCGCCGGAGGTAATCATCCGCAACTGCGATTCGCCGCCGACGGTGGCATACACCCGGGCACCGGTCCCGCGGGGCGCCAGCCCGGGCGAGGCGCTGCTGTCCAGAAAGACCCGCAGCCAATTGGCGTCGGCCGCAGCACCGGCGACGTCGTTGCGAAACAGCATCAAGGGCTCGTTGTACGCGAAAATCACGACGTCCTGGTCACCGTCATTGTCGTAGTCGAAGTTGGACATCCCGCGACCATTGCCGGTGTGCACGAAGCCGCTGGTCATGGCCATCTCGTCATAGGTGCCGCCGCCGTTCTGGATCCAGAGGTAGGCTTGCTCACCGGCAAAGATGCCGAATGTATCCCCATTGGTCTCCGCAATATCCAGCAGGCCGTCGTGGTTGAAGTCCACGGCCAGCGCACCCCAGCCGTACCCGCCGTCGGCCACGCCGCTGGCCTCGGAAACCTCATCGTAGCTGTGATGCTGCTGGTTCAGGTACAACTTGTTGCCGGTCCATTGATTGCTCGGGAGGTAGATCGACGTGACATACCAATCGATGAAGCCGTTGCCGTCGAAGTCGCCGACAGCCTGGCCCATGCCGTTCTCGTCGTACCCGGTGCCGGCAAAAGCCGTGACGTCGTCGAAGGTCCCGTCGGTGTTGTTGCGCAGATAGACGCTGCTGCCGAAGTCCGACGCCACCAGCAGTTCGGGATACCAGTCACCGTCCATGTCGGCAAACCGCGGGGCAAAGCCATTAATGTCGGGATTGTCGAAGTCGATGTCGCTGGTCTGATCCGTAAAGGTGCCGTCGCCGTTGTTTCGGAACAACTTGAGCCCGGTGTTGTTGGTGGCAAAGCCGGCCACGAACAAGTCCAGGTCACCGTCCAGATCGTAATCGCCGAAGGTCGAGCCGAAACCGTCCTCCGAAGTCGGGGTGGTGAAGTTGACCCCTGCGGCCGCCGCCACGTCGGTGAAGGTGCCGTCACCGTTATTCTGATACAGCTTGTGCCGCCCGGCCGCTCCCGAAGGCCCCGGTGGCCCGGCGCTGGTCACGTACAGGTCCAGCCAACCATCCTTGTTGAAGTCGCCCACCGACGCGCCCTTGCCGCGGTGGATGGCCGTCAGACCCCACTCGGCCGCACGGTCGGTGAACGTGCCGTCGCCGTTGTTGATGAACAGGTGATCCGGCTGGTCCTCCAGGGTGACCGGAACCTCCCCGCCGCTGATCACGTACAGATCCTGCCAGCCGTCATTGTTGAAATCGCCGACCGTGCCACCGCCGGTGTAATTGTCATGGGCAAAGCCGCCGGCGATGCTATGGGTCACCGCAACACCCGCCGCGTTGGTCATGTTTGAGAATGACGGATCGCTGGCTTCGGTCGGCACGCCCGCCGGCAGCGCCACGCACACGACCACGGCCACAAATCCCGACCTTGACATGATCCGCCTCCTTATGACGATCCTTATGATGCACGCGCCAACACCTCGGCCGCGTGGGTTGCAGCAGAAGTGACCGCGAGAGAACTCAGTGAGCCCATGTTAACCCAACCCAGTCGGTTTTCCACGAACAGAAGGGCGAATTGACGGAGCGGTCGGAGCGCCAGATTCTTCTAACTTCCTTTGTCATATGTAGATACCGGTTCAGTCGCACCGGTTTGGGGCCCGTTGTACAGGCCCGCCAAGCCCCGTAGGTCCTGCTCGGCGGCCACGAGTTCCTCCCGGAAGGTCGCGATCGGATCGGACACCGTCGCCAGCAACGACTCCAGCAGATCGACCGGATCATCGCCGGGGTCCGCGGCCGCCAGGCGGTCCACGGCCGCCAGGGCATCGCGCAACGCCCGGGCGTACACCCCCCCTGCAATCAGCGCCAGGATCAGCAGGGCCACCACCAGCCCGCTGAGCACCTGCCCGGCCGACAATGTCTCCACCAGCAGCCAGGGTCCCATCTTCGTGGAATCGCCGCCGGCCGCCGCCAAGAGCACAGCCAGCAGCGGCTGAACCACCGGAAACCAAAGCAGGATGGCCACCGGCAGGATCCAGCGCACCGCGCGTCCGATCCAAGTCGGCCTGCGCTGCATTGCCGCGGCGATACACGACTCCCGGCGGTTAGATGCCAGGGCTCTGGCATCCTGCCGGAACTGGTGGGCCACCGGGTCGGAATCGGGCAAGCGCAGCGCGGCCCCCTGTACTGCCCGGCTCCAGGCCCGCCGCAGGCCGTCCAGGATGGCGTCGATGCGGTCTTCCAGCGCCAGACCGTCGCTGCGGAATGGATCATCCGGCACCCGGATCGCCGACCCTGGCAAATAGGCACGTAGCCCCTGAACCAGCGCCATGATCAGGACCACCGGTAACGCCACCACCCCGACCATCGGCCAATACGCCATCCGCCGCCGAACCAACGCGGCCGTCCACTCCACCAGCAGTTCCTTCTCGGAGTTCAGCCGGCCCAGGAGTTGCCGGCAGTACCCCGCCGGAAACGAGCGGTGAACCAGTTCCGCCGACCGCCCATCGCCAAGTTCGTGCTCCAGCCGCTGAATGGTGCGCTGCGGTTGAAAATGCTCAAGCACCTGTCGGGCCTGATGTCCAACCTGGTAATTAAGGTTGGCGTGCTTTCCGGCGCTGACGTCGGACCCGCTGGGCGCCGTGGTCAGAACTTGGCGAAGGGCCTCGAATTCACGCTGCAGATGGACCGCCGCCGCAGCCAACTCCGGGCCGACCGTGCCGTCCGGAATGTTACGACTGCGACCGATCGCCTGGACGATGGCCCCGGAATCGCGATACCGGGCGCTGATCAAGAACGTCCGGGCGGCCCCGTTGGACTCGCCCGACGCCCGAATCTGGGCCTGCAGCGCTCCGCGCAAACGGGCCAGAGCCTGCTCCGGCGGTTGTTCGCTCTGGGCCAGCAGCCAGTCGATCTTGTTGACCACGTAAATGAAGTTGGTGCGGTCTTTAAGCACGCCGCGGATCTCGCGGATGGCCCGCAGATCGGCGACCTTCTTGGGGGTGGTCACCCAGATGATGCCATCCAGGACGCCGGCGATCCGGCGGACCTGATCGACGTGGTGTTCAAACAGCGAGTCGAAATCGGGCAGGTCCACCAACGCCAGGCCGCGCAGCGACTGCGGTCCGCCGGAGCGGTAGACCACCGCCAGCTCCGGGACCCCGCCCAGGCGACTCCGCAAGGCCGCCTCATCCTGGGCGCTCAGGTACACCGCCGGCCGATAGGTGCCCTCGCCGACGGTCGCCGACGGCTCGGCGACTTCGCCACCGGCCAGTGCGTTGATCAAGCTGCTCTTGCCAACGTCCTTTCCGCCGAGCACGCCCCACACCCACAGCGGATCGCGGAGGGTCTGGGCCGCCCCAGCGGTCAGCGGCAATGGCGAGCGCTGCAGCGCCCGGGCCAACCGCCGGTTGGCGGCCGCCAGGGCGGCCTCGGGACCTGCGGCGCCGCCGCTCATGTCGCTGTCGGCGTGGACCATTCGATCACCGCCTCCAATACCGGATCGCTCATGGCCAGGTGGCGCCGCGGCAGTTGATTGAGGTTCTGTTCCCATTGCCTGACCAATGCCTCCCGGACCAGCGCCTGGTAGGCCCGCACCGTGGTCTGGTACTCCTTGAACGCCGCGGAACCCTGCAGCAGCCGGACCGCCGTCTTGGCGCCGAACCATCCCGCCACCGACGTGGTGGTCCAGGCCAGGGTCATGCCGGCACCGCCCAGTAACAACAGGTCCGCCAGCAGCAGCGGCACCCCGACGGCCATGGCGGCCAGGTCGGCCCGCCGCGACTGCGCCTGGCTCTCCGCCTTCCAGGTCTCGATGTGGGCTTGAATCTTGCGGGCCCAGCCGGCGGCGTCGAACGCCGGCGGTTGCCAGTGGGTCTGCCAGGCGGTCGGAGCGGCACCGTAGTAATCGCTGGAACCGATCAGATGATCAACGCGGTCGGCGACGTGTCGAAAGCGGTGGTCCAGGTTACGGCTCAAGACCTCGGCGAGTCGCCCGGGGGATTTGTTGAAATCAATCGCCTCGGATGCCGCCGCCGGGCGGACCCACCGCGACCACCGCCGCGAGATGTTCTGCAGGAGGTCGTACAAGGGCAAGAAGCGATGGCCCAACCCCAACAGGCGGCGTTCATCAGGCGTCAGCAGGTCGGTGGTCAAATGGGCATCGCCGGCCTGCCGGATCAACTCCTGATCGACGTCGTGACACAGCGCTTCAAACTGCTCGACACGTTCGACATTGCACTGCAACAGTTCGGCACAGCGCCGCCTGACGCGGCGCTCCAAGGCAGCGCTGCGTCCCCCGGCCGGCAACCGGCCGATCCACTCCAACACAACGGCCCGGGTTTCCGGGGCCAGGGGGCGATAGCCGCTGCCCGGTCGATAGGGGCTGACGCAATGGCCGGCGGCCCGCCGGGCGGCGGCGTGATCGGCCAGTTGGGAGCGCTCCGCCGTGGCCAAAGCCGGCCCCTCGCCCGTCCGGTTGAACATCACGAAACACGATTGACCGAATGCTTCCGCCAGACCGGCGTGTTCCTCGAACACGGCGGCGTCGAACCAGCGTTCCTCATCGACCACGATGATCACGGCGTCGAACCACGGCAGCAACTGGGCCGTGAGCGAACCTTCTTCGGCGGACATCTGGCTGGTCACGTCCGGCGTATCGACGACCACCGCCTCACCCAGCGCTCCGCCGGGTCGTGCCACCAAGGTCACGCCGGACACACTGCCGGGGCTGGCGCCGTTGGTCGGATCAGCAGCGACGCCGAGCCCACCGAACATCCGCTGTTCGTCGATCCACACCCGCAGGTCGTCGAGGCCCTCGGCGGCGGGGGCGGCCAGCGGCCCGACGGTCTCATGGGCGTGGGCGCTGATCCGACTGGCCTCAAAGTCGCAAAGGGTGTTGAACAAGGTGCTCTTGCCCGACGAGGCCCCGCCGATCAGCCCCACCACGGGGGGCGCTTCCGGGTGGCCGCGTTTGAACCAGGCCGCACCGCAGACATTGGTGTCCAGTGGGCTCCAGTCCAATCCGAGCCGCTCCAACCGCACCTGGACCCCGGGGTCCGCCAGCCGCTTCAGCGCATCGGCGCGTCGGTCGTTCATGCGGTCCATGATAATCGGCCCCCGGCGATTGGGACATGGGCCATGGGCCCAACCGTCCAATCGCGGCCATCATAATGAAGTGTATTCGACGCTGGGCCCGGGATATGGGCAGGGCGGCGTGGCAGGTCCTTGACGCAGCGTCCGCCAGCCGCACAATCTCCGGTGGGCACAGCCGAATGGTTCCTTGGAAAGGGACTGCCGTGAGCCGTCGAACTGAAGATCCACGGGCCCGCCTGCGGGCCTGCCCCTGTTGCGGGCTGTTGCAGACCCTGCCGGTGGTTCCGCCGGGTTTGCGAGCCTATTGCGTGCGCTGCCGCACCGGGCTGCACCGCCGGACCACCAGCATGCGCAGTAACCGTCGCACGGCCGCGGTCGCCATGGCGGCCCTGGTGCTCTATCCGCTGGCGGTCAGCCTGCCGATGCTTCGCGTCGAGCGCTTCGGGTACCACAGCGATGCCAGCATCCTCCAGGGCGTGACCTCGTTGATGGGCAGCGGCCATCTGATCGTGGGCATCATCGTGCTGCTGTGCTCCGTCGTGCTGCCGCTCGGAAAGCTGCTGTCCTTGCTGGTGCTCTCGGCCGGCGGCCTGTTCCTGCGCCACGAACACCGGGCGGTGACCTACCGCGTGGTCGAATTCACCGGTCGCTGGGGGATGCTCGACGTGCTGCTGGTGGCGCTGCTGGTGGCGGCCCTGAAGATGGGTGATTTCGTGGAGGTCTCCGCCGGACCGGCGGCATTGGCCTTCACCACCTGTGTCATCCTCAGCCTGGTGGCCACCGCATTATTCGACCCACACTCCTTGTGGCCGGCGGAACCGGCCGCCGGCAACCAGACCTCATGAAGCCCCCACCCACGACATCCGACCTGCCCGAGGCGATTCTGCAACCGGAACGCCGCTGGACCTGGTTGTGGCTGCTGCCCGCGGTGGCGGTGCTCGTGGCAGCGTGGATGGGTGCGAACGCCTGGGCCCATCGCGGGCAGTCGGTGACCGTGCACCTCGACGCCGGCCACGGGCTGTCGGTTGGGGCTGACGTCCGCTACAACGGGATTGTGGTCGGTCAGGTGCGCTCGGTGGAACTGGACGACACCCTCGACGGCGTGGTGGTCACCGCGGTGCTCACTTCCCAGCCCAGGGGTCTGGCCCGCGCCGGAACGCGCTTCTGGGTGGTCCGCCCGCAGCTCAACGTCACCGGCGCAACGGGGCTGGAAACCGTGGTCGGGCCGCGCTATCTGGCGATGCTCCCCGGCGAAGGGCCGCCGCGGCGCCATTTCATGGGGCTCAGCGAACCGCCGGTGGTCGACGCCATCGAGCCCGGTGATCTGGAGGTGATCCTGGAGAGCCCGCGGCGCGGCGGTCTGCGCCCTGGCACGCCGGTGCTCTACCGCCAGGTGCCCGTCGGCACGGTGCTGTCGGTGGGCCTGAGCAGCGATGCCGCCGCCGTGGAAGCCCGGGTGCACGTGCCCAAAGCCTATGCCCAACTGGTCCGCGCCCAATCGCGCTTCTGGAATGTCGGTGGCTTTGAAGCTGAACTCGGATTCAAAGGGATGTCCATCGAGATGGATTCGGTGGAGGCTTTGCTGGCCGGTGGCGTGGCCCTGGCCACCCCACCCGATGGCGGCGCGCCGGTGCGCACCGGCCATCGCTTCGAATTGTTCGACAAGCCGCGCAAAGAGTGGCTGGACTGGCGGCCGCAGGTCATGCTGGGCAGCCCCTTGTTGCCGCCCGGCGGCATCCTGCCGGCGCCGATCCGGGCGGTGGTGTCCTGGAACGCCGGCCGATTCCTGAAGTCGCAACGCTCGCGCCGCGGGTGGGTCCTGCAAACCGAGGACGGACTGCTCGGGCCGGCCGACCTCCTGACGCCACCCGCCGAAGCCGCGGAGTCCCTGGTTCTGGAGGTCGCCGGGCGGCCTTTGTCCTTGCCGGCCGACACCCGTTGGGTTGGGCACGGACTGGCCTTGCTCGACGTCCAGGTCAAGCCGGAGCACTGGCCGCGCCAGCGCCGCCGCCGGCCGACGGAAGTTGAGGATTGCGTCGCGATCGCCGATCCGACCTCATCCCCGCTGCCCCTGGCCGCCGCCCGCCTGCAGGCCGGTGAACACACCTGGACCGTCGATCCGGTGGTCTCGATCGACGAGGTTTGGCATGGTGCCGTGGTGCTGTCCCGCGCCGACGGCAAGATGATCGGGGTGATCCTGGTAGCGTCCGACGCCGCCTGCATCGCCCTGCTACCCGCCGAGTGAGCCGGGCGCGCTCACTTGCCCGCAAACCGCTCGCCGCACTCCGGGCAGCGCTCCTCGACCTGACCGCGGATCGGCGGGCATCACCGCGGCCCGGCCCACCCGACGCAGCGCCTGCGGTCGTTCAGCCGGAAGTGCAGGTCTCGGCGGCCTCGTCGCAGGAGTGGCCGGCGGTACACGGATCGCCGCTGGAACTGCAGGTGCCGTCGAAGCAATCTTCGGGACCGTTGCAGAATAGCCCGTCATCGGTGCAGTCGGCCGCGCTGAGACACTCCACGCATTCGTCAGCGGATTCGTCGCACTGCTGCGGGCAGGGCGCCTGGCTGCTGACACAGGTCCCGGAAATACAGGCCTCGGTCCCGTTGCAGAACAGCGTGTCATCACAATCGTCCGGACTGAAACAGGCCACACAGACATCGTCCGATTCGTCGCACAGGTCCGCGCACGGAGCCGCGCCGGCCTGGCAGATTCCGCCGACACAGGCTTCGGCTCCGTTGCAGTACTTGCCGTCATCGCAGTCGGCGTGGCCGGCGCAGGAACCGCAGACGTCCACGGACTCGTCACACCCCTGGCCGGCACACGGCGGTGCGCCCGCAAAGCACCCGCCGTCCAGGCACGCCTCGATCCCGTTGCAGTACACGCCGTCGTCGCAGTCCGCCTGGGTCACACACAACAGGCAGGCATCCTGCCCTTCGTCACACGGCTGCCCCGCACACGCCGGCGTGCCGGCCTGGCACGATCCGCCGGTGCATTGCTCGCCGCCGTTGCAAAACAAGCCATCATCGCAATCACTGTTCGACTGGCACGTCGTGGGTGCGTCGGGCGGGTCCTGCGGACTGCCCTCGGACGGGTCGCCGTCGTCGGGGAGCGGGCCGTCATCGTCTCCCGGCGACGCTGGCGTCGCTTCGACGATCACCGAGACCACGTCGACCTCCGTCTGCGTGCCGTGGCTCACCGTGACTTGGAAGCGCAATTCAATCGCCGTCCCCGCTACGGCGGGAGCGACAAAAGAGGTGCTGATTCTGTCGGGATTGGTCAGCTCCACGCTCGGACCCGAGAGTTGCAACCAGGCGTAACGCAGGGCTCCCAGACCGGACGCCGGCGCGGTCACCTCCGCCAGGAGCACAACCGACTGACCTTCGCTGACCCTCTGGTCGGCGCCGGCTTCCACTGCCAGGTCGATGTGATCGACCACCATGACCCGGGTGCGGGCGGTCGCCGTGCTGGAACCGTTGCTGACTTCCAGCTCAAACTCCAGGGTCACCGCTGAACTCAACTCCGGAGCCTCAAAGGTCGGGCGGATGGTGCTTGAACCGACCAGCGTCACCAGCGGACCGCTGATCTGAATCCAGCGGAAACTCAGGGGCAGACCGCCGGGATCCGAACTGCCGCTGCCGTCGAGTTGAACGGCCGACCGCCGCGGGACCGTTTGGTCGGCGCCGGCGTCGGCGATGGGGGCCTCGACGGCCCCCGGCTCATCCGAGGCCGCCCCGGGTCCGCTGCAACCCAGCCACGCCGAGGCGGCCAGACCCAGGAGCGCCAGGACGACGGCTGACACACGCCGCCGCTGCACGAGGTCAGTTGAGTCGGGTCCGATCACGCGGTTGCAGCCCTCGTTCTCCCGGATTACCTGAATTCACAAGACGCATGAATTCTTCATTCTGCCGCCCGCAATGTCAAATTGAATGCGGTTCGTTATCGGGGGATGCCATTGTGGTGCTGTAGGTTCTCGGCTTCGCCCGCGGCCGGGTCTGGCGATTGCGTACCCCCACCCGGATTGCTAGAATGCACCGCACGGTCGAGCAGTTGACCGGAGGCCCCATCGTCTAGCGGCTAGGATATCAGGTTCTCATCCTGAAGACCGGAGTTCGAGTCTCCGTGGGGTCAGTCAGTTCGCGCACCTTTGTGTACCCCATCGCCGGAGATGCCCGCTTACGCACACGGCCCATAGTGTGCAATCAGCAAGGCCAGGTCGGCGGCGTTGATCGCGTTGTCGTGGTTGAGGTCGGCCGGGCCGGGATTGGGGCCCCAGCTGCCCAGCAACAATGCCAGGTCCGCGGGATCGACCGCGCCGTCGCCGTTGATGTTGCCGATACACGGCACTTCCTGGACGCACTGAATCGGCAACGGGACCGGGTCACTGGCGTCGTTGTAAAACACGGTGACATCTCCGGCGATGCTGTATCCGTCGCGGACGGTCCACCGGGCCACGAAAATCTGCATGTGCTCAGGATCGACCAAGCCTTGCCCTGAGGGTGGATTGTTGCACCACCAGCCACCGACGATCTGGCCGTGGTTGTTGAAAAAGTCGCTGATGAAGTCGGCATCCAGAGAAGTGCAATCGTTCACCCCCATGGCCACGATCTCCAGGCTGATGGTCAAGTAACTGTCGAAGACCAGGTCCGGGAAGATATCCAAAAGAAGCTCGAGTGGCGCCGTGTCGCTGCCGCCCATCGCCGCCGGGACCTGAAAGAAGCCGAGCGGATCGTCCGTGGTGATGTCTGCAAAGGCAATGCTCAGCAGCAGGTCGTCCGGACCGTCGAACTGCAGGAAGACGTCACACGTCCACAGCCCTTCGGCGGCGGCCTGCGGGCTGGTGCCGTCAAGGGTGACAAACTCCACCGGAGTAGCCGACACTCCCGAAGCGAACAGACTGAGCACAATCATGCTACGCGCGATCGAGACCGCAACTGTCGAGGCTCGCATCGGAAACCCCCTTCCCGTTGGTAAAGAAACTTTTGCGGCTCGAGATGACGATTTCATTCTATCACCACCGCTCCTCGATGCCAGACCATTCCCCAAGTCCAAGGAATTCAAGGAACCGGCTGCTCGCTTAGGTGTGCGCCCCTTCTTGGTTTACGCCGCGGTGGCGTCATGTTATGGTCCCGTCACCGTCGACGCCTGTTCTTTTTCCGGGAGCATTCATGGGTGACAAGCAGGGGCTCAGCCAGCCGGTGTCCGCCGGCGATGTCTTTGTGCCCTACATCCCGGCCAGCGCCAGCCCCCTCGAGTTCACGGTGAAGTCCGCGGTGTCCGGGATCCTCTTCGGGATCCTCTTCGGGGCGGCCAATGCCTATCTCGGGCTGCAGGCCGGTTTGACCATCTCGACATCCATCCCGGTGGCGGTCATGACCGTGGCCGCCTATCGGGCCTTGGGCAGCGTCGGCGTCCGGGGCACGATCCTGGAAGCCAACATGGCTCAGACCATCGGGTCGGCCTCCAGCTCGGTGGCCAGCGGGGTGATCTTCACCCTGCCGGCACTGTTCATGTGGGGCTTTGATCCGCCGCTGTTGCAGATGACCCTGCTGGCGTTGTGCGGCGGGCTGCTGGGCGTGCTGTTCATGATTCCGCTGCGCCGTTTCTTGATCGAACGCGAGCACGGCCACCTGCCCTACCCCGAGGGCACGGCCTGTGCCGAGGTGCTGGTGGCCAGCGAAGTCGGCGGCGCCCGGGCCCACAACGTGTTTCTGGGGCTGGGGCTGGGCGCCGCGTTCGAGTTCGTGGTCGGCTGGATCAAACTCATTCCCAAGGAAGTGGCCTGCGCTGTCCCCGGCATTCCCAAGGCCCAGATTGGCATGAAGCTGTCGGCGGCCCTGTTCGGCGTCGGCTACATCCTGGGTCCGCGCATCGCCGCCGTCATGGTCGGCGGCGGGTTGCTGTCCTCGCTGCTGATCATTCCGATCATCGCCGTGTGGGGCGCCGAGCGCACCGCGCCCCTCTACCCGGAGGAGCACCGGCTGATCCGCGAGATGCTCAGCGGTGACCTCTGGGAGAAATATGTGCGTTATATCGGCGCCGGTGCCGTGGCCACCGCCGGACTGCTCACGCTGATCCGCAGCATCCCGACCATGGTCGAGAGTTTCCGCATCGGGGCCCGGCAGTTGCGGTCACGACTGGGCGAACAGGAGTCCGCGAGCCCGGTTGCGCGGACCTCCAGCGACCTGCCGCTGAGCGTTGTCGGGCTGGGCGTGCTGCTGATTGCGGCGGTTCTGGCTTTCGTCCCGCCGGTCTTCGGGATTGACGCGTTCGCCGTGCGGCTGTGCGCCTCGGTATGCGTGGTCATCTTTGCGTTCTTCTTCGTCACCGTGTCCTCTCGGATCGTCGGCCTGGTCGGGGTGACCTCCAACCCCACCAGCGGAATGGCCATCGCCACCCTGATCGGCACGGCCGGTGTGTTTCTGCTGCTGGGCTGGACCGACGACACCGGCAAAGTCACCGCCCTGACCGTCGGGTGCGTGGTGGCCATCGCCGCGTCGATCGCAGGCGATACCTCCCAGGATCTCAAGACCGGCTTCTTGCTGGGGGCCACACCGCGGCGGCAGCAGGTCGGCGAACTGCTGGGTGTGTTGACCTCTGCGGTCTTCGTGTGCGGCACCGTCATGATGCTGGACCGGGCCTACACCCTGGGCAGCGCGGAACTATCGGCACCGCAGGGCACGTTGATGAAGATCGTGATCGAGGGGGTTCTGGAGAACAAACTGCCGTGGATCCTGATCGGCAGCGGCGCCGCCGTGGCGATCATCGCCGAGCTGGCCCGCATCCCCTCGCTGCCGTTTGCCGTCGGCGTGTACTTGCCGGTGGCCACCATGGTGCCGGTGTTTCTGGGCGGACTGTTACGCGGTGCGCTGGAACGAACCGCTCGCTCAACCGAGACCCGCCTGGCCCGGCGAGCGCGCGGCGTGTTGTTGGGATCCGGCCTGGTCGGCGGCCAGGGCATCATGGGCGTGGCCATCGCCGCGATCACGGTCTATCGCAGCACGACCGTCCAACCGGGTACCTCGATTCGCATGCCCTTTGAGATCACCACCCTGACCCCGCGCGACCTGCTGGGTGTCGGACTCTTCGCGCTGCTGGTTGGATTCTTCACCTGGCGCTGCCGCGCCAAATCAAGCGGGACGTAGGGCACCCGTTCAAACGAATCCAGGGAGCCCTTCATGAAGGTCGGTCCCGCATTCTGCGGCGCGGCTCCGCCCGACCGGGCCGGTGGCGTTCGTCCGTCAGGATCGATTGCCGGTTACCGAGTTGCCGGGACGGTTGGAGCGCGGCCGTGGGCGCACGATCCGCACTGGCGACGATCTACCGACCGGCATCACAGCCGACCCAGGTCAGCGCGCCGTGCCGAAGTAGCTCTTCCAGGCGACATCGAGAACTTCGGCATTCAAGGCGAATCGCAGGTCGTGGTAGCCGCAGATGTCGCGGGCGCGCTCAATCAGGTCTTGCGGATGACAACTGGCGATCTCCCGCTGCTCGGCAGCGTAGCGCCGAATCAGACCTTCGACCAGGCCCGGAGGAACCTCGACCTCATGACGGCGGGCATAGCGCTGGAAGATCTCGGCATAGGCCTCGTGGGTCGGCGGACCGACGTACACCCGGTACCCCATCCGCCGGAGCAGCGCCGGGGTCATGACCACTTCGGGATCGTGATTGGTCGAGATCACCAGCAACTGCCGGAACGGCACCTCCAGTTTCTGGCCGGTGCGCAAGGTCAGATGATCGACCCGATACTCCAGCGGGATGATCCAGCGATTGAGCAGGCGGTGCGGCTCGACCGGCTGAGCCCCGAAATCGTCCAAGAGGAAGGTGCCGCCGTTGGCCTTGATGTGCGGCGGAGCTTCGTGGTACCCCAGACCCGGATCCCAGGTCAGGTCCAGATCGCTGAGGCTCAGCTCACCGCCGACCACCACGAACGGGCGGGTGATCCGCACCCAGCGCTGATCCATCCCGGTGGCCTCCTGGCTGGACACCCCCAACGGCGCCCGCCGATGAAAGCGGGCATCGAACAGCCGGATGATGTGGCGGTCGACCGCGATGCAGTACGGCAGCCACAAGTAACCGTGCAGCGCGGCGTGCACCTGTCGTCCGATGCTGGTCTTGCCACCCCCGGGCGGCCCATGCACGAACAGACTCCGCCCGGCCGACACCGCCAGGCCGACCACCTCGCGGGCCTGTTCCGGCAGCACCAGGTTGCTGAGCACCTCGGCCACATCGTCGGCCGTCACCGGCGGTAGATTCCCAAACTGATACTCCAGCATCCGGGTGTATTCGCTTAGCGACACCGGCGCCGGACCGACATACTGCGAATTCTCCAGCAACCAGGTCGCCCGCTGTCGCCCGCGATCGGTGATCGCAAAGCGATAGTTGAACGGACCGGTGGGGCCCATGACCTCCAGCAAGTGGTCACTGCGGAGCTGCTCCAGCAGGGCCGAAGCGATGGACAGCGGCAAACACAGTTGCTGCACCACGCGCTCGGTCGTGATGTTCAAGTCCAGGTGCGCCAGCTTGAGCACCAGGTCGGCAAAGATCTCCGGAACGATCTCGGACTGCGGCAACTCCGACGGCACCGCCGGTACCCTCGTGCCGGCAAGCTCGATCATCCGCGGCGCCTCGGGTTCGGCGTTCGCCGCAGCCGGCTCAGCTCCGACCGCTTCGGGCACACGAGCGCTCTTGAAAAAGTCAGACAGGCGACGGGCCATGATTTCCTCGGGCGTCAGCCCACATCGTACATCCCGCGGATCCCACCGTTTGGGACGGGCGCCCCGGGCAGCGGCTGCGGTCACTTTCCGGTCATGCCGAAGACACTGCGAACGGTCCGGCATCCGGTCCGGCATCGTCGTCACCGGCGCCGGCATGGGGCGCTATTGGCAATCACCCTCGGCCACAAACCCGACCAACTGCACCCCGCCGAACTGATCACCGAGCGCCAACGGCTGCGAGCACGAGGTGTGGAACTTCACCCTCTGCAACAAGCTGCCGTCGGCGATATCGAAGATGTGGACGAAGGTATTTGCTTTCAGCCGCTCCTCCCCGGCGTTGGCGGCCTCGAGCACAAAGTTGTCGCCGAGCAGAACATTGCCCGTGAACCACACCAGGCCGCCGCCGGCCTCGTCGTCATCGTTCGCCACGATCATGACCTCGGCCGCCAGCGCCGGGTCACCCGTACAGGCCACCGAGCTGTCGCTTTGCGAGTGATCGCTGGCCGAGCAGTCCTGACCGGTGTACTTCAGCGTGAGCGCGCACGGCTTCCCGTCTTCGCAAACATCACTGCCGCAAATGCCCGGGCGACAAATGCTACCGACGCCCAGGAACGTGCCGCCCTGGTCCAGGCACTCGTCCTCCCGAAGCGGCACGCAACTGTCCATCAGGTCGGCATCGTCGTCGTCATCCCCGACCGGCAGTTCGCCGGCGGCGTCGTCATCGTTGTCGCCCGAGTCCGAACGCGCTGGTTCGGCCGGTGGATCGCCGTCGGGACCGTCGTCGTCATCGTCGCCGGCGGGCAACTCGCCCCCGTCGTCGTCGTCGTCACCAGGCAGCGAGCGACCCGCGCCGCCGCCTGGCGGCAAGCAACAGGCCCCGATAATCTCCATGGACGGCACGCACATGCAGTTCTCACACAGCTCGTCTGCGGCGCAGTCGCCCGCATTGGCACATTCCGCGCCGCGCGTCAACTCGAACACGCACCCGCTGAAGCTGCAGAAATCGTTGGTGCAACTGTTGCCGTCATTGCACAACAGATGCTGCGGCACCGAGGCACACACGTCGTTGGCCTCATCACAACTGTCGACCGTGCAGGCCACCTGGTCATCGCAGATCGGCGGGGTCCCTGGCTGGCAGCCCGTGGCTGGATCGCAGGTTTCAAAGCCGTCGCAGAAATCACCGTTGTCACAGAAGTCGGGATCCAGGACCTGGCTGCAGGTGTCGCTCAGCTCATTGCAGGAGTCCACGGTGCAGACCACCCCGTCATTACAATCCGGCGGCGTCCCCGGCTGGCAACCGGTGAGCGGATCGCAGGTTTCGACGCCGTCGCAATAGTCGCCGTTGTTGCAGAACCCGTCACTGGGCGCAGACGCACAGGAATCGGTGCCCTCGTCGCAGAGGTCGATGGTGCAGGCGACCCCGTCGCTGCAATTCGGCGGGGTGCCCGGCTGGCAGCCCGCCTGCGCATCGCAGGTCTCCTGCCCGTCGCAGAAATCGCCGTTGTCGCACAGATCGGCCTGCGGCGCGTAGACGCAGGCATCGGTCTTCTCGTCACAACTGTCGAGCGTACACACCACCCCGTCATTGCAGGACAGCGGTGTCCCCGGGAGGCACCCCCCCAGCGGATCGCAACTTTCCTGGCCGTCGCACGCGCGGCCGTTGTCGCACAGGGCGTCGCTGGGCGTGTGCACGCACGCCCCGCTGGCCGGATCACAACTGTCGAGGGTGCAGACCACGCCGTCATTGCAGTTGGGCGGCACGCCCGGCTGGCAGCCGCCCAGGGGATCGCACGTTTCCGACCCGTCGCAGATCTCGCCGTTGTCGCAGAAGGCGTCCAGCGCCAGGTGCACGCAGGCGTTGGTCTTCTCGTCGCAGGCGTCCACGGTGCAGGCCACACTGTCGTTGCAGCTCCGCGGCTCGCCCGCGGTACAGCCCGAGGCCCCGCAGACCTCGTCGCCGTCGCAGAAATCGCCGTTGTTGCACAACGCGTCGCTGGGCGTGTGCAGGCAGTCCCCGGTGATCGGGTCGCAGGTGTCGAAAGTGCAGGCGATGCCGTCGTTGCAGTTGGGCGGAGCACCGGGCGCACAGCCGTTCACCGGATCGCAACTCTCGGACCCGTCACAGGAATCGCCATTGTCGCAGAATGCGTCCAGCGGTGTGTTGACACAGGCATCGGCTGCCTCGTCACAGGAGTCGATCGTGCAGGCCACACCGTCGTTGCAGTTCCGGGACGGGCCAGGTTCACACCCGGCCGGCCCGCACACTTCGTCGCCGTCGCAGAAATCGTCGTTGTTGCAGAACCCGTCGCTGGGCGTGTGCAGGCAGTCCCCGGTGCTCGGATCACAGGCGTCCAGCGTGCAGGCGATGCCGTCGTTGCAGTTCGGCGGGGCACCCAGCACACAACCCGCCTGTGCGTCGCAGTGCTCCACGCCGTCGCAGGCATCACCGTTGTCGCAGAAAGAATCCAGCGGCATGTGCACGCAGACATCGGCCGCCTCGTCGCAGGCATCGGCGGTGCAGGCGACTCCGTCGCTGCAGTTTCGCGGGGTACCCAACTGGCAGCCGCCGGGGCCGCAGGTCTCGCCGCCGTCGCAGAAATCGCCGTTGTCGCAGAAGTCGTCGCTGGGGGTGTGCACGCAGGCATCGGTGGTCTCGTCACAGGTGTCCACCGTGCAGGCCACGCCGTCATTGCAGTCGACCGGGTCGCCCGCCTGGCAGCCCAGGGCGACCTCGCAGAATTCGACACCGTCACAAGAATCGCCGTTGTCGCACACCGCGTTGTTGGGCGTATGCACACAGGAATCGGTGTCTTCGTCGCAACTATCGAAGGTACACACCACGCCGTCGTTGCAGTTGAGCGGGATGCCCGGTTGACAGCCCAGATCGGGATCGCAGGCCTCCACACCGTCGCAGGCTCGGCCGTTGTCGCACAACGCATCGCTGGGCACGTGAACACACTGATTCTCATCGGGGCTGCAGGAATCAGCGGTGCAGACATTGCCGTCATTGCAGTTGGGTGGGCTCCCGCTTTCGCAGCCGCCCATCCCATTGCAGGTCTCGGACCCGTCACAGAAGTTGCCGTTGTCGCACAGGGCATCGCTGGGTGTGCTGACGCACACGCCGCCTACGCAGGCGTCTTTGGTGCAATCCACGCCGTCGTCACACGGTCTGGGGCAATCGCCAGAAGCTTCCAGCAAGGTGATGTCGGCCTGAATGAAGAACGACCGGCCCTCATCGTCGATGTAGCTCAGCGCCACAATCCGGGTTTCGAATTCCGACAGGTCGGGCAAGGCCGCGGGCAAGGAGTCGTTGGCAAATACCGACATCTGGTCATCGGCCAGAATTGCGGACATGTCCATGCTGCCGACCAGACCGATCGAGATCGGATCGAATCCAGTGCCGACCACGTAGGCATCCACGTCGAAGAAATCCTCTCCGGTCACCGCATCCGAGTAGTCGGTGTCGTTGACCACGCGGATCTCACCGGGTGCGTTGAAGGTCCCCAGGTTGACCATCACCATATCGATCGAACTCAGGGCATAAGTCCCGAAGCTCACCGACGGTTCACCATCGCCGGTAGCCGTGTCAAATTCATAGCTCAAGGTGAACGCATCGCCCGCGGCCACGACGGGCATCGGCAACAGGCCGTCCGAGTTGACCACGTCGGTGACCTCGCCCGAAAACGTAACCGTGACCACCGCGGCACTGACGAAATGCACACTCAGACACACCATGACGACGGCCGCTCGAACCGATCCTGGGCGCAGCATTGAGCTTCTCCTTGTCCTGCCGTGGGTTGTGAGCCAAGTGGGGATTGTCGGGCCCGTGTGAACGCCGCTGTACGACGGTCCACTCACGCCCGCCGGCCTGCCGCGCCGGCCCGAACATCCGCAGCGCCGTTGGGACGCTGCCATCCGAGCCACACACGCGACATGCAATCTCCGCAGTCATCCATCCGAATGCATGACCACGCCTGTTCAGTACCACGGGTGAGGTACAGGGTCAAGAAAGACCGTCAGCCGAGGCTGCACGGTGGTGACTGTGAATAGATCGTCATGGTCTGCGCAAGATCTTTAGGGGAAGGAGGCAGTGCCGGGACGTGGCGTTCTTTCACGTGCCCCTGCGAGCCGCGTGGCAGCGGCTCCCAGATGCGGTCGGAATGCGAACCCGCAGCAGGATCCGCGGCCCTGGCGTAGCGTCGTTCGCGTTCCTTGGCCAGCGTCGCCTACTTGACCAACGACCGGCCGCATTCCGGACACACCGCCTCGGACACTCCGCGCTGAACATACCCGCAGCCGGTGCACCGCCCCCACCGCCGCTGCCGATCGCGAAATGCCAACTGCCGCCAGACCCACAGGCCGCTCGGAACCGCGAAGATCCACAGCGGGATGGCCAGGCTCCAGAAGGTGTTCGGAAAAGCGGAGTACCGGGGCCACCAGGAAGTCTTCAGCCCGGCGAAACCCAAGGCACTCCAGCCGCGCTGCTGGGTGCGCTCGGTCCAGCCCAAAGTCAGTTGGCCGGCGCGGAGCAACACCAGGTGCGTTCCCTGGCCGGCCAGGCTGTAGCCCACCTGCCAATAGCTCGCCGCCCACGCCAGCAGGCTGAGCACCAGCCCGGCACCCGCCGCAACCAATCCACTTCGATGAGCCATTCGCGCCTCCCGCCAGCCGACGCTTCCTGCAAGAACCCACGCCCAACATCCTTCCTATTATACGTCCAAAGCCACGTCCCTGGCGACGTCATCCGGCCTTCACTGAAACCGCAACCAACTCTCGCCGTCCAAGTCGGAGTATGCAGCGCTGCCGTTGAGCACGGCCTGTTGCAGCGGGCGCTGGTGGGTGAAGAATGCAGTGGCCGGAGTCGTGTAGACCAGTCGGGCGGCACACTCGGCCGCCGCAACCGTCAGTTCGGGTGTGTGGCAACCGCCGCGCACGCTGGCCACGCCGGCCTCTTCCGCCGCCCTCAGAAAAACGGTCAGTGGCGTGACCCAGTCCGGCGACCGGCTGCAGAACTCCAGGATCTTGGCATGGCCGCTGGCCGACACCCGATCCACCACCCAGGCCTGGCTGACCCCGGCACCATCCTCAATCACTGTGATCCGCAGTCGGCGGCCGCGATGGTGCTGCTGCAATCGCTGCCACAGCCAGTCGAGCTGAGCGCCGGTCATCACGAAATGCATCGTGCCCCACCCCCGGTCGCAGCGCAAGGCCTGCCACGTCGCCGGGTCGCTCAGGGCGCGACAGCGCCAGCCCGCGGCCGACCGGCTCCGGCGCCGCAGCATCCGTCGCAAGGGAACGGCGGCCAGGATCCGGCGGACCCGCCGCGCGGCCGGCAGTCGGCCCAGGGCCCGCGGAAGCTGAAGGCGCCGCTGCCAGCGCAGGCCCGCAAACGGCGGAGTCCAGAATCCGGCCCGGCGGAAGATGCGGGCGGCGGCCGGGGCCGCCGAAGTGGTGAAGGTCAACGCTTGGGGGCCGGCCAGAATCGCTTCGGTCAGCGCCAGCGCAATCCCGCGGCCACGCTGCCGGGGATCCACCATGAACTGTCCCACTGCCACCGCGGAGAACCGCCGGCCCGACACCGTCAGCAACCGCGGATGGGCGCCGAAGAATCCGGCCACCTCCCCGGCCGCATCCCGGTAGACCATCGACGGTGAAACCGCCAACCCCTGCCAGGGATGCTCGAAGAATACCTCCTCGAACTGTCGGCAGAGGCTGTCGCTGGCGCCCTGGGCGCGCTGCAGAAACACCCGGGCGAACAAATCGGCGACCGGTTGGAGGTGTTGGCGCTCGAAGGGCTGAAGGGTGCCCTCGGCCAGGCGCCGTCGGCCCGCGGAGATGTGCGGCACTGCAATCGACATGCCTCGGTACCCTTGGCGGACTAGAGCCCCAATCCGCGGCGAATGATGTGCTCCTCCAGGCCGTCCGCGGCGACGCCGTCACACGGAATGCGACAGATGTCCACACCGGTGCGACCGGTGAAGTTGACGCCACCGGCTGCACTGAGGAATTCGTGCCGCAGCCGGGCCGCCGCGGAAATGGTGTCGAAGTTCCAATCGCAGGCTTTCCCGAATGGAACCGCAAACAGCGGCTTGTAGTTTCCGTGACAGAACAGCGCCTGCTCATTCTCGAGGATCTGGCGGGTTTGCTCTTCGACGGTCAACCGGCAGAACCGCGGATGATCCAGGCTGTGATTGCCGAGGTCGACCAACGGGTTGCACGAGAGCGTATTCAGGTATTGCAGGTTGCAATGGGCGGTATGACGATCGCCGGGTCCGCGCGGGTAGCCTTGCAGCGCCTGCCGGCGGGCCAGCACATCGGCGTCCGCCTGCCAGCGCAAGTAACCGGTAAACGACTCGCCGGCGCACGGACCGAAGACCTCCTCGAGTTCCGCCGTGTGGCCTTCGTGTTCCAACCGGGCCACGGTGTACATCCATCCGGCCCGCCCGGTCAACAGATGATGGTGCAAGAAGAAGGTCGCCGGAATGTGGTAGCGCCCCAGGATGGGAACGGCCAACTCACAGGTCAGGCGCAGGCCGTCGTCAAAACTGAAGGCCACGCACGTGGTAGGCAGTCGCCCGCCGCGCAGCCGGTCGATGCCTTCGGCCAGCCGAACGATGTCAAAGTGGTCGCGGGCCCAGGCGGCATGAGCGTCCAGGGTGTCGGGGTGGGTGGTCACGCCCATTGCTTTGAGATACGGCGGCGGATCGGGGTCGATGGAGTGATACACCAAGACGATCAGCGCCGGGCAGCGCTCCAGGGCCGAGCCCGCCAGCCGCTGCCGGAATCCGCGCTTGACGGCCGACTTCAGGGTCGGCCAACGGCTCACCGTCCGGGGATGCATGCGGCTTCTTCCACTGCAACAGGTTCGGGCTGTTCCGCCGGTGGCAACACGGCCGCGGGCTCGGCACTCGGCTGCACGCCGCCTCGAACGGGCTTGCGCCCGACGCAGATGACCGACTGGCCCAGCGGCGCCCGAACGAGGCGCTCGACTTGCCGCCCGAGTCGAATCAGGTGGTCCGCCAATCCGAGCCAACAACCCGCTGGAATGTATTCCCGCTTCAAGATCCGCCCGTAATAGAACCAACCCAAGGCCCCGACCAGGTTGAAGTACCGGCGCTCGACCACCTCAAATCCGGCGCTTTCAAACAGCGCGGTCATCTCGCCCAGCCAATAGCGGCGGCAGTGGTGGTCAGCCGCGTCCATGGCGCCGTAGATCCACGGGACGGCGGGCGCGACCACCGCAAAGTAGCCCCCGGGCTTCAGCAGCTCGGCGACATGGTCCAACACCGCCTGGTGATCGGGAATGTGCTCGATGACGTTCAGACACATGGCCGAATGGAACGACGCCGGCTGCAACACCGCCAGCACTTGCGGATCGGCGATGTCACAGTGCAGCGCCTGCAGCGGTGCGCTGCGACCGTAGGTGCGGTTGAGGTAATCGACGTAGTCGGGCTCGATGTCCAGTGACACCACCGCCTCACGGTCCAAAAAATGGCGGGTGATGTTCCCGAGCGCCGAACCGATGTCCAGCACCCGGCCGGTGATGTACGGCCCAATCAGATCACAGATCCACCGGTTGTAGCCGCGGGCTCGAGCCAGCCGCTGCTGGGTCTCGATGCTGTGCGCAAAACGCTGAGTGGCCGCACCGGACCCCATCATGATCCCGGCCGCCGGTAGGGGTCGACGATGAGCGCCTCGAACTTGAAGCGTATCAGTTGCAACATCCGCAGGCTGATTCCCAGCAGCACCAGTCCGACGCCGATGCAGCAGGACCACAGCGCCGCCCCGCCCCAGACTTCCAGCGCGCGAGCGCTGTCCAGCAGCAGGCACAAGCTCAGGATCGCGGAGCAGGCCAGGGCGCCCAGTCCGGTGTACGCCACCCGCCGCGGCTGGGTGCAACTCTGCAGCCAGCGCTCCAGTGTGTTGCGCGACCTGTCCGAAACAATCAGGGCCTTGACCGCCTGGTGGCAAATCAACGCCGCGGCCAGGGCCATGACGTTGACCAGAACGGTGGTGCGAATCAGACCCGCCGGCTCCCAGCCGGCCAGCCAGGCCAGCCCGGCGGCCAGCCAGGAGCAGACCATGCCGGTCGCGGCGCACTTGATCGGGTTGTAGAAGCAGCCGGTCAGTAGAATGATGGTCAGAAAACGGAAGCCGTCGCGAACCACGCTGAGCTTGGACCGACCGACCCGCTCGGCGTACGGCACCGGCACCTCGACCAGGCGAACCCGCCGGTCGAGCAGCGCGTTACAGCTCATCGCCGGCGTAAAGTGCAGCCCGTCGGGCAGTGGCATGATGTACTTCAGGATCGAGCGCTTCAGCACGCGCATGCCGGACGCACAATCGGTCAACGGCTGGCCCGAAATGTAGCCCAGCAGCCGCGCGAAGCACCAGTTCCCGAAACGGCGGATCCGCGGCATCCGGCTGTGCGGGTTCAGCCGGGCACCGAGCACGATGTCCGCCCGCCGGGCAAACATCGCGTTCAGCAGGTCGATCCAGGAGCGGGCCTCCAGGGTACCGTCGGCATCCATGAACCCGACCAACTCCGAGTCGTCGATCTTGAAGCCGGCCTTGATGGCCGCACCGTAGCCGCGATTGCGCTCGAACCGCACGGTGGTGACGTCTTCAAAACCTTCGGCGATTTCCTGGGTGCGATCGGTGGAGCCATCGTTGACCAACACCACTTGAACCGCGGTGACCGGCGTTTCGGCCATGATCTGCTCGCGGGCCTGCAACACGTCGGTCAGGGTGCCGGCCAGGGCCTGCTCTTCGTTGAGGGCCGGGATCACGATGGTGAACCGGCACGTCTGCCGCGGACCCCCGTCGTCGCCGGCCTTCGCCTGCGGCTGCCGGCCGTCCGAGATCAGGGCCTCTTCCAGGACCGAACACACCGCGTCCGAGACGGCGGGTGGACCGGGAATTATGGCAATGCGGGAACTCATGGGTGCTCGGCTGACCGATAAACACAGTGCGTCGGATTCGCTGCTGGTGACATCGGCAGCCCTCCGGGCATGATGTAGCTACAACCCGAAAACCGACACGGTCCTGTAAGCATGCCGCCGGTGCCCCACAACGCCCCGCTGACCGCAGCCCCGCCCGGCGGGCGGCGTCCGATAAGTCCGCCCGCGGCTGGCGCGCTGCCGGCCCTGCTGATGATCTTCGCAACGGCGCTGCTGCTGCGCGGGGTCTGGTTGGTGTTGATGTATGGGACCTTGAGCGACCGCGCGATTCTGCTGCTGACTCCCGATTCCTGGCGCTACGTGATGATCGGCACCTACTACGCCGGCCTGCCGTACGACGGCCCGCCACTGGCCATCCACAGCGGGCCGATCTACGCCACTCCCGAGGGCGCCATTCTGTGGAGCGGTCCGGGATACGGCTGGTTCCTGGCGGCCATCTTTCGGGCCTGCGGCGTCAGCGCGGCCCCGGTGCTGATCATCCAAGTCGTGATCAGCGCCGCGGCGTGTGCCGGAGTCGCGGTCCTGGCGCTGAGCCTGGATTTATCACGGCGGGTGGCCATCATCGCCGGGCTGGTGGTCGCCGGATCGCTGACCGCGATCTCCTTGAGCTGCGTGATCCTCACCGAAACGCTCTTTGTCCTGCTGCACCTTGGTGGCCTGGTGTGCCTGGTCCGGGGGCTGCGCCGCGATCGCTGGACCTGGATGCTGGCGGCGGCACTGTTATTCTCGGCGGCAGTGCTGGTCCGCGGCGTAACCCAGTTCTGGCCGGTGGTGCTCGTGGGCCTGACCGCGGTGTTGCCGCCCTCCTTCTTCGCGGGGTCGCGGCGGCAGGCGCTGACCAAGGCCGTCGCGTGTGCGGTGCTGATGGCCGCGGTGATCGGCGGCTGGTGCGTCCGCAATCAGATCCGCAATGGAGTCCCGGCCTTCTCTGGTGGCGTGCTGGCCGCCCGCTACTTCTGGACCGCCCGCACGCTCGCCTCCCTCGATCCCGACGTCAACACCCGCCAGATGCAGGAGCGCATGGAAGCCGACAACCTGGCCCGCTACGGCCCGCAGGGGACGACCCTGGCCCAGCACCATCGCGACGATACCGCCGTGTTCCTCGAAGCCTGGCGCCGTTACCCAGTCCCCATGATCCGCCGTTTCGCGATCAGCGCCGCCCAGAACACCGTTCGCGGCAGCGAGGTCCATCCGGCCCAATTGCCGCAATTCACCAACCTGTGGCAGCAGCTCAAGCCGCTGCTCCACGAACACGCCGGGCAAGCCATTGTGGCAGCGACGGTGATCGGGCTGATCCTGCTGGGACTCAACCCCCGGACCCGGGCCGCCGGATGGATCCTGGCCAGCACCTACCTGTACCTCAACGGCGTGTCCGGCGTGGAGTTCTGGCAGGGTTCGCGGATCTGCCACCCGTCGATCATGGCCTGGTCTATCGCCGTGGCCGTGGGACTCTGTGCCCTCGGCGGTCAACTGCTGGGCATCCGCCGCGGCAGGTTTGCAAAACCGCCCGGGACGGGCTGCCGATCAAATATGAATGTACCCGCCTGAACCGGGAAGCCCGCCATGAACGCCCATCGCCGACAAGCCAAGCTCGCCCGCACCCTGCTGAGCCGCCGTGAGGTCCTGGAGTTCAGCCGCAAACGACCGGCGGTGGTCTATGCCGATATGCTGTTGATCTACCTGTGGCTGACCTGCGCGTTCGCGGTGCTCCAGGCCCTGCCGGTTTGGCCGGTGCAAGTGGCCGCCTTTCTGATCATTGGTACCCGGCAGTATGCCCTGTTCATCATCGGACACGACGGACTGCACCGCAATCTGCACCCCAATCGCCGGATCAACGATCGGCTGGCCACCTGGCTGATCTTCGCCCCGCTGGGCATGTGCCTGCGTGATGGGCGCTCCAGCCACCTGCGACATCATCACCAACTCGGCAGCGAGCGCGATCCGGATCGATACTTGCACGGTGCCGAGAACAAGGCCAACACCGTGCAGTTCGTGTTGTTCCTCAGCGGGTTGGCGACCTTTCTGAAAACCGTGTGGAAAGTCACACCCTTCGGGCAGCGCCGCTCGGGATCCGACGCCCGGCCGGCGCCAACGCTGCTGAAAGAATTCATGATGAGTCGGATTCCGGTGCTGGTCATGCAAGTCTTGATCTTCGGGGCCATCGCGGCAACCCAGCCTTGGTGGACCTACCTGGTGTTCTGGGTACTGCCGGTGTTCGCCCTGGTCTTTGTTCCCGACGAGATCCGGGCCTTCTGCGATCATGCCCACCCCATCGTGCCGGATGCGCTGGCCGACGACCGCCGCTTGATTACCTACGCTCCGCCGCGACTCGAGCAGGTGCTGTTCTCGCCGCACCACATGAACTACCACGCCGAACATCACCTCTGGCCGTTCGTCCCTTACTACCGTCTGCCGGAGGTCCACCGCCGCATTCGGCCGCGGCTGGGCCAGGCCATCGAGGTCCGCCGCAGCTATGTGGGCTTCTTATGGCACTATCTGCGATCCCTGCCCCTGGTCAGCGGCCGCCCCGCAGCAGCAGCCCGGCCAACCCGGCAACCGGAAGCCGTCACATGATCGCCCGCAACCCGCCGGAATGTCGGGTCGAAAGGGTGCCCTGTTGCGTGTGCAGCGGCACCGCAGGCCGCGAGATCGCCAGCGGGCGCGATTACGAATACCTGACGAGTTCCACCGTGTTCCGAATGGTGCGCTGCCGGGAGTGCGGACACCATTACCTGAATCCGCGACCGGCGCTCGACGAGCTGATGACCATTTACCCCCCGAACTACTATGCCTACCACTACACCGAGGTACTTCACCCGCTGGCCGATGCCGCCAAGCGCACGCTCGACCAGCGCAAGATGAGCGTCTGGCTGTCCCATCTCGACAGCGCCCAACCGCGGGTTCTGGACGTCGGCTGCGGCAACGGCCGCTATCTGAAGGCGCTGCATCGCCGTGGCGTCCCCAAGCAGCAACTGTGGGGCGTGGAACTGGATCCGGCGGTGGTGGCCGACCTGCATGCGAACGGCTATCCGGCGCACTGCGGCCGCATTGAAGACCTGGTCGGTCTGCCGCCACGTTCCTTCGACCTGATCGTCATGCTGCAGGTTATCGAACATGTTGCCGATCCCGCCGCCTGCATTGCCCAACTGGCCGGCCTGCTGGCACCCGGCGGCGTGCTGGTGCTGGAGACACCCAATGCCCGATGCCTGGATCGGACGCTGTTCCGGCGGCACTATTGGGGTGGATACCACTTTCCCCGGCATTGGAATTTGTTCGACGCCACCACCTTGTCGCGGCTGTTGCAGCGGCACGGCCTGCACACCCGCCTGGTGCGCTACCTGCCGTCGCCCTCGTTCTGGATTTACTCACTACACCATGTCACCCGCTACGCCCTGGAATGCCCGCGCCTGGCCGGCCTGTTCAACCCGTTCAGGAACGTGCCCGCACAAGCCCTGTTCACTTCGCTGGACCTGCTCCGCGGCTGCCTGGGACTGCGCACGTCCAACATGGAGGTCACGGCCGGATGGACTCCGGCAACACCCGCCCCATGCAAAAACCCCGGCGGCACACTGGAGCCCGGCGGCGTCGCTCAGTAGAATGCCGAGTTGTGAAGCCTGATCCTCCTGAACGGCGCGGTTTCAACGTGCGGACCTCTGTGCGGGGCTGACCCTGGTCCTGCATGCTGATTTGCGAGTGTGCTCATGCCAACCTTGCGTGGGAAACGCGAATACACGGCCCGCAATGCCGACAAATTCCGGTTGTACCTGGATTCCGTCCAGGCACCCGAGACCGACGCCGGATATGTGGACCGGCTGTACAAACGGCTGCGCGGCCAGCGGGCCCACCTGTTGCGCGAGGATTTCTGCGGAACCGCGGCGATCAGTTGCGAATGGGTCAAACGGCATCGCGAGCACCGGGCCATCGGTGTTGATTTGGACGTCCCAACCCTGACCTGGGGCATCCAGAACAATCTCTGCGAACTCACGCCTGACCAGCAGCGGCGGATGAACCTGATGACGGCCAACGTGCTGGACGTCTCCCAGCCGAAAGTCGACATCCTCGTGGCGATGAACTTCTCCTACTTCATCTTCAAGAAGCGCGAGGATCTGCTGCGTTATTTCCAGAACACCCGCCGTTCCCTTAAACCCAAGGGCTTGTTCCTGCTGGATGCCTTCGGGGGCGCCGAGGCCCACGCCGAGATCGAAGAATCGCGACGCTGCCGCGGCTTCAAGTACGTCTGGCAGCACGCCCGCTTCAATCCGATCACCAACGAGATCCTCTGCCACATCCATTTTCAGTTCAAAGACGGCAGCCGCCTGCGGAAGGCGTTCACCTACGACTGGCGGCTATGGTCGTTGATCGAAATTCAGGAAGTGCTGGAGGAAGCCGGATTCGCACACGTCGAGGTTCAC
Source organism: uncultured Planctomycetales bacterium (assembly GCA_964619935.1). Classification (GTDB taxonomy): domain Bacteria; phylum Planctomycetota; class Phycisphaerae; order UBA1845; family CAIVHJ01; genus CAZUGO01. The sequence goes on along the minus strand of CAZUGO010000100.1, from coordinate 88,048 downwards.
TGGGAAGGAACCGACACCGCCACCGGCGAGGGCAATGGTGTCTACCGCCGGGCCAAGCGCGGCGAAGCCATCGACAGTTGGGTGGCTTACATCGTGGCGCTGGCCTGATCGGCTTCTTCGCCAAGCGGGTTCCGAGCGGCTGGGGTTCGCCCAATTGACTCCAGCTCGCCGCTCGTTTCCCCCAGGGTCCCCCCGTTCCCGCAACCGCAGCCGCCACCGCCTTCGAACCTGCCAGTGACCCCATGAACCCTGAAAGCAAGCCCGGCGAAGAATCCCCAGAAAGTAGGGTACTAAACAGTATTATTACCCACTCATGCCTGATGAACCGCGCGGACCCGCCGACAGAGGGCACAATAAGCTCATTCCGGTAATAGTACCCGATCTGGCACGCTTCCTGGATAGTGACCGCGGACGGCAGCGTCGGGGTCTGACCCCTGGCCCGGTCCGGGAATCACTGCGAGACGCGCAGCAGGCAGATTGCCTGGTCCCGAACGCCGGGCTAGCTAGGGACTCCTGACCGCACGCATGACGCTGCATGCCTGGGCCTTGGGATGGGAGGAGCAAGGGGTCGTTGCCGGGGGGCAACGGCCCTTTGCGACTTTTTACCAGGCCAGACGTACTCGTACCCCTTCCCCCAGTGAGCCAGATAGATTCGCGCACCGGACCGCAGCCCTCCAAAAGCGCAAACCATTCGCACCCACGGATCGGCACTGGATTCACCAACATGATTGGGGAGGTACAGGTACTATTACCCACTATTCGGGATTATTGGTGGCGACTAGCCACTTTCAGGCTTCTATGGGCTATTTGTCTCTATTTTACCCAGTGGCACGCTGCCTGCTTTGGGTCACCCAGACAGGCGAGCAGCCTGGGCTGGGAGACTCGGAGGCGGAAAGACGCGTGATCGCAGCCGCCCTGCCGAACCGACCGCCGTCGGCGTGGGGCCGATGGCAGGCACGCACTCGAACACGTCCTCCACCGTGCTGAGCACTCGGTGGGGGGCTGCGATCACAGGGACTGCTCGCCTGATGCACCGGAGGATAGGGGCTCGAACGCGCCACTCCAGCCTGGACAGGAGAGAGAGCCCCTTAACGGGGAGGCCATCGTCCCTTTCATGGGCGGTGGCCTTTTTTTTTGCCGCCGCTGCGAATGACCTGGGTGTCGCTGTCCGCGCTCTGCCGCGGGACGTCCACAGGCTCATGCCCCGCGCGCTGACCCTCTGCTTTGCGAGCAGGCCGCGCTGTCTTTTTCAGGACGGGCGGCGCCCGTCGCGCACTTCGTCGTCGAAGATCTTCTGGCGCCGCAGGATGTGGTGGTAATGCTGGGCAAAGCGATGCGCTTCGTCACGGGCGTGCTGCAGAATCCTCAGGGCGGGATTGTTGCGCGGCAGGCGCAGCGGCTTGGACCGGGCCTGAATGTAGATTTCCTCCTCGCGCTTGGCCAAAGACAGCACCATCGGCGGGCAGATGTCCATGTCGCCAAATGCGGCCAGCGCCGCGTGCAGTTGCCCCAATCCGCCGTCGATGAGAATGACATCGGGGTACAGCTCCTCGCCGCCGGCCGCGTAGCGATAGCGGCGCTGGATGACCTCCTGGATCATGGCATAGTCATCCTGGCCGGTGACCGTCTTGATGCGAAACCGCTTGTACCCGGCTTTGAACGGCCTGCCGTCGATGAAGCACACCAAGGCACCGACCGATTCGACGCCTTGCAGGTTGGCGATATCGATGCACTCCAAGCTGCGCGGCGGGTTTTCCAGGTTCAGCAGGCTGCCCAGCTCCTCGAGCCCGGCGGCAGGATCGATGTAGAACACTTCCGGCTGGACGTCGGTCTCGGTGTTGCCGCCCATGGCCAGCGACTGAATGGCCTTGATGCGGTCCCGCAGAACCGCCGCTTCCTCGAAGCGCTGGGCCGCGGCTGCCTGTTCCATTTCGCGGGTCATCTGCCGCAACACGACACTGCGCTTGCTGCCCAGAAACTTCTTGAGCCGGTCGACGTCCTTCTTGTAATCCTCCCGACCGATCAGATCGGCGCAGGGCGCGGTGCATTGGTTGATGGCATGCAGCAGGCACGGGCGAAAGTAGCGCCGGCGGTCATCGTCCTCACGAATGTCCAGCTCACAGGTGCGAAACTTGAAGACCTTCTGCAAGGCATTGACCGCATCGCGCAGGCTGGCAGCCTGGGTAAACGGGCCGTACAGCTTGGAACCCTTGATCCGCGGGGTGCGGGTGACGAACACGCCGGGGTAGTCGTCGCTGGTGGAGATTTCGAGGTACGGGAACGACTTGTCATCTTTCAGCCGGGCATTGAACTGCGGCTGGATGTCCTTGATCAGCCGGTTTTCCTGCAACAGGGCATCGACCTCGGTGTCGCATTCCAGAACGTCGACGTCGACGGCACGGGCGGCCATGCGGGCAATGTCCGGCCCGCGGGCGTTCAGCAGATCGGCCCCGTCCTGGAAGTACGACCCCACCCGGGCGCGCAGGTCCTTGGCCTTGCCGACGTACAACACCCGGCCCTCGCGATCCTTCAGCAGGTAGACGCCCGGTGTCTTCGGCAGACCGGCGATCTTGGCGCGCAACCGGTCGATGCGGTCGGTGTCGGACATCCCGACATTATAGTCGGAACCCCAGCCGGTGGCAGGCGGTGTTGCCGTTCGCGCGAGGTGTCGGCCGCACGACACCCGCAACCTCGAACGACGGGTCGACTGCCCCGCAGGTCGCGCGAACGAGACCGCGCGCCGCCCCGGCCGGCCGCGGCGGTCCGATAACCGCCCCGGGCCGGAAAGCCCGGTGCAATCCTGCCGGCGATGAGGTCGCGGTTGGAGTGGTCAACGCCGGGCGTCGATATCACAGGCGACTGATCCGCCGAGCATGGTGTCCGCAGCGCCGGGCTGCGCATCGTCGACATCCGGGCCTGTTCGTTCTTCGCGGACGATCCCATGGGCGTGGATGGGCCGGACCACGGCATCCGCAACCACTTTCAGGTGGTCAGGTCCGGGATGAAGGGCATCCTGGGTTCCAACCTCGACCCCAAGAGCCGCCAGTTCTTCATCAATTTCCTCGCCGGAATCGACCGGGCCGCCCTGGCCTGCTGTCGCGAGCGGCTGGCCGAGATTGATATGCCCGCGGAAAAATTGGTGTTGCTGGCCGCCAATCCCTGAACCCCCCGGTGAGCCCCCGTTTCCCCGGGGCCGACAGGATCGCGCGGGGAGCAGCAACCGATCGCCACGATCCTCAATGTGGCCCCGGCGCGCCATCGCCCTGGGCAAGACCTGGGGGTCACACCCGCCGGGTGTGCGGAGCGCGCTCCCGGGGTGTTGGGGTCCTGCGCCTGCTGCGCCGGGAGGCGATACGTACCGCGCCGCCGCGCAACCCTTACCGCCCCTGGAGCCGGCGCGTACTGCGCCGGAGTCCAACGCTTACCGCGCCCGGGTCCCAGCCCTCACTGCCCCGGCCACCGTCAAATGCATACCGGTCGGCCGCACCCGGGCCCGCCGGGAATCGGGACCGCCGGGCTGGGTGTCCCGGCATCCGCCCGCGCCCGGCAAGGGGGCTGCGACCTGGGCCCAGCGTGGGTCGCGCCGGCTCGACCCCCAGCCTGCCCTGCGGCAGCCGGAGTGACATACCTAACCAAATCCAGACGTAATAGAAGATTTCACAGGCATTTTGTAATGTAACTAATGGTTGTACCGCTTGTTATAGGGAAACGCGATAGAGCCTCTCTAATCGACGATCTCCGCGGAAACGTATCAAAACACCCCGGAAATGCGCCAGGGGCAAATCCGTAACACGCTGTAAACACGTTAGTTATGAAAACTGACCGAGATTCTTCGAATCGTAAGTCCAAGGGGCCCAATAAAAGATTTCTTGGAGAGGCGCCGCGGTTCGGCGGGTCCTGTGAGCGACACTCCATCTTGCGGAACTCCCCCCTGACCCGGGTTCAGACGGTGGGCCCGCCCAGGTCGAACAATGGATGCTGCTCCCACAATCGCCGCAGCCCATGGTCCAATGCCAGGTAGATCAGCCGCAGGCGTTCGCTGCGCCCGCCCAGTGCGGGTGATATGCCGGCCGCCCGGGAGATAAGTTGCAGCGCTTCAACCACGCAGCGCTGATCGATCTCGGTCGCACCCGCCGCCGCGGCGCAATGGCGCGCCAACCAGCCCCACACCGCCAGCCGAGAGAGCAACGCCTGCAAGCCGAACAGCAAGGGCCAACCGTAGTAGGCCTGCCCGTAGAAACCATGAGTCAGAACCTGGGCCCGCAAGTAGCGAATCACTAATTCAGCCACCGCGGCAGCGTCCTGCCGGGCGGGGGCCACGGCCTCGATGCTGGCGAACGCGATTCGCTCCCGGCTGACCGCGCCCGGCGGAGCCATGCCGGCAAGCCGGGTGAACTGCCGGCTGCGCCGCAACTGCGAGATCATTCGACGGAGCTTGGCCGGCAAGCCGCCAAACGCTTCAGTGATCGAGATGGCCTCGCAGTGGGGGAACACCTGCTGCCGCAAGAGCCGCCGCTGCCGCGCGGTGGGCGGTCCCGCCGGGCCGCCGGCCCCAGCCGCGAAGGCGTCCGGATCGGCAAACAAAACGGTGATCAGTTCCTCGAAGCCCGCGCCATGCACGCGCTGCAGCTTCAACTCGCCGAGGGTTTCCACACATTGGAACAAGCCGGAGACCCGCCGGGCCGGTGCACGACGCTCATTCTTGAGCCAGTCGTCCAACGCGCCAACCAGGGACAATACTTCGGTCTCGGCAGCCCGGCGCCCCGGTCGCAGCTCGACGTCGATGCCACCCGAAGGCGGCGCCGGGAGTTCGGCCGACAACCGCCGCAGGTCGGGCAAGTGATCCTGGATGGCTGCACCTTGCGATCTCGCCACCGTCGGACAGTCGAACCGAAGACTCAGCCGCCAACCCTGTTGAACCGGCAACAACACGAACGGAAATAACTGGCAACCCAGGGGCTTGGCCGCCGGCCCGTGCTCGGCGTGGATCCGACACTGGTTGTTGTCGAGCAGGAACAGGCAACGATGGTCGGCGGTTTGATTCAGCACCCAGCCGCGGCCCAGCCGAACGTAGGGCGGCCGATCGGATGCCCGGCTCCAGCCCTGGGCATCCAGCCGCGCACGGTCGGCCCGGGTGAGGTGGACCGCCAGGTCACGGCAGCAGTTCGCACACCCGTGGCAACTGAAGCGCTGTTCTGGCAACCGTGGCACAATCACCGGGAGCGAACGTCTGGCGGCCATGCCGTATTGTAACACGGCCGGCGGCCATCCGCGGCTGCCACGAGCGGTCCGCGCCGTCTTGGAGTAAGATACGCCCGCAATGAAGGCCTTGATCTATGAGCCAAGCCCGCTGCGCTGGGTTGCCTGCAAACTGTTGGGTGTGATCAGTCCACAGGTGTATTGGAGCCGAGCGTCCGGCCTGCGCTACGGCGACGTGCCCACACCCACCTTGCCCAACGCCGGTTGGGTGCGCCTGCGGACCCGCTTGGGCGGCATCTGTGGGACCGACCTGGCGCTGATCCTGCAACGCAACCACCCTTCTTCCTACTTGATGGGGCTGACCAGCTTTCCAATCGTGCTCGGTCATGAAAACCTGGCGGTCATCGACCACGTCGGAGCGGAAGTCACCGGGTGGCAACCCGGCGACCGCGTGTGCGTGGAGCCGGCGCTGTCCTGCGGCCCGCGCAGCGAAGATCCACCCTGCCGGCCGTGCAGCCACGGACAGTTCTCGCTGTGCGAAAAGCTCAACAACGGAGGCCTGCCGCGCGGCACCATGATCGGCCTGAACGCCTTTACCGGTGGGAGTTGGGCCCCGTATTTCGTGGCCCACCATTCCCAACTGCATCGCGTACCGCCGGACCTGCCCGACGACCAGGCGATTCTGACCGACCCATTGGCCTGCTCGCTGCACGGTGTGCTCCGTCACCTGCCGCAGAACGACGATACCGTCCTGATCAATGGTGCCGGCATCATCGGCCTGGGGGTGGTGCTGGCCATCAGGGCGCTCGGCAGCACCGCCCGAATCATGGCCATCGCCCGCCACCCGTTCCAGGCCGCGCTGCTCCAGGAACTCGGCGCCGACGAAGTGTTGCGGTTCCCGCGGCGGATGCCGCGCGGTCGCCGATACGAACTACTGGCCGCCAAGCTGGGTGGCCGGCGGATCGACGGCCGCTTTGGCAGCTATGGGATGCTCGGCGGTTTTGACGTGGTTTTTGACTGCGCCGGCAGCGGCGAGAGTCTGACCGACAGCCTGCGCCTGACCCGGGCCCGCGGCACGACCATCCTGATGGGCACCAGCCAGATTACCTTGCTGGACTCCACGCCGATGTGGAACAAGGAACTCACCGTGTTGGGGGGTTACGGCCGCCAGTTGGAAGATTACCAGGGCCGCCGCCTGCACACCTACGAGTTGTTCTTCGAGCTGTGGCGCGATCGCCACCTGCCGTTGCAACGCATCCCGATCCGACGGCTCCCGGCGGCCGAGTATCGCCGGGCGTTGCACCTGCTCACGGCCCGGCCCCGCGCCGCGGTGCTCAAGGTGGTGTTCTCGTTTGATGAGCCGTCAATCCAGGAGCACGCCTGATGCCGGAGCAGCCCGCGACATTCGCTGATCCCACCGTGGTGCGGCGCGCCCGCCGGCTGCTGAGTGCGGCCGATGAGCGGATGGCGCACATCATCCGCAATGTCGGTCCGTTCAAGCCCGGCATTGTGGCCAACACCTTCGAGGCCCTCATCGGCTCCATCATCCACCAGCAACTGTCGATGAAGGCGGCCCGGACCATTCGCGGGCGCGTGCTCCAATCCTGCCGGGGCCGGCGGCTGCGGCCACGGACCCTCGCCGAACTGACCGATGACCAACTGCGAGCGGCCGGGCTGTCACGACAGAAGATCGGATACGTCCGCAGCATCTGCCGGCACTTTCTGGACGGCAGCATTCAGCCGGCCCGCATCAGACACCTGCCGGACGCAGCGGTCACCGAGCAACTCGTGGACATCAAGGGCGTCGGCGTGTGGACTGCGGAAATGATCCTGATGTTCAACCTGCAGCGCTGCGATGTCTGGCCGGTCGATGACCTGGGGCTGCGCCACGCCCTGCGGAAGTGGTATCGCCTGCCGATGACGGCCAAGCGACCCCGCTTGCTGCGTGCCGGTGACCGGTTCCGTCCGTATCGCAGCATCGCCACCTGGTACTTGTGGAGCAGTCTGGACAGCGGCGTGGTCCCTGGTTTTCAGTAGCTGGTTTCCGGAGCTGCCCCGCCGCCGGCGTGGACGCTGTTTTCTATTGGGACCTGACCGGGCACCAAGTCAAGCGAACCACGGCAACGGACGATACCAGCGCATGATGACGTCGTTCCCTGGGACTTCAGGACTGCTTCTGCGCTGCCGGTGGTGCGGCTACGGCCTGCTGTGGGCGGCTCCGCTGCTTGCCGGCTGCGTCCCGTCGGAAACCGCCGGCCCGGTGTGCGGCGAAGTGCGCATCGCGGGGACCTCGGCCGAGGCCAACAACACCTTTGACACGCTGAGCGCCACTCAGTGCCGGCTGGACATGAGCGGCGAGCTGTTGACGCTGGACATCCTGGACAACCCCGCCTCCGACACTACCCCCCGGGTGCTGTTCACGCTGCCGGTCCAAGGCGTGCCGGCCGGCGACGTCAGCTTGAGCCGCGACGGGCTGGACCTGTCGACCCAATTGCCGCCGGCGCTTTACCAGGAATTCGATCCCGCGGCCGAGGACGGCCCCTTCTGGAGTTCGGTCGACGGCCACATCGAGTTCGCCCTGTTGGCCAACGGCGACGTCATCGCGGCTTTCGAATTTCGGGCCGACAATCCACCAAGCATTGACGACAACCCCGCCACCGGCGAAGTGCAGGTCAGCGGTGCGGTGGTAGTCGATCGCGGCCTGGGCCCGATAAACACCTGCGGGCTCACCGCGGCTCCGGCCGCAGGCCTGCTGCTCACCCTGGGCCTCAGCCAGACGCGCCGGCGGCGACACCGGCGGGTTGCCCGGCGATCCTCTGTACCCGTCTGACCTCGATGCCGACTGACGGCCCATCTGACCGCTCCGGCCAGGCGGAAGCGCTCGGGATCGCGCTGGCGGTCGGCCTCCGCGATCCCGGCAAGCCCGCACCGCATCAGCGTGAGGTCGCAACGACACCAAGGCGCGCCGGTCAGGAACCTTTGTCGTCTGAACCTGGACCGACGGGTGGGGGCTGGATGAGATCCCAGCGATTGCCATACAGGTCAACGAAGACCGCGACCGTACCGTATGGCTCGGTGCGCGGCGGCTCGACGAAGGTGACACCGCGTGAGCGCATGCGGTCGTAATCGCGCCAGAAATCAGTGGTGTTCAGAAACAGGAACACCCGCCCGCCGGCCTGATTGCCGATGCGGCTGTGCTGCTCGGGCGTGGCTGCCCGGGCGAGTAGTAGGGACGTTCCTGATGCCCCCGGCGGGCGGACCACGACCCAGCGCTTGTCGCCGGCAAGCGGCGTGTTCTCGACCAGGTCGAAGCCCAACTGATTGACATAGTACTGGATCGCCTCCTCGTAGTCTCGAACCACAAGCGCGACCCGCGTGATGCGTAGTGTCATGACGCCCGTGATCGCCGTCCCGTCGGAGACGCGGTCCCCTCGTTTGCTGCACCAGGCTGCCGTCCGGCTTGCCGGGCGCGCGATCCACGCCTACGGGCACGGCCCCCAGGCGCCCAGGAGCAGCGCCAGATCGGCCGCATTCACCTGGTCATCGCCGCTGATGTCCGCTGCACATCCTGCACAGGGCCCCCACGCACCCAGCAGTAACGCCAGATCTGCGGCATTGACGTCCCGGTCACCGTTCAAATCCGCCGGACATGGCAGCGCCGCCATCCCGACGCGCAGCAAGGCATCACCCAGGGCAGTACCCGCTCCATCGCGAATATCCCCGAAGAAATAGATCTTGCGATCGTCGACGAGGTCGTCGTTAAGATCGTCGGTCAAGATCAGGTCATCGGCGTCGAATGCGGCGATAAAGACATCGTCATCCGCCAGCCCATTGCCATCCAGATCCACTGGGTCGCCCTCGCTCACGACAACAGTCTCGCCATTCAGGACGACCACCTGGTCCGCGTCGGCTGCGCCGTCGGTGGTCGCCGCCACGACATAATCCCCGGCGCCATTGGCGGACAACGCCAGGAAGGTCACAAAGTTTTCTGTCGCTCCAGGCGTGGTCGGATCGCCACTGGCGGCGACGACGCCTCCATTGAGCACGACCCATTGCGAATTGTCGGCGTTATCCCCACGAGCCAGCCAGGCGCCGCCACCGCCCATGAATACTCCGAAGATGGCGTCGACCGCCGACGGCATTCCCGCCAAGACGTCGCCGTCCTGAAATTCGACCGTACCATCGACCACGACGGCTTCGACCGCGCCCACGCCCGGCAGGATATCCGCCTCGACGATCCAGTGATCACCGAGGGCGGCACTGTGCAGCGCGCTGGCCCCGGTCCCGCTGAAGCTATCGTACGATTCCCCGCTGACCGCGTTGGTGCCCTCCTGGGCCAGAACCACCGCCCCCTGATACAGCGCGGATCTGAAATTGGTATCAACGTTTTGGATGAGGTCTGCCCGAAAGGTGACCGTGCCGTCCGCCAGGATATGGGTCGAGTTCAGCGAGTTGCCGTAGAGTTCGTTACCGGCCCCTGCGGGATCGACCAGATTGGGTGCCGGATCGCCTTCCTGGGCCGCAACCACGAAGCCGACGCCGTCGAATGCGAAGATGATCTCATCAGTCGCGGGCAAACCGCCGGCCAAGCGGTTGCCGAAAGCATATTGACCCGCCTCGTTGATGCCGCAGTCGCTGTCGAAGAATCCATAGGTCAGCCCCGCGAGCGGTGCCGGTTGGCCTTCTTTGGCAACCGCCACACCGACCAGATCGGAGCCGGCAACGATCACGTCGTTGGCATTCGAATCCGGGTTGTCCGAAAACGCTTTGAAGATCCAGCGGCTGCCGCTGGGGCTGCCGTAGAGGCTCAAGAACGGAGCCAGCGGGGCCCGAAACTGCTCGCCCGGTACCCCGGGAACGGCCGCGGATGGGTGCCCGTCGATATTGGTAAAGATGACGTCAGCCACGGGCTGGGCACCGGCCACCAAAGGCCACACCAATCCCGTGCTAAGCACACATGCGCACCTGAGCATTGAGCGTCGCATTCTCTTTCTCCTCATGTTCAATTGGTCAACGCGATTTGGCTTCCAGAACGTGATTATACGGCCTGGAATGTCGCTGATCAACGCCGGCAGCACCTGGCGCACCTGGCGACCTGGCGTGCGCCCCGGGCCTTCAACGCCACACTGCCGCCCCGCTCAAGTTTGTGGCACGCCACATGCTCGGGGTTTGCTGGCCGTAGATCTGACAGTTGGCTGAATGAATAATGAAGTTTGTGCGTGATGTCTAATGACCACCCGCCCGGGTGAAATTTCTAGTCGTGGAGGTACAGGACCGTGCGTCAATCGATCATTTTGGGTGGTGTCGTTACGGTGATCAGCGTCGTGGGGGGTTGCGGCATTCTGTTCCCGGTTGCACCCGAGAGCGGTTCGGCGGATCTCCAGCGGTTCACTTCACAACAGGAGTTGTCGACGTACTTCCAGGACCAGATCCTGGCCCGCAACCAGACGTTCTTGGGCGGCGATCGCGCGGACGGGGAGGATCTCGTCCCGGGCGACCCGCCGACTGCGGATGGCCCCGCCGACGTCGACTCGGGGACCACGGGAGGTCAGCCGCCGGCCGCCGGCGACGGGGAGGGTTTTTCCGGTACCACGATCCAGGAGCAGGACGTAGATGAAGCGGACGTGGTCAAGACCGACGGCACCTATTTCTACCTGCTCGACACCCGCTATGACGGCAGCACCGTTCTGCGCGTCGTTCGGGGCACGCCATTGGATGCCATGGTGGTGGTCAGCGAGACGCCGCTCGCAGGGTATGGCCGAGACCTGTACCTGGTCGGCGGAACGGTGGTCGCGATGACTTCCGGCGGCGGGATCTACTTTGCGATCGGAGGCGCCAGCGACGGCGGCATCCCGGTGTCGGAACCTCGACCGGACGACTCGGGTGGAGCTGGCGAGTTGCCGGCGGACGGCGGCGGCGAAGACGGGAAGGCCCCCGACATCATCACTGACGCGCCGATCGGTGGGTTCACCTATGAGCGGCCGTTCACGATCGTGAGTATCATCAACGTGGCCGACCCGGCCGACCCGGTGGTCTCATCGACCACCAAGTTCGACGGCACCCCGGCTTCGAGCCGGATGATCGCTGGAAATCTGCACCTGGTGCTGGCGAACGATCAAGGCAACTACTATGACGCCCTGCCGCTGTTGGGCCGGCCGGAGTTACAGGTCGCTGACATCGACGCCGCCGAACTCCTTCCGGGCTATGAGCAGACCACCGCCGCGGGTACCCCGCAGCAAGGCGACCTGGTCACCTGGGAGAACCTCTATCGTCCGACCGACCCCGATGGCTTTGGCGTGGTCACCGTGGTCAGCATGAACACCGCCGATCCCCAAGCCTCGTTCAGCGCGGTGGGCATTGTCGCCGAGCCCGGGCTGGTTTATTCGTCATCCACCGCGCTGTACCTCACCGACACCAATTATGATCTCCAGGGTGACGCACGCAGCACCACCGACATCTACAAGCTGGCCTACGACGGCGCCAGTGCCACACCGGCCGCCACCGGCAGCGTCCCTGGGCGGATTCTCAACCAATACTCCATGGGCGAGCACGAGGGCCGTTTGCGGGTGGCCACGACCATCGATCCGTTGTTCTTCTTCGAGGGTGATGCGGTCGGGGCGCCTGCCGAGCCGGTCAACGCCATCTACGTCTTGGAGGAGGCGGACGGGGCGCTCACCATCATGGGTCGCGCGGAGGGCATCGCGGTGGGCGAAACCATCCAATCGGCACGGTTCGCCGGATCCCGTTGCTTCTTGGTGACCTTCCGCCAGATCGACCCGCTGTTCACCATTGACCTGTCCGATCCTGCCGATCCGCAGGTGGTCGGCGAGTTGCACGTGCCTGGGTTCTCGACCTATCTGACGCCCATGGGCCCGAACCACGTCCTGGCGGTGGGCCAATTCGTTCCGCCGCCCGGCGAGTTTGGGGATTGGGGCGTACAACTGTCGATCTTCGACGTCAGTGACTTTGCCAACCCGCAGCGCACGGCCAACGTCGTGGTTGGCGGCGACAGCGGCGGATCTTATTCCGAGGCCCTGTGGAATCCCAAGGCGTTGACCTATTACCCGGAGCAGAACGCGGTGGCCTTGCCGGTATCGATTTACGGCCGGGTCTTCGTCGAGGACCGCCCCAGCGGGTTCGACGGCGGGGTCGTGGTGGATGTTGGCACCGGAGTATCCACCGGCAGCGGCCAGGCCGATGCCCCTCCGCCTACCGAGCCGGCCGACGACGTCCCCGACGATCTTATTGACGCCGGCGGGTCGGCCGCGGACTACTTTGAAGGGCTGCTGGTCTTCTCGGCCACGCCGGAGGAAGGCCTGATTGAACTCGGCCGGATCAGCACGCAGTTCGGCGATGCCGGCTTCTACTACCCATCCTTCACCCGCGGCGTGTTCATCGGAGCCCAGGTCTACGCGGTCACCAACATCGGCCTGCGGGCAGCGTCGCTGAGCGATGTGTCCAACGTTCAGGGGCAACTGTTCTATGGCCCGGACGATGCGTTCGGGCCGCCGGGCAGACCCCAGCCCGGCGATCCGGTGACTCTGCCCGAACTCGTGGACCCCGGTTAACCAAGAGCGGCTTGGCTGGGGAATAAAGGGGTCACACGTCTGGCGCGTCAGCCTCCATGCGGTGGTTCGGATTCTCGGCAAGTTCTGGTGCGCTCATGGTGCGTGGGGTCGTTTCGATGGGTTGCATGAGCGGCACCTCTGCACCGGGTGCGGCACCCAGATCCTTGAAGCGCCGGGCGGCGGGCAGGACTCGTGCCTCCATCGATCCTACGGCCGTGTTGTAGGCCAGGTTGGCCTTCTCGAGTCCTTTGCCGATATCGCCGATGTGCTCGGCAAGGATTCTCATGCGTTCGTAGAGTTGCTTCCCGAGATCGCTGATCTCTTGAGCATTCTGGGCGACCTGCTCTTGGCGCCAACCATAGGCCACGGCACGAAGCAGGGCGATCAGGGTCGTGGGGGTTGCCAACACCACCCCTCGTGCCAGGCCGTCTTCGATGAGGCAATGATCGGCATCAACCGCTGCGCCGAAGAACGATTCGCCGGGAATGAACATGACGACAAATTCTGGAGCCTTGGTGAATTGCGTCCAGTAGCGCTTGTCGGCAAGCGTGTTCATGTGGCTGCGGACTTGTGCCGCGTGGCGAGCCATGGCTGTCTTGCGCGTTTGTTCAGAATCTGCTGCTGTCGCATCGAGATAGGCCTCCAAGGACACTTTTGCGTCCACGACGATTTCGCGTTCGGCGGGCAAGCGCACGATTAGATCGGGGCGCAGCCTGCCTTCTTCGCTATTGGCGGTGACTTGTTCCGCGAAGTCGCAGTGCGCGGACATGCCCGCCAGTTCAACGACCCGCCGCAGCGTCATTTCTCCCCATCGCCCCCTGACTTGCGGCTTGCGCAAGGCCGTGACTAGATTCGCGGTTTCCTTTTGCAACTGCTGCTGACTGGTGGACAGGACCTTGAGGTGCTCGGTCAGCCCCGAATACGCCTCCTGCCGGTTCTTCTCAATCGTGCGGACATGTGCTTCAAACTGGGTGATGGATTCCGATAGGGGTTTGACCATCCCTTGAATCGCCTCCTGCCGCTTGCCGAGATCGCCCTTGGCGTCCGCGAGAACCTTATCGAGCGTCTCCTTGGCCAGTTTCAGGAATGCGGTGGTGTTGTTATTCAGGGTGTCACCGGCCAGTGCCTTGAAGGTATCGGTGAGTTGCCCCTTCGCGTCCTCAAGCAGTTTCTTCTCTTCATCCAGCCGTTGCATGCTTTCCGCCAGTTGGGTTTCGGCCTTCACCCGCGCACTATTCTCGCGGGCCAACTGGTCTCTGAGTCTTGTGGAATCCTCGACGGCCTTCTGATTCTGTGTGCGCAGTTCGGCAATGGTCCCTTCCAGCCCAGCAGCTCGGCCCTCGGCCGTGTTGGCTTGACGTGCACATTCATCAATCCTGGCGGTCAGGGGTCTTGCGGTCCGTCCAGACGCGAGCAACCAGCCCGCAAGACCGCCGATCACCAGGCCCGCCAAGACACAAAGGGCAGATGTCATTTCTCTTCGGCCTCCTGGGGTAGGGGTCCATGCGCAGGCGAGGCTCTGCTGCCCGCATGGGCCGCTTCGTCTCACGCGCTCATTTCCACCCGGTCGTGCGTGGCCTTCGCGATCTCGTGCCCCAACAAGCGGGGTGGGTTGAATCGGCTCACGTTGTTGGCTTGGAAACCCATGAAGGGCTCCATGACCCGGTCCGCGGCCACTGGGCCAGGCCTGCCGACCGTCTGGCCCTCGGGCCCGCCGGGCAGGGCCGGCGGGCGTCGCGGCCATGGGCCACAGGCGATCTTATCACAATATCCGTTGCTGATCAGGTGATCCCGTCAGCCGGACCGGGATACTCAGCGGGAGCAAAGCGTCCGCTGCGGGCCAGCAAGAACTGGTCGCGATTCCAGATGGGGTTCCGCGAAAGCGAGCAACCGTGGACGGAGCGTCTGCTGGCGCTCAAGGCCCCGTGCGGGACAAGCAATGAGGCGCCGCTGGTTTCGGTCCGCGCGCTGCGGCGGGGCTCAACCGGTGGAACAAGTTGAAACGAACGGAAGATCGCAGACCGTGCAGTCGCTGCCGTCGCCGGTTTGCAACTGAATCCCGCTGCGGGCCAGGGCGGCCTTGACGTATCCCAGTCCGATGCACTGTCCCAGGGCCGGAGAACGGGCCGCGGAGGTCACCCGGCCGACCGTCTGACCGTTGCTGGTCAATGCCAGGGGCGGTTCCGTGGCCGGCGGGTCGGTAAACCGCAAACCCACCCACTGCCGGGCCACCGAGCGATGGGCCCGCATGCGCTCGACCACCTCCTGCCCCAGGTAGCAGCCCTTCTGAAAACTGACCGCGCGGGCCAGTTGCCCGGTCTCTGCTGGCAGAACCTCGGCGTCCAGATCCGAGCACGACGCCGGCACGCCGGATTCCACCCGAAGCTGTTGCAGCACCTGCCACCCGACCGGCACGGCGCCGCCGTCGATGACCGACTGCCACACCGCCGGCTGCCCGTCGGCCGCCACGATCAGTTCGACCCCCAAAGGACCCGCGCCGTCGTGACGCACCAGGCGGCACTCCTGCCCGGCGATGATCACCGCCTGATGCTGCAGCGGTTCGAGCGACGCCACCGCCGGCACACCCCAGTCCCGCAGCGTCACCAGCAGGTTCGGCCCGATCAGCGCCAACCGGCCGAGCACCGAGCTGCGATCGCTGAGGGTGACGTCTTCGCTGATGATGTAGCGGTTCAGATGGGTTTGGGCCGGGCCCAACCAACGGCGGTCCACGTCCAGCCACAGGTGCTCATCCAGGGCCAGCACGTTGGCGTCAAACAGAATCCGGCCCTTGACGTTCAACGCGAAGCAGTAGCGGCCGGCTCCGGCGCGCAGGGACTTGATGTCATGCGTGGTCAGGTTGTGCAACCAGGCGGCGCGATCGCCGCCGCGAATCTCCAGCAGCCCGCGATCGCTTCGATCCAGAACCGCGACGGTGTGCCGCGCGGCTTGATATTCAGCGGCCGGATCTCCGTAATGAGCGATTCGAGCACTGCCGGCCGCATCAATCCACACCGCGCCGCAGGCGTCGTGACAGGCGTTCATATCGTGCATGGTGGTCCAATCCTAGCACACCGGCCGGCCGCCGGCCATGGTGCAGCCGGCAATCCCGCCGGCGGCAGCCCGTTCCGAAAACAGTAGAATTGCCCGCTCCGGGCCGACTACAATACACTGCGTCACAAACGCTCGGTGTTTGCCGTTTTCGCCACTCGACTCGAACACACGTCATGCTGACACTGACCAAGAAAACCGAGTACGCCTTGATGGCCTTGGCCCATCTGGCGCGTCACGACGCGCGGGTGTGCAGCACCCGTGAAATGGCCAGGCACTACCGCATCCCCCATGCGCTGTTGATGAACATCATGAAGCGGATGACTCAGCACGACCTGGTGACCAGCGTGCGGGGCGCCCGCGGCGGCTATCGACTGGCGCTGCCGCCGGACTGCATCACTCTGGCCCAGTTGATCCGTGCCCTGGAAGGTCCGGTCCGCCTGGTGCAGTGTGCCGATCACGACGGCACGGCGTCAGGCAACCCCTGTGAGCTGAACGGCTGCTGCAGCATCCAACCGACCTTGCTGCAGATTCACGACGAGTTCGAGGCGTTCCTGGACACCATCACGCTGGCCCGGCTGGCTCCGCGGCGGGTCACCCCGATCACCGTGCGGCGGTCCGCCACGCTCAGCGGCTCGACGGCACGGGCGGACCGAACGGCTCGGTAGCCGCGGGTTGGGGCTTTGCAGGGGCACCGTCCGGCGGGGCGTCTTGCGGGAGTTTGACTTGATCCGAGTAGCGCACGTCGAACTGTCGCGGCGGCACCCGCAGATCCTTGGCCGTCCCGCGAACGATCTGGCCGTCGCGGCGCACGAATTCCGGAACGATGCGAATCTCCTGGCCGGCGACGTCGGCTTCACCCCAGTTCAGGTGAAACTGGTAGGGCCAACCCAGGTGCGGAACCTTGCGGGTGACCCGCCAGCCGACCGCCTGCTCGGGCGTGAACTCCCAAGTCTTGAGCAGCTCGCCCCAGGGTTGTTCCTTGGGCGAACGATGGATGACGTACATTTTGAAGCGGGTTAAGCCGTCCCCATAGGCCCCTTTTTTGGTCTTGCCCGAGATGGCATACAGGGCCTCGACCTTCAGACCTTCGGGGTTGGGGTCGCCCGCGTCGTCAAAGCTCATGAACGGATTGTTGGAGTAGAAGGTCACCAGTTGGACGATGTCCGGATCCAGCGGCTCGCTCAGGGCCCGTCTCACTTGGGCGTCGTGCTGGACCTCCTGCTTGGACTCCAGTTCGCTGCAGCCGGCCAGCACCAGCGGCACCAGGCCCAGCATGCACCATCCGCGCTGCCGCATTATTGACCCTTCTGGGGCACGTAGTTGACCTGCTGTGCTCGCCGAGGCGTGGGCGGCCCGTAGGAACCGGGCTGCGGACCGTAGAGGTCCTCCTCGGATTGCTTCAACAACGGCTTGTCCTTGATCTCGATGCCGCCGGGGCCTGGATTGAGCTGCAGGCCCTGCATCATCGGATCGTGCAAGGTCCGCTCCGGCACGATCTTGGTCTCGTCGCGGAGATGCTCCGAGGAGCGCAAGGCGTCCTCGGGGGTCCGCAGGACCGTGGCGGTGATCACGATCAGCAATTCGGCGCGGCGATGGATATCTTCATTGGACCGGAAGAGCTGACCGACCACGGGCAGGTCGCCCAACAGCGGAATCTTGGATTCGCTGTTGGTGATGTTGTTTTCGATCAAACCGCCGATGACCACGGTCTCACCGTCCTTAATGGTGATGGTGGTATCCAGCCGGGTGCGCTGGAAGGTCGACGCCTGGACGTCGCCACTCACCGGGATGGGCGCGCCGATCGATGACACCTCCGGCCGAACACTGAGCTGGATATAGCCGTCGGGATTGATGTGCGGCTCGACCTCCAGGGTGATCCCGGCGTCTTCGTAGGTAATGCTGGTCTGCTGCGTGCCGCCGTCGGAGACGTTGGTCGCCGACGGGATGGGCACCTGCTGGATGATCTCGATTAGGCCGGTCTCGTTGTTCTTGACCATCAGGCTGGGCCGCGAGATCAGTTCAGCGCGGCCGTTGGTCTGCAGGGCGTGGAATAGGAAGTTGAAGTCTTCGCCGCTGACCGTGATCGCCAGACCGCCGCCGGAGCCGGCGGCGCCCAGATCGGTACCAATGACCACGTCCTTGTTCGGCCCCAGCACGGTCCCGTTGGGGCCGGCGATCGCCTTCTCAGAGAACGCCAGGTCCTGCCAGGCGAACTCGATGCCCAGCTCAAAGCGGTCGTCGAGAGTGACCTGCACCACCATGACCTCGATGAGCACCTGCTCGGGTGCCCGATCCAACTGGCGGATCATCTCCATGTATTGTGATTCGTAGCGCGGGCTCATGCTGGCGAGCACTGCGTTTTGACCTTCCGACGACACCATCGTGATGGCCTGCTCGCGCTTCAGGAAGTCGGAGGTGGCATCCTCCAGGGCGGACAGCCGATCGCTCTCCTGCTGGTTGAATTCCTGGATGGCGCCGGCGATTTCCTCAGACGTCGAGTTGCGGACGTGATAGACCAAGTTGCGGCGCTGATCTTCCTCCACACCGTCCAGTTGTTCGATGAGGTTCTGCACCAGCTTCAGGTAGTGCTCGTTGCCCGCGACAATCACCGAATTGGTTCTCGGGTCCACGGCAAAGGTCAACCCCAGGCGGGCGCCGCTCTCACCAATCGGCAGGCCGCCCTCACCGACGGTCAGCACGGCTTCCGGCTGGTCGCCGGTTGCGGTTCCGGCTTCGAACAGCCGCTCCAGGGTGCTGATGACCTGTTCGGCGTCGGCGTTGTACAGCTTGATGACCCGGACCTCCGAGGTCAGGGGCGGGATGCTGTCCATCCGGCGAATCAGGCTGTGCAACATCTCCACGCTGTCCGGCGGAGCCATGACCAGCAGCGAGTTGGTCTGGACGTACGGCACCAGGCTGATGTCCTGGCGAATCAACTTGCGCAACACCTGGCTGCCATCCGGCAGGTCCTCGAAGAACGACAGGATCATCGACTTCTGCTGGTCGTCGGCGGTGTCCTCGCCCTGCAGGGTCTTGGACAAGGCATCGACCAGCTCCTGGACCATGGCCCGCTTGAGCTGGATGACGTCGAACATCATTTCCCGGGTCGGCACGTTGGTGTCGATGGTCCGGATCATGTGCTCGATGTCCTCCATCTGCCCGGGCGAGGCCCACACGGCAATGGAGTTGGTCCACGGGACTGCCTGCACGGCGATGGCGCTGGCCAGCCCGTCCTCACCGCCGCCGCCCGGCTGCGACGTGAACAGCTCACTCAAGAGCGTGGAGGCGCTCTCGGCGTTGGCGCTGTCCAGGTTGTAGATGCGCAGTTGCTGGTTGAGGTTGGACTTGACGTCCAGGAGGGCGATCAGGCTGCGAATCACGCCCTGATCCTCAGCCGACGCCGAGCAGATGATGCTGTTGGATCCTTCCACGGCCTCGATGTTGATCGGGGTGGCCTTGCCGTCGCCTCCGGCGTTGCGCTTCTCGAACATCTGAACCATCTTGGGGGCCAGCTTGACGCTGGAGGCGTGCTGCAGGGCGTAGACCTCGAATTGCGACGTGGGCGTCTCGCTGGGCTTGTCGATCTGCTGCAGCAACGCCTTGGTGCGATGAATGCCATCCTTGGAGCCGGCCACGATCAAGGCGTTGCTGCCCTCCACCGGGATGATCGACGGCACAATGATCACTTCCTGGCTGTCCCCGGCCGTGTTCTTGAGGCCTTCGAACACTTTCGTCAAAATTTCGGTGACCTTCAGGGCATCGGCATGCGTCAACTGGAAGATCTGGGTGCTGCCCAGCAGGTCGGTGACGTCGACGGTGTCCATCTCCTTGATGAGTCGTTCGATGATGGCCATGTTCGGCCGCGAGGCGCTGACCATGATGGCGTTCACCCGCCCGTCGGAAATCAGGGCCACTTTGTCGCGGGCCTCGGTGACCGCCCCGCCGCCGGCCGCGCCGGGCTTGTAGATGCCCTGATCGAAGAGATCCTTGACCTTGGACAGCACGTTGGTGGCGTCGGCGTTCTCGAGCACAAAGGTCCGGACCTGCCCTTCCAGGTCGGGAATGACATCCAGGCTCTCGATGATCCGCATGATCTCGGTGTAGTTCTCGGCGGACGAGGCCACCAGCATGGTGTTGGTCGCTGGGTCGCTGGTGATGGCCACCTTGTCGGCGCTGTTTTCCTGACCGCTGGGCGTCGGCCTGAGCTGCAGCCGCTCCTCGAATAGTGACTTGAGCATGCCGGCCATTTCGGCGGCATCGTTGTTCTTGAGCGGAATCAGCCGGATCATGGCCATCGGGGCCAGCGGCTGGGCTTCCAGATCTTCGACCAAGCGCTTGACCGCGTTGTAGTCCTCGATGTTCGAGGCAATGACCAGGGCATTGCTGCGCTGGTCGGCGACCACCACGGGGGCATCCTGCGGCAGATCTTCGCGCTCACGCAGTTTGGCTTTGCGCTCCCAGAGGGCCGTGATCTTGGATTCCAGATCACCGGCGTTGGTCACGGTACAATTGACGATCCGAATGTCGTTGACGAACTGCGAGGGCGACCGGTCCAGCTTCTGGGCCAGGTCGGTAATGGCCTCGAACTTCTCCTCGGTCGCCGAAATGATCAAGCTGTTGCTGCGATAGTCGGCGATGATCAGGGCCCGCTCCTTGTCGATGGCGGCGACACCGGCCTTGCGATCCTCCAACGACTTGACGGTCTGCTCGTTGAGCTGGGTCAAGATATTGGCCAGGCGATCGGCGTCGGTATGCTCCAGGTACAAGATCCGCGGCTTGGGAAACAGCACGCCGCCCTCGATGTCAAAGTGCTTGATCACGGCCGCGGCCACCGCCAACTGCTCCGGCCGCCCCGACACCACCACGGTGTTGGTGCGGGTGTCGGCGTGCAGGCCGACGTTATAGGCAAAGGCCTTGCCGGGCACGCCCTCGGGCACCGCCGCCTTGATGTCGCGGTCCGGAACCTGGGCCAGCTTGCTGCCGGCCTCGAACATCTCCTTGAGCACGGTCACCACATTCTCAGCGTCGGCATGCTTCAGCGGAAAGAAGTTGAAGGCCATCTCCGGGGCGGTGGGCATCGCATCGAGCAGTTGCACCAGAGCGGTCAGCGCCGGGACATTGTTCTCCGAGGTGGCGATGAACAGCGAATTGGTGCCCTGCTCCGCGACGATCTTGATGGGCTTGTCGAGATCCAGCTCGGGGAAGTCTTCCAGGGTGCCGTCCCGGCCGACCCGGGTGAAGCGCATCCGCAGAATGGTCTCCTTGAGCTTCTCGGCCTGGTCGCCCTGGGCGGCGAGAATCTCGGACAACGACTTGGCCAGGTCCTCGGCCCGGGCGTTGACCAACTGGATGAACAGCACCTGGGCCTTGGCCAGCCCCATGGGCTCGACATCGAGATCGGCCACCAGCTGGCGGATCTGCTCGATCATCTCCTGGGGGGCGGTGACCCGCAGGGTGTTATTGCGATCGTTGGGTTCGACGTTGATCTGCTCGATAATCTTGTCGCCGCCCGGTT
This sequence comes from uncultured Planctomycetales bacterium, assembly GCA_964619935.1. Lineage (GTDB taxonomy): Bacteria > Planctomycetota > Phycisphaerae > UBA1845 > CAIVHJ01 > CAZUGO01. The sequence goes on along the minus strand of CAZUGO010000100.1, from coordinate 66,715 downwards.
TGCCCTTGTACAGCTTGGGCAGCCACTCGTTGAGACTCTCGGCGGCTTCGCTGGCCTTGATGAACTGCAGTTGGATGACCTCGTACTCCGGGGCCGCCGGCGAGGTGATCTGGTCCAGGTCGAGCGCCATTTTGACGATCTCTTCGATGACGCGCTCCGGGGCCGCGATCAACAGGCTGTTGCTGGACTCGTCGGCCACGATGGTGATCTTGTCCTCCGGTCGATTGCCCAGCACCGCCTGGTACAGCGGCTGCAGGCGGCCGGCCAGATCCTTGGCCAGCACGTTCTTGAGCTGGACGTAGCGGATCACCGGGCGCTCGGTGTCCTGGTCCAGACGCATGAGCATCTTCTCCAGTTGATCCAGGTCGGCATCGGTGCCCTTGAGAATCAAGGTGCCGTCGCCGAGCGTCTCGTACTCGATGGTGTTGCCGCTCAGATCCATCGATTCGACGGCGGCGTCCTCCGGTTTGGCGGTCTGCCCCAGAACCTGAGTCACACTGCACAGCAACCCAACGATCAGTAGACGTACGGACATGGCGATGTTCCTTTCCGACCTCACTCCATGGCAAGATTGCCGTGGCGCCCGGCCTCCGCTTGCCTAGCGCCGCCCGCGGCGTTGCGATTGGCTGCGATCTTCCAGCATCTGGTCCAGAACCTTCTTGACGTCGGCCGATCGGATGTTCTTGAAGTTGATCACCCGAATATTCTGCTTGCCGGCCGGCTGGATGCTTTCCAGCTTGTGCACCAGCTCCTCGACCTGGTCGAACTGCGACTTCGAACCCGACACCAGCAGGGTGCTGGTGCGGGCATCATACCCGACCGACACCAGCCGCGGCTTGTAATTGCGGTTGGCCCGGGCATTGAACTCCTCGCCCTGGCGGATGACGTCCTCGATGGTCCGCGACAACGACTCCACGTCGACCCCTTCGGTTACCTGGATGATGCGGACGTTGGACGCGCCGTCCTCGTCTTCGGTGTCGATGCTGGCGACCATCTTTGCGATTTCATTATAATCCAATTCCTGGGCCCGCACGACTAGGGCGTTGCCGGCGTCGTCGGCCACGATAGTCGGGACCATCCGCTGGGGAGCGCCGCGGCCGCCGCCGGCCTGCTGGGCCGGCTCGGTGAACACCTTGGTGAGCAGGTCCGCGACTTCCGACGCATTCTTGTGCTGCAACACGATGCGCTGCGGCGTGCCGGACAACTGATCCTCGATGTCCATGCTGTCGATCACCGGCCGGAACTCGGCCATCTCCTTCTCACTGGCATAGATAAACAGCGAGTTGGTGGCGACATCGGAGGTGACCCCCGGGTTGGTCTGTCCGCGTTGGGTGCGCCGCTGATTGATCATCTGCTGGACGTTGTTGCCGACGCTGGCGGCATCGCCGTGCCCCAGCTTGATGACGTGTACCGTGCGGGCGCTGTCTGATTCCTTGTCAATCTGGGCGAGCATCGCCTCGATCTCGGCGTGCCGCTCGCTGTTGGCCGTCACAATCAGGTTGCCGGTGTCCCAGTCGATGCCGGCGTTGACCCGATCCTCCTCCTTGATGCCGCGGCCGCTGTTGAAGGCCTGATCGATCGAGTCGCGTACCGACCACAAGTTGGCATAACGAATGCGATACGGCTTGATGAAGCGGGCCTTGTCCACGCTGGGCGTGGCGTCCAACTCGGTGATCAAGGACTTCAGCTCCTCGAAGTCCTGCGGTGAGGCCGTCACCAGCAGGGAGTTGGTAAACTCGTTGGCGACCACCGAAGACGGCAACTGCCCCTGGCGGGTGCGATGGCGAATCTCGTTCTCCCGCCGGCCGATGATTTCGGCGACGTCGGCCGCCCGGGCCTTGGTGAGCTTGATGACCTCGGTGATCCGCCCCTGGCTGCCCTCGACGTCGAGCTGCTGGAGAACCTCGCGCACGATGCCCATGTTCTGGCCGCTGGCGGTGACCACCACCGACTGTGTGCCCATGTCCACCTGGGCCGAGACTTGCTCGGACTCGGCCACGCCGCGGCGGGTCTTGAAGCGGTCGTTGATGATGGTCGCCACGTTGCCCGGATCGGCGAACTTCAGCCGGAAAATCTCCGTGGTGCGGGTCTTGACCCCGCCGGCCTCCAGGTTGTCGATGGCACTCACGATCTCGTCGATCTTCTGCTTGTTGCGCTCGGTGGCGTTCACGAACAGCCGGTTGGCCATGGTGTCGGGGGTCACCGTGACCGTCATCTCCGCGTCGTTCATTTTGGTGCCGACCCCCTTGCGGGCCTGGAAGAGCTGCTGGAAGACCTGGTTGATCATCTCGGCGGCCTGCTGGGCGTCCACGAACTGCAGGTCGATGGTGTAACTGCCCAGTTCGCCCTCGCCGGGCGAGGCGATGGCCTCCAGCGAAGTGATGAACTCCTCGATTTCGCCGATCTGCTTGAGCGTGCCGGCGACGATCACCGCGTTGGTCGACAGGTTGGGGTCGGCCACCGGTGGATCCACGCCCTCGGTCTTCTTGCCCATGTACAACTTGTTGATATTGGCGGCGACCTCCTTGGCATCATTCTTGTACAGCGGGATGGTCCGGGTACTCCGCCGGGTGGGGTCCTTGGGCGGGACGTCGACCTGGGCAATGACCTGGTCCATGATCAGGAACGACTTCTGCGTGCCCATGACCACCAGCGAGTTGGTGGCCCGGTCAGCGGTGACGCCGAACGGACCGACGCTCTTGGGGTCGCCCGAGGACAGGGCCAGTTGCTTGGCCATCTCCAGGACCTGGTCTTTGACGTCCGGGGCGTAGGCATGCTCCAGGCGATAGAACTTGGGCAGCACCGGCGCCCCGGAGCTGTCCATCTGATGGACCAGGGCCTCGATCTCGTTGAAGCGGTCGTCGGGCGCCGAAACCAGGATCTGGTTGCTGGTCGAGTCCGCCGCAATGGTCACCTTGTTCTTGCCCTTGTTGGCATCCTTGAACGACTCTTTGAGGGTCTCGGCGATCGCCTTGGCGTCGCCCAGGGTCACCTGGATGGCCCGCGGCTTGCGCTCGCGGGCCTGCCCTTCGGCCTGGGCGATGGCGATCATTACCTCCTCGCGCAGCGACGGCGGGGCGCTGATGAAAATGGTGTTGGTCGCGGGGTCGGCGGTGATGTTCACCACGCTGGAGTTGTCCTTGGCCCCGTAGGCCGCCTGCAACGTCTTGGCCAGCGAGTCGGCGTCGGCGTTCTCCAAGGCCTTGGTCATCACCCGGGTCTCGTTGCCCTGCTCGTCCAGCTTGTTGATGATCTGCACGATGCTGTCGCGCGCCTCCATGGGCCCGAAGACGATGATCGAGTTGGTCGCGGCCAGGGCGGAAATGCGAATGTCCTTGATGCTGAAGCCTTCGGCGCCGCCAATCTGAACCAGTTCATCCTCGAGCTGGTTGGCCAGTTGATTCGGCTGCTGGTTGCCCTGGCGGTTGCTGCGGCTGCGGGCGGCGCGCTGCAACGAAGCCTTGCGGGCCTCCTCGGCCTCGGTGATGCCCAGCAGGTCCTCCAGGGCGGCGGTCACCTCGTCGGCATTGAGCTTCTTGAGCACGACGATCTCGTAGTCGCGCTCGATCACGGCTTCGGTGTCGATGGTGTGCAACGTCTCGATGATCATCGGAAACAGTTCGCTCTTGGCCATGATGAACAGGTAGCCGCTGCGTTTGTCCGGAACCACCTGGATGCCCATCAGGTCGGCGGGGGTCTTGCTGGCGCTGTCGCCGCTGAACAGCGAGGACAGGCCGCTCAGTCCGGGCGGCACGCTGCGCTCCTCGGGTTCGGGCTCCTCCTCCTCCTTGCCGCGGTCCCGAGCGTCCGATCGAGGGTTGCGGCGGCGGTCCGAGGCAGCCTGGGCGGCCCTGGCCTTGGTCGGACCGTTGTAGACGCTGTCCAGGATGGACGCCGCCAGGGTGACGTCGATGTGTTTGCACTTGTACTTACGGATGTCCGGGAGCGGCGTCTGCATGCTCTTGAGCTTGTCCACGATCTCCTCGTAGACGAAGTTGAAATTGGAAACTTCGTTCGACGGGCCCTCAATGATGATCATGCCTGAGGGATCCACCCGCAGGCGAATCTTGGGCCGCTCGAGCAGCGGGGTGGCGTCGGACGGCTCCGCGGTGGGGGCCGGATCGACCGCCTCTGGAATCTCCTGGGCGGTCAGCGCGGTCACCGACAACAGCACGGCGAGGCCGCAGCATAGGGGGTGCAGCAGGTTCATGACTTCGGTCCTTTCAACGGCGATTCCGCCGGCGCCTCAATGAGCTTACTTGATTTCGGGGATCATGTCCGTCGGAATCTCGTTGGCTCTGGGTTCCTCCATCTCGATATCCACTCCCGGCAGGTTCTGGCGGATCATTTCCAACAGCCGCTCGCGGGGGACGCCGGTGGGCAGCGTGGTCACCGAAATCACGCTGTCTGATTTGCGCCGGGCTTCGGTATCCACATAGCGCATGATCAGTGCCTTGATCTCGGGAATGTACTTGTGGCTGCCCTTGATGACCAGCGTATTCTTGTCGATGTAATCCAGCTCGACTGGCGGCTTGGGGCTGTACAGGGCGTCAATGAACGATTCGGTCAACTGTAGCGCCTCGTAGGCCCCCAGGTACTTGGTGAAGTAGAACTCGTACGGTGGAACCGGTTTCGGAACCTCGGGATTGCCCGGGTCGGCAATCCGCTCGCTTTCGCTGATCAGGGCCTCCACCGCCGCCATCTTGTCCGGCGGAGCGTGCACGATGAGCGTGCTGCTCTCGTACTTCGGCCACACCGAGATGGTCTTGCCGCTGATCGGGCCCGCCGGCTTCCAGAAGGAGTCCTCTTCGGACTTGGCCCGGGGCCGGGGCATGGGCTCATCGATCATCTCAATCACGGCGTTGGCGACTTCATCGACATCGGCAAACTGCAGGTGAAACACTCGGAAGGCGCTCTCGGTGGAACTGGACTTGGCATCCATCTCGGCGGCCCGCACCAGCACTTCGGCCACCTTCGCGGGCGGACCGCTGACCGACATGGCCCGGTCGCCCGGCAGGGCCACGATCTCCACGTTGCTGGTGCCGTCCTGCAGCGCTCGCACTGGCCGCGGGCGCTTGCCGGCCTGGTGCCTGGGGCTGGGCGCTGCCGTGGCCCCATACAGGGCGGTGAGCGTTTCCACCAGGTCGGCGGCACTGGCATTGATGCAGTCGTACACCTGGATGATGGTCTGCTGTTCCTCGATCTCGCTGTCGATCTCCTTGAGGATGTCCCCGGCGAACTCCAGGATGCCTTGCGGCCCGCTGACCCACACACTGTTGGTCCGCTCATCGGCCTGCACCGACAGGGCCGCCCCGGGCTTGCGGCTACTCTTTCCCCGGCTCCGGGACTCGAAGTCCTCCATCTTGGTCTTGAGGATCGGCTCGAGCAGTTCGGCGGCCAGCGCGGCCTCGGTGTGCTCCATTTTGAACTGCTGCGGTTCGATGGTCTCGACGATCTCGTCCGAGTCCAGTTCCTGGATCAGATCGGCGATCTGGTTCATTGCTTCGGTCGGTGCGATCACGATGATGCCGTTGCTGGTGGCGGCGGTCTTGATGGCCTCGTTATCGGGAGGGCCGCGGCGGCCCTTGGGCGGCGGTCCGCTGCCGAACAGGGTGTGGATGTGCTTCTCGATCTCCTCCGGGTCGGCAAACTTGATGGCGAAGGTCCGCCGGGCCACGGCATCGGGATCGTTGGGATCTTTGTCCAACAGCGCAACGGCCTCGCCAACCTGCTGCAGATCCATGGACGTATCCACACCGGTCACGATCACGCCCAACGGGGTGGCCGCAAACTGCATTTCGGACGCACGCTTGCCTTTGGTAAACAGCTTGGCAAGTGTCGAGGCGGTCTCGGTGGGGTCGGCAAAAGTCAGGGCGAAGAAATTCGCGCCGTGCTGGCCGACCTTGACCTCGGCGTCGAACAGCTTGACGGTCGGCAGAATCTCGGACTCCCACTCGCGCTGGGTTCCGAAGTAGAACAGCTTGCCGCTGGCATCATCGGCGAAGAAGTTCCCGACCGACGGGGGCGGGGTCTTGCCCCGACCCTTGCCTTGACGCCGGGCGCTCGCCGTGACCCCCACCCGAACCGCCTCGCGCCCCATCAGGACCTCTTCGACCATGCTGGGCAGGGCATTCTCCAGGGTATAGACCCAGGTCTTCATCTCCGCCTCGGGCCGCTCACGGTCCAGTTCCCTGACCAACTGCTCGGCGGCGCTCATCTGCGCCGGATCGCCCGACAGCATCAGCGTGTTGTCGTTGACCTCGATGGTCAGCGGCCGGCGATCCTTGCGTTGCTCGTCCGACAGCAACGACTCCACCAGATTGGCGATCTTGGCCGGTTCGCCGTGCTCGATGGTCACGGTGCGGACGTTATTTCGGGCTGAGACCGGCACATCGAACTTGGTGATGACCAGCTTGGCCAGCTCGATCAGTTCCTCCGGACCCTGCAGGATCAGGGCATTCAAGCGCGGCTCGGCGGTGATGCTCAGATCCTCGTCACTCTTGGAAGCCAGCACTCGGGGCGTGGCCTGCGGCTTGCCGCGGGTACGATCGGCCACAATCCGCGGCCGGCCCACCCGGTTGACCACCGCGCTGACGATCGGCTCGGCGGTCTCCGCTTCGGTGTGCTCCAGCACCACCCACACCGGCAGCGCGGGATCCTCACCGGGCATCTCCCGGTCGATGACCTCCAGGTAGGCCTTGACCTCCTCGACCTTGTACGGCAGCCCGCGGACCAGCAGCACATTGAGATCGTCGTTGGCGATGACCAGGACCTTCTCGCTTTCCAGGATCATGCCCTCGTCTTTGCCACGGCGCCGCGGCGCGCCACCCCCGGAATCGGCGGAGTTGATGATGTTCTCCACCAGCATGTTCAGCTTCTCCAGGGCTTCGGAAGCCTTGATGTGCTTGACCTCCAGGCTGTGCAAGGTGTCCTCGCTGTACAGGCCCTCAACGCGATCCAGGTAGGACTGGACCTCCTCGAGGATATCCACCCGCCCGAGATAGTCGATCTTCCCGTTTAGCATGGGAGCCATCAACACCAGTTCGCCGAAGAGGTTGCTGATCAGTTCATTGAAGACCTTCATGTCCTCGGAGGACTTCAGTGCGAAAAACACCCGCACGATCTCCGAATCCATGAACTCGCCCCGGGCCTTGGCCTCGAACACCGCTTCCAGGCTGCTAAACAGCCGGTTGGCCGGCAGCTTGGCCTTGATTTCCTTGAAAGCATCGAGCTGCAGGCGGTTGTCCTTCTCGTTGAAGAACAGGTACAGCGCTGGGGTGACTTCATAGAACAGCAGGTTGTTGATCTCGTGCAGCGTGGTCTGGAAATCGGTCAGTTCGGCGCTGATGTAGGTCAGCTTGTCGTTCTCGGGCTTGGAATTATCCAGGAGCTTCACCGGCAGCCCGATGACCGGCAAACCGGTCTTGCGGGCGAACATCTCCACCAGATCGATGTAGCTGCCGTCCTTGAGTCCGAAGGAGTAGCGCTTGTTGCGAAAGTCGAGCAGCTCGTTGCCTTCGGGGACTTCCGCCTGCTTATCCATCGTCGGCGGCACGAAACGCTTCATCGCCGGTCGCGGCTTCTCGGCCGAATCCTGCGGTTGCGGCCGCGGCCGGGTAATCGGCGCGGCTCGCTTGCGGTCCTGGACGGTCACCGGGCGGCCGGGCGTCGGCGGCTTGCGCGGGTTCTGACGGTCGCCGATCGCCGGACGGGCGGACTCGCCGGGGGGGGGGGCATCCCCGCCGCGGTCGCGGGCCTGCTCCTTCTTCTCGATCTCGATCATGGCCTTGTCGATCATCTTCTGGATCAATCCATCCAGCTCTTCCTTCTCACTGTCCGACAGCTCCGAGCGCTTGCGCTTGCTGAGTTCATCGAGGCGGCCGCGCTCGGCCTCGGTCAGCCCATCGTCCGGCGGGTCCTCCCACATCATGCCCGGCGCCGGTGCGACGCCGATGATCCCCACACCGACACCGACCAGTACGGCGGTCAGGGTGCACAACAGAGTGGCACAGCGGCGTCCCGTTGAGAAGGTCGGTGTGCTCGCAGGTCTCATCGTTGTCCTCCTTGTGTCCCGGCTGCCGGGGCTAACTGTCGGTATCATCAGCCGTCTCGGGCGGTCCGGTGGGGGGCGGGCCCTGGACGCTGGCAATCTCATGTTGCAACAGGCGAAACTCGCTGTGCTGGGCGCAGACCTCGTTGAGCAGGCGGCAGGCACTGAGGGGTTCGCCCCACTGGTACAACCAGTCCTGGGGACCGCCATCGGCTTCATCGGTCGGGCCGCCATCTGTTTTACGCACCACCGCCCCCAGGCGATGCACGAGGATCAGGGTTCCACCGTCAAATTCTTGACCGGCGCCGACATACTCGCGTTCCTCGACACTTTCCCGGCCGTGGGCAACCCGCAGCGAAACCATGATGTCGTTGCCCATGAACCCGCGAACGATCTTGGCATCGCGATCCGGATCGCCGGTATCCGCGATCGGGGCCGGCAGTGCCGGCGTGCAGGTGTTGGACCGGCAGGGGCCGCCCATGAACTCACCGCCCCGGGCATCACAATCCTCACGGGTCAGCTCCAGGCACTCGCGATCCACGCAGCAAGCCGCGGTTGGTTGCGGCGGCGGCGGGTCGTAGCGTTCGAACGGCTTCCAGTCGGTCAGCAGGGCATAGGCGTCCAGCGGGTCGGCCAGGCGGCCCGTGGCCGGGCCCGCGGTCTTGGGCCCGGAGGGCTTCAAGTCGGAGGTCAGTTCGGCCAACTTGCGCGTCCGGGTGATCACCGGCGCCTCAAGCTTCAGTTCGGCCTGAACCCGGTCGCGATCGCGACTGTCCGGACCGATGGTCGCCCCGGTCACGTAAATGAGGTCGTCGGTCTTGTAGACCTCCAACAGGAAATCCATGACGCTCTTGAACGAGCCCTCGCCCTTGACGCTGCAACTGGCCACATCGAGGCTCTTGCTGCGGCTGCCGATCGAGCGGGTCTTGTGCGGGTTGTAATGGGTCACCGTGAAGTGGACGTCTTTCTCGATGCGGTCGATCACTTGTTTGAGGTAGCGCTTGGTCCTTTCCTCGGACGTCTCCCCGCGAATGGCCTCGCCTTCGACGTGGGCCGGGATCCAATGGTACATCCGGTCGTAACGGCGGAGGTCGGCCTCGGCCTGCTTCAGCTCCATCTGCTTCTTGGCGTAGCTGTTGCGCAAGTCGTCCCGGAGGACGCTGGACCTGCGGATGGGCTGCCACACGCCGTACTTGCCCAAGGCAAACAGCCCACCCAGCACCATCAGCGCGACGATCGATCGAGTCAGTATGCGTTCACGTGCGGTCACGGCAATCCTTCCAGCACCGACTCAATTCCGGCGGCGCTCTTCCCGCTCGATCAGCTCCACGATCCGGGCCGAACGCAGGGTCATGGTGGTCCTGGCCGGGTAGTCCCGCTTCTCGGGATCGTTGACCACCCGGCTGTCATCGACCTTGAAGATGGGCTGCGGATCTTTTCCGGAGGCGTTGGTTCGCGTCAGGCTGTGCAGGTTGCTCTGCAGCTCCCTGATCAGGTCCGGATTCTTGGCCAGCACCTTGAAGCCGATCTCCCCGGACTCGGCTTTCAGATCCAGGCCGTCAAAGTACAGCAGGGTCTTGTCGCCCGGGAACACGCGGGCGACGTGCTTCAACTCATCAGGCCAGATCATCTGGTGCTGGTCCAACTCGTCGACCAGGTGCACGATCACCGTGGCCGGCTCCAGTTTGTCCAGTTTCAGGGTGACCTCCTTGATCTGGCCGCGAATGCGCTCGGTCTCCCGACTGGTGCGGTACACGCCGAAATAGTAGATGCCGGCGGCCAGGACGGCGACGGCCGCCACGGCGGCGCTGACCCGCGGCAGGTATTGCTGGCGCTTGGCCGCAGCGTCCATCGGCTTCTTGGGATGCAGAAAATCAAAGTCCAGTCGGCCTTCTTCGGCATGTCCAATGCCCAGGCCCACCGAGGCGGCAAACGCCGTGGTCTGCCCGCCGCTGTGGCTGTCGGCCCGCAGGACCGACGACGGATCGTACAACTCGGCCTGCACGCTGAAGCGCCGCGAGATTTCGGCCGCCAACTGGGGCTCCAAGTTCGAACTGCCGCCAACGACAATGTGATCGAAACGGACGCCGGGATCGGTGCTGCGGTAGGCTTCGGCCGACCGGGTGACCTCAACCAGCAGGTTCTGCACCTGCCGCCGCTCGGTGGCGCTTTGCAGCGGCTCGGGCGCGGGCGGAGTGGCATCCAGTTCGAGCGCGGATCCGGGGTCAACCCGCTCCCGCGCCTCCGGTCCGCCGGCCGCCAGGGGCAGCGACTCGTCCTCGTCCTCGTCCAGAAACACCGAGGCGGCCCGCGAGAACACCAGCACGCCGTCACGCAGGATGCCGATCTCGGTGAGCCGCGGACCGACGTCGACAAACATCACTCGGCCTCGGGCCCGGGCCCCCAGCATCTCATTGATGGCCACCTTGTTGGCATAGGGCCGCAGGCCGACGCGCTCCAGCTTGAGCCCGGCCCGGTCGCAGACCGAGCGGTAATAGCCCAGGACCTCGTTGCGGATGGCCGCCACGACCACGCCCGCCGTACCGCCGGCGTCACCGTGGTCGGTGACCGCAAAATCGACCACCGCGTCGTTCAACGAGAAGGGCAGCTCTTTCGCGATCTGCAGTTGGACCATGCCGGCCAGAGCGTTGAGGTTCACCGACGGCAGCGACATGGTGTTGAGTACGGCCTGGTCGCGGGAGATGTCCACGATCGCCGAATTGGCCTTGATGCGGGCGTCCAGCAGCACTCGCCGCACGAAGTCGCCCAGCGCGGACGCGTCCTTGAGCTGAACGGTGTCGGGAATCTCGGTGGTCAGAGACTTGACCACCCGGGCCCGGCCCTTGCCCAACCGCCACAGCACCACGCGCAGCGCCTTGGCATCCCAATCCAAACTGACGATCTGCTTATCGGCGCCGAGTCTCAACGACCTCATCTCCTTCCCGCGTCCCGCGAATCGGGTACCTGCCCAGTTCGGTGATGTCACGATAGTACATGAATTGCGGTACGTGACCGCGCATCTCGATCACGGCCTGCAGCCGGACCATCATGCCCAGATGATCGGCGTGACCGATGGACTCGATGTAGAACTGCTGGCCCCGGGTGGTGATCTGGGCGTAGATCGACTGCAGGGCGGCAGCCGACACCACCTGCTGCATGAGGGGCCAGGCGGGCGTGGCCAGCAACTCGCCGTCCAACTGGCCGCGTGCCGCGAGGATGGCCTCAACGTCGCTCTCCGTAAAGGTGTCGTTCACCAGGCAGTTCAGCACCACTCGGGGGGCGGTGTTGATGTTGATCAGACCAAACTGGCTGGGCTGGCTGATCGCGGTGGTCAGGTCGCACAACACCGGCAGATCCTCCAGTTGCACCGGGCTCGAGTAGCGCCCGGCCGCCGCCGCGGCCTCCGGCTGATCGCCCCCGACGTCCACGCCGTTGTCACCGCTGGCATCCAGACCCTCATTCCCGCCCGCGTCCGGATCGCCGTAGGAGTGGCCGTACAACGCCAGCGGGCTGGTGAAGGTGGCCCGGGCCGCCCGGGCATCCCGAATATAGTCGGCGACGGCCGGATCCAGGCCGGCGTCGGCCAAGGCCTCGGCGATTTCCTGCGGATCGGCCTTGTTCAGATCCAGGCGGTTGACGTTGGCATCGTTGCGATTCAAATCACGGGTCCAAACCGTAAGATAAGGATAAATGCCGCGCAGCAACACGCCGTCCTGGTCATCCAGCGGGAAACTGGCCTCACCATCGTCCTCGTTAGGATCCAGAATCCCGTTGCGGTTGTAATCCTCACCAAACAGCAACTGGGCACTGAAGCCGCGGACCAGCAGCAGCTCCTCGACCGTCTCGAACATGCCGTTCTTGATGGTGTACGGGGTCTCCAGCGCCAGGTAGTACTCGCCCTCGGCCCCGAATTCGCCGGGGCGATCGTCCTGATCACGCCAGTCGGCCAGGGATTGGACCAGCGGGGCGACGTCGCTGTCGGCCGGCAACACCTGGGCGCACAACCGTTGTAGTTGTTCCGGCGTCGCAAAGTTGATGTTCAGCTTGCTGCCTTCGTCGATGATGCCGTAGCGGACCGCCGAGACGTCGTCTTCAGGGTCGTCACCGACCAGGCTGTACCGATAGGTCACGCTGGATTGATCGATGTCCTCAGAAACATCGATCTCGGCCCGGTCCCCCAGCACGCTGAACACCACCTGGTTGTGGAACAGGTCCGGGTTGTCGTACCACAACGCCGAGTTGTGGCGATTCTCCCGGAGCATCAGGGCGGCCCGCCGGATGCCCGACTCGGCCGCCAGGCGCAATTGCGTGCGGTTCTGGATGGCACTGGCCGCGGCGCTGTGGGCATTGATGTACAGGGCAAAACTGGAAGACAGCAATGCCAGCAGCGCCAGGATCAGCAACATCATCGGCAGAATGAGCGCCCGCCGCCGCGGCGCCGTAACCTCGTGAACGGGTCGCGCGGCTGCCGCCATCAGATGCCACCCTCCGCCAAGTCCGCTGCGGCCCGGGTCACCCGCGAGCCGAAGAATGTATCGGCCTGGATGAGCCGGACGTAGGCGGTGAAACTGCGCGCTGGAAATACCTCCTCTTCATCCAGTTCGAAGTCCTCTTCGTCGAAGCCGACCTCCAAGTCCACCGGCATCTGGGTGACGTACCCCAGGGTCACGCGCACCATCTGCGGCAGCGCGTTTCCGCCCTGAACGTTCCAGTCGCGATGCCACTCGGCACCGTCGAAGTACCGGAACTCCAGATATTTGATCTCGGGGGCGTACAGTTGCAACTTGAAAGACCGCTCGGCCTCTTCATCCTGGGCCTCGGCGTCCCGGGTCTCGACGTCGTCGGCAACCACCACCGGTTGGCGCAGGGTCTTTTGCTCCTGGCGGACCAGCCCCAGGGCGTAGGGAATGCCGTCCTCGTCGACGATGTCCTCGTCCCAGGCGATGAAGTAGCGCACCTGGCAAACGTCGTGCTGCCCGGGCAAGGGGGCTTCGAACTCGTTACGCTGGCGGAACAGCGTCTTGGAAGGCACCTCCAGGGTCTGCACGGTGAGCGTGTAGCGGTCGCCGATGAGTCCGGGACCGAAGCCCGGCACGAATCCGGCGGCCGAGCGGACCTCCTCGGTGATCTGCCGCAGCAGCACCCGGGCCAACTCGATCTCCTTGACAGCCGCCAGCCCCCGCGAGCGGTTGGTCATGCACTGGTGGTAAAACTGGAACAACGTCCCCAGGAAGAACACCAGCAGGAACAGGGCCAGGATGACCTCCAGCAGGGTGAAGCCGCGGCGGCGAACCATTAGCGCCCTCCCCGGCCGGGCCCGCGGCCCTGATTGTCGGTGTCGTCATCGCCGGTGCCCCGACCGCGATCGCGACCGCCACCCGCGCCGACCTTGCCCCCGACACTCTCCAGCACACTTTCCAGCGATGGCGGTCCGCCGTCCTCGCCGGCCCCGGCACCGTCGCCGGTCCCGCGACCGCCGTCGGCGGCCCCCTCGAAGGGGTTGAGGCCCGCCGGCAGATTGCCCAACATGCCCGAGTTCATAGCCTGCTGAATTTGTTCCGGGCTGAAGCCGAAGCCCTGTCCGAAGATTTCCAGCAATGTCGGCATCAACTCCAGCAATTCCGCCGGGTCGCGATTGGCCAGCGCCGCCGGCGACAGGTCCGTGGGATCGATGTCCACCGGCAGCGAGGCGGCAACTTCTTCGAGCTCCTCGTCGCTGAACCCGAAGTCGCGCTGCAGATTCAGGGTGGCCGGCGTGGGTCGCAGGGCATGCAGCGTGATCACCCGTTTGGCGTCCTCGATGGAACCGGGTTCCAGATCGTCTTCCGGCGTGCCGTACAGAATCTCCAGGCGAACGGTGAACAGGTCGGCGACATTCTCATCGGGTTCCAATAGAAACCGCCAGAAATATCCGGGGAAGGTGATTCCAAAGTCCCCTTCCATGATGCCGTCGGCGCCCAATTCACGCTGCAGATCGATCCCGCCGCTATCCAACTGGGCCAGCTTGGCCTCCCCGAGCATCAGGGCCTGACTGCTCCGCTCGCTGCGGTAGCCGATTTGCAGCGCGGACGACAACTGGATGCCAATGACCGCCATGCCCATGAACAGAATGGCGAGCGCCAGGATGACCTCCAGCAACAGCGCGGCCCGGCGGCGGGCGCCGGTCGGCGACCGCCGGCCGCTCAGGGGCAGGCTGGGTGCTGCGAATCGATTCATCGCGGCCTCATGTCGATCTCAAGCACATCCTCGTCGGTCAGCAACTGGCGACGCATGAAATCGCGGCGCAGGATCGGCGAGTGTCCCTTGTCCAACAGTACATCGATCTCGGATTCCTGAAGCGGCCGCTGCAGGAAGACGACGCCCAGCCGGCCGTCGACGATGACGTCCAACTGGGGGTACTCGTCCAGACGGCGCGGTTCGAAGTCGGTCATCGGGTGGTCGATCAGGCGAAAAGTCATCCACTCGGAGGTGCCGTCCGGCTCGAACAGCAGCACCCAGCTCTGGTCTTCCTCCAGCCCCAGCTCCTGCTTCAGCTGATCCTCACGCTCCAGGTCCTGCTCCTCGAGATCCGCGAGCACGCTCTCAAAGGTCGGTTCGCCGAAGCGAACTTCATAGCACCACACGTCTCCCAGAAAGGTCACCGGCCGGGCCCAGGAGGCCTCCACCGGCAGAAACTCGTCGGGCGCCTCAATGGGGTCGCGCTCACACTCGACCAGCGGCTGCCGCCGCTCCGATTCGCTGAGGGTGTCGTACAACTCGTCTTCGCGGCCCACAAAACGGATGCGATAACGTAGACCGTCAAGCATCGCGTTGGCCCGGGTGAGGTGGATCATGGACCGAAAGCGCTCACCCGACTCCGGCAAGTGGGTACGCTCCAGGGGGCTTTGGAACTGCGGCACAATGAATGCGGCCATCACCACCAGCAGACCCAGCACCAGGAGCAACTCCAACAGGGTGAAGCCCCGCCGGCCGCCGAATCGCGACCCAGCCCTGCGCGTGCGGATAGGGACACAGGTGCTCACAAGTCACACGCCCACGGCGACCCAGCCGGCCGGCTACTTTTCTTTCTTGAAGTTGCCGATGTCGTCCTCATTGTCTTCTTCCTTGTCCGGGCCTTTGCTGAACAGGTCGTAGCCGTTCTTGTTGATCTCACCTTCCTGGCGATAAACCAGCTCTTCACCCCAGGGATCGACGAAGTTGGGCTCCTCGAGGAACTTGTACCAGCGCTCATCATCCTCATCGACGTGGTCTGGTCGCTCCACCAGATCGATCAGCTTCTCGGGAAACTCGCCCAATTGCTGGCGATACAACTGGACGGCCATCGCCAGGCTGCCCGACGAGCCCACCATGGACTTGGCGGCCTGCTTCTTGGCGGCCTCTCCGGTCCCGGTGACGGCCGGAACGACAAACGCCGCCAGGACCACCAGGATGCCGAGCACCAGCATCAGCTCCAACAGCGTAAAACCACGACGTTGAGTTCTCTTGCGTCGATTCATGTCCTTAACTCCTTAGTACCTGACCCAAAGGTCGTCTGCGCCTTCCTGTCACCCGCCGCCAGCCGCACCGAGGCAGTGCCGCCCCCGGCCCGGCGTGGATCAACCCTGAGCGGCGGCACTCATCGTCAGAATCGGAACCAACAGGGCCACGGCCACGACGGCTACCACGCCTGCAATCGCGGTCAGCAGCAGAGGCTCCACCAGGCGCACCCCCAGGTCGATCATCCGGGCGGTGCGGGCTTCGTTGGTATCCGCGATCTGCACCAGCACGCCTTCCAGGTTGTTGCTCTCCTCGGCGACTGCGATCATGTCAACGATATCCAACGGGAACAAAGGGCACTGCCCGAACGGCTCGGACATTTGCCCACCTTTTTGAACGTTCTCACTGGCCTTGTCGACCTCTTCTGCCAGTACCTCATTGCCGGTCGAATCGCGCGAGATTTTCAACGCCTGCAGGATGGGCACGCCGCTGGCCAACATCGTGCCTAGAATCCGGCAAAAGCGGCACAAGGAAATCATCACCAGGGTTTTGCCCAGTACTGGGGTGCGCAATTTCAGCAGGTCGAAACGCCTGCGACCGATGGCGGTTCGGAAGTACGCCACCGCGGCAATGCTGATGATCGACACGATCATCAGCAGCACGATGCCGTAGTTCTGCAGCACGTCGCTCACCGAGAACACCACCACAGTCAGCACGTTGGGCTTGGCACGCTCGATGAACGGCCGCAGCTTGGGCACAATGATCGTCATCAACACGATAATCAGCCCGCCGCCCACAAACACCAGCAAGGCCGGGTAGATCATCGAGCCCATCAGCTTGTTGCGAAGTTCATCCTGGCGCTCGATGAATCCGGCGATGCGCGCGAGCACATCCTCCAGAAAACCGCCGCGCTCGCCGGCCCGAACCATGGCGATGTGCAATTCGTGGAAGGCCCGCGGATGTTTGGTCAGGGCGTCGGCCAAGCTCATGCCGCCGGCCACGTCCTCACGGACCTCACGAACCACCTCGCCCATGATCGCGCTGGAGGATTGCCGGGCCAACACATCCAGAGCCCGCAGCATGGGCACGCCAGCCTTGAGCAGGTCGGCCAGTTGACCGTAGAAGGCGGCCACCAACCGCAGCTTGACCTTGCGGGCCCCACCGATAAAGGAACCCCGGCGGGCCTCACCGCCCTCGCTGATCTCCACCGGAAACAGGGCCCGGTCGGTCAGCAGCTTCATTGCCGCCTGCTGGGTTTCCGCAACCAGCGTCCCTTCGTTCTGCTTGCCGTGGGTGTCCACGGCTTTGTACGTGAAGGTCGGCATGGCTCAGCACCCATTCAGCAGCCCGAAGCGCCCAGCCCGGGCGGCAGCGGCGCACCGGCCGCTCACACAGGTCCTATAATAATGGTAGTCTATTCGGGAAATGACCGACCCACCCTGGTCCGCTGCCGCGCTGCCTGAGCCCATCCTGGTCTCCTTTGGCGATTAACGTATCGCCCGCACAAGGTTATGTCAACGCGAACATTCCCGCGGATTCCTCATCCACGCCCCTTATACGGCGCTCGTCGGCCGCCGATTGCAGTCAATCCGCCCGACGCCGACCTGTGAGGCGCAGCGGCGACCCCCGTCGTCCAGTCCACATGTTCTTTGAAAAACCCGAGTTATGGGGAGCAGCGCGACTTGAAGACCGGACGTGCCGCAGGGCGCTTGCCGGGGGAAGATCAGGACCGTACGCACCGTCAGGTGCTCAAGGCGACCGCCTCGGACTCCGACTCGCCGGGCACAAAGAAGCGGCTGGCCAGATACCCTCCGATCCCCAGCACCGCGGCAAACAGACCGCCGCAACGGAGCAGATCGCCGGCGCACTCGGCTAGGCCAAACCGCTGCACATACAACACGATGAAGTCCGCAGTCCAATCCCAGTCCGGTTTCAGCGGATTGTCCGGGGCGACTGCGTCGTACGCCACGGTGCCGATTCCATGATGCAGCACCGCCATGGCCCCGCTGATCCACAAGAAGCGCCGGCCGGCCGCCGTGCCAGCTCGGTGCTGCCAGGTGATGGCCATCAGCACCACCAGCAGCGGCACGGTCTCGATCATCATGCGACAGCCAAAGGTCAGGGCTCCGTTCCAGCACCACCAGCGGGCGAACAGCAACCACTGCCCGATAACACCCGCCAGGATCCACCGGCCCAGATCATGATCCCGCCCGGCGGGCGCCCGCACACACATCCAACCGGCCCACAACCCGGCAAGCAGAAACGGAGAGTAAAACAACAGGCCGCACGCGGGGCTGATCAACAGGCCGGCCGCGCCAGGCAGCAGGTCACCGCTGAAGGCATCCTGCTGGTAGAACGAATAGCCGGTGCGTAGCGGGTGCCCGAAGGCAGCGGTGTTGTACCACAGGGTGAGCAGCGGAAACGCCAACCCGCCGAGCGCCACCCACGGAATCAGCCGCCGCCAGCAGCGCCGAGTCACAAACACACCCAGCGGCATGCCCGCGGCAAAAATCACCGGCAGCCGGGCGGCCACCGCCAAGCCAGCGAGCAACCCCACGCCCAGCGCCGTCGGGGCGTTCATGCGGCCGCGCAACAGTAGTGCCAGGATGGCCGCCAGGCATACGCTCGGAAGCACCTGGTTGGTCAGATGGCTGCCAAGGTGGTGCCACAGCGCCGTGCCGAACACGGCACAAAAGGACAGCAGGATGGCCCAGCAGCCCGACATCCGCCGCCGCAAGGTGCACGCCAGGATGCCGGTGAACGCGGCGGAGCATGCCAGCGCCACCAACCGACCACAGGCCAGCCACAGATACTCGTTGGTGGTCTGCCCGTACCAGGCGGCCACGGGGGCCAACAACGGCGCCGCCAGGACGCCGGTCCAGATCGGATACTTCGAGAAGGTGCCGCTGGAGCTGTGCACCGCCCAGTAGCGCTCGCCTTCCGGTTCGCGCTCCAGCACCGCCGTGAACTCGCTGAGTTCCAGGTCACGGTCGCGCAACACGCTCACCGGCAGCAGCACGTTCGGGATGTTGTCGTTGTGGAACACCCGGATGTTCACCGCGCCCAGCAGCACGGCCGCCCAGATGCCCACCACCGCTCCAAACCTCAGGTTGGAGCTGTCACGGTTGAATAGGGCTAACGTCGGGCGAAGGGCAACCACGGCAACCTCCAGGCCCCCTCCTGGATACTCATCGGTCCGCCGGCCGCCCTGCAAGAATCAGGACAGGCAAACATCTTGCAATATGCCCGCCGGTCCTGGCATGGGTCCTGGTTTTTCAGGCTTTGCTGACGCGGAGCACTTCCGCGACGGTGGTCGCCCCGGCGCGGACCTGGTCCCAGCCGTCCTCCCGGAGCAAACGCAGGCCGTTCCGCTGGCCCGCCTTTCGCAACTGGCTGGCGGAGGCCCGCTGAACAATCATGTCGCGAATCTCGTCGTTGAGCACCAGCAATTCGAAGATGCCCTGCCGCCCGGAGTAGCCGCTGCCGCGACACTCGCGACAGCCGGTCCCGTGGTACAGGACCTCGCCCTCGCCCAGCTCGAAGTCGGCGGGCAGCTGGCCGCGTTCATATTCCAGCGGCTGCTTGCAGTGCGTGCAGATGGTCCGAATCAGCCGCTGGGCCATCACCGCTTCCACGGTGCTGCTCACCAAAAACGGCTCGATGCCCATGTCCAACAACCGGGTACTGGCGCTGACCGCGTCATTGGTGTGCAGGGTGCTGAACACCAGGTGACCGGTAAGCGAGGCGTTGATGGCCACTTCGGCCGTTTCCTTGTCGCGGATCTCACCGACCAGAATGACGTCGGGGTCGTGCCGCAGAAAACTGCGCAAACCGCGGGCGAAGTCCAGGCCGATGCGGTGGTTGACCTGCACCTGGCTGATGCCGTTGAGGTAATACTCGATGGGATCCTCAATGGTCAGGATCTTGACCGTGTCGGACTTGATCATGTTCAAGGCCGAGTACAGTGTTGTGGTCTTGCCGGAACCGGTCGGTCCGGTCACCAGCAGGATGCCGTGCGGCTTGGTGATCAGGTCACTGAAGCGCTCGAAGGCCGGCCCGGCCATGCCCAGGCTCTTGAGTGACAGCAAGGTCGACTGCTTGTCCAGGATCCGCATGACCACCGCCTCGCCGAACGGCGTGGGGATGATGCTGACACGAATGTCGATCTCGCGGCCCTGGGTCTTGATCTTGAAACCACCGTCCTGCGGCAGGCGCTTCTCGGCGATGTTCAAACTGGCCAGAATCTTGATGCGGCTGATGATCGCCATCTGAAACCGCTGAATGGCGGGCGGCACCGGCGCCTTGTGCAACACGCCGTCGATGCGGTAGCGAATCTGCAGCAACTTGTCGTAGGGCTCGATGTGCACGTCGGTGGCTCGGTCACGGATGGCCTCGATCAGAATCTCGTTGACCAGCTTGACCACCGTGGCTTCCTGAGCCTGATCGATGGCATCACCCGACTCGTCGATGGAGTCGCTGAGGATCTCGACGTCCGTTTCTTCGCCGACCATCTCCTCGATGGTCGAGCCGCCCACCCCGTAGTATTGACGAATCAGGCGACTGATCTCGGGTTCGGGCGCCAGGGCGATCTTGATCTCCCGGCGCGTGATCATCCGCAGCTCGTCGAACGCATACAAATCGTGCGGTCGAGAAGTCGCCACCGTAATGGTGCCGTTTTTCTGTGCGATGGGAATCAGCCCGTAACGATGGACCAGCTTGGCCGGGACGGACTTGAGCAACTGCTTGTCGATGACGATGTCGGCCAGATCGACCACCGGCAGCGACATCTGCTCGCCGACGACCTTGAGCACGCACTGCTCCTTGACGAAGCCCATGCGGACCAGAGTCTTCTCGATGGGCTCGTCGTGGCCGGCGCGGGCCGCCTGGGCGGCTTCCAACTGCTCAGCCGTGACGTCCCCTTTCTTCAGCAGTAGATCACCGATGCTCATGGATTGCTTTCTCCGCTGCCAGATCGCTGCCCGCAGTGAGGTCCTTCCAGACCGCGACCCCGCACGCTCCTTGTACCCTACATCGGATCACGGGTTGCGGCAAAACGGTCTGGCCGCCGCTGCGGGGCCGCCGGCGACCGGTTATCGGCCAGCCCGCCCCCCCCCCGCCGCGCCGCGACCGAGAAGGCGAATCCGGGGCCGCGCCGCCCGGAGCGGTGGCTCAGGCCCCATCGATCGCCGAGTCCACCAGTTCCGACCCGGCTGACCGGCCCTCCAGCAGGTTCCCGTGCACTTGTCGGACTTGATCGACGTAGCGCCGCTTCCCGAAGCACTCGAAGGCCTGCGCCCGTGCCCGATCGTACACTGCCGCATTCCCCACGCGCGACCTGAGGGTCTCGAGCAACTTGCGCGCCGCCTGCATGGGCTGGCCCAGCTTGACCAGGTGCCCATTGTGGCCGTCGGCGATGAATTCGGCAATGCAATATACCGCGCTGCCGAACAGTGGCACCCCGGATGCCATGGCCCAGGCCACCAGCGTGGTAGGCACGTCGCCCCGCGGAAGCATCACCAGGATATCGGCGATGCCCAGCAATTGTTGCGGGGTGCAGCGGCTTTCCGTGGCAATCACCGGGAGCGTCGAGGACGACAATCGGGCGTAGTGCATGATCTTGCGCTGCTCGGCCGAGCAGCCCGGCAACAGCACCACCAGGCCCGGCACAAAGCGGTGCACGATTTCGGCGATCATAACCGCGTGCAACTGGTTGCCACGGACCGACGGCGGACCCGGCAGGACCATCACGGTGTGTTCGGCGGTGAGCCCCAGGCTCCGCCGCAGGGCGGCGTCGGCCCGTGCCTGGTTGATCGTGGCAAATGACACGCCTGGTCGCACCACGGCGGTCCGCTCCCGCGGAACGCCTCGCTCGATCAGACGCCGCTGGGTCACCGCATTGGCAGCCAGCGCTCCGAAGGCCGGACGCTCCCGAAGGATCAACAACGACCGGGCCTGGGTCGGGGTGATCTGCGGATCCCAGACGCTCAGCGCCAGCGGAAGCCGTGGGGGGGTCGCCAGCGCCGCGCAGGCCGCCGCTCGAATGCTCCAGGCATGGATCAGATCGATGCCCTGCTCGTCCACCAGCCGCCGAACCGCCGGTGCGTTGCTGAATGGCAATCCAAAACGCAGCGGCGCCCGACCGACTGCAGAAACCAGGATCGAGGCAAAATCGGCCCGCTTGCCGGCGATGGCCGCGACCGCTTGCCCGCAGGCGGCGGCCGGAAGCATCTGCAATAGCGGTCCCAGGGCCACCTGCAGTTCGTCGAAATCAACGCGGTCAATGAGGTGCAGAATCCGTGGCATGGCTCAGCGTGCGGCACCGAAGGGCCGGCGAACTCACTCGTCGAGGGTGTGCTCGTAAAACAACTTGGCGATCTGGTCGGCCATCTCCTTGACCAACATCCGGGCCACCGCTTCATCGGAGTCCAGTCCCTGCAATTCGCCCGCGCTCTTCTCCACGGTGACCAGGTAACCCTCGCGATCGTCAGGCCACAGGCGCATGTCGGACTTGTGCTCGGCGGCGGGGTCGAAAACCTTCAGCCGGGCGGTGAACCGGGCCGCCCGCAGGATGGTCTGAATCTCGGTTCGGGCGTGGAAATCGCGCACTTGAATCCAGAGCACCTGGGTGGCACCCGCCTTGCGACCAATTTCCTGAATCGACCGCTCCTCGTAGGTTGGATCCATTTGCCGCAGGGCGTTGACGGTCTGGCTGGGAATCACCCGGGCGTTGGCCCCGGCCTCGCGGAGCCGCAAAGCCAAGTCGTCCACCAGCCGATCGCGCGCCGGCAGCCAGGTGACCAATTCCATGTCATCGTCGACCAGGACCAGTAGCGGATCGGTGGTCAGGGTGAATTCGGCCGTGACCTTGCGCTTGGGCAACAGGTTGAGGTAATAGAACAATCCTCCGAAGGTCTCTCCGCAGCCGCAGGCACCACACAGCGCCAGCAGGACCAAGGGCCGCACGCAGCGGCGGCTCACCGGATGACCTCCTCGTGGTCGTAGAACTTCATGGCCACCTTGCCGGCGAAGGTGTCGTAGGCGGCCTTGCGTACCACCAGGGCATTGGACTGACTGAAGCGCACCGGGTGCTCCGGCACCAGCACGGCCACCGGCTCCAGATCGTAGGTTCGCGGCGGCATGTCGGGATCGCTGAGGTCATAGACCACCACCGAGGCCCGGATGCGACCCTGCAAGAACTCCGGCACTTGAGGATCGCGAATGTCGAACTCCAGGACTTCCAGGTAAACCACGTAGCGGGCATCGAAGCGGCCGGCCACGGCCTCGGGGTCGACGGCGCGCATCCCGGTCTCCTCGATGTAGGCCTCTACCGCCATGACATCGGCGAAGTGCAACGCCCGGTCCACGTTGGCCTGCAGATGGCTGACCACGTGGGCGCTGACCTCGAGGCGGGCGTTGGGGTACTCGTACAGCGTCTCAGGAGGAACCCAGGTGACCACCGCCACGGCGCCTTCCAGGTGTGAAAACTCCGCCGTGATGGTCTGCTTCGGCTCGGGCAACACGAACGCCAGCGGCTTGAGCCAGTTGCATCCCGCGGCGCCCCACAGGAGACAGCCGCAGAGTTGGCTGCACCAGAGGCGGTGAAACGTGCCTTGCCGGACCATGAATCAACTCTCGCTTGCAGGAGGACTTCGGGGTTGGAAAGTCGCCACTATACTGCAACTACGGGTACTGCGCCAAATGGCCGACCACTTTGAACACCCAGGCGGCGACAAACAACAGCAACCCCACGATCAGCACCCGGTTCGGCGGGATGCGGTACCAGTTCAGCGACCAGATGCGCCCGCGGACCGCCGACTGGGCGGCCAGCAGCCCCAGCGCCGCCGTGACCACGGCCAGCAGCAGCGCGAACGGTTGTGCGGTGAAGGCCCGGACCCACTGTCCGCGGACGGCGTGGGCAAACCCGGTGGTCATCCCGCAGGTTGGACAGGGAAACCCGAATAACCGCACCGCCGCACACGACGGCAAGCCCAGTTGTTCGTGGGTACCCCAACCCCGGTCATCCGGCCGCAGCCAGAGCGCGACGGCAAGCACGCCGCCGCAGGCCAGCGCCAGCGCCGCGGCAAACCAGCGGTCACTGCCGCACGCGGGTCGGGAGCGCCACAACGGCCCCAGTGGATGCACCGTAGGATCAGGCTCGGCAGATGAAAAAGATGAACGGACAGGACCCTGCATCCCCTGCAGGATACGCAGCGCCGCCCCGCAGGGTCAACCCGGCGATCAATCCGAACCGTCGACCTTGAGCACGGCCACTCCGTCGGCGCAGCGAAACGCTGCCCGGTTGCCGCGAACCTCGATGAGTTCGGCACCGTCGTGCGACTTGCCGACCTCCAGGATGACGCCATCGATGATCGCCCGGGCCCCATCGCCCACAAAAACGCCGTTGAGCTGGTGCTTTCGCAGGAACTCGGCCATCCGGGGGGCTTCGCCCGGGCCGCGAACCCGCCGGGGGGTCTCAGTGACCCGCCCACCCGCCAGCCGCTGGTCCCGGCGGGCGGCAATGTCCGGCGGCAGATCAAACGGATCGCGCGGCCGGCGCGACCAGTCCACTTCCGGGAATGATTCCGGAAAGACCACCTGCAGCGCCAGATGACGGAGCCGGACATAGGATTCCGGACCGGCCTCGATGTCGTCGGGATCCAGCGCCAGGCCGGCCGCCGACTCCCGCGGAACGCCGATCATGAAGCGGTCCAGCACCAAGCCGAGGACGGCAATCAGGAAGGCGGTCAGGTAGACTCTCCTCTTGGCGGCGTTCACGCGCGGTGCTCCTCGAATGGCCCTGAGTTCACAGCGTCTTGGCCTCCGGCTCGAAACTGGAGTAGAAGTTCAAGGTGATCTCCAGGCGGCACTGCTGCGGCTTGTCGAGATGATCCTTGGGCAGGGGGCTGACTGCCAGGTGGCTGATGTCCGCCCAGATGGAGCTGGACTCGAAGGCCCTCAGGAAGAGCAAGAACTGGGCATAAGGGGCTTCCGCGGTTACGCTGAAGGTCTGCTCGGCAACGTCGGCCACGCGGCGCCACTGCACCGGCATGATGCCGATGTTGCGCCACCCGTGGCCCTCGGCCATCTGCCGGATCGTCCGCAGGCGGACCTCCGGCGGATCCTGGGTGTCCAGGTTGCCCTGCCGCTCGGCCTGCTCCTTGAGTTGCTCCCATTCCAGGGCATAGCTGCCGATCTTCTTCTGCAACTTGGAGTGCTCGGTCTGCAGGCTGATCTGCTGATCGATGATCTGGCTGAGTTCGCTGGCAGCCGAGCGGGTGTTCAAGGCGCCGAACCAGACGGTCATGGCAATGCCCAGGCAGACCACCACTCCGCCGATAACATTCACCTGCATCATGCTGCAGCGATCCACGGCCATTTACCAGTGACACTCCACTTCAAACCGGGTGACGTTGACGCCCTCGACGGCGTCCTCGCGCACCGCCCGCAAACTGGCGCCCTCGAAGATACCCAGCCCGTTGAGGGCTCCGACCAGCACGTAAATCTCCTCCAACCCGGTGGCCTGACCCTCCAGCAGCAAGCGCCGCGACCCGGATTTTCCGACCAGGTCCTCGTGTTGGGCCTGGGCGGCCCCTTCGGCCTGCTTGTAGGCGATCGGCGACATCGAGCTGCTCGAGACCGCCGGCTTGGCCGGATCGGTGCGACACAAGGTCAGCCACACCGTCTTGGGCATCACCGACTCGATCGCCGCCCACATCAGCGACCACTTCCGTTTGTACCGCAACTGCTGGGCCCGGGCGATCTCCGCACGCAACAACTCCAGTCGCTTGACGCTGCGGTCACTGTGGACCTGGGCCGTTGCGAGCATGTGGTTGATCTCGTCAACGCCCTGGCGCTGGGCACTGAGATGGAACTGGGCGCTGAGTTCCCGAATGATCGGTACGGCGGCAATCAACCAGACCACCAGCGACGCCATCGTCCAGCGCTGGATGCAGCGCCGTTTCTGCCGCCGCACCCGCAGATCGACCGGGATCAGGTTGACGCTAGGCATCGCGGTTCCCCTGCATCGACAACGCGCAGGCCAAGGCACAAGTTTCCAGGCCGGCGCTGTCGGCCAGCCCGGCGGACCACGCGCGGACCTCGTCGGCGGGACACTGGCCGACCGGCAGCACCTTGACCCCAAGCTGGGTCTCCAGGTATCGATCCAACCCCTTGAACCGGGCGCCGCCGCCGACCAGCACGAGGTCTCCGGGCACCCGGGGGGCATAACACTGCAACACGTACTCGTAGGAGCGCTCGGTCTCCAGGGCGAGTCGCTTGAGATCCGCCTCCAAGATGTTCTGCAACAACGCCGCCCAATCGTTGGCGCCGGCGTGTTCATCGCCGCAGCCCAGCCCAAACCGTTCCTTGTTGTGCTGGGCGGCGTCCAGGCTCAACTTGAGACCGTCGGCGATGTCCTGAGTCCAGGACCGCCCTCCGACGTCAAAGGCCCGCACCATCACCGGCGAGTCATCGATGCAGATGATCAGCCGGCTGTGACACTCGCCGAGATCGAGTACACCCCACACCTGATTGGGCGGCCGGTGCCGCAGCCGCCACACCAGGGCGGCCAGGGCGCAGGCGGCGACGTCGATCTTCACGCACTGCAACTTGGCCCGGATGCAGGTCTCGTACAACTCACGGACGCGATCGCTCGGGGCGGCCACGCCCATGTAGGTGGCCTTGGAACGCCGCGACTCCGGCAACTCCCACACCGCAGTCTGCAAATTGGCATGATCCAAGGTGGTCAACCGCTGGATCTCCCAGGCGGCGGCCTTGTCCAGTTGTTCCCGGGCCGTCCGATCCTTGGCCGTGGGCAGGTCCAGCGGATGCAGTTCGACGTCCGGAGCGCCGACGCTGATCACGACGTCTCTGCCCAAAAAGCCGCCGTGCTGGGCAAAGCGGGCCAGCCGCTCGGCCACGATTTCAGGATCAATCTGTTCGGGCTCCAGGTCCTCACGCGCCCACACGGCCGAATGCAAGATCACCAGGCGGCCGGAATCCGCACCCAATTGCACCAGGCGCAAGCCGACCCGCCCCAGGTCCAGACCGATGGGAAACTCAGGCGTCCGGCTCCAGCGAAAACGCGACACCATCGGTACACTCCGCCCAGCGCCGTCAATCGGCCATGGCGGCCAGATCGAACAGCGGAATGAACAGCGACAAGGCAATGCCGCCGACCACCATGCCCATGATGATCAGAATCAACGGCTCCATCATCTTGGTCGCCGTGCCGATCATCTGGGCGTTCTCTTCATCCATGACGTCGGCCACGAACAACATGGCCTGATCCATGCGACCGCTTTCCTCGCCGGTGGATACCGCCTGGGCGATGGTCGGCGAGATCAATGCCGAGCGGGCCATGGCCGCACTCAGCCGGCCGCCGCCTTCCAATTCATCGTGCATGGCCTGACACAACGTCCGATAGTCGCGATTGCTGGAGATTCCGCTGCTCAGATGCAGGGTCTCCATGATCCCGACCCGGCTTTCCAGCAACAACCCCATCACCCGGAACATCTGGGCCTGCAGCAGCCGGATGTACATCTTGCCGGCCAGCGGCAGGCGGGTCTTGAGATCGGTCAGCCACTGCCGCCCCGGCCCGGAATAATACGTCAACCCCCCGGCCACCAACGCCACGCCGCCGCCGCCCAGCGCCCACAACCAGTGATCGCGGATCAAGAAGGCAATCCCGAACATCACCTGCGTCGACATGGGCAGGGTGGTGTCCAGCGATTCGAACAACACCTTGAAGCGCGGAACCACGAAGGCCACCATGGTCACCACGATGGCCACACTCAAGAGAATCAGCAGGGCGGGATAGGCCATGGCCGCCAGCACGCGATTGCGCATGTCGCGGCGATACGCCACCAGTTCGGCCAGCCGGCTGAACATCTCCGGCAGGTTGGCACTGGCTTCGCCGGCGCCCAGAATGGCGATGTACACGTCCGAGAAGGTCTCCGGAAATTCCTTGAGCGATTCGCTGAGCCCGCGGCCGGACTCCATCCGCCGCCGGACGGTGTCCACAATCTCGCGGCCGCTGCCCTTCATCGGACGGGCAATGGCGTCGAGCGCCGGCACCACCGGACTGCCGGCCTTGAGCAGCATCGCCATCTGGCGGGTAAACAGCAGCAGGTCGCGCAGGCGCATGGCCGCGCCGCCGCGGCGGGCCTGGCGGCGGGTACCCCGCGACGGCTTGGCGCTGCGACCGGCTTCCTGAACCTCGGTCACGAACAGGCCGTCGCGACGCAGCTGCTCGGCGGCTTCGGCAATGGACGGCGCCTCGATGACGTCGGCCACGGCGCTGCCGCCGCCGTCGATGGCTCGATAGGCAATCTTCATGAGGGCACCTCACAGGCCGCGATGTCCGCCGGCGGGGCCTCGGCACCGCATTCGGGCGGGGCCGATTCGCGATCGGCGGCGGTGACCCGCAGCACTTCCTCCAGGCTGGTCAGGCCTTCGCGCACCCGCCGCAAACCGACCTCGCGGAGGGTGTCGAAGTGGATCTTGGACAGGTACGCCCGCATATGGTGCTCTTCGGCGCCGACATGAATCAGACGTTCCAGTTCGGCATCGACCGGCATGACCTCGTAGATGCCCAGCCGGCCCTTGAACCCGGTGTTGTGACAGCGGCGGCAGCCTTCGCCGCGCTGAAACAACTGGTTGGCCGTGGGCGGCCAGCCGGCCTGCACCAAGGCATTGGCCGTCGGGTAATACGAGGTCCGGCAGTGCGGGCACACCGTGCGGGCCAGCCGCTGCGACAGGGCCCCGACCAGGGCCGAGGACAGCAGGTACGGCTCGATGTTCATGTCCAACAGACGGGTGACCACGCCGGGCGTGTCATTGGTGTGGATGGTGGACAGCACCAGATGACCGGTCAAAGCCGCCTGCACCGCCACCCGGGCGGTGTCCTCGTCGCGGATCTCGCCGACCATGATGACATCCGGATCCTGACGCAGGATCGAGCGCAGGGCCCGGGCGAACGTCAGCCCCACGGCCGTGCTGACCTGGATCTGATTGATGCCCTCCAACTGGTACTCGACCGGGTCTTCGACGGTCACGATGTTGGTGTCGTCATTGCGCAGCAGATCCAGCGCTGAATACAGCGTGGTGGTCTTGCCCGACCCCGTCGGGCCCGACACCAGCACCAGACCGTGCGGGCGGCGAAGCATCTCTCGGAAACGCTCCAGCGCCACACCCGTCAAGCCCAGGGCCTCCAACTCGAACGACAGGTTGGCCTTGTCCAACACCCGGATGACCACCTTCTCGCCCAGGATGGTGGGCATGGTCGAGACCCGCAGATCGATCTCACGACCGTCGGCCAGAATGTGCACCCGACCCTCTTGCGGCAGACGCTTTTCGGAGATGTCCATCTTGCCGATGACCTTGATCCGTGACACGATCGCCGCATGCATGCTGGCCGGCGGCGACATCAACAGCCGCAGCTTGCCGTCCAGCCGGTAGCGGATGCGGGTGTGCTGGCGGCTGGGTTCGATGTGAATGTCGCTGGCCCCGTCGCGCATGGCGGTCAGGATCACCAGGCTGACCAGATTAACGATCGGACTGCCGTCGACCATCCGCGACAAGTCGGCAGTGGGCCCCTCGTCGACCGCCTCGCATTCCGACACCCGCACGTCGCTCTCTTCGATGGATGCCAGAAAGGCGTCGACCTGCACCTCGTCGGCCAGGTACTTGGCCTGAAATTCGCCGATGTTGGCCTCCAGGGCCAGCACCGGGCGGATGTGCATCTTGGTCAGGTGCTGCAGGCGGTCGATCGACGGCAGCGATTGCGGTTCGGCCATGGCCACCGTCAGCACCCCGCCGACCGCGAACATCGGCAGGGCCCGCAGCCGTTCGGCGTCCTCCTTGTCGAGCAGCTTGGCAATCTTGGGATCGATCAGCCCGTGGCGCAGCACGCAGCCCTTCAGCCCCAGGCGGTTGGCCAACGCATTGACCAGCACCGACGGCGACAACACGCCCATCTCCACCAGGGTGTGGCCCAGGCGATCGCCGCTGCTGCCCTGCTGGGCCAGCGCCTTCTCCAGCTGTTCGGGCGTAATGGCGCCCTCCGAGACCAGATGCTCTCCCAATCGCTTGGTCTGTCCGATCATGCGCTACACAAAGCTCCGCACCGCATCTTCGATTTCGTCAAACACCTCGAACTCGCCCAGCATCTCGGTGAGGTCCAATATCTCGCGGCAGGTGCCGGTGACCATCGCCAGCTTGCAGGACAGCCCCCGCTGGCGCAGTTCGCGAGCGACATCCAGGAGCACCTCCAACCCGTGGCTGTCCAGGTACGGCACGGCACTGAGGTCCATCACCAGCCGCGGGTTGGCGCTTGCCAGACGGCTGTACAAGGCCTCGACCATGTTCGCCGAGTCCTCCTCGGTCAGCGGACCCGCGGGCTTGACGATGTCGACCGTCCCGACTTGTTTCTGTTCCACCTTCATGACCCGACCTCGTCCGTGTCGGCGACGGCCGCGGCATGAGCCTGCAGCAGGCACTCGACGGTGTCCACCAACTGCACCGGCGAGAACGGCTTGCCCATCACCGTGACCTCGAGATCCTGGACCTGGGCCCGGACTTCATCGGTGTGGCCGGCGGCGGTCAGCAGGATCACCGGGCAACGGCCTTGCCGTTTGCGGCGCCACCAGGTCACCAGTTCCAGACCGTGGACCTCGGGCATCTGCATGTCGGAAACCAGCAGATCGACCTTCCGGTCCGCCAGCAGGTCCATGGCCGCACGACCGTTCTCGGCCTCCAGGACCTCGTGACCCCGGTGCGCCAGCCAGATGCCGCAGACCCGCCGGATGCGGGGGTCGTCCTCGCTGACCAGGATGATCGCCATCAGCGCTGCTCCACCATGCGGCCCTTGAGCAACAGGGGAATGTCCACCGTGAAGGTCGTACCGCTGCCCTCCCGGCTCTGCACCTCGAGGGTTCCGCCATGGGCGTGTACGATTTCCTGGGCGGTGGTCAGGCCGATGCCGGTGCCCTGCTGGCGCAGCACCGCCGGGCTGTTCACCCGGTGGCCCCGCTCGAAGATCCGCGGCAACTCCGACTCCGGAATGCCGATGCCGGTGTCGCTGATCATGATTCGCACGCGCTCGCCGGCAACCTCGACCTGGACCGTGACCGAGCCGCGCTCGGTGTACTTGACTGCATTGCCCAGCAGGTTGTTGATCACCACGGCGATCTTGTCGCGATCGGCCTGCAGCGGCGGCAGCTTGGATGGCAAGCGGGCCTCCAGCGTCAAGTCCTTGTTCTCGGCGGTGGCCCGCAAATCGCGCACCGCTTCCTGTAACAGGGTCATGAGGTCGACGTCGTCGCAGCGGATGTTCATCTCGCCGAGATCGAGTTGGGCCCGGCTGAGCATCTCCTCGACCAGCCGCGACAGCCGGCGGGTCTCCTTGGTGATGACGTTGAAGCATTCCGCTTGAACTTCGGGGTCGTCGAACTCCGCGTAGGTCTCGGCGTAGGCCCTGATGTTGGTCAGCGGCGTGCGCAACTCGTGGGCCACCTGCCCGACGAAGGCCTCGCGGGCCTTCTCGGCGATGGCCTGCTGGCTGATGTCCCGGATGCGGACCACCGCCTCGTTGCACGGTCTGGCGCCGCCCACCGGCATGATCCGCAGCCGGTAGGTGCTGCCGTCATCGCCTTCCAGCGTGTTGGTCAGGGCACTGCGGTCGCCGTTGCAGGCGGCCTGAATGGCCTCCAGGGCCTTCTTGCCGAAGCCCGAGGCCTGGATGCGGTCGAGGATCAGGCGACCGCCGCCGGCGTCGGCGTGCACCACGCCCAGCAGCCGGCAGGCCATCGGGTTGATGTAGCTGATGCGGTTGCGGTTCACGATGTGCACGAGACCCTCCGGCAACTGGTCAGCCGCCCGAATGAAGGCCAGCGAGGCCCCGCGCTCCAGGGCGTTGCTCAGCTCGTGGTCCGCGTGGGCCTGGCCCAGGGCGTCACGCATGTCTTCGAACATCCGAATCAGTTGGTTCCAGGACTTGGCCACGGCGCCGCCTTCGGCGGCCAGCCGCAACGACGAGATTTCCTGGCGCAGGTGGTGCTTGTGCCGAACCAGGTGGGAGCCGATCCGGGTCAAGGTTCGAAAGTGGCGGCGGGCCAGCAGGCACATCAGCACCATTGCGGCACTGAACAGCGTGCTGACGGCCAGCACACCCAGGCCGATCGACGAACCCGCCGGAATCAAGCGGCTGGTCCGGGCGACCCCTTCCAGCAGCGCCCGACGTTCATTCCCGGGGACCGGGGCGCGAAAAACCACGCGCTCCAGGAGTTCGTTGTCGCGGTCTTCCCAGGACACTTCGCAACCGGCGGGCCACTGGCTGGTCAGAACCCCGGCGTGACGGTGGCGCGTGTCCAACTCATGCTCGGACAGCGAGGCCCAGATCTGACCATCCGAATTGATCACCCGCACGCCGTCCCAGGCCCCGCTGTGGTTGAATGACTGGAGCACTTCGGCAAGGCGGCCCCGATTCTCGAAGGCCAGACCGACCGATACGGCCAAGGCCTCGATCGAATCACGCACCTTGTCCACGCCCAGGCCCTGCATCCGCCGCTCATGCCCCTTGGCGGATACATAGATCACGCCGCTGATGCCCACCAGGTGCACCGCGACCACGCCAAGCATCAGGCTGAGCTGAGCGCGCTCCCACAATCCGGTATTCTTTGCTTCGGGCGTAGACGCAGCCATACCGATCATCCTTTGAGGACACACATTTCGCGCCGTTTTCATTTTTGTATCGATCCCCCAACGGCTTAGCTTAACTTGGCAATCGCCCCGACCCGCCCGCCCACCGGCCGCGGAACCGCAATCGGAACCGCAGCCGACGGCGGTGCCCGGTCCACGCGCCGAGGTCGGCGCCTTGGGTTTACGCGGCCGGTCATTTACGGGAATGGCGGAGTGGGCCCGCGATCCGCGGCGGGCGAGCGACGTTCATCGCGCGCCGGAACGCCCCCGATTAGGACGGACCTTCGCCCGATAGCTGGGTCCTGAAATCCTCGATGGTCTGAATCAGACCGCGGCGGCGCTCGGTGGTGGGTTGCCAATTCAGCAGCTGCTGGGCCTTGGTGATATCCGGGCGGCGGCGGCGAGGATCGTCCTGCGGCAGCGGACGATCGATCAGCGGGCTGCGGCTGCCGGTCAACTCGATGACCTCACGGGCCAGTTCGGCAATGGTGATTTCGGCGGGATTGCCGAGGTTCACCGGCGTGACCACGGCGCTGGCCGCCAAGCGCACAAAGCCGTCGACCAGGTCGGCCACGTAGCAAAAACTGCGGGTCTGGCGGCCGTCGCCGTAGAGGGTCAGCGGCTGACCCTCCAGAGCCTGCTGCACGAAGTTGGGCAGCACCCGCCCGTCGCCCAGCCGCATCCGCGGTCCATAGGTATTGAAGATCCGGCCGATGCGAACCGGCAAGCCGTGGCGGCGATGGAAGGCGGTGATCAAGGCCTCGGCGTAACGCTTGCCCTCGTCGTACGGCGACCGCTTGCCAATGGGGTTGACGTGACCCCAGTAGGTCTCCACCTGGGGGTGTTCCAGCGGGTCCCCGTAGCACTCACTGGTCGACGCCTGGACGAAGACCGCGCCGCCGCGCCCGGCCAGTTCCAGACCCTGCCGAACGCCGTCGCTGCAGACCGCCAGAATTTCCAGCGACAGCGGCTCGAAATCGATCGGTGACGCCGGGCAGGCGAAGTTGTACACCGTGTCCACCGCGCCGGTTACCGGCCAGCCTTGACAGATGTCCTGCTCCACGAAGGTGAACTCGGGATGGGACCGCAGCGGCTCCAGGTTGCGGGCCTGACCGGTGACGCCGTTGTCCAGACCGACCACCTGGTGGCCGTCGGCCAGCAACCGCTCACACAAGTGGGATCCAATAAAGCCGGC
This sequence comes from uncultured Planctomycetales bacterium, assembly GCA_964619935.1. Lineage (GTDB taxonomy): Bacteria > Planctomycetota > Phycisphaerae > UBA1845 > CAIVHJ01 > CAZUGO01. The sequence continues at coordinate 33,296 of CAZUGO010000100.1, read as the reverse complement.
CGCTCCGGCAACCACGCAGCGCATGACCGGGTCCCCTCTCCGTTGGGGGTGGCTGGGCTTCAGGCCACCGGATTGGCACGGTACCACTCGATGGTCCGGGCCAGTCCATCCTCGAACATCACCGTCGGTTCAAAACCAATGATTTCGCGGGCCCGGCTGATGTCCGCCCAGGAATGTCGGACATCACCGGCGCGCGCCGCTTCATGACGCGGCGCCATGTCCGTCCCCATCAGGCGGTTGATGACCGCCACCAACTGGTTGATGCTGATCCGCTCGCCACAGGCGATGTTCAACACCTGTCCGGTGGCCCCGGCGGCGGTCGCGGCCTTGAGGTTGGCCTGGACCACGTTGTCGATGTGCGTCAGGTCACGGGTCTGCTCACCGTCGCCGAAGATCACCGGAGCCCTGCCGGCGGCCATCGCCGTGACCAGCGCCGGGATCACCGCGGCGTACTGGCTGTGTGGATCCTGGTAGGGCCCGAAGACATTGAAGTAGCGCAGCGCAAAAGACTCCAGCCCGTAGCTGACGTGAAACACCTTGGCGTAATACTCGCCGATCAGCTTGTGCAAGGCGTAGGGGCTCAGCGGATCGGGGGTCATGGACTCGTGCTTGGGCAACTGCGGCTGATCGCCGTACGCGCTGCTGCTGGCCGCATAGACCACCCGGCGGCAACCGGCGTCGCGGGCGGCCAGAAACAGTTGGAACGTGCCGTCGACGTTGGTCTGATGGTAGGTCAGCGGGTCTTCGACCGACCGCGGAACCGACGGCAATGCGGCTTGATGAAAGACCGTGTCGATGCCGCGGCAGGCAGCCTGGCAGTCGGCCGGTTCGCGGATGTCGCCCTCCAGGAACTCGATCGCGTTGATGATGTCCGAAAGGACGTGCTTGCGGCCGGTGCTGAGGTTGTCCAACACCCGGACGTCGTGGCCGTCGGCCAGCAGCCGCCGCACCAGGTGCGATCCGATGAACCCGGCCCCGCCGGTCACGAGATGATGTGCCATGATCGGTCACCGTTCGGCGGCACCCGCGCCACGACGCGACCGCCGCGACGTCCGCCGCCCGGGCACTCGCCCTCAGCCCTGGACCCGCAAAGCGGCGATCGTAATCCATGCCGGACGGGCTGTCCAAACGCCGGTCCCAAGATTCGACGGAACCCGCCGACCGGCACCGGCAAAGCCAAGGGAATCCCGGATTGAAGCCGATAATTCTTGTGTGTACAATATTGGCGATGAAGCGTAGGGGAAGACCGCCGCTGCCGGCAACGAAGAAGCGCAAGCGAAGACTGGATCTTCGAGTTTCCGATGCCGAGAAGCGGGCATTCAAGTTGGCAGCGAAGAACTCGCAACAGGACCTATCCGTGTGGATTAGAATTCAGTTGAACCGAGCGGTGACAGAAGTGCTCGGAGCAAATACGATAGAATCGCCACAAGCGGACGGAGCAAACGATGACGAGCCGAGTTAAACCTGAAAACTCGCAAGATGATGAATTTCAGACCGAGACCATCTACGACCGCCTCGCTTCTACGATCAGCAGCCCAGCAGGTCCGACGACGCGGGATCAAATGAACATTGTCGAGGCGTCCGGTACTCTGGATTTTTGGGCTGATCCCTCAGAGAACATCTACGACGAAGGCGACGGAGTTGCCGTTTGATCCTGGGCAACTGCTGCTCGTCACTTACCCGTTAAGCGACCAGAATCGCCCGCGGGGTTTCAGGTCCTATGGCGCGCGGGCGTCAGACTTGAGTTGAGCGACCATGGTGCTGACGTCGATGACCGCTTCATCTTCCAGGAATTGGTTCCAGGGGTTGGCGTAGCGGGCCAGGATCACGAACTTGGGTCCGGGCGGCAGCGCCGTGGCGGTGACCGCCAGGGGGAATTCGTAGGTACGGGTGGCCCGGTTCCAGTAGGTTTCCTGGTCGCGGGCGTGGTCCAGCGGCAGTTCCCAATGTTGGATCAAGGTTCCTTTGGGGTCGGCTGACGCCTGGCGGAAGGTATGCAGTTCGAGCATGATGCGGCCGGCGATCTTGGTGGGCTCGCCCTGGGCGTCGGTCGGTTGCAGCACGACCTGCAGGCCGTCGGGCAACTCGTCATCATCCAGGCTGACCGGCTGGGTCAGGGCCGGATCGATGGTCAGGAGCATGGCATTGACCGGCTGTTGCAACTGATAGGCTTCTTCGGCGTCATATTCCGGCGTCGGGCCGGACAAACAGCCTGCCGTTCCGCACAGCGCCACGCCGCAGACCATGATCTGGATTCGTTTCATACCGGCAGGCCCGTTGTCCCCACAGCGTTTGACCATGCGGCGTGAGTCTACGCGGCAGGTCCCGGGGCTGTCAATCTGCAGGGGCGGCTGGTGCTACTAATCGTCGCGCGGCATGGTCTTGAGTGCCGGCTGGGTCGCCGGCACCGACTCGGGCATCGGCACGCCGAGCACCGCGGATTGCACGGTCAAGTTCAACACGAACAACACGTTGCCGCGCACGTCGGCCGCGGCCGAGCGCTGCTGCGGCTGCTGGCTCGCGAAGGCCGATGGTCTGGAAGCGGACTTGCCCAGCCCACCAGGTGCGGGCGGCGCGTCGCTGTCCGACGACCCGACGATCCGCCGGCGGGCATTCACCTGGTGCGGCTCCGAACCGCCGCTGACCGGTAATCCGGCGATCTCGGGACCTTCGGCGACCGCGGCCGGCTCGGCGGGTTCCTGGACATCGTCGCTCGATTCACCCTCGACCTTGTGGGCGTCGCGCTCGGCCCGCGTCGCGCCGGTAGATCCGCCCGCACCCAGTTGCCGGTAGAACTGTTCCCAGGCTTCAGGCGCTGCCGGCGGCGGCGCCAACGTGGTGTCGAGCAATAAGTCGTCGGCCGCCACGCGGTCAAACGCCAGCGCCCCGGCACTCAGTTGCTGGGCCGCCTCCGCGGCCCGGTCGGCCCGGTACGTTGCATTGCCGACCCGCAACTGAACTTCGGGGCGGGCCGCCGACTGCCCCGCCTGGGCCCGGGTCAGCAACTCACCCAACTGCTCGGGCGGGGCATTGATCAGGTATTGCCGGTTGACCCGCTGATCGGCCGTGCCCGAAGCGCTGCTCGCATAGTAATACGATTGCACCTCCGGCTCGATCAGTTGGGCCCGCTGTTGTGGGTCGGCCGCATTGAGAATGGCATTGGCCGACAGGTACGAATCGGCCTCGCGGGCAAACTGATCACGGGTATCCGCCGTGGTGAAACTGACGGTCAACTCGATCGGGGCATTGGAGAATTGCCCGCCGGCCGCTGCCTCCCCAGTGGCAGGCGGCGCCAGAGAGGACCTGTTCAATTCCGACAGCTCCTTCAGGTCGGCGCCTTCCAACAGGACCACGACCTCATCGGCGGGCTTCAATTCACTAAGGACGTCGACATCCCCAACGGCCGATCCGCCCGCAGCGCCCGACGGGCCTGGGGCGGACGGCGCGGCCCGGACCTCCGGCCCCTTGGTCACCGTTCCGCTGACCCGCGAGGGGGCCGGCGGTGCGGGCGCTTTCGCCCTGAAGGGCGCGTCATTGACGGCTTGCCCGACAGCCACACCGTCGAGCACCTCGGGAATGGCTTTGGCGTTGCCGGCCATCGCTGGTGGCGATTCGACCACCTGGGACCGGCGCGGCGACAGGCCCTGCCAGACGATGTACGAACCGCCCATCGTGACCAGCACGCAGATCACCGCAGCGGCCGACACCAGGCGCGGTCTGGCGAATCGGCCCCGGGGCGCACCACCGACCAGGGCCTGGCGCTCGGCGGCGGCCATCACGTCCTCCAGCAGTTCCGGCGGGGCCGCTTCCCGCGGCAACACCTGAAGCATGGCCACCGCCGCGCGCAGTGCTTCCAACTGCTGCGCCGCCGAGGCGTTTTCCTTCAGATAGGCGGCGACTTGCTCCCGGGTGGCCTCGTCCAACTCACCGTCGAGGTAGGCCGAGAGCAGCTCACCGATTCCATCGAGTCCATCTGGATCCATCATCCTGATCCCATCCGGCCGCGATGAGCTTCTTCGTCCCTCAGCCGGCTGGGGTCGTCACCGGCACTCATCAGCGGCTCCAGCAGTTCCTTCAGCGCCAACCGGGCACGATGCAATCGTGACCGGACCGTGCCAAGAGGCAAATTCAGTACTTCGGCGATCGCCTGATAATCCAACTCCTCGATGTCCCGCAGCACAACCATGACCCGCTGCTGTTCATCGAGCTGCATCAAGGCATCCCTGACCGCCTGGCGCGTCTCGCGCAGCCGGACGTGCTCGGCGGGTTCCAAACGATCGGTATCCACCCGGCCGCCCAACCGCTCGGCCTGCGTTCCCAGAACCTCAACCGTCCCGTTGGGATCCTCCGACTCACCCGACAAGGAGTAGACCCGGGTCCGGCCGTCCCTGCGGCGCTGCGACAACGACAGGTTCACCGCGATCCGAAACAGCCAGGTATAAAACCCGCTCTTGTGCTCGAAGCGTCCGATCGCCTCAAAAGCCTTGATGAACGTCTCTTGCGCCAGGTCCCGGGCACTCTCGGAATGGCCGACCATCCGCAGGCACAGGTTGTAGACCCGGTCCTGGTACTTGCCGACCAACTGTTCGAATCCCGAAACGTCACCCTCCTGAATACGGCGCACCAGCGCTGCGTCCTCAATGCAGATGTTCTCCGATCCCGACGGCAACGCGGCTGCTCCATTCAGTTGGACGCTCCCCGGGTGGCTGGGGTTCCGCCCGATGAGCCCATTTCCAGGCCCCGCACCTGGGCTCCCACTGGATTTCATTATACGGCGCTCAGGGTGATCGCCCCATGCAGGCGGCCAGGAGATCCCGCCAACCCGGAGCCGCTGAGCGGCAACACTACATTACCTATATATATGCGGGGCCAGCGCCCGGGTGGCACGCTCACGCGTCGCGGGCCTGCGCGCAGCACAGGATCCCTCTGAAAGCCGCGTGGTTACCCTCGCGGGCGTGCCACCCGCCAGGGGCAGGCCAACCCCTCCAGGCACGCCCGGCATGCCGGCCCGCGGGGCAGCACAGTTGCATCGATACCCCCACAAAGGCCAAATGAAGATACCATTTTAGTCAAACCGTACCACCATTTATAGCAATTGGTACCACCATTTATATCATCTGGTACCACGGTTTGACTATTCTGGTATCACCATTTGGATCATTTGGTACCACCATTTTTTCTCAAAATCGGCTCTCCAGGCTGTCGGGCTCAGCACCAGGCGGGATCCCCCCCCGCCGCCTCGGGCAGCAGGTGCCGCCCGCTCCAGCGCCGCACGGTGGGTCGGCGTTGAGATGGCCCGGAGCCCAGGCGGGCCGCCGCAGGCGGCCTCGGTTACGGCTGGCGGACGATATTGTGGTGTCGAGGCAGCGAGGCCATCCGGGAATCGGGCAGCTCGCCGGGAGCGTCTCGATTGCTTGCCGCTCGGGAGGTTGCCTCCCGGCCGAGATTTCGTATGCTGCCCGCCGGGGGGCTTGCCCATGAATAGCGACGCAACCGAGATCCTGTGTCAGCATTGCGGCTACAACCTGCAGGGCCTGCATCCGGGGGGCCGCTGCCCGGAGTGCGGCACGTCGGTAGCCCAGTCGCTACGCGGCACGCTGCTCAAGCATGCGGATCCGCAGTGGCTCCACACTGTGCGCCGCGGCGTCATCCTGAAACGTTGGAACATCATCCTGGTCATTCTCCTGGGCATCCTTGCGGGGGTCGTGGTGAGCCTGGGCCTGCCGCCGGAGATCCAGATCCTGGTCGCCCTGGGCGGCGGGGCCCTGGGGGTGTGGGCCTCGTTCCTGATCACCGCCCAGGAACCGCGCATCTCGCTGCGCGAGGACACCGTCACCTGGCGAAAGGCCATCCGCTGGTGTGCCGTCCTGGGACTGGCGGGCAGCGGATGCCAGCAGGCCTCGAACTCCAGTGATTGGCGACTGCCGCTGGCGGTGATCGGCGGGTTGCTGTCGCTGACCGGGGTGGTGGCCCATTTCGGAGAACTGGTTTACCTCCGGCGATTCGCCCTGCGGATTCCCGACGATCGACTGGCTCGATCCACCCGCACGGTGATGTGGGGCACGGCCATCTGCCTGGCCGCCATGGTGCTGCTGGGGCTGGTCGTCGCCGTGCTGGTCTTCGCCGGCGCGGCCGGGCCCACCGGTCCGGCGACGGTCACCAGAGGCGGGGTCACCATGCAAGTGAGGCCCGGCGGGTCAGCGACCTCGGCGCTGCTACCGCTGGCCGGTGGCGCCGTGTGTCTGCTGCTCATTCCGACGCTGGTGTTTTTCCTGTGGTATCTACGACTGCTGACCCGCTACAAGAACGCCTTCACGGTCGCCGCCGCAGAGGCCGCGCCGTGAAGCGGCTTGCGATCCGCGCGCTGCCGCCGGGCGGCGGGGAGGACCAATGCTGGTCATTGAAGTCCTGACCGCGAGTCCCGACACGGCCCGAACGGACCGCTCGTTCCGGGCCTTGAGGCCGTCACCCAGGGTGCGGGTGCCGTTGATCAAGGCCTCGACGTCCTGCCCGTGATCGAGGAACCGGCCGGTGTTGCCGTTCTGGCCAACGTTCTTCGGGAACAGATGCTCGAATTGCAGCTGCAATTCCCCGGGGAGGTGAACCGGACCTATCAGCAGCTTGCTGAGCATTACGGCGTGGCGGTTTGGCGGGGCGGTCTGCGCAATATGACGCAGCGCTATGCGAGAATCTCCCCACCGAAGGCGTGGAGAAGTGACATTGCTATGCTCGATAGGGCTAGTCTTAACTCCCAGCGCCCCAGCGCACTGAGAGATGAAAACACATTCGCCGCCTGCGCTTCGGTCCGCAAGATGCACCAAGACGGTAGCACGCCGATTTGATGCTACCCAATGCCCCCAGAGTCGCCCACATGGTCAATGCACCATTATCCACTTATGGGCACGGCCCCCATGCGCCTAGAAGTGACGCCAAGTCGGCAGCGTCCACGGTGTCGTCGCCATTGAGATCCGCCGCGTGTCCTGGGTTTGGTCCCCATGCCCCGAGAACAATGGCGAGATCTGGGGCGTTCACAACGCTGTTGCCATTCAAGTCTTGCTCACAGAAGACAGCGGCACATTCTTCGAAACCAGGGACATCGCCTGCGCCAGACCACGCCAATTGGAATGCTCCTGCGTCTTCACAGTCAACGTCACCGTCAGCGCTGAAGTCCGCCCAGGCACAGCCCACCCAATTGCCCGACTCTGTTTCGAGACATCCTTGGAAAAACGGCAAGTCATGAGTGCTTATTATCCCATCGCTGTTGAAATCGCCACTGCCGTTTTCGGGAATGTCGCCCCAGCGGATGTAGTCCCAGGTTGTCGTGCTGGGGACGAGTTTCGACTTTGCCCGCATGGCTACGACCGCCTGGTATGGCGGGTTGAACAGGGGGGTAGCTGGATCGCCGGAAGCAATGACAGTCCCATCGATGTAAGCAGTGAACACTTCATCAAGATTCATGCCGGACACCTCCAAACGATAGGTATGGATGCCGGGTGTGAGTTCGACATAGTGCGTGAGCTGGAAGCCGACAATGAGTCGCACGCGGTCGTCAGCAATAGTGAAGTGGTAAATGAAGCCATTGCCATCAGTCACGGTAAGGTTAGCAGGTGCCACCCAAGGGATTTCCTCGCTTACCCCTGTTGTTTCCATTCGCCATTCGATGAACCAATCAGTCGCATCGGACAGCGCATCAATGTCGTGAAAATAATCGATCACGGCACCAAAGCCTGGAAACTCGGCACACTCCAGAACATTCTGGAACAGGTGACCAGATTCGACCCATTCTTCGCCCTCACAGCTCATGACAAACAAATCCCAGCCAGCGCCCCCTGGCACGGAGTCACATTCATATGTGTAAACATCAGCAAGAACAGAAGTGGCTGAAACGAATACGAGCACCGCCGCAACACGAGCAACCATGGCTCACCGCCTACAGCAAGAGTAGCCCCGGCCACCCCTATTATTTCAAAAGGAGAAAGGAAATGAAAGGTACTACGTATCATATTCTGGTGCCACTGGCTTCCGGCATGCTCCTAGGCACCTGGCTGCCAACAGTCTACGCTGCCGAAACTTGTGTAAAGAACGACCCAGAGGACAAGCAGGTGTGCGCGTCTGTGCCCGGCCACACTCCTCCAAACCCAGTCCTCGACTTCATCGTGACATACGACGCCAACGACGACAATCCTGACGTGGCGCTCATCGAGGGCAACACGTGGACGGTCTACTCCGAGGTTGTGTCAACTGGAGTGGCGGCGAACATCGGAGACATCTTCATTCATGAAGATGCTGACACAGGCGACACCTTCACGCTGACGGTCAAGAACGGCACTGGTAACGGTGCCGATGATGTTGGATCCATGGATCTCGATGGAGCCGCCGTCTCCGGGTGGACCGGCTGGTCGTCGATCCAGGACTCGCTGATCGGCGGAAACGTGAGTGGTGACATCGAGGTCAGCGGAAACGGCACAACCGGTGGTAAACTCATCGGGATCACAATCATCAGCGGCGGCGTATCAGGCAAGCTCATTGCCGAAGCCATTGAGCCTGACCCTGCCCTGGGGATTGGGCTGTTCACCGTTAGTGGCAGCGTTTCGGACACCATCGACATCGGCACGATTGCAGCATCTCAGACGGTCACGATCACTGGTGTTGTCACCGATCCTGATAGCTCAGACACGGACGAAGATGTGACCATTGACGCCCTCGCCGGCACGTTCCAGGTCAATGGTGTGCTCAATGACTCGAACCTGAGAATCCGGGTCGCTGACCTGAACGGTAGCGGAACCCTGAAGCTCAACGGGGGCCAGTGGTTCACGGGTGAACTCATTCTTGAAAATGGTATTGATGATGCCAATGGCGAAGTCTTTATCAATTTCCTGGATGGCACCGTGGATTTGAATGACAAGGACGTAGATGGGGACCTGCTTCTGGCTTACACGAGAGCAAGTGGCGAAGTAGTCAACGGCGGTGCGATTACCGGCAGCGTTCTGTTCGGTTACAACAGCCAGGCAGCAAGTGCGAGCTTCGGCTCTGCGGAGTTTTCCAGTATCGCACTTGGCGGGAGCTTTTCTGTTCTGAATGTTGATTTCAGCGGAGACCTAACGATTGATCATGATGTCGCTGGCGAACTCAATCTCACCAACTCCGACTTGGACGGTTCGCTGTCGATCGGCGGCGATTTGGCTAGCACGTCTGACATTAACATCGATGGCGGGGTTACCGCCAACGGGGAACTCACAATTGATGGCGAATGTGAAGGTGACATCGTGATCGACACCTCCACCGCCAGCGGATCGCTGATCCACTTGGCTGGCGGTCTTGCCAGCACGGGTACAGTAATCGTCAACGACGGTGAGGGCAACTACAACGCTGGAGGTACAATCACAGTCGGATCCTTGTCCGGTAACCCCGTGGGCGGGAACTACGATGGCCAGATCCTCATCAGAGATGAAACGGGGAGCTGCACCGGCACTTTCGGTGACCTGGACGGAGTCATTCGAATCGCAGTGTGCGACGACGATGAGAATGACCATTACATCTGTGTCGAGGGGGACATCGACGGCAGTATTACCAAAGTCGATGCCACCTGCCAGAATCCTGCACCGGACACGATTTGCCTTGGATGTCAGTAGAGTCGACGAATCCTCTCTGCGTCGATCCGCACACTGCGCTCGGCTGGAGGATTCCTAGACCCTAGCGCTCACTTGACAACCCCTCGCTTTGCAGCAGCACCACAGTCTGCGAGCGAGGGGGCGGCGGGACACCAATGCCGGTCATTGAAGTCCTGACCACGAGTCCCGACACGGCCCGAACGGACCGCTCGTTCCGGAACTCAAAGCGCTGTTCCCCGAGGCACCCTGCATCGCCGGTCCAGGGAACATCAACGCCTGGGACAACGAGGATTTCGTCAACCCCGTCAAAGCGACCGGCCGGAAGCAGCTCATCATCGCCGGCGTAGTGACCGCGGTCTGCGTGGCCTTCCCCGCCCTTTCGGCAGTTGCAGCGGGCCCCTTTCGCTCGTTGCTGGCCCGGTGATCGGCGGATCAGCGGGCCGGTCGCATTCCTGATCGCGTCCCCGGTCCTACTATCCCAACAGTGACAGCACCGTCTGGTTGATGGTGTTGGCCACGGCCAGGACCGATGTGCCGGCCGCCTGCAGGATCTGGGCCCGGGTCAATTCGGTGGTCTCGACGGCGAAGTCGGTGTCTCGGATCACCGATTCGCTGGCAGTCAGATTCTCGAAGGTGATCTGCAACTGCCGGATGTTGGTGTCGAGCATGTTTCGCTCCAGGGCGCCGAGGCGGCCGCGGAGCACCGAAATCTGGTCCAAGGCCACGTCAATAATATCGGACGCCTGCCGAAACTCGCCGTTGACCAGTGACTTGTTGCCACCGGTCACGATCTCGGAGAGGAAGCCGACGAGTGGGTCACCCAGCCGGGTGGCGGCCACCGACTGAATGCCGATCTGCTCCTGCTGGTTGGCATCGACCTGCGGGCCCAACTGGTACAGCGAGCCGCCTCCGACGATGGCGAACGAGCTGGCGCTGGTGGTCTGCTGGGCGAACTGCGGCGAAAAAGTCAGGTCCATGGTCAGCAGGGTGGTGTTCAGGATGGCCTTGAGGCCGTCACCCAGGGTGCGGGTGCCGTTGATCAAGGCCTCGACGTCCTGCCCGTGATCGAGGAACCGGCCGGTGTTGCCGTTCTCGTCCTGCAAGAAGTCGACGAATTCGCCGGGCGTGGTGCTGGAATCGTCGATGACGGTTACCGACACGAACTCGTTGCTGCCGAACCCGACGCTTCGGAAGACCATGCCGCTGGTCGGATCGGCCGGATTGATGAGCACCGCTTCGATGCCGTTGGCGTCCGTCAGATTGTTGACTGCCGCGACAATCGCTGAGGCGCTCTGCCCGCTGGTCAGCGACAGGGTCACCACGCCGCGCGTCCCGGCCAGCTCCAGGGTGACATCACCGGTGGTAATGGTCGGGTTCACGAAGCGCAGCTCGGCCTGGTTGGCGGACTGCAGGATGCTGACATCGACGCCGACGGCACTGTTGGTCCCGAACTTGGCCCGGAAGATATTCACCTTGTTGAGCTGCCCGTTGTTGACGCCGCTGGTCAAGAAGTCCAAAGAGCCGTTGATCAGCTTGCGCCCGGCAAAATTGGTGGTGTTGGCGATCCGGGTGATCGACTCGATGGCGGAGTCGACCTGCAACTGGTTGGCACGGATCTCCTCGTCGCTGAACGCCCCGCTGTTGGCGGCCTCGATGGTCAAATCGCGGACGTCGAGCAGCAGTTGTTGGACCTCGGCCAGGGCCCCTTCGGCGGTCGCAATGACGTTGATGGCCCGTTCGGAATTGCGAATGGCCTGGTCGGCGGCGGTGATTTCGGTGCGCAGCCGCGTCGACACAATCAGGCCGGCCGGGTCGTCGGCACCACGGTTGATCCGCAGGCCGGTACTCAGACGCTGCAACGACTGTTGTAACTGTCGATTGGTCTGGGCCAGCGCCACCTGCGCTTGAACGGCGGGAATGTTCAGATTGATACGCGTCATGGTCAGTCCTCCTTGACTGAAGCCGTGGCCGCCGATCCGTAGGTGCCACGTGCTGGGTCGTCCAGCGACGACCCGTCAACCCGATCCCTCTGCAAAACGGAACGCCGTCCTCGTCGGGTGGACGGCAGGCCCGGGACGGCCGCGGTCAAGGACCGCCAGGCTCGCCGACCCGGGATTTCGACTTCTGCTCTTCGCCGTTGGGCGAGCCGGCCGGCGGGATGTCTCCCGGGCTCAGCTTCGCGGCGCGGCGGTTCTCCTGCTTGATCGCGTCGTAGACTTCCTTGCGATGCACGGGTATCTGACTCGGAGCGTTGATTCCCAACCGAACCTTATCCCCGCGAATGTCGACAATCGTGATCTCGATGTCGTCACCGATCATGATCGTTTCATCGCGCTGTCTCGATAGCACCAACATCCTCGGCTCCTTCCTCGGCCATGCCGATGCGCGGGCTCGCCCCCCTGGACCAGCCCTCTTTCATCCCGGTGTCCGCCGCATACCATCCGCGGCGGCGCGGTGCCCGCCCCACGACCGGAAGCCGGGGTGCGGTCCTCGCGAGGGTTCAGCAGATCGGTCCTTGGCCAGAACTCAGTGTGATCGCTCTAACTGTGATTATAGAACAACTCACACCCCGCTGGCTACCCTTTCCGCCCTCAAGCGCTGCGGCTGGCCACGGTCTCCGCCCGCGGCAGGCGCATCAGCGGGTGTCGCGTAGAATAGCGTTTGTCGCTCAGCACCAACTGTTTAGCAGCGCGGTTGTCCACATTGATGACCAGCGGCCCCTGGAGGTTGCCGGTCAGTAGATCGTCCACCTTGTTGACCACGATGAACACCTGGGCGCCCTCCGGATCCAGCAGCCCGATCTGCTCCAACTCTTCGGACTTGATCGGAGCCCGGTAGTCCGGAACAAACAGCCGGGGGTCGCAGACCACGAAGGCCAGATCCGGCCGGGTAACCGCCTGCAGCCAGTAGAACCCGCTGCCATCGGCCGATTGGACCAGGGCGTAGGCCTGCGTTTCGGGAAACCCCAGCAGGCCCTGTCCAAAGGTAATGAAGCGGTTCTCGTCGACCTCGATCTCACCGAAACGCGACGTCTGGATTCGCATCGCGGTCACTCCTGTACGGGTCCAGTTCCAACGGCGCTGACCGCCCCTGGCGATCCCCCGGGCGTGATCCCCGCCCGGGCAACACTCCTTGTTGGCGCCCGGTCGGCCGTCGACGGGACCTCTGGCGTCGATGACCGGCCGGTAGTGCCGCCCCGGGGGCGGCGTCGATCAGGACAAATAGTCCAGCAACGACAGATTCAGACTTTGCCCCGAAGCCAACAATGAGGCCTGCAGGGCGGTCTGAGTCTGCTGGAACCGGGTGATGGCCTCCGCAAAATCCACGTCTTGAATCTGCGACAACAATACGCGGGTGGCATCGACGGCTCGCTGGGTCTGCTGACCCCGAGACTCGATGGCCCGAATCTCCGCCCCCAGCAATCCTTGCACCCGGGCGGTACGCGTCAGCGCGTCATCCAGATGCTGGGAGGCCCGGGTGATGTCCTGTTCATTTCCAAACTGCAATGAGTCCCGCAGATCGATCAGGGCGCTGAAGATGCCGTTCACCCGCACGCCGCTGACATCCCGGCCGACGACCTCGGTGGCTGCCGGGTCGATGGGCTCATCGAGCCCCAGATCGACCACCGCTTCGGAGAAGTTCGCAGCCCGCACCTGCAGGGCGCCGGCTCCGCCGCTGCTGTCGACCAGCCGCAATCCGTTGCGGTCATCCGGCAGCGAGGCTTCGATCCCGACGCCGGCGTCGGCGGCCGCCTGGTTGATCCGCTCGATGACGTCATTCATTTCCAGGGCGCCGTCCAGGTCGACGGTGAAGCGGCCACCGTCCTTGGCGACGATTTCCAGGTCGGCGGCGTTGTCGGCGCGGCGAACCCCACGGCCGCCGTTCAGGTCATCCAGCGTGGCAGCCCCGCCCAGGGTGCGGACGCCCAGCGCGGTCGCGGCGCTGCCCTCGACGGTCATCAGCGTCCCGGACAGCTCGTTGATCACCGCGACGGCGTTGCCGGCGGGCGCAATTTCGGCCCGGACGCCGGCGGCGGGCTGGTTGATCGCATTGAGGATGTCCTGCACGGTCCGGGCACTGCTGAAGTCGATGGCGACGTCGGCGGTGCCGTTCCGGACGAAGAAGCCGGCATTGGTCAGATCGAGCCCGGCCCCGCCGAGCAGATCCTCGATGGGGGTGCTCGGCCGCAGCAGCCGGTTCAGATCACCGCCCTCGATGGGATCGCTGGTCGCCGTGTCGGTGAGCAGGCCCAGGTCACCGGCGATCACCGCGTTATCCAATGATGAAATGGTCAATGGGTCGCCCGGGTCGATGCGAATGCCGGTACCGGCGGTGTTCAACGACGCAGCCAAGGTGGAGCCGGCCTCGGTGGCACCGCGGTTGATGCGATCAATGATCTGCCCGACCGAGTTCGCGCCGGTGAGATCCACGGTGTAGGTGCCCGCCGCCCCGTCCTCGACCATCCGCAGGCTGCTCAACCGCAGTCCCTCGCCGGTGGCACCCAGCAACTCATCGAGCCGGGTGGTCACGGTCACCGCCGGATCCAGGTCGACGCTGCCGACCACCCGCTCGGAAAGCATCCCGAAGGCGTCGTCCGCGGTGATGTTGAACTTGCCCTGGGTGTGGTCGGCCGCCACCCGGGTGGTCATGTCGTCGCGGTTGCCCAGAAATTGGATGCCGCCGAGCGCCTGTTGCACCGGCTGGGTCCGGACCCCGGTCCCGGCGAACAGGTAGCTGCCGAGGTGGGTTTCGTTGGCGACGAAGGTCAGGTGCTGCAGGATGCTGTCAATCTCGATGGCTGCCGCCTCGCGCTCGCCTTCCAGGACCAGCGAACCGACCGCGGCACTGGCCAGTTCCTGGACCCGAATGAGGCTGTCGCTGATGTCGGCCAGGGCCGCGTCGGTGGCGTTCATGAAGTCGGTGGCGTGCCGGATGTTCTCCAGGACTTGCTGTTGACTCTCATCGGCTTCGTTGAGCTTCAAGATCTGCGACGCCTGCAACGGCTGATCGCTGGGCACCTGAACCACCCGCCCGGTACTGAGTTGCACCTGGTGCGCCAGCGACGACGACAACAATTGTTGCTGGTTGAACAGAAAACTGTTCAGCGAGGCATTCGATGACACTCTCATGACATCCTCAAAGCCGGCGCGTCGGCCGGCGTGTCGGGTCTAACGGGCAATCGCCAGCAGCTCACTGATCAAGCGGTCGATCACGGTGGTGAAGCGGGCCGCGCCTTGAAAGGCCCGCTCGTAACGCAGCAACTCCACGGCCTCCTCGTCGAGATTGACGCCGCTGATGCTGGCCCGTTGGGCCTGCAAGGCGTTGAGGATGCCGTCGGCACTGTCCTGCCGCGCTCGGGCGGCGGCGGTGGTGACCCCCAGGTCGCCGATCATCTGGTTGTAGAACCCGAACAGGTCGACGCCGCCCGGCAGCACGTTGATGTCGGCCTGGAGTTGCGCCATGGCTTGGGCATTGGTGCCGTCGCCGGGTTCAAGCGTGCGCGCGGCGGCCAGCAGTTCGGGTTGGGCGGCGATCACCGGATTGACCTCGATGCTGCCGGCGCCGCGACCCACGAAGAAGGTATTGACGCCCAGGGCCGCCAGCACATTGGAGGAATCGTCCCGGCCAAAATGCGTGTCGTGGCCGAAAGTGATCTCGAAGCCCTGTTCTGCGGTCAGCGACAACCGCTGGTCGGCGGTGATGGCGGCGGTGACGTTGGGCACGCGGGCGTTGATCTGGTCGACCAGTCCCTGCAGGCTGGTGTCGTCACCGCCGGCCCCGTCCAGATCGATGTCGATCTGGAAGCTGTCGGTCTGGCCGCCCGCAAGGTCGGTCATCGAGACGAAGAAGCTGCCGCTCTGGACCGGCAGCGGCAGACCGGCCGCCGCGCTGTTCAGCGGGGCGTTGGTGTCGGCCACCCCGTTGCTCGAGGTCAGCGCCGCAAAGCCCTGTAGTCCCTGCCCGTTGCTGTGAATCTCGTTGACCACTGCAATCAGCCCTGCGGCAAACTGATCCAGGCGTTCGGCCACCACGCCGATGTCGCCGCCGCGGGCGTCGATCAGCGCCTGGAGCTGGCCGCCGAGAATCTGGGCCTGGCCGTCCTCATCGACGAAGCGCACTTCCTGGCGCACCGTGTCGCCGTCGGCGATCGGCCGGGTCGTCAGTCCGCGGGAGTAGTCGTACTGCACCAGGGTCTCGTTCCCGATGAACACCGTGGCCGATCCGGATTCCTGGTAGCGGACCTTGATCTGGACCAGCTCGGCCAGGTCGCGGAGCAGCGCATCGCGGGCGTCGCGCAGGGCCCCGGCGACGTGGCCACCCGATTCGGCTTCGACGACCTCGACGTTCAGTTCGGCGACCCGCCGGGCCAGGGCGTCGGCCTGTTCGGCCGTCGCGACAATCTGGTCATTGATGTCGCCCACGATCTGCTCGAGCACCTGGCCCTGCTGGCGCAGGGTTCCCGCCAGGGCTGCGGCCTGCCCGATGGCCACCACCCGTAACGCCACATCGCTGGGGTTGTTCTGCACGTCCTCGAACGCATTCTTCAAGGTGCTCAACTGGCTGGACAGATCGTTGTTCGACAGCTCACTGAAGGAATTCTCGATCTGGGTCAGAATCTGGGCCTGGAGCTGGGCGCCCTGGACGTCGCCCAGGGCCTGTCGCAAACGCTCCTCCAGGGCCTCGTTGATGATCCGCTGCAGCGAGGTGATGGTCACACCCCCGCCCGGCTGGATGCCCTGGGCCAGCGGCGTGCCGGTCTGCGGATCAAGCACCGCGCGCTGCCGGGTGTAGTCGGGATCGGCGGCGTTGGCGATGTTCTGACCGACCACCGACAGCGCGCTCTGGTAGGTGGTGATCGCGCTGCGACCGATCTGGAGTGCTGAATTCATCAGACCCATTTGACGATTTCCTGTTCAACCGGTGGCATCGAACACCTGGGCGACGGCGTCGACACTGCGGCGCCCCTGGCGGGCATACACCGGGGCCTCGGTCATTCCTTTGGTGATTTCATTGAACACGAAGCGGTAGTGGGCCAGCATGTCGCGGGCAAACAGCGTCACGACGGTGTTGACCTTGCAGATCTCAGCCAGGGCATCGGAGAGCCGCCGGGCCAGGGCCCGGAGCTGCAAGCTGCGTTTGTGATCCAGCCGGATGGCCAGTTGATTGAGCGACATCGCCCGGGCCTCGACTTCGCTGAGCCCCAGCCCGAGACCGATCGCCGACATCAGCCGGCGGCGCTGGGTGTCCTGCCCGCGGATGTGCTGGGTCAGCAGTCCCTCGCGCTGGACGCAACGATGGATGGCGGCGACATCGCTGCGCTGCATGGCGGTGAGCTTGTCCTGAGACACTTCCACCAGGCTGTGGTGCGATTCCAACAGGCTGAGCAACAGTTCGTGCAGCTCGTGCAGGTGACCCTGCAATTCGGAGGTCGGCACCAGACGCTTGGCCATCAGCCCACAACTCCTGCCTGCGGCCGCGACCCGCCGAGACCCAGGTAGCGCTGGGCGAGCCGCTCATACACCGCCTCCGCCACGCCCAGGCGCGGTGATGCGGCGATCCGCTCGGCCAGAATGATGTTCATCTGCTCGGCAAACACTTCCTCGCCGCGGCCACCGTGGCCGACTGCACCCTTGAGCCGGCTGTGCTGGGAAGCGTCCAGCAGGGTCTGGACAAAGGCGCTGGCCACCAATTGTTCCGACGATTCCCGCAGATCGTGCAGCCGCTGGTCGCGGACCCCGAGCCCGGATGCAGCGGCCGGCGGCGGCAGGGTTGGCGTGATCCCGTTCATGAATCGGTCCTCATCAATCGGTGTAAACGATTTCCGCATGAATACTGCCCATTCCGTGCAAGGCTTCGATGACCGCGATGCGATCCTTGATCGGCACCTTGATGCCGTTGAGCTGTTCGAGCAACCGGCTCAAGGTCGGGCCGCCCTGGAGCGCGGGGTCCAGGCCCACGAAGTGTTGCTCCTCCAGCGCGGGCGGCTGCACGCTGCCGTCGGGGTTGCGAAAGATGTTGATGGTCAGCCCGCCCACCGAGAAGATCACCGGCGAAATCCGAACCTCGCCGTCGATGGCAATCAATTGCTTGGAGCGATTGATCACGATCTGGGCGCCCTTTTCGGGCAGCAAGAAGGTCAACTTCTCCACTTCGTACAGGAATGGCACCGGATCCTCGCGATAGGCCTCGGGAACGCGGATCACGACGTTCTTCATGCCCATGGGCATCGCCAGCGTCGTGTCGCCGTAGGCCTCACCGAGATCCTGCTGGATGGCCTGGGCGATGGACGACGCCATGCCGAACCCATCGTGCGACTCGTCAATGACCAGGGTCACGTACCGCTGGTCGTCCTTCAGCCAATGGGCGTATCCCGGAAAATCCTCGCGCAACCGGAAGCCGCCGCCGACGTACGACACCATGACGTCGCGCTCCAGCACCAGCCCGTCGTGTACCACGGCGTTGACGGCGTTGCTGGCGGGATCGACCAGGTGGAGCGGCCCCATGGCATAACCCATGATTGAAGGATCCTGCAGCGAATGATGCTGCATGGGGGCGGACAGCAGCCGGCCGCCCTCCAGGCTGCTGCAGCGGCCGATGGCCGACACCTGTACATCCAGCCGATCGCCTTCGCGAACGCCTCCTTCGGGCAACTCGGCCATGAGCATCACCAGGGCCACGTTCTTGGTGTTCTTGAAATCGTCGAGGCCGCTGCTGGGGGCGGCGTAGTGATCGAGCAGCCGGGCCAGGGCCTGGATCTCCAGCTTGTAGTCGTCGCCGTCGCCGGTGCCTTGCAGCCCCGCCACCAGCCCGACCGCCTGCAGGCGGTTGACCCGCGGTCCTTTGAACTTGGTGACGTCGGCGATGCGGGCGTTGACCTGGGCATCAGCGGAGGCGCTGCATCTCAGACACACGCCGATCGCCAAGAGGATGATCCAGATGCGCTGCATGAACGGCCTCACTAGAAAGGACTCAAAAGGTCAACGAGTCGCGTCAACCAGCCCCGCTTGGCGGCATCCCGCAGGGCTCCACTGTGGGTGATCAGGATGTTCTGATCGAATATCTGGGTGCTCAGGATGGTGTTGTCGGCGCTGACGTCCTGGCTGCGGCAGGTGCCGGTGAAGTTCATCAACTGCACCTCTTCGTCGTTCTGGATGCGCTGCTTGGCCGACAGCACCAGCAAGCCGTTGGGTTTGATGTCGATGACTTCCGCCGCGATCCGAAAGCTCAACAGGTCGCTGCGATTGGCTCGACCCTCGCCGTCCAACTGCCGCTCCATCGTGAAGTCGATGTTCGGCCGGCCGTCCCCAAAGGTGGCCGCCCCGAGATGGCCGTTGATCACCTTGAAGAACTCCGCGATGTCGGTCCTGAACTCAAAATCCGTTTCGCTCTCCAGCCGCGAGTCTCCCTTGTAGGTCTTCTGCTCGCGCACGATGACGGTCACCAGGTCATGCGGCCGGAACTGGTGGGCCGGCTTGGTCCGGACGGCAAACAACGAGGTCCGCTCCAGAACGCGATTCGGCACCCGGCCCTCGGTGAGGTCATCGGCCACCACCGCCGTCGCCGGACTGCCGGCGGGCGGCGCCTGCGGGGTCCGCCGGAGGGCCTGGAGATACAACGATGATTCCTGGGCCCACGCCGCCACCGGGCATCCGGTCAGGACGGCCGCCAGCGTCAACCAGCGCACGTTCATGGCGTTTCTCCCGATTCACCGCCGGCGAGCGCAGCGCTGCCGGTCAAGGCCTGCGCCTGGCGCAAGCCCGTGATCCGAACCCAGAACGCGTCGTTTGAATCGTCGTTCTTGACCTCGATGACATCGCCGAGTCCGCCGCAGTCCAACGCCCGGGCCGCATTCTGCAGCACCATGCCGTCGCCCATCGACCGCACGCGAACCAACTCGTTGCTGCGCACCAGCACCCGCGACTTGAGATCGCCGCTGGTGATCATGTCGCCGAGGTGCATCGCCCGCCGGGCCTCCTGCCCGATGACCGCCGCCGGGTCCGACACGCCGATCTGCCCCAGCCGGTTGAACACCCGCGGTTCCAAGGTGACATCGTCCGCGCCGATGACCGTGCCGCGCTGCAGGTTGGTTGAGGCCACGACCACCGCTTTCCGCAGGGAAGCCTGCACCACCAGGCGCTGCGTGCGGCAGTCTTGGCCTGCCGGGCAGATCGCCAGTTGCAGATCGAGCGGGCCCAGTCGGCGGTCGCTTCGAAAGCGGATCTGGAAGGTGTGCCGGGGCTCGGACAGTTCCAGCAGATCCTGAAATCGCGGATCGATGTCCAGGAGCAATTCGCCGCCGTAGTCCGCCAGCCGGGCGGTGATCGCCTGCCGGACGCAGTCGCCCAGAGTGGGTCGCGGACCATCGCCATCCGCCGCAGCTCGGACCGCGCCGGACCCGCCGCGATCCTGGCGATGCACCACACACACACTGGCGCCCTTGAGCAGCACGAACGCCATGTTGACGCCGGTTTCTCGCAACCGCTCGCGGACCTGGTCGGCGGTGAGTTGCAACGGCTCGCCCAACGGCGGGGCCGCGGACAACAAGACGCCTTCCAAACGCTCCTGGCCGGCGCTATCGAAGCCCTCGATGGTGGCCACGTCGCCGAGGTGCACTTCACGCTGCTGCACCCGGGCAGCCGGCACCAGGCGAACGGTCCCGCCGTCCACCGCGGCGCCGCCGCACAGCAGCACACCGCAAGCCCACCGCAGCACCGCCGCCCAGCACACCGGGCGATCGACGGCCATTCTGTGCGTGTCGCGATCCGTGCGATCCATGCGCGTCATCCTTGATCGAAGTTCCGTGCTGCCGAAGATCCGCCGACTAGAACCGCCTCAGGTTGCTGACCACCTGCAACGATTCATCGGCGCTTTGAATCGACTGCGAATTCAGCTCAAAGGCCCGCTGGGTCTTGATCAGCTCGATCAGTTCGCGAACCGGCTCCACATTGCTGACCTCCACCGCCCCGCCCAGGATTTCACCCAGCCCAGGACTTTGGGGCACGCCGGTGGTGGGCGGACCCGAGGCCTCCGTCTCCAGATACAGGTTCTTGCCGATCTGCTTGAGCCCCTCGGGATTCACGAAATTGGCCAATTGGATCTGCCCGGCGACCTGCTGCACCGGATCCCCGCCGATGTTGTAGAGCACCTGCCCATCGGTAGATACCTGCGGGTCGATGGCGTCGTCGGGCAGCGTGATTGAGGGCTCCAGCGACGACCCTTCGCTGTTGCTGAGCACCACGTCGCCCTCGGCGTTCCGCGTGAAGTTCCCGGCTCGGGTGTAGGCGACGGTCGGCTGGCCGTTGTGCACCGTGCGGACCTGGAAGAAGCCCTGCCCGCGGATGGCCATGTCCAGCCCGTTGTCGGTCACATCGATGGTGCCCTGCTCAAAATTGAGCTGCGTGCCCGAGACCTGGACGCCGACGCCCACCAGAATGCCGTGCGGCACCGGCTTGGACTCGGAGTTCAGCACACCCGGCTCGCGCTTGACCTGATAGAGCAAGTCCTCAAAATTGGTGCGCGAGCGTTTGAAGCCCACGGTGTTGACGTTGGCCAGGTTGTTGGCCAGCACGTCAAGCTTGGTGTCCAGGGCGTGCATGCCGGTGGCAGCGGACTGCAATGCGGTGATGGCCATAGGACGTATCTCACCTGCCTGCCGCGGCGGCGGCGGCGCCGCCGGCCCGCGGTCAGCTTAGAACCTGGCGATCTCATTCACAGCCCGACCGATCATGGCGTCCTGCAGGCTGACCAGGTTGGCATTGATTTCGAACCCGCGCGACGCTTCGATCATGTCCACCAGACCGTCCACCGGATCAATGTTCGAGGCCTCCAGGGCCCGCGGCGTGATCCGGCTGTCCCGCGCGGGCGCCGCGGCGGCCCCGGCGGTGGCCAGGAACAGATTGCCGCCCTGCTTACGCAACAGCGAGCGATCGTTAAACTCGACCAACCCGAGGGTTGCCAGAACGGTCTCGCCCTGACGCACGCGACCGCCTTCATCGATCTCCGGCGGCGCTCCCGGACCGGCGACGATCTCACCCCCGCCATCGCTGAGCACGGCGTGACCACCGGCCACCGTGACCAGACGCCGGCCGGCATCCAGCGCAAACCGCCCGTCGCGGGTGTAGCGCTCCCCGGCGGGCGTGGCAATGCGATAGAACCCCGGACCGTCGATCTTGGCATCCAGGGGACGATGCGTGGTCATGGTGGGACCGGGCTCGAAACTGTGAACGGTTGGGGTGACGTGCGTGCCCCCACTGAGCCAATCGAGCACCGCATGGCCGTACATCAAGCCGTCGCCGTGTGACGCCGCTTCAACCGCGCGCTCCTGGAGCACGGCGAGATCGTGCTTGAAACCCACCGTGTTGATGTTGGCCATGTTGTTCGACGCCACGTTCTGGCGATACTGGTTGGCCGCCATGCCCGCGGCTGATAGCCACAATCCGTAAACCATTCAGAAAGCCTCCGGATCGACGGACGCTACCGGGTCGCAGACGCCGATCAGCAGGTGCAGGACGCAAGCCTGCTCCGCCGCCTCGACGATTCGATCGCCGATCACCTTCCAATCCGCTGGGAGATCACAGGCCTCGGTTGACGTGCGTAATGGGTGCTCCTGCACTATCCTGTCTCCTGATGGGGGTTTCCCGTGCCGCCGCAGGACATTCCGCGTGCCAAACGGGCGCATCAAGCCCGGAATGAACCCGAATGACTAGCACAGCAACGCGTTATGGTTATCAGAGATGCTCCAGTACACCAGCGGGGCGGCCCCCGGCGGGCGCAGTGCTTGCTGCCGATCTGCAAAACCTGCGGTCGAGCCCCAGGTCCGCGCTTCCCGCCCCACGGTCCGGGCAGGTAGGCCTTCACCCGACATCGTGAAGGCCTTCCTGCCATAACGGCAGTGCCGACTGGTGCTTTCATGGTCATAACTAATATAATGATAATAGCTTATGTGATTCAATGAATCGGCATGCTGTTTGCAACACGTTGCTCACAATTGTGGGTAACCGGTGTGTGGTGGACCTGGGTCTGCCTGTGAGTTCCGCACCGCCTAGTGGTTGGGCAGCGAGCGCCGGTTCGATTAGGGGAGCGATTCATGCGATTGGACAAGTTGACCATCAAGGCCCAGGAAGCACTCAGTGGGGCCCAGGAGCGTGCCGCCACGGAGCAGCACGCCCAGGTGTCCCCGATGCACCTGCTGGCGGCGATGGTCCATGAACCTGACGGCGGCATTGTGGCCCCAATTCTGGACAAGGTGGGTGCGAACCTAGCCAGGGTCCGGCAGATCGTGTCCAGCGAGTTGCAGCGTCTGCCCACCGTCAGCGGCGGCCAACAGAGCATCGATCCCCAGTTGCAGGAGGTGCTCACCGCCGCCCAGCATGAAGCCGACCAACTGAAAGATCAGTACGTGTCCACCGAGCACCTGCTGTTGGCGCTGAGCCGCGTCGCCAGCGACGCCCGCGAGGTGCTGCGGGTCTGCGGCGTGCAGCCGCAGGCGCTCCTGGCGGCGCTCAAAGAGGTCCGCGGCAGCCAGCGGGTCAGCACACCCACACCCGAGGACACCTATCAGGCGTTGCAGCGGTACGGGCGCGACCTGGTCGAGTTGGCCCGCCGGGGGCGGATCGATCCGGTGATCGGCCGCGACATGGAAATTCGACGGTGCATGCAGGTGTTGGCCCGCCGGACCAAAAACAACCCGGTGCTCATCGGCGAACCTGGAGTCGGCAAGACCGCCATTGTCGAGGGCATGGCCCTGCGGATCGTCAACGGCGATGTCCCGGAGGTCCTCAAGCACAAGCGGATTGTGGCCCTGGACATGGGGGCCCTGATCGCCGGGGCCAAGTATCGCGGCGAGTTCGAGGAGCGGCTCAAGGCGGTGATCCGCGAGGTCGGCGAGCACAGCGGCGAGATCATCCTGTTCATCGACGAGTTGCACACGGTGGTCGGCGCCGGCAGGTCCGAGGGGGCCATGGACGCCGGCAACCTGCTGAAGCCGGCGCTGGCCCGCGGTGAGCTGCACACCATCGGGGCCACCACCCTGGACGAATACCGCCGGCACATCGAGAGCGACGGCGCCTTGGCGCGCCGCTTCCAGCCCATCCAGGTGGGCGAACCCAGTGTCGAGGATGCCATTGCGATTCTGCGCGGCCTGAAGGCCAAATACGACGCCCATCACGGGGTGCGCATCCAGGATTCCGCCCTGGTGGCAGCGGCGACGCTGTCGCATCGTTACATCCCCGACCGCTTTCTACCGGACAAGGCCATCGATCTGATCGACGAATCGGCGGCCCGGCTGCGGATCGAAAATGAATCGCTGCCGGCGGAGCTGGACTCCATCCGCCGCGAGATCCTGCAACTGGAGATCGAGCGGGAGGCGCTCAAGCGCGAGAAGGACGATGCCTCGCGGCAGCACCTCGAGAAAGTCGAACGGCAGATTGCCGACCTCCAGGAGGGCAACACCCGGTTGTCGGCGCAGTGGGAGAACGAACGCAGCCTGATCCAACGCAGCAAGACCCTCAAGGAAGACATTGCGGCCCGGCACACCGCCCTCGAAAACGCCCAGCGCAGCGGCGACCTGGAGACCGCTGCGCGCATTCAATACGGGGAGCTTCGCGACTTGCAGCAGCAACTGGATGCTGCCGAGGCGGAGTTGGAGCGGATCGCGGCCAGCGGCAGGGCCCTGGTCCACGAGGAGGTCACCGTCGACGAGATCGCCGAAGTGGTCGCGGCCTGGACCGGCATCCCGGTGGCCCGCCTGCTGGAGGGCGAGAAGGAGAAACTGCTCCGCATGGAGGAGCGCTTGCGCCGCCGGGTGGTCGGGCAGGACGCCGCGGTCCGGGCGGTGAGCGATGCGGTGCGGCGCAGCCGCTCGGGGCTGGGCGATCAGAACCGCCCGATCGGATCCTTCTTGTTCTTGGGGCCGACCGGAGTGGGCAAGACCGAGTTGTGCAAGGCGCTGGCCGAGTTCTTGTTCGATTCGCGGCAGGCCTTCATCCGGCTGGACATGAGCGAGTTCATGGAACCGCATTCGGTCGCCCGCCTGATCGGGGCACCGCCCGGCTACGTCGGGTACGAAGAAGGGGGACGACTGACCGAAGCGGTGCACCGCAATCCCTACTCCGTGGTGTTGTTCGACGAGATCGAGAAGGCCCATTCGGACGTCTTCAACACCTTGTTGCAGGTGCTGGACGATGCCCGGTTGACCGACGGGCACGGCCGCGAGATCGATTTCCGCAACACCCTGGTGGTCATGACCAGCAACATCGGCAGCACCATCATCCAGGAACTCGCCGAATCGGGAGCGGTGGAGGCCGAGATTGAATTGCAGGTGCGCGAACAGTTGAAGCACCGCTTTCGACCGGAGTTCCTCAATCGCATCGACGAGATCTTGATTTTCAACCGCCTGGAGTTGGAAGACCTGCGGCACATCGCCGACATCCAACTGAACCTGCTGCGTGACCGACTGCGGCAGCGCGGTATGGATCTGGAAGTCACGCCGGCCGCCCGCGACCGCCTGGCCACCGACGGCTTCGACCCGGTGTACGGAGCCCGCCCGCTGAAACGCCTGATCCAGCAACACATCGAGAACCCGCTGGCCCGGCGGCTGCTGGCCGGCGATTTTGTCGAGGGCGACACCATCGGGGTCGAGGCCAGCGCCGACGTGTACGATTTTCGAAAGCTCGAGCATACCGCGATCGCTTGACCAGGGCGGCGCGCCAGAATGAATCCAGGCATCCTCGCTGATTGCCGCTAATATAATTGAGTCCGTGTGCTGCCGGATCCGGCGACGGTTTGTCGCCACAGGATGCCCCAGTGGCTTTGTGCGTCTCACTCAGTTGCACCACGCTTGACGACCTGCGGGCCGACTTTGCCACGGCCATGGCCGAGGGCGCCGATCTTGCCGAACTCCGCCTGGACTGTCTGGAACCGGCCGAGTTCGACCGCCTGGGTGAAATCGAAGGCTGGATCCGGCAGCATGCCGATCAGCTCATCCTGACCTGCCGCCCTCCTGAACAGGGCGGGCACTTTGCCGGCGGCGCCCAGGACCGGTTCAGCACCTTGGTGTGGCTCCGCACGCTGCAACCGCGGTTCATCGATCTGGAATATGCGGCGTATGCCTACTACGGCGACCTGCGCGACTCGCTGGACCGGGTCAGCCACCGCGACGCCAATGGCGGGCTGTCGGGCATCCTGCTGAGCGAGCACCATTACGAAGGCCGACCGCCCAAGCTGCAGAAGAAGTTCCTGGAGATGACCCACTCGCCGGCCGAATGCGTCAAGCTGGTTTGGGGGGCCCGCCAAGCCATCGACAATTTCGAAGCCTGCGATCTGCAGCGCAGCCACCCGCGGCCCGGCACGGTGTTCTGCACGGGGCAAGACGGGTTGGCGTCGCGTGTGCTGGGCCCAAAGTTCGGAAGCGCGCTGTCCTATTGCGCCTTGCGCCGCGGCGCCGAAACGGCCACCGGCCAGCCCACCCTGCGCGACATGCTGCACCGCTACCGCTGGCGCTCAATTGACGAACACACCGAAGTGTACGGCGTGTTGGGCTCACCCGTGGCGCACTCGCTGGGCCCGGTCATTCACAACGCGGCGCTGGCGGCCTGCGGAATGAATGCCGTGTACTTGCCGTTTCGGGTCGGCGGCGACGGCTTTGCGTTCGCCGACTTCATCAAGGGCATCGCCGAACGTCCCTGGCTGGACCTCCGCGGCTTGAGCGTGACCTCCCCGCACAAGCATCATGCCTGGCTGCTGACCCGCGACGATCTGGACCCGATCTCCAAACGAATCGGCGCCGTCAATACCTTGCGATTCGCCGACGGTACCGTCACCGGAACCAACACCGACTACCAGGCGGCCACCAACTGGGTGGTCCGCGGCCTCGACTGCAGCCTCCCCGACCTCGCCGGCCGCCCGATCGACGTTCTCGGCGCGGGCGGGTTCGCCCGGGCGGCGATCGCCGCTCTGCGTGTGCTCAAGGCGGAGGTCACCGTCTACAACCGCTCGCTGGCGGCCGCCAACGCCCTGGCAGATGCCTTCGGTTGCCGGGCAGCCATTCTTGATGATCGGACCGCGCCGTCCGGTACCGTGCTGATCAACTGCACCACGGTGGGGATGTGGCCGGATGTCGAGCGCAGTCCACTGCCGCCGGAGCAGATCAACCGCAACGCTGTGGTCTTCGATGCCGTGTACAATCCGCGGGACACCCGGTTGCTGCGCGACGCCCGCGATCGAGGCTGCCGAACCATCGATGGCCTGACCTTGTTCATCGACCAGGCCGTGATGCAGTTCACGGCCATGACCGGGCGGATCGCTGCGCGCGAGGTCATGACCGAAGCCGCGCTCGATCGGGTGTAGCGCTCCTGCCGCCCGCCGGACTCTGGAGAACCACAGGTGCACACCGGCAACATCGTGCTGATCGGCTACCGTGGGAGCGGCAAGTCCACGGTCGGACGCCTGCTCGCCCAGCGGTTGGGCCTGGACTTCGTGGACACCGATTCCGTAATCCGGGCCCGCAGCGGCCGTTCCGCCGCCGCGATCTTCGCCGAGCAGGGCGAGGCCCATTATCGAACGCTCGAACGGGCGGTCATCGCGGAACTGCAACCCAGCGGCGCCGTGATCAGCATCGGTGCGGGTGCCGTCGAGGATCCAGACAATCGGGCACGTCTGGGTACCCTCGGGACGGTTATCTGGCTGACTGCCGATGCCGACACGCTCTATCGCCGGATCTCCGCCGATCCGAACTCGGCAGCGGACCGGCCGCCCCTGCATCACGCCGGTCTGCGGGCGGAAATCCAGCAGCGGCTGGCCCGCCGGGACCCGTGGTACCGGGCGCTGGCGGACTGGACACTGGATACCGCCACCGCGACCCCGGCGGCGGTCGCCGAGCGCATCGTCACGGGATCCACCCACCGGCGTCCCTGAGTTCGCGGGCAACGTCGGAACGGTTACAACCTACGCGCGACGGCGCCCGCCGCGGCGCCCGGGTAACACGATGGCAATGGTAGACTCCTGGTGGTGGATCTGGTGTCTGGCGCTGGTGACCGGCTTTGGTGCCTGCATCGGCAGCTTCATCAATGTGGTCATCTACCGAGTGCCGCGCGACATTCCGCTGGGCCGGCCGCGGTGGTCATTTTGCCCCAACTGCCACACCCAGCTACGCGTTCGGGACAACATCCCGGTGCTCAGTTACGTCTTGCTCCGCGGCCATTGCCGAACCTGCCGCTGCCGCATTCCGCCGCGCTACGTCATCGTCGAGGTCATCACCATCATCACCTTCGTGGTGTTGTTTGACGCGTTCTTCGTGGCGAGCCGGGTCGGCGGCATCACCGCGGATTCCTGGACAACGGTGTCCTACCGCTTCTACAACGACTGGGTGATCTTCGCGGCGCACGCCATCCTGTTTGGGTGCCTGATTGCCATGTCGGTGATCGACCTCGAAGCGTACTGGGTCGACATTCGTTACACCCACCTGGCCGCGGTGTGCGGTTTCGTGGGTCACGCGCTGTGGGCCGGACCGCGCGGGCCGGACTGGCCGCAGCCGGACCCGAATGTCGGCGCTGCGGCCCTGATGGCGCTGCCGGTGATCGTGCTGACCCATGGAATCGTCACGGCGTACTGGAACGCGCGCTGCCCGCAACCGCCGGACACGGCGGAGCCGGCGGCCGAACCCGACCGCGCGGCCTTGCATCTCGGACCCCGATCCCTGCGCCCCACGGCGTGGTTCGCCATCGCGGCCCTGGCAGCGACCCTGGGCTTGGAGGTCTGGCACCTGGCAACACCGCGGTCCGGCATCACGCCGACCGCCGACGGATCGTTCTGGATCCGGGCCCTTCCGGCGTTGAGTTTCATTCTGGTGGTGCTGCTCGGCGGCAGCATGATCGTGCGCGACGCCGACCAGGAAATCGAAGATGCCATCGAAGCCGAGCGACATTCCGCCCGGCGGACGGCGCTGCTGGAGCTGGGCATCCTGATTCCGACGGCCGTCGCATTTGTCGCCGGACTGATGCTCCTGGGCCGCGGCGGTCTCTGGCAAGACCGCTGCAGCGCGACCTGGCAGTGGTCGCCCGGGGGCGGTCTGCACCCGGTCGCCGGGCTGGGCACCGCGGCCGCCGGTTTCATCATCGCCGGCGCCATTGGCTGGACTGTGAGAATCGGGTTCACCGGCCTGCTCGGGAAGGAGGCTTTCGGCTCGGGCGACATCCACATCATGGCCGCCGCCGGAGCGGTGGCCGGCTGGGAGGTGGTGCTGATCGGATTCCTGCTGTCATCACCGCTGGCGCTTTTCGGAAAGATAGTTACGTTACCCTTCAAACGCGGACGGACCCTCCCGATGGGTCCCTGGCTGACGCTCGCCCTCTTCCTGGCGGTGCTGCTGCGCGACCCGCTCCGGGAGCGCTACTTTGCACCCCTGGCCCGATTATTCACCCTGTGGTTTGCGGACCCCGGCTGAGCGCCGCCGCCCGAACCGCCCGCCACTCATTGAAAATACCCCGCCAAGACTTTATGGTAAGCCGTCCGTGGAGGTCGCACGGGACACTTGCCGCCGCGGGACCATTCGCCGATCTGCGAATCGTGACCTTCTTGAATCCCTGACCCCCGGTTGTCGGAATCAGCGCAGCAAACGCGAACCGGATGCCGACTCAAATTATGACAAAGGAGGGACGCCCATGTATCCAATCCAGCGAGCAGTGATTGCAGCAGTGGCCCTGGTGACGTGTGCATCAGGATGCGGCCAGAAGCCCAAGAACCAGATTGTGCAGTTGGAAGAAGAACGGCGCGAGTTGCATCAGCAGTTGCAAGACATCCAAGCCGAAATGGACACCATTCGCCAGCAGCGCGATCGTTGTCAAACCGATCTGCACGCGGCTCAGCGCACGGCGGACAATCTCAACAACCAGCTCAGCGCCCAGCGGGCAGCGGCGGTGACTCCGGCGGTCAGTCAGACGGCCCCCACCCTGACGGCCCAAAGCGGTGACTGGCAGGCCGAGTGGAAGTCCGTCCCAGGCGGCGCCATGCTGGCAATCCCCGGAAACGTGTTGTTTCCAGCGGGCAAGACCGAACTGAAGAAGCAGAGCCAGTCGATGCTCGGGCAGGTCGCCTCTGAAATCCAGTCGACCTTCGCCAGCAAGGATATCTATGTCTTCGGCCACACCGACAGCGACCCCATCCGCAAGAGCGGTTGGAAGGACAATCGTGAACTGTCCGCCGAGCGGGCCTTGTCGGTGGTCCGGTTTCTGCAGTCCAAGAGCGTCGCCGCCAGCCGGTTGGTGGCCTGCGGATGGGGCGAGCACCGCCCGGTGGCCTCGAACGGCACCAAGGATGGCAAGGCCCAGAATCGGCGGGTCGAAATCTTCGCGGTGGATCCCACGCTGGCGTCCCGCTGAGCGCTTGCGACCCGAGCGGTCCCTGAGAGACCCGGGGCGATCGAGGGGCGCAGCCCAACGGGCGATCGCCTCGGTCGCCTCGATCCGCCCTCAGATGTCCCCCCCTTTGCCGGCCGGCGACACCAGAGCCGGCCGAGCAAAGCGGAGTCCGGGCGTCGTCGAATCCGCCGCGTTCCTGCGGCCGCCCGATCCCATCCGACCGCCCGGAAACCTGGCCGTTGAACCGCCGCCGCGGGCCGCTAAGATAAGAATGCTGGATTATCCTGCGGTTCCAAACGGTCGGAGTTGAACATGGGTTTGTTGAAGACCCAGGCCATTGCTTTGAGCATCCTGCTGGGGACGACCCTTTCGGTTTCGGCTGATTCGGTGACGCTGATCTCCACCCGCGACAACACCCTGATTTCCACCGGGACCCCCAACAGCAACGCCCTGGGCGATGTCTATTGCGGCAGGACCGGCAACTTTGGCGGCATCTCGACGCTGGTGCGCGGCATGTTGCGGTTCGATTTGGCCGGTCAGATTCCGGCAGGCTCGACCATCACGTCGGTGAGCTTGCGCCTGACACTGACTGAGGCGGCGTCCAACGGCGCCGCCACCCAAACGCACACGGTACACCGCGTGCTGGCCGACTGGGGGGAGGGAACCTCTTATGGAACCGGGGGGCAAGGGTCGCCAGCCACAACCGGCGATGCCACCTGGCAGCACACCT
The DNA here is from genome assembly GCA_964619935.1 of uncultured Planctomycetales bacterium. Classification (GTDB taxonomy): domain Bacteria; phylum Planctomycetota; class Phycisphaerae; order UBA1845; family CAIVHJ01; genus CAZUGO01. Next base: position 2,601 of record CAZUGO010000100.1, on the reverse strand, counting down.
TCTTCCCCGGATCGTTCTGGGGGGCCGTCGGCGGTGATTACGTGGCTGCGGTGACTTCCAGCGCAGTGGTCGGCAACGTGATCGGATCGGTCGTGACCCTACCCACGACCGCTCAATTCGTCGCCGACGCCCAGGACATGCTTGACAACCCGGCCGCCGACTTCGGTTGGATGCTGCGCGGGAACGAATCGACATTGTTCACGGCCCGCAGGTTCGCCAGCCGCGAAACGGTCGGCTCCGAACCGCGGCTGACCGTGTTGTTTGATCCACCGGCAAACTGCCTGCCCGACCTGAACACCGACGGGATCGTCGATGCCGCCGACCTGGCGCTGCTGCTGGGAAGCTGGGGCCCGTGCCCAGGATGCATCGCGGACCTGAACGGAGATGATGTCGTCAACGCCGCCGACTTGGCACTGCTGCTGGGCGCCTGGGGCCCCTGCCCCTGAGCCGGTCGACACCTGAGCCTGCCCGTTCCTGGGAGGTGCATCCAGGCACCCGCACCCGCCCCGTTCATGACCTTGGGCTGCTTGTTCGCTCGGCCCGAAGGCGACGCCGCAATCGGACCTAACCCCCGCCCCCTTTGCGCCTTACAGCGATCAATCCAGCCGCGTCGCCGCCCGGCGAGCCGCAGGTCTTGCACTGGGGCGGTAATTGACTATTATTGATGCAGGCCACATCAGGGAGAGCCACTGTCCGCCTGACAAATGAGTTCGGGAAATGTGCGCTTCCGCTGGATGCGGTTCCGGCCGCATCCCAACGGGCACCATCCTCTTGCCGCGCTAGCAGGCGAGGGCGGCGATGATCGTGTCCGTTGCACTCCAGTTCAATTCAAACCGCGTCTGCGTGGCCTGATGCGCGAAGGCATCACAAAAGAGGAGGAGTTCGATGCGGAGTATTCTGGTTTGCCTATGCGTCAGTGGACTGACGGTTTCGGTGGCTCCAGCGCAGGTGGTCTGTCCGGAGCCGCCGGGGCCGGCGGTGTGTGCGACCGTCCAGCCGACTCAGTGCGTGTCCCCCGACCCGGCCGCCCAATGTCTGCCGCTGTGCGTCGAGGTCGATTCCAGCGGGGCCGGCCTGCCCACGGTCGTCGGCGTGCAATGCGACTGTGTGCAGCCGTTTGACGGCCCCTGCGGGCCGGTCTACGTCACCGAGTTGCCGAGCGACATCGACCTGAGGTGTGTCGGCGACTGCCCCCCCGGCGCACCGTGCACGATATTCATCGACAACGTCTCCACCGGTGCTCCCAACATCAGCGCGTCCACGGTGCCCACCGGCAGCCAGGTCAAGTGTGCCTGCGACCTGCCGCCGGCGCTGTGTCCCGAACCGCCGGGCCAGACCATCTGCACACCGCTGCAGCAGACCGACTGCGTGGGCAACCAGGGCGATGAGTGCCTGGCCCAGTGCATCCGCATCGTCGACGGCCCGCTGGGCCTGCCGGCGCCGATCGCCGAGTTGTGCCAGTGTTATCCCCTCGATGACAACAGTTGCGGCCCGGTGCATGTCACCCAGGACGCCAGCGGTGACTTCAATCTGACGTGCGACGGCGATTGTCCGCCGGGAAGTCAATGCCAAGTCCAGATCAACAACATGCCGACGGGCCTGACCCGTGTGACCCTAGCCGACGTCGACCTCGACGACCAGGTCAAGTGTGCGTGCATGGATGTCGCCCCGGTCTGCCCGCTGCCGTCGATTGGCGTTCCCGATCCGTGCGCGGCCCTGCAACCGACGGATTGCCAGAACCCGGATCCAAACAGCCAGTGTCTCCCGCGGTGCGTGAACTACGACCCAGGCACCGGTGAGACCACCGCGGTGTCCTGCGATTGCCGCAACCCGGGCGAGTGCCACGTCGAAATCGTCCAGGGAACCGCCCCGTTCTGCAGCGGGAACTGCCCGCCCGGCGAGACCTGTGTGCAGACCATGGTGCCGAACCCCGCCGGCGGGATCGACATCTGCTGCGATTGCGAGCCGATTTCGGGAGCCTGTTGCTTCGACAACGATGGGGACGGCGTCAACGACGACTGCATCGTCACCAGCCTGTCCGAATGCAACCTCGTCGGCGGCACCTTCCAGGGACCCGGCACGGTCTGCCAGGGCCAGGGGGCCTGCTGCTACGACGCCGGCAGCGACGGCATCAATGAATCCTGCGACGTCATGGACGGGATCTGCTGCGATGCTCTAGGCGGCACCTTCCAGGGTGTCGGCACCTTCTGCCAAGCGCCGGGGGCCTGCTGCATCGACACCGACGGCGACGGCAGCGACGAGACCTGCCTGGTGATCAGCGGGTCGTGTTGCGGCGACATCCCCGGCGCCACCTGGCACGGGCCCTTGACCAACTGCAACGACAACAACGGCAACATGATCGCCGACGTCTGCGAAGACTTCTGCGCCCTGCCGGCCGGCGACGATTTCTGTCAACCGCTGCAGTCCACCCAGTGCCTCGGCGGAACCGACGAGGAATGCCGGCCGCTCTGCGTGCGCTTGGCCCAGGGGCCGATCTCGCCGATCCCGACCCCGGAACTCTGCGACTGTGTGCCGCTGGACGATAACAGTTGCGGCCCGGTGACCGTCACGCCAATCGCCGATCCGCCCGTCGACTGGAAC
>CAZUGO010000099.1:0-3227 GCA_964619935.1 uncultured Planctomycetales bacterium | reverse complement strand
CTGCAGGTCCGGCTCGAGCCGGTGAAATTCCGCCGCGGGCAGAGCCGCGAGCAGGTGATTCTGCGTGGCCGGATGGGTCGCTGCGGCGCGCGCATCGACGGTGAGTTGAGACTGTTGCATGGCTTCCCCCGACTGTTTCCTGCGGTGAAGGTAGTTATGTTCGCAGGCGAACACATAATCGCAAAAACTACGGTCGGGATGTTGATGCACGTCAAACAAGCCGCCTGCGGCCGCGCGAATCACTTCGCATTCTCATGTGCGGCGGCCGTGCCGGGGCGCCCGCCGGATTGACATGGGTCAGATCGAAGCCGCCGCCGACGCGCACGCCGACGCGGTCGCCAGGCGTTCGGCAACGCACAGAACGATCCGAGCACGTGTCGGATAAACATGACAGCGGCGGCTGGTCTGTGCGCCGTCGGCCTAATTCGCGGAACAAGGACGGGAAAATGAACGACTACCGGGGCGGTCTCAAGGCACGGACATGGATCAGGGCGGCGGTCCTCGCCGCCTTCTTGGCTGGATGCGGCAGCGGCGATGACCTCTTCGGTACCGGCGGTACCGGCGGGTCAGGCGGCGGTGCCCTCGCAATAAACCTCGGAGCGGCCGCCACGTACGGGATTGCATCGCGCGCCGGACTGACTTCAACGGGTGTTACCGTGGTTAATGGGAATGTAGCGTTGTGGCCCCTTGGCACATGTACGGATGCCACCGGTGCTCCCGCTAACTGCCAAGTCGAATCCAAACCGCCAAGCGCCATCGGGTTGACAGTGAACGGGTTAATACGCCATCCCACTGATTCTGACGCTGGCGCAACCGCAACTGCTGTCACGACCGCCTTGACTGCCGCGTGGAACGAGGGCTTCGCCAAAGTCACTGATCAGCCTGCCATAGCCACAGATGAACTAGGCGGAAAAACCTTCGTCCCCGGCGTCTATGCAAGCGCGAATCTTGGTTTGGCGGCCGGTGGCGTTGCCACGATGGACGGCCAGAATAATCCAAACGCTGTCTTCATCTTCAAAGTCGGGGGAGTGGCGCCAGCTGGCGATTTTGTCGACTCGGGCACCACGGGGAATCCGAGCCGGATTGATCTGATCAACCAGGCCCAGGCCAGAAACGTCTGGTTTGTGATCGGTCGGGATGCGACGATCGGACAGGGAACAACCTGGAATGGAAACATGCTGGTCGGTAGGACTTTCACGATCAACATCGACTCAAGGGTGTTGGGGAGGGCATTGGCGGGTGCATCCGGGGCCGGCGCAGTTACATTGACCGGCGGCGCCGCTCCAACTGTGACCAGCATTACCGTGCCGTAAGGCTTGAGGCATTCAAACTTGAAACAAATGCCGGGACAGTCATTTCTGCCGGCCTCGCTCCTGGAGAAGAACATGAAACTAGTCAGAACCGTGGGGGCCCTCGGCCTGGTGGGGTTCGCGGCAGCGAGCGGCCAGGCCGCGCTGGCAGCTGAATCGGGCTGGTACGGCGGACTGGGCATCGGCCAATCGAGAGCCGGGATCCACCACGAGCGGATCGCCAATCAGTTGGGGGTGCCGGTTTCATCGATCTCGTTCGACGATGACGACCGCGATCTCGGCTACAAGCTCTTCGCCGGCAGGAAGTTCAGCAGGAACTTCGCCGTCGAGGGGGGCTATTTCAACCTGGGCAAGTTCGGCTTCACGGCGGCTTACCCGACGGCCAATACTTTTTCTGGGGACATCAAGCTCCAGGGCCTGAATCTGGATGTGGTCGGCATTCTGCCGTTCCCGGAGAAGTTCTCCGCTTTCGGCCGGGTGGGCCTGATCTACACCGAGGGCAAGGACAGGTTCACGGGCACCGGTGCCGGCTTCTCCGTCGCAGCGCTCAACCCCAACCCCAAGGAGAGCAAGGCCCACTACAAGTACGGCTTCGGCCTTCAATACGACTTCACGCGGGCCCTGTCGCTGCGCGGAGAGTGGGAGCGTTACCGGGTCAATGATGCGGTTGGCAACACGGGCGACATCGACATGGTGTCGGTCGGGCTGGTCTTCATGTTCCGTACCAGCGAGCCCGCGCCGAAGGCGGCAGCGCCGGCGCCGTATGTGGCTCCGGTCGCGGTCGCGGCAGCGCCGGCGCCCGCCCCCGCCCCCGCACCGGTGCTGGTCATCGTGCCAATCGCGGCGAAGACCCAGCAGTACTGCACCATTCTCGACATCCAGTTCGAGATCAACAGCAGTACGGTGCAGCGCGAAGCCGAGGAGAAGCTCGACACGGTGGCGACCTTCATGCGGAAATACCCCGGCACCACGGCGGTGATCGAGGGCCACACGGATGAGGTTGGGACGAGCGCGGACAACATGCGACTGTCCCAGAGCCGTGCGGACAGCATGGTGAACTACCTGGTGAGCAAAGGCATTTCCCGAAACCGGCTCCAGGCCGTGGGCTACGGAGAGACTCGTCCCATCGCGGACAACAGCACCCAGATCGGCAAACGGCTGAACCGGAGAGTCAACGCCATCATCGCGTGCGCGACGGATGTCGAGGGCATCGCGGCGATCCCGGCCAGGGTCGCCATGGCAATGGAATTGGATTTCGACCGGAACAGCGCCGTCGTCAAGCCGCAGTACCGAGAGGAGCTGCGCAAGGTGGCGAATTTCCTGAAGGCGCACCCGCGCGCCACCGCAACGGTGGAAGGACACACCGGCAATCTGCAGGCGACGCCCGAAGCGGCGATGGAAATCTCCCAGCGCCGCGCCCAGAACGTGGTGAATTACCTGGTGGCCGAGTTTGGTGTCGATCGTACGAAGCTTGCCGCGGAAGGATTCGGCCAGACCCGACGTTTCGCTTACAACACCACCCTGGAAGGAATGCAGGACAACCGCAGGGTCAACATCGTCTTCGACTTCTGGAACTAGCAATTGCAGCCGCGCCGGGAGCTGCGACCCGCCGAGTGGCTGGCCGCGAACCAGCAGAAGTCGATGCAGTTCTGGAAGTCGCCCTATGAGGGCAAGGGCGCTGGCCCGGGCTAGAGCAACTCGATCCCGAACCGGCGCACCAGGAGCGCGAACAGGCCGAAACAGGCGAGCGTCAGGACGACGCAGGCGGCGAGCGTGGGCCAGAACCCCAGCCGGGGCAGCAGGACCGGGAATACGAGGAACATCGGCAGGGTGGGAACCACGTACCAGAACGTGTACCACGCGTGATTCGCGATTTTCTGCTCGGGCTGGCTCTCGACGTGCAGCCAGATGAGCGCC
>CAZUGO010000098.1:0-1663 GCA_964619935.1 uncultured Planctomycetales bacterium | reverse complement strand
CTGTACCCTGCCCACTTCCCCACCCCACATGCTCGAAAATCCCCCTGCAAATCATCCATAACCCACCCGCGCCGATCGCGCCATGCCGCAGCAACCCGCTGATTCCCATCGGACTTCAAAATGAGGGGATTCCTGAGCTGTAAGGGAGCTTGTCGACGTTTCACGTGGTGAAATTCGGGTGAAGTCCCCGGACAAACTCTCAGGAATCCCCTCATTTTGAAGTCCGATGGGAATCAGCGGGTTGCTGCGGCATGGCACGATCGGCGCGGGTGGGTTATGGATGATTTGCAGGGGGATTTTCGAGCATGTGGGGTGGGGAAGTGGGCAGGGTACAGCGTCCGGAGTTTCGTTTGACCGATGTGCGGCGGTTTCTCGACGGGGTTTTCGCGCGGCATGTTCACGCCAAACGCATTGAATCGCTGGCCAACGGCACGCTGGGGGTGATGACCGGGGCGTCGCTGGCGGTGTCGATGATCGGCCACGCGCTGGCGCAGGCGCGCGGCTTGCTGACCAAGCATGCGGTCAAGCAGGTGGACCGGCTGTTGAGCAACGCCGGGGTGTCGCCGTGGGAGTTGTTCGCGCGGTGGGTTCCGGAGGCGGTCGGCGACCGCAAGGAGATCGTCGTCGCCATGGACTGGACCGATTTCGACGCCGACGGGCAGGCGACGCTGGCCTTCAATCTGGTGACCAGGCACGGCCGGGCGACGCCGCTGATGTGGCTGACGATGTTGAAGGACGAACTGGCCGGCCGCCGCAACGACATCGAGGATGCCTGTCTCGCCCGGCTGGCCGACCTGCTGCCGGCGGCAACGAAGACGACGATCCTCGCCGACCGCGGCTTCGGCGACCGCAAGTTGTTCGATTACCTGACGCAACTGGGCTTCGCGTATGTCATCCGGTTCCGCGGCGACATCCGTGTTGGCGCCGCCGACGGCGAAAACCGGCCGGCGGCGGCGTGGGTCGGCAAGGGCGGCCGGGCGCGCCATCTGCGCGGGGCATCGGTCACCGCCGCCGCGCAACCGGTCGGCGCGGTGGTCTGTGTCCACGCCAAGAACATGAAGGAGCCGTGGTGCCTCGCCGCCAGCAATGCCGACGCCCCCGCCAGACACATCGTCAACCTCTACGCCAAACGCTGGACCATCGAACCCAGCTTCCGCGACACCAAGGATCTCCGCTTCGGCATGGGGCTCGCCGCGGTGCGCATCGGCGATCCCCAGCGCCGCGACCGCCTGCTTCTGCTCAACGCCTTCGCCGTGCTGCTGCTCACCCTGCTCGGCGAGGCCGGCGAAGCGCTCGGCATGGACCGCCATCTCAAGGTCAACACCGCCAAACGCCGAACCCATTCCCTGTTCCGCCAGGGCTGCATGCTCTACGACCTGATCCCGACCATGCCCGAAACCCGCCTCCAACCGCTGATCGAGAAATTCTCGGAAATGCTCCAAACCAGACCCCTCACCGCCCCCCTGGCGCAAGCGGCGTAAATGAGGGGATGGGTGAGCCTACGGCCTGCACTTCCGACCTGCTTCAATTTACTCCTTAAGTTGTATGTAATAAGCTCTATTGCGTCCGCCGTGCGCCAATAGCTAATATGACATTTGCGGAGATCAACTCCGCTGTTTGTAGAACATATCGATCATCTCTAAGAGGAGAAATGCGATGCAAA
>CAZUGO010000097.1:0-51908 GCA_964619935.1 uncultured Planctomycetales bacterium | reverse complement strand
ATCTTGGGTTTCTTGGGTGCACCCATGCCACATGTAGTATGCCTCATGAAGCCGCGCAGCGCAAGTAAAGTGTTGCGCGACATCTTGCGTTGTGGCGCGAACGGTGGGCCTCATGGCAATCACAGTGCCGAACAGGATTGTTTGTGTCCCCCGAAATGGTCACCCCCGCCGGCATCTATGGCCGAAAATCAACCGTTTTGTGGACGATATTCAACCGCCTGGCGGTTGTTCGCCAGCCGCCCTCCGGCTAGACTACCCCCATGATCGAGCGAAACATCACGACCCGGCTCCGACAGGCCCTCAAGGATACTCCCGTTGTCTTCATGCACGGGGCGCGCCAGACGGGCAAGAGTACGCTGGTGCGGGCTATCGCCGAAAGCGAGTGGGACGCTTCGTACCTGACACTGGACGACGCGGCCACGCTCGCGGCGGCAACCAGCGACCCGGCGGGCTTCGTTCAGGGATTGAACGGGCCTCTCGTCTTGGACGAGGTGCAGAAGGCCCCTGCCGTCTTCCCCGCGATCAAGCTGGCGGTGGATCGGAACCGCAGGCCCGGGCGGTTCCTGCTCACGGGTTCGGCCAATGTGCTGCTCGTCCCACAGGTGTCGGAGTCGCTGGCAGGCCGGATCGAGACACTGACCCTGTGGCCGTTCTCACAAGGCGAGATCGACGGCGTGCGCGAGACCTTCGTGGATGCGCTTTTCGCCAAGGCGAACCTGCGTGGGCCGGACAAGCCATTGGCAACGCTGAAGCTGATGGACTGTGTGCTGCGCGGCGGTTACCCGGAAATCTGCACGACGCGCGGGGCATCCCGCCGGGCCGATTGGTTCCGGTCGTACATTTCGACGATCCTGCAACGCGACATCCGAGACCTGTCCAACATCGAGGGGCTGACCGAACTGCCGCGCCTGTTGACGCTGCTGGCGACGCGGGCAGGATCGCCCGTCAACTTCGCCGACATCGCCCGTGACCTTTCCATCCCGCAGACCACCCTCAAGCGTTACTTCGCCCTGCTGGAGATGACCTTCATCGTGCAGGTGCTACCTGCATGGTCGAGCAACCTCGGCAAGCGGCTCGTGAAGTCCCCCAAGCTCTACCTCAACGACACCGGCTTGCTCACGCACCTGCTGGGGCTCGGCAAGGATCGGCTCGGCAACGATCCCAAGCACAGCGGGCCGTTGATGGAAAACTTCGTGGTCATGGAGCTGCGGAAGCAGGCGTCCTGGAGCCAAACGATGCCGGAGCTATTCCACTTTCGCACGCAGGCAGGGCGTGAGGTGGATGTGGTTCTCGAAGATCGGTCGGGCAGGATCGTCGGCATCGAGGTCAAGGCGCGCGCGACCCTCGGCAGGGAGGATCTCAAAGGCTTGGAGGCGCTGGCCGACCTTGGCGGCAAGCGGTTCCACCGAGGCGTCGTGCTGTACGCAGGACAAGACACGATCCCGTTCGGCGCGCGCATCCACGCCTTGCCGGTGAGTGCGCTCTGGGGTGGCTCATCATCGAGGGACGGGTCTTCGTCCAAGACGAAGGCAAAGACACGATAGCAGGACTCTGCCACAACGGATTGGTGCGAATCGGATGGACGCAATCGCCGCCAGAGTGACAATCGACCTCTCGCTCATCAAAGTCTTCGGACAATTCTTCAATCTGCGGGCATGATGATGAATGGGCGATACAGGACTTGAACCTGTGACCTCTCGGGTGTGATCCGAGCGCTCTGGCCAACTGAGCTAATCGCCCCCGGGGTCCGACTGCCAGGTGGCGAGCGGACAAGCGACCCCCTTGAGGGCGGAATTCTAGCACACAGCGGTGACCTGGCAAAGCCGCCCATCCGACGGCGCCCGGTGGGGAACGGGAGCGGCGGTAACGCGCCATCTTAAAGTGACGCTGTCCGGTTTTCTGTGGCACACGCCCGCTTTCCTGGTGTCCGATAACCGCCGGCGGTGTAACCCCTAGGCTGTTCAGAGATTAGAGAAACAGGCCGTCCGTCGCCCTATCACGTTCATGGCAAATACGTTACGAGATTAGATGGCTTGCCAGGCACTCTTTGCGAGGATACAATCATCTGGGTCTAGTGAGGCGGCCCGTCGCTCACAATCTACTCTGGTTCCGGTCTCTTGGGTTATCGCCGGGTCTCCTCGCACCTCCAAGTGCCGTTTTGCTCGCAGAAGGTCACCGAATGGCAATGCGCAGAGGACGGATGTCTCCGGGACGGCTGTCGGCATTCACGCTGGTTGAAATGCTGGTGGTCGTTGCCATTATTGCACTGCTTATCGGTATTCTTCTGCCGTCGTTTCGCGGGGTCAAACGGCAGGCTGATTCCCTGGTGTGCAAGTCCAACCTGCGGCAAATCGCCATCGATTTTCACATGACCGCCAATGATCCCGGTCAACTGAAGCGCTTCGAGGGCGTGCCCAGCGACAGCCACTTCGGTTTGACCAGCTACATCGACGAGTTGTACGGCGCCGGCAAGTACTTCACTGAACCCGGCGAAACCAAGGAATACGTGCGTGGCAAGGGCAACCTGTTCTTCTGCCCGGCGAGTCGCGGGAAATCGCTCATGGTGCACAAGTCGTATGGCCAGGCCTTGACCGACGCGGTTCAAAAGGAAGAGGAACTCAGCTACGCGTTCAACCGCCGGTTGCATCAGGTGTGGCGCCCGAAGCCCAACGGCACCTTCAAGGCATTCTATGTGACGCTCGGGCCGAACATGTTCAACTGGCCTCAGGCCAACCGCACGGCGCTGGTCCTGGACCTGGATGCCCGCACTGCCACCAATCGGCCGCCGTGGTGGTGGGTGGACACGCCGCATTTGGTCGCGCCGCCGATCGAACCCGGCGGCTCGTACATTGCCAATCCCAACGTCCCCGAAGGCCTGGCCTGGTTCCCCAGCACACGTCACGGCGGCATGACCAACGTCGCCCTGCTGGACGGCTCGGTCCGCTCGGAAACCGACCTGCTGGCCAATCCCCACGCGATCAACTGGGCCGACGCCGAATACCGCGGACAGTGGATCGAGGGTGTGTACGTGGGTGACACCGCCAAGGCCGGCGACAAGATCCCCAGCGACGCGCTCAGCCCCTCCGCCGTCCACTGACAGGACCCTGCCGGAGCGGCCGGTAACTTCTTGCACGTCAATTCGGGAAAGAGGCCGCGGCATCGCCGCCGTAACCGGGCCTGCGGTTCTGTCGACGCCGCTGGGGTCACCAGGCCACGATGCCGGAGCCCCAAGCGCAAGCGACGGGCTCGAGCCGGGTCTTCGCACCGCCAGTGCGCTTGCGGTTTTCAGGTTCGGCGTCTAGATACCCATATCGGTCTGGATGCTCTCAAAGCGCTGCTTGATCCACAGCCCGATCACGCCCAACACCAAGATCAAGCCACCGACGAGCATGCCGGCGATCAGGGCCCATTCGAGGCTCTCCGTGCCGCGCTGCTCCCGCCAGAACCGATGATTCAAGATCCTCCGCATCGCAAACTCCCTTCTCGGGAGGCAAGCCGGTGGCCTGCCAAAACGCGCACGCGCGACCAGCCACCGTTTCGGCGGCGGTCGACGGGTGCGGTACCTTCGATCTTGGACGAGGTGCGGCGTTCAGCCCGCTCCCAAGCGCAGTCCGGGTCAGCCTCGACGGTCGTTATGAGGTTGCTTATGCGCCCGGTGTATTCGACGCCATGCACGCCTTCTACGCCGCCGCCACCGGATGGGACCGCACGTTGGCGCGCTATCCCTGCGACGCCATCCTGGTCCGGACGGGCAGCGCCACCGCCGGGCTCCTGGTCGATCATTCGGGTTGGCGTCGGGTGTACGCCGACGCCTACGAGATCCACGCCAGAACCGCGCTGCACCTGCCGCTCCGCGATCGCCGCGGGCAACACCTCGAGTGCCGTTTTCCGTAGGGGTGGGTCGCGGGGCCGAGAGTGCACCGGATCAGTATCCCCCCGCAATGATTTCGGCCCACTGGATCCCGGCCGGTCCGGCGATGACGATCAGCACCGCCGGGAACATCAACAGCACCAGCGGAAACAGCAGCTTGATGGGCATCTTCTCGGCCGACTCCTCAGCCCGTTGGCTGCGCAGCTCGCGCATCGAGGCGGCGAAGGTCTTCAGCGAATCAGCGACGCTGGTGCCGAAGCGTTCCGCTTGCACCAGCACGCCGACCAGCGACGCGATCTCGGCGACCCCGGTGCGGGCGGCCATGTGCCGCATGGCGGTGGCCCGCGGCGCCCCGAGGTGAATCTCCAGGTCGGTCAGGGCCAATTCATCGGCCAGGATGGGGTTCACCGAGCGAATCTCGTCGGCGACGGCGTTCCAGGCGGCGTCCAGACCCATCCCGGAGGACACGCAAACCTCCAGCAGATCGATGGCATCGGGAACGGCCCGGCGAATGTCCGCCTGGCGCGCCTCGCGCCGCTGGCGAACCACGAAGTTGGGGATGAAGAACAGGATGCCGCCACCCCATAACACCATCAGGCCGCGCACACCGAGGGGCCAGGTCTCCACCGGCAGCAGGGCCGCAGTCAGGCCCACCACCCCGCTGAGCAGCAGAACCAGCTTGGAACCCATGTACACGGAGGCGGCGTTGCGCCCGTGGAAGCCGGCGCTGGCCAGTTCGGCGCGGAGATTGTCCGACGGGCCCTTGGCCGAAGTCAATCCGCTCAACGCCGCCAACAGACGCATCGGCCACGCGCTGGTGGCGATGTCGTTCGGCCGGGATCGCTGGAGTTCCGACAGCCGGGTCCGCATCGGCTCTTGGGCGGCAAGCCGCGCACTCAGAAAGGCGCCCCCCAGGGCGGTGATCGCCAGGAAGGTGAGTAATGGAATCAGAAACTCCAGCATGACCCGCTCCTCATGTCCACCGGCTCAGCGCTCCACACCTGGGCCCCCGCCGGTTCAATAGTGCAACTGCGACAAGCGATTCATCATCCAGACGCCACCCAAGACGAACAAACCGGCAACGGCCAGCAGGTAGTGGCCGATCCGCGACGAAAACAGCGGATCCATGTAGTCGCCATTGATCACGCTCAAGGCCCCCAGCAGCACGAACGGCAGCAGGGACAGCACCCGCTTGCTCAACTGGGTCTGAGCCGTGAGGACGCGCACCCGCCGCTTGAGCCGCATGCGATCGCGAATGATGTGGGCCAGCCGGGTCATCATGTCCGCCAGGTTCCCGCCGGTTCTCATCTGAATGACGACGGAAGTGGCGAACAAGTTGATGTCCGAGCTGCCGGATTCCTGGGCGACCATCTTGATGGCATTCTCGGAGCTGAGGCCCAGGCCCTGCAATTGGTTGATCTCGGCGAACAAGGTGCAGATCGGCGCCGGCAACTCGTCGGCGATCAGCCGAAAGGCGGCCGGCAGCGGATGCCCCGCCCGCAAGGAACGGGCGGCCAGTTCCAGGGCCTCGACGAATTGGCTTTCCAGCACGCCGAGCCGCCGCCCGACGCGGCCCTTGGTGTAGGTCCAGAAGCCCAACAGCACCGCCAGCGCACAACAGAGGCTGCCCAGGAGATTCTCGGTGATCATGAAGGCCACCACGAAGACCATCAGCACCGTACCCAGCGCGCCCAGGAACACGGTCTGCATGGGGACCCTCCAGCCGGCCTCCTTGTGCAGCCGGGTCAGGCGGGCCCGCCAGGTGCCCTGCTGCTGGTCGGGCACGCGGAGGGTGCGTTCCTCGCCATCCTTCCACAGCCGCAGCTCCCTGGAATCACCGGCCGTGTGCCGGCCTGAAGCCAGCCGTTGGCGGACATAATTCAGGAAGGACATCTTGCGGCCGTACCACAGAAACACGCCAAGCAGCCACAGCGCCAGGACCAGGCCGAAGACCGCCAGGATCACCGCCGCATTGAGAAGGTCACTGATGTTCTCAGGCATTGCCGTTCTCCGGAGTAAGCACGCGTCGCTGGAACATGGTGTCGGGCAGGTCAATGCCTTCGCCATGGAGCCGGGCCAGCACGCGCGGCCGGGTGCCGCAGACTTCGAAGTTTCCGGTGGCGTGTCCCTCGCCGTCGACGCCCGATTGTTTGAAACGGAAGATCTCCTGCATGCAGATGACGTCCCCTTCCATGCCGGTGATTTCGGCCACGCTGACCATCTTGCGCCGCCCGCCGGTCATGCGATCGAGGTGCACGATGATGTTCAGCGCCGAGGCGATTTGATCGCGAATCACGTGCACCGGGTAATTCAACCCCGCCATGCTGACCATGTTCTCGATGCGGCGGAGGGCGTCTCGCGGGCTGTTGGCGTGCACCGTGGTCATGGAGCCTTCGTGGCCGGTGTTCATCGCCTGGAGCATGTCCAGGGCTTCGGCGCCGCGGACCTCGCCGATGATGATTCGATCGGGTCGCATGCGCAAGGCGTTGCGCAGCAGGTCCCGTTGGGTGACCTCGCCGCGGCCTTCAATGTTCGGCGGGCGGGTCTCGAGCTGCACGACGTGGTCGCGCTGCAACTGCAGTTCGGCGGCGTCTTCAATGGTCACCACCCGCTCGGACTCAGGAATGTACTTGGACATCACGTTCAGGACCGTGGTCTTACCAGTGCCGGTACCTCCGGACACCAGAAAGTTCAGCCGCGAGCGGACGCAGGCATCAATAAAATCGATCATCTCGCTGCTGGACGACCCCAGGCGGATCAGGTCATCGACCTCCAGCGGCCGGGCGCCAAAGCGGCGGATGCTCACCGACGGCCCTTGGAGCGACAGCGGCGGGATGATGGCGTTGACGCGCGAACCGTCCAGCAGGCGGGCATCCAGCATCGGCGAACTCTCGTCGATTCGGCGCCCGACCACCGTGGCGATCCGCTGGATTACCTGCAGCAGGTGGTTGTTGTCCCGAAAGGTGACGTCGGTGCGGGTCAGGCGGCCTTGCCGCTCGATGTAGATCTTGTTGGGGCCGTTGACCAGGATGTCGGTAATGCTGGTGTCGCTGAGCAGTTCTTCCAGCGGCCCCAGGCCGAAAATCTCGTCGAGCAGCTCCCGCAGCAACTGCTGCTTCTCGGCCGCCGACAACGGCATCGACTGCTCGCCCAACAGGCTGTCCACCCGTCGCGAACACTCGTGCCGCAATTGCTCGATGGGCATCCGCCGGGCCTCGGTCAAATCGAGCGACTCCAGCAGCTTGTTGTGGATGTCCGCCTTCAGGCGCTGGGTCACCGCTGACCCGTTGCCCCGCCGTTCTCCTGATCCCGACTCAAACATGACTGCACTCCTGCGTTTCAGCGGCGCTTGGCCGCGCTGTTGCTCCAGAGTTGCTGTCCCAACTGCCGCAGTTGGTGGCGCAAGGCCGACCGTGGCGACGAATCAGACAGCAACCGACCATGGTTCACACACTTCAAGGCGCTTCGATAATCGTTGCCGATGGGCACGATCTCGGGGTTGCCGAGGGCCCGCCGGGCTTCATCCAGGCTGATCATGGCGTGGCGGCGGCTGTAGCGGTTGATCACCACCGTGATCTGATCGGCGGTAATGCGGTGATTGGCCACGGCACTCAGCAGCGCTTTGGCAATGGTGACATCCTTGACCGTCAACTGCATCACCAGCAAGGCCAGCGTGCTGACCCCGATCAATTCGGCGCTCAATGCCGGAGCCAGGCGCGGGGCATCGACGACGGTGTAGTCGTAGACCTCGCGACAGGCCCGGATGACGTTCACCAAGTGCTCGGCGTCCAATTGGGGCGGAGCATTCAGATCGAGCGTCGACAGGCTGCTGAGCACATCGAAGCGGTCCGAGTAGCTCTGGGCGGTCGAACGCAGCAGTTGCGGATCCAAATCGCCGTTGCGCGACAGGACATCCGCCAGGCCGTACGGACTGCGCAGCCCCAGGTAGGCGGCGGCCCCGCCGTGGGTGACGTCGAGATCCAGCAACAGTGCGTGTTTGTCCGGCTCCAGGCTGAGTTCGTTCGCCAGATTCAAGGCCAGCGTGGTGGCACCGCAGCCGCCGCTGGCCGAAAGCACGGTCACGATCACGCCGGCTCGGTCGCGGACGCCGTCGGCCTTGGGCAACAACCGCTGCAACGCGCCAGCCAATTTGGCCGGAACGGTCCGCTTGCTCAACACGTGGCGCACGCCGACCTGCATGGCTTCGAGCATGAGTTCGTCGCTGACCTGCTCGCAGACCACGATGAACCGGGTGTCGCTGAAGCGTCGCGACAGTGGATCCAGGTCGGCCAGCATGCCCGCGGGATTCGAATCGATGTCCACCAGGACAAACGGCATCGGTGTGCGCTCCAGCAGCAACGTCAGGGCCCCCAGATCGGAACACACCTTCTGGAGTTCAAAGCCGGACGAGTCCTGCAAAGCGGCGGTCACCACCGTGACCGTGTCCCGGTGATGGCTGACCAACGCCACCGCGGTCGCCGGCTCAGCCGGGCTGCCGTTGGAGGTATGGGCGGGCGATTGCATGTCCTGCCTTCCGGGCGCTAGGGCGAGTCATGAGCGGCACAGACGTTGCCCCTCTGACATCCCACGAGATTTCATGATGGTTCGTGTTTCTCAGACTGCTGGTGGACCCGACCCCGCGTGCGCTCCCTGGGAATCGCCGGTGCCACCGCTTGCCTGCGCACTGCTCCAAGCTCGCCGAGACCCGCGGCCGGCGAGACCCGGGGGGTCGCAGGTCTAGTCCTGGCGAAGCCAGTGATCGCCCACCTTGACGTAGGTCACCGAATGGCGATTCTCACCATTGACCTCCCAAGTGGTGAACGACTCCGGCTTCGGCTCCGGCTCGACCGCGGGCGGTGGCGGAGGTGGGGCCGGTTCGGGCTCCGGGGCCGGCGTTTCCACAAGGACCGCGACGGCTTCGGGCTCGGGTTGGGTCGCGGTGTCCATGGGATGGCGCAGGGCCAGCGAAATAGAACCTTGTTCCATGGCCGCCTGCAGGACTTCGGCCTGCTGCGGGTTGACCATCAGCGTCACCACCTCCCGGCCACGAGACACGGTGCGCGCCATCGAATCCTTGGTCCCCTCCGGGGCCACGATGGTATGGTCTTCCACCCCCAACACGCGGATGCCTTGGAGGATGGTCTGGGACACGCACTCCCGCGAGCCGGCCGTCGGCTTGTACGAGGCCAACACGTCGACAATGCTTCCGGGATAGAGGAGGCCTTGCAGTCCCGAGGACTCGGACAAGGGCACCCCCATGGCCCGCATGCCCTGCGGCAAGGCGGCGGCCAGGTGCAGACCCGAACCGTCGCGGGCGAAGGCACTGCGGGTAAACGGTTGCCCTTCAACGATTGGCGTGTTCAGGACCTTGCCGACCACCTGCACCGGGTCGAACAGGCATTCCTTGGGCGCATCGACGATGCGCACGCGCTTCATGGCCACCGCGTCTGCTTCCACCAGCATCGCCGGCTCCAGGTCGCGGGCGGCGACCACGATCATGCGCTCCGTGGGACCGCTGCTGCCCTCCCCGTCGCGTCCCTTGGCCTGCAAGGCACCGACCAGCACGGCTACACACAACGCCGCGATCACACCTACCGCAATGAGTCCGATGACATGTAGTTTCATAACCCTCTGCTCCCCGACGTTGGGCGCCGGACCCCTGCGGGCCCCGGAGCGACCTCAACTCAAACCCCTTCTTTCGCCATGCTCACCGCAGATTGCAGGTGCTCGGGCGCCGGAATCCACCCGTCGGCGGTATCTTCCACCAGCTCCAGATCCGTGTTCGCATACGGCGCCGTGACCTGGACCGTGATCATCGTGCCGGTCGGCTGAGACCCGACCTCCGGCGGCGTGATCGTAATCGTGTAGGTGCCGGCCAGAAAACCGGCGCTGGTCATGACCGTCTGAACCGCAGCGGTCACGTCAGCGCTGGTGGCGTCGACCCGGGCGCCGACCCGGGCGCCATGCCGGGCGGCGTTGTGCACCTGCTGGGCCTTGTTGAACATCCACCCGAATTCCAATAGGGCAAAGGTCAACAGCACCAGCAGTGGCATCAGCAGCGCTGCGCCCACCAGCATCGTGCCGCGCCTGCGGCGATCACAATAACTTTTCGGGCTCACGGTCACTCTCCATGAGGGCGCGGCTTACACCCAACCCGCGCGAACCGCGCCCCAGGTCATGCACACACCGGCCAATACGGCGATGCTGTACGGCATTTCGATGGTGTCGGACTCGGTCAAGCCCATCCGTGGGGCTTCATGCCAGTGACTGTGGCGAAAGGCCACGGCAAACCAGGCCAGCAGCATTCGCTTGAAATGACCCCACAGCACGCGCACTCGGCCGTGACCGGCGGCAAACACGAATGCCAGCCCCGCTCCGGACAGCGCCACGGCGGCCAGGGTGACCGCGCCGTAACCCAGTCCCAGCCAGGCTCCGATCGCGCCCATGAGCTTGGCGTCACCGGCGCCCCCTCCGGCGAAGACAAACAGGAACACATATGGCAAGGCCAGCAAAACGCATCCCCCCAATGCGCTGCCCAATCCCAGCCAGCCCGTCGCGGACGCCCAGGCCAGGCCGGCCAACAACACCGGGAAGGTCAGCACATTCGGCACCCGGCGGCTCCGCAGATCGGTCACGGTGGCGATGACCGACACCGCCAGCACGACCGTCCAAGCCACCGCCCAATGGTCCTGCCCCTGCATGGGTTCCCCCTCCCCTGGGTCCCTCGCCAGTTGCGCTCGTCCAGCGGCAGTCGGATGTCCGCGCTGGAACACCCGACCGCCGCCTGGAAGCGAGCTGCTTTGCGGACGTCTGGACTACGCACCCAGATCCGTCTGCATGCTGTCAAACCGGCCCTTCACCCAGGTACCGATGGCGGCGACCACCACGATCAGCCCGCCGACGATCAAGCCGGCCATGAGACCCCATTCGACGGTCTCAGTGCCGCGCTCATTCGCCATGAACGACTTGACAAGATTCATGATTTCTCTCCTTCCAAGAACCCATAGGACCAAGAAAATGGCTGGCCCACCGCAGGCCACCACACACGCAAGGATACGCTCAGACAATCGGCGCAGCGGAGTTCGGATTCAGCCCGATCCCCCGCCGAATCATCACGTTGTTCTTGGATGTCGCAGGACTGAGAAGTGCCTCTCTCCCCGAGGGGCGCTCTCATGCTCTCCAGTCGCGATTATCTCAAGTCGGCCGTTCGAAAGTCAATCCACAACTTGTGAATTTCTGAAATCGGCCCCGACCGCCCAGGAGCGACCCCTGCTGCAGGCCCCACGAAAAGCGGACATCGCTTGTGGATTGAACCGAGGCGCCCGATTCGCTATAGATGGATGAAAGGGCCGGGACCGCGGGTGAGGGCCGCGATCCGCCGGGCCGCAGCTGGCACCCCGCCCGGATGGGCAGGGGACCGATCTGAGGATCAATTCATGGGGAGAGAGATTTTATGGTTCGACGACTGCGCGCAACCCGCAACCGGTGGGCGAGGGCTGGCTTGGCGACTGTCTGGGTGGCGGTTCTCGGCTTTGTGGTGCTCGCGTTCGTGGGCTTGGCGATGGACCGATCTCTGCTGGGCTTGACCGCCCAGCAGTTGCAGGCCACCGCCGACGCCGCGGCACTGGCCGGCGCCTTGCGGCTCAAGACCGACCTGGTCCAGGCCCGCGACCAAGCGGTGGCCACGGCCGCGGCGAACCGAGTGGCCACCGCGCCGATCAACCTCAATCGCAACGACGCCAACGACGCCGCTGGTGACATCGTCTTCGGGCGCTACCACCGCTTCGACAGTCCGCCCTATTTCGATCCCACCGAGGACCCGGCGGGCTGGAACGCCGTCAAGGTCGTAGCCCGGCGAACCTCGGATTCGAACGACGGCCCGCTCGACTTGGTGTTCGGACCGATGGCCGGTGTGAATCAGGCCAACATCGCCCGAACCGCCATTGCCATGATCGGCGGATCCACCGGAGCCGGATTGATTACCCTGTGTGGCGACTGCGAGTGCGCATTGAAGCTCTCGGGCACAACCGACCTGATCATCAGCACGGCCCCCGGCTACGACGGGGATGCGTCCATGCAGGTCAACTCCGATGCCCTGGGCTGCCCGAAAGCGGCGGTGTGCGGCAGCGGCAACTCGTTGACCATTGTGGCACCGGAGCTGAACATCGTGGCTGCCGGCGACGAGGCGGATTGCTGGAACGGCTACACGCCGGAAGCCCCTCCCTACATCAATCCGGGCAGCCCCTATGTACCCGACCCGCTGGCCGGGCTGCCCGACCCGACCTGGGATCCGGCAAGCGATCTGGGCGCCATCACCAGCAGCGGCACGTATGGTCCCGGCTACTACTCCGGCGGAATCCGGCTGACCAGCAGCGGTGATAATGTCACCCTGAGCCCGGGTGTGTACGTCGTCGACCGTGCCGGCGGACCCGCCAGCGGGCTATTCGTCAACGGAGGCAACCTGACTGCGAACGAGGTGTTGTTTTACGTCATCGACGACGGCGAGGTGTACCTGGGCGGCAGCGGCATCATCACGATCACGCCGCCGACCAGCGGCATCTATGAGGGCATCAGCATCTTCCAGGCCCGCGACAACACCCAACCGTCAACGATCATTGGCAGCACCACGATGGACCTGCAAGGAACCTACTACTTCCCGGCCAGTGATCTCGAGGTCGGCGGCACCGGCATTGCCCTGGGCAACCAGCTCATCGCCTGGACCATGTGGATTCACGGCACCGGCACCTTCGATATTGCCTATGACGGCAGCAACCCGACGACGGGTTACAAGGTCTGGTTGGTCGAGTAAGCACTGCGGTTGGAAGTGGTGTGAGCCGCGGCCGGGCGGGAAACGAGGACCCACCCGCGAATCCGCCCCAGCCGAGCGTTATCACCCGGTCGCCGGCAGGCGTGGTCGCGTTTCTGCATCATTGATGCGACCATCCTAGTCACCACAACAGCCGGAGACCTCTTCGTACCATTCGAGATCGAAGTCATCGACGGCTCCATCGACATTGACGTCGCACAGCGGGTTGGCAGTCCAGGCGGAGCCACTGACGGCTTGCTCGAAGGCGCAATCGTCGTTGCAGGTAAACTCACCATCGAAGTCGAAGTCGCCGTAGTCGGCAGCGCTCTCCAGGGGACCGTTCTGCGGCTTGATGACCACCGGCCAGCCCTCTAACGATGAATGCAGCAGGGCGAAGGCCTCATCCTGTCGACCCCGCTCGGGCGGAAAGGCACCGAAGGCCACCGAGGCGTCGAAGCTCAGATACTGGTCGCCTTCTTCCACGATGGTCTGGGCACACAGCACCGCCCCGCACCCGCCGGGGTTGAGTTCGGTACTCACCAGGCTGAGTGTCGTGCCCTTTTCGACCTCGTTGATCACGCCGTTGACCACCCGCGGCGTCAGAAAGCTCAAGCCGGTCCCGTCGGGCGTCTCGCGAACGGTGGCCGGCAGCCAGAACCGAAAGTCGAATCGATCATAATTCGGAATGGTGGGGATGTTGCCCGCGGTGACGAACGCCCAGAAGGTCCCCACGGTGTTTTGCCACACCTGAAACGCGTCGACGAGAGGGTATCCGGCGGCGGGCTTGCCCACCGACACCACGTATTTTCCGCGATCGCTCTGGGCGGTGTATCCAAAGTCGTTCCAGGGGTCGAGGGTGACGTTGCTCTTCAAGCGATCCTGCCGCAGAATCGGCAGGGCACCGGGGGCCAGTGGGTTGCTGATGTCGAAATCAACCGAGTACAGGTAATTCCGATAGCTCGAAGCGGCCGAGAACTGCTGGCCGAACGAGAACGCCAGCCGCAACACGGTGCCGCCGGGGCGAACGCTCAGCGACGGATAGGCCAGCAGATACCGCTGATAGGGGTTCAGCGAAAACGGGCAGCAAATCGACTGCAAGACCCCGGTGAACAGTGGGCTGGTCGCGATGACCCGCTCCGCCGGCGGCGGGTCGCCGGCGGAATCCTGTTCCATGGCCGTGGCCCGGGCATTCGAGATGTCCGCACTGTTGATGCCGCAGGAGCACATTTCATCGAGTACGCGGTGCACCTGCCAGCCGCTGTTGGTTCGGCGGGCGATCAGCGGCTCGGCATAGGCGCGGCCTTCTTCGTACGGCACGGTGCCGTCTTCGAAATCGTCAAGCTCGGCGTGATACCCGATCGCGGTGATCACGGGCACACCGCTGGGCGTAAATGCCAGGCTGGGATAGTCCAACCGCCCGGCGACCGCCGGCAGGGCGTTGCCGAAGGGCACCAGTTCAGTGGTCCAAACCCCGGCTTGCCCAGGATCGGGGCGGACCAGCACAATCGAGCCCACGTGAACCGGCACCTGATCTTCTGGCGGATCCTCGTAATAACGCACGCCGCCGTCGTCCAGCCCGATCGCGAAGGCCGGAAGGCCCGCGGGGTCGTAGGCAAAGGAAATCCGCGGCCGCTCCAGGCGATTGACGGGGGTGTCGCTGCAACCCGTCGCCGGACCGCAGGCATACACCGGCACGTCGTACAGCCGCCAGTAGTCGGCATCCTCGGTGCCGCCGGCGGACCACCCCACATACACGGCCCATTTCAGGCCGTCGCCAAGTTGCGGCAGGTGATAGTTGCCCTGCTTCCAGTAGCCGAACGTCGGGGTCAGCGCAACGGGATGGATCCGCAATTCGCTGGGACAGCCCCACATGCCCGAGGGCAGCTCCCGCCGGTCGGTCTCGGAGAAACCGCCGGACAATCCGCTCTGGTCTCCGGACCCGCGATCGAATCCGCCGGCGGCACGTCGGGTGACCTCTGCGGCGGCAGGCGCATGACCGACGGCTCGTTGCCGGTCCGGCGCCGCCAGTGCCGCGACCCCCATGCCGCCACTCAGCCAGAGCCAGAGCACGGTAGCCGGGAGCCGATGAATTGTGGCCATTCCGTTCCCCATCTGCAGTGCGAACCCGAGTATCATGCAAACAGTAGATATGCCATCAGCGTGACTTCCTAATATCTTATGGGTGGTTGGTGCTTCAAACAAGAATTCATCGACAAACCGGGGCCCGCGAGGCCCCAATATTATGAAGCCGGCAGCCCATCTAATATTGGACCGTCATCGACGCCCCCGGTCCGGGGGCGATGCGGCGCGGCCGCTGGAAGTGCTATCGCATTCGCGGAGATAGGCTTATGAGATCGGACGGCTTGCCTGAGCGCCGGACCGCCACTACAATGCCGCCCAGTCAGGGTTGATCGCGTGACGCTGAGAAGCCGCTTCATCATTTTTTTGGCGCTGTTCTGCTTCGCAGTGGTCATGAACATACTCGCGGCCAACTACTACAGCAGCTACCAGGTCGGGCGGGCGGTCAGGGCTTTTGAGAACAGTTTCGCCGAGAACGCGGTGCTCGATGCCACCCAAGCGGCTGTCGATGCCCAGCGGGCCATGCTGCGGGAGGCCTTCGAGGGCCGGCGACCGCCGCAGGAGGTGGCTCAGACCCTGCGCGAAGGGGACATCGAAATCCGGGCCTACCTGGACCGCTTGATGCGCAGCACTCCGGAAATCATGTCCGGACTGACCCAGCGCTACGCCGCGTATTGCAAGACCGTAGAACAATTCGTGGTCGCCGCGGACCAACCCGACTGGCTCGGGCAACTCGATCCCGATTTTGAAGGCAGCTACCGCCGGCGCTACCAGGCCTTGACCTCAGGTATTACCGGATTGCACGATCTGCGGCGCCGCGCCGGCGCCACCAGTGCCGCCGCCGTAAACGTCGGGCGGGTGCTCTCGGCCATGGCGGCGGCCGAGTTGCTGATCCTGGTGGTCACCCTGTCGTTGTTCAGTCGTTGGATTCTGAAACCAATTGCCGAGATCCGGCTGGCCACCGAGCAGATTGCCGGCGGCAACCTGGAGTATCGCCTGCAACTGCCCCAAGGGGACGAACTGGGTGCGCTCGGCGAGGAAGTCAACCGCATGGCCGGGTCGCTGGCGGTGGCCCAGAGGGAACTCAAGCAACAGGAGCGCTTGGCGGCCATGGGCGAAATGGTCTCGGTGGTGGCCCACAACATCCGCAACCCGCTGGCCGGCATCCGGGCCACCGCTCAGACCAGCATGCACGCGTTCGAAGCCGACTCGCCGGCCCGCGGCCAGCAGGAGCGAATCATCAAGTCCGTGGACTCGCTGGAACAGTGGCTCAAGGAACTGCTGCACCTCAACCGGCCGATCGATCTGCGGCTGGAGCGAACCAGTATTGACGAGCTGTTCGCCGATCTGATCCAGATTTTCCTGCCCGCCACCCAGCGCAAGCAGGTGACCATCGATTATGCTCCGCACCAGCCGGACCAGAACATCGAGGTCGATCGTCAGCACTTCGTACAAGCGGTGGCCTCGATCCTGGACAATGCCATCGAGGCATCACCGGCCGGAAGCGGCATTCGGATCGAGACCGGGCAGGGATCGGTCGGCGCCCGGGAGTTCTTCATCGAGATCTCCGACGCCGGCAGCGGCGTGCCGGAGACGTTGCGTCGGGCGATCTTCGATGCGCACTTCAGCACCAAGCCGGGCGGCACCGGCATCGGACTGTCCATGGCCAAGAAAATCATCGAGGCTCATTCCGGTCGCATTTCGGTCGCCGCCGGCCAGTCGCACGACCCGGCGCTGCCCGCCGGGGCCGTGTTCCGGATTACGCTGCCACACCGCCACAACGGAGGTGAAGTCAAACATCATGGCGAACCTGGTCATCGTGGATGATGAACAATCGTTGCTGCACTCGCTGCAGCTCGAACTGAAACGCATCGGTCACAGTTGCCATGCCTTTGAAACTTCGGAGCAGGCCCTCCGCCACCTCGAAGCACTGACCCCCGATCTGGCATTGTGTGACATCCGGCTGCCGGACATGGACGGACTGCAGCTCATCCGCCGCATCAAGCAGGAGGGCCACGAATTCCCGATCATCGTCATGACCGGGTTTGCCTCCATCTCGAATGCCGTCGCCGCCATGAAGGAAGGCGCCAGCGACTACATCGAGAAACCCGTCGACCTGGAGCAGCTCAAGCTGGTAATCGATCGCACCCTGGAAAACGCCCAACTGAAGGGTCGTCTGGAGCTGCTGGAACGTACCCGCTCCCTGGACGCCGACATCGACATCATCGGCCAGGACCCCGAGTTTCTGCGATTGCTGGAAATGGCCCGACGGATCGCGGCACCGGCCGTCGAGCGCAGCGAGGATCTGCCCACCGTCCTGCTGCTCGGTGAGACCGGCACTGGGAAGGACGTCTTCGCCCGGTTCATTCACCAGCACAGCCCGGTGCGCGACGAGCCCTTTGTCCAATTGAATTGTGCGGCCCTGCCCCGCGAACTCATCGAGAGCGAACTGTTCGGCCACGAGAAAGGAGCCTTCACCGATGCCAAGGCCACCAAGAAGGGTCTGCTGGAAATGGCCGGCAACGGCACCGTGTTCCTGGACGAACTCGGCGAATTGCCGGTCGACCTGCAGGCCAAGCTGCTCTCGGCCCTGGAAACCCGCATGTTCCGCCGCATCGGCGGCACCCGGGCGCGGACCATGCACGCCCGCATCATCGCCGCCACCAACGCCGACCTGGTCGCAAACATCCGCGAGGGTTCCTTCCGGGACGACCTGTTCTACCGCTTGAACGTCTTTACCATTTCATTGCCACCGCTGCGCCGGCGGGGCGGGGACGTGGTGCTGCTGGCCCGCCACTTCATGAGTCAGTTCGCCCGAAAGTACCGCAAACGCGTGCCCGAACTCACCAACGACGCCATTCTGAGGATGGCGTCCTACCCCTGGCCCGGAAACATCCGTGAGCTGTCCCACGTTATGGAGAACGTTACCTTGCTGGTCGACAGCGGGGTGATTCGGGCGAACCACCTGGGGCTGTCCTCCAGCCAGCCGCCCCAGCCGGTGGTTGGGTCCACCTTCGACCTCCGTGATCCGAAGTGCACGCTGGCAAGCATCGAACGGCAGGTCATTGAGCAGGCCATGGACATGACCGATGGAAACGTCTCCGAAGCTGCCAAACTTCTCGGACTCAG
This sequence comes from uncultured Planctomycetales bacterium, assembly GCA_964619935.1. GTDB lineage: Bacteria > Planctomycetota > Phycisphaerae > UBA1845 > CAIVHJ01 > CAZUGO01. The sequence continues at coordinate 34,023 of CAZUGO010000097.1, read as the reverse complement.
CCGCAGCGCCCTGCGGCGGCGCCTCGAGAACATCAGCGCGCCATAGTGGCCACCTTTGAAGACTGAATCCGACCATGTGGCCGAAATCGGCCAGACAGAATTTGCAGTGAGCATCGACCGTCCGCATTGCCGCCCAAGCCGATGAATCCGTAACTCGTTCCACATTAAAACATTAACTGCCTCTAATAGCCGCCGCGGACCCTGATCCGGAGCCGGCCCGGAGGGCCTGGCACGCCAAGTGTCTATGTCGGTTACGGCGATTAGGGTTCGCAGTCCAAAAACAGACAAGTCAGTTTTAACTGATTTCTTGGAAGAAGGTGGGTTTGCCATGGTGAGTATGACAGCGATGCAAGCGAAGGCCTTTCGAGGTCGCCCGGCGGATGAGACCACCTGTCGAGCGGCTGTGATTTCAGACCGGCCGTGTCCGGGTGGCAGCAGTTCATTGTGTGAATTGCTCTCGACCGCGGGCTTCAGCGTTCAAGTGCTGCCGGCCGACCAGTTGATCACGGGCAGCGCCCAGGGTCTGTATGACATCGTGCTTCTGGATGTGCCTTGTTTCGACAGCCACTGCCAGAACGCTTGCTTCAAGCTGCGGGACCGCAACGCGCACCTGCCCATTATCGTGCTGAGCGACGAGAACACCGTCGCCGACCGCATTCGCGGTTACGAGAGCGGAGCCGATGAGTACATCGGCAAGCCGTACTCCGCCCAGGAGGTCTGCGTGCGGCTGCGATCCTTGCTCCGCCGCAGCGGCAACCACAAGCCGCAGAACGTGCTCAGCTATGACGATCTGACCATTGATCTGGCTTCGCGCGTGGTTCATCGGGGTGACCAACACATCGATCTGTCGCGACGGGAGTTCTCCCTGCTGGTCTACCTGGTGCAGAACGCCGAACATTTGCTGTCCCGGCAGCAGATCCTGGAGAACGTCTGGGCCAATTCGACCACTCCGGAACGCAGCAACGTCGTGGACGTCTACATCAACTACCTCAGAAACAAGACTGAGCAGGGCCAGCACGACCGGCTGATCCAAACCGTTCGTGGCAAGGGGTACACGCTGCACCGCCAGCGACCCAGCTAGCCGCGCATCTGCTGAACCCTCCGCCGCGGGGGCGCGACGAGGTTTCGGAAGTCAGCGGACCAGATTCTCGGACTTGACCCACGTGCAGGCGAACGGGGATGGCTTCCAGCCGCGTTGGCCTGCCGGTGTTGCGCGAGATCGCCGGCGGGTGAGCGGAACGCCGCAGCCCGTGAGCATATATTCCGCACCGCCTGGGGCTCGGCGGCCGCGAAAGCCGGCGGACCCGCAGATCCGGCCACTTCCCAGGGGGTGGTTCTCAGTCGGAAACCGCCTTCTGCCACTTCAAAACGAGGACCCGCTGACGACCGCAGGGCTGGACTCGCGAAATCGACATGAGCTGACGAATCTGGCATCCCATTTGCCTGCGGACTCCTGTGGGCGGAATCAACCCGACTGGGTGATATCCGCTCGGGAAGGGGGTTTGCAGTGGCTGGTTCGCGGCGGGAGTTTCTCAAGAGCAGCGCGGCGCTGATTGCAGCGCTGACCACGGGAAACCGGGCGGCGGCGTCCGTCCCAGCGCGCCGCGGCCCGACCCTGGGCGTTCTGGTGGATCTCCCCAAGTGCATTGGCTGTCGCCGCTGTGAGTCTGCCTGCATGGAGAGCGCGGGCTTCGACCCACCGCCGGCAGCGGCTCTGGACGACCCGGCCGTCATGGCTGTGCGACGGCGTCCCCAGCCTGGGCTGTACACCACCATCAACCGTTACGGCGATCCGGCCGACCCCCGGACCGTGCGCTACACCAAGGTCAACTGCCTGCACTGCCTGGATCCGGCGTGCGCCTCGGCCTGCCTGGTGGGTGCGCTGCGGCCCCAAGCGGACGGCGCGGTGACCTATGATGCCGACAAGTGCATGGGCTGCCGTTATTGTATGGTGGCCTGTCCCTTCCAGATTCCGACGTACGACTACGACAACGCCACGACGCCACAGGTCCGCAAGTGCAACCTGTGCGCCCACAACGTTCCTCGCATCTGGCAAGTACCCGCCTGCGTCAAGATTTGCCCGGAGGATGCCTTGATTTACGGCCAGCGCCCCGAACTTCTGGAGTTGGCTCGGCACAAGATCCGCACCCAACCCGACCTGTATGTCGATCACATCTACGGCGAGCACGAAGCGGGTGGAACCAACTGGTTGTACCTGTCGAGCGTTCCGTTTGAGTCGCTGGATTTCTTGAACATCGGCCCGGTGCCGCCGCCGCACCTGACGGAGGCGCTGCAACACGGCGTGTTCAAGTTTTTCATTCCTCCGCTGGCGGCCGCGGCCCTGCTGGGAATGCTCATGCGGTTGACCCGCGCGGACGATGCCGCCGCCGGCGATGAAGCGCGGCCGACCGGGCCACCGCTGCCGGCCGAGGGGGGCCGGCCATGACCCAGTCAGCCCCGGTACTCGGATTGCCGCGGCGGATGTGGACGCCCACCACGCGGGTGTTGCTCGGATTGGTCATCCTGGCGGCTTGCTTGACCGGGTGGCGCTACATCCGCGGTCTGGCGGCGGTCACCAACCTCGACCAGCACCATCCTTGGGGACTGTGGATTGCAATCGACGTGGCCAGCGGGGTCGCCTTGGCCGCCGGCGGCTTCACCACGGCCGCGCTGGTGCACATCTTCCATCGCCGCCACTTCGCGGTCATCGCCCGGCCGGCGCTGCTCACGGCCCTGCTGGGGTATACCTTTGTTTGCCTGGGCCTGCTGCTGGACTTGGGGCGTTACTACAACATCTGGCATCCGCTGTTGCCCAGCATGTGGCAAGGCAATTCGGTCTTGTTCGAGGTCGCGATGTGTGTGGTGTGCTACCTGTTCGTGCTGTACGCCGAATTCCTGCCGGTGGTTTGCGAACGCTTCGAGCGCTCCTTAACGAGGCCGCGGCTGGCGGGCATGTGCCGGGTCCTGCACCGCATGCTGGACAAGACCCTGTTTCTGTTTGTCATCGCCGGGGTGGTGTTGTCCTGCCTGCACCAGTCTTCGCTGGGCAACCTGATGGTCATCGCCCCATCGAAAATGCACCCGCTGTGGTACACGCCCATCCTGCCGTTGTTGTTCCTGCTGTCGGCGGTGGCCGTCGGGTTCCCAATGGTGATCGTCGAGTCACTGTGCACGGCGCGATCCTTCGGCCGGCCGCCGGAAACCCAGGTGCTGGCGGACCTGGCCCGCTACCTCCCGGTCCTGCTGGGCGTCTATCTGGCGGCCCGGATCGCCGATCTGGTGATCCGCGATGCCTATGTGCACCTCCGCGCCGACTGGGCCACGACGGTGTTCCTGATCGAGATGATCGGCGGTGTGCTGCTGCCGCTGTGTTTGATGCTGAGCCGGACCATCCGACTCCGCCCCGCGGGGTTGCTGACCGCAGCGCTGCTGGTGGTTCTCGGGGTGGTCATGAACCGCTACAACGTGTTCGTCTTTGCCTATCGGCCGCCGTTCGCTGCCCAGACCTATCACCCGTCATTCGCCGAGATTGCCGTGACCTTGGGAATGGTGTCCGGATTGATTCTGGTCTATCGGGCAGCGCTGCTGCATCTGCCGCTGCTGCCGCACGACAGCAACGCGGACGCTGGGCGGCAGCCGCATGCGGTGGGCTCATGATCCGCCGCTTGGTCAGCCGGTTCATCATCGCCGCGGTCCTCTCCGCCGGAGGGGTGGTGACGCCGGCCGCTGCCGATCCCCACCCGCCGGTCCCGGACGGCAATGGATCCTGCGGAAACTGTCACGCCTGCGACCGCCCGTCGACGGCCGACCGCTGCCTGCTGTCGTGTCGGCGCGATCGGGTGGTTCCAGGGCAGTCGGCCGCCGACCGCGGACCCCGGGGCGTGGTGCTGCTGGACATGCTGTCGGACCTCGGGGAAGGGCTTGACCGCTTCGGCCCGGTTCCGTTCGATCACGGGGGCCACGCTCGCATGGCCGACATCGACAACTCCTGCGCCACCTGCCACCACCGCACACCGCCTGGAGCGGCTCCCCCGGCGTGCCGCACCTGCCATGAGACCTCCCTGCGGCGCGGCGACATGACCAAGCCGAGCCTAAAGGGCGCCTACCATCGGCAGTGCTTGGGATGCCACCGTGAGTGGGCCCAGGAAACCAGTTGCTCAACCTGCCATGTGCCGCGCATCGGCCAACCCGAAGCGGCCGCCGCACAGGTCACCAAGGACGATATCATCGGCCTGATGCATCCGCCCATCCCGGAGCCGGAGACCGAGACCTACCGGGCGGGCCTCAGTTCGCCGGCCGGGGGATGTGTCATCTTCCGTCACCGCGAGCACGTTGAACGGTTCGGCTTGCGCTGTGCCGACTGCCATCGCGGTGACAGTTGCATGACCTGCCACCAGGCCGGGCGGCAACATGTGCAGCGCATCCGCACTCCGGCGGAGCACCACCAACCCTGCCAGAGTTGCCACAACGTCACTGATGACGACCGCTGCGGCCATTGTCACTGGCCTGAAGGAGGTACTCCGCCGCCGCCGTTCGACCATGCGACCACCGGCTGGCCCCTCAGTCGCTACCACCGGGGGGCCTCCTGCCGGGCCTGCCACCCGGCGGTTCCGTTTGAACGACCCGACCGCACCTGCGACGCCTGCCATCGCGGGTGGACCGCAAGCAGCTTCGACCACCGGGTGACCGGTCAGGCGCTGGACGGCCACCACGCCACGGTGGCGTGTGCGGAATGTCATGCCGACCGCCGCTTCGATCGTCCGCCGACCTGCGGGGCCTGCCACGAGGAGGAAGAAGGAATCGCCTTCCCGCAGCGCCGTCCCGGACCGCTGCCCGGCAGCATTCCCTGAGACCAACCGGCGGCAAGCGCCAGCCCGCATGCTGCATGACGACCTGTGGCGCTTCGGATTTGGGGGTCTGAACGGCTGGCTCACCGAGTCGGACAGGCGGTGGAGTGGCCGGGCGCCAACCGCCCCCTGACCGGGAAACGGCCCTTACGCCGCTGCAGCGCTCAAATGGTATCACGAGAAATAGCAAATCAAGATACCGTTTTATTCAAATGGTACCACCGTTTTGATCAAATGAAGATACCGTTTTCTATAAATCGTGGTACCGTTTGATTAAAATGATGGTACCATTTTGGTCAAAAGCCGGCGGGCTTGGGGGTGGGGGCCCCGCCTGGTCCCGGCGGTCCCTGGGTTGGGGCCGGGACGATCACGCCAGGCGGATGCCATCCGCCCCGGGGGCAGCAACGGCGGGTCGTTGGCAAAGTGGCGGATGGGTCAAGCCGGTGGCGGGCTGAGTTCGGTGACGTCAGGAAGATCATCGAGAGACGCCAAACCGAATACCTCAAGAAACCGCTTGGTGGTCCCGTAGAGAATGGGCCGACCGAGATCCTCGGCCCGGCCGACAATCTTGATGAGGTTCGTTTCGCGCAGCCGATTGAGCATCTCACCGCAGGACACCCCGCGAACCGCTTCGACGTCGGCCCGGAGCACCGGCTGCTTGTACGCGACGATGGCCAGGGTTTCCATCGCGGCGGAGGACAGCTTGGTTTCCTGTTTGACCTGCAGCAGTTGGCCGATCCAGGGGTTGTACTCCGAGAGGGTCAACATCTGGAAACCGCCCGCCACCGTCTCGATGCGAAAAACCCGCTGCTCGCGGCTGTAGGATTCATTCAGGGCGGTGACGATCTCGCGGATCTCACGGGTAGTGGAACCGGTGACGATCTCGGCAATCTTCGCGGCCGACAGCGGGGCATCGCTGGCGAACAGCAGGGCTTCAACGACGCCCGCCAGCCCGTGCGGCAGGTCCGCCCGGACGGGTGGCAGACCCGGTGACTCCGCTTCGTTCGCAGGGCGCGTGACGGTCTCGGTAGGGGTGTCTGGGGTGTCGCTCATGGCCACATGATAACCACGTCCCACACGGCAGCCAAGGCGGGTCGTCCAATCCGCAGGCGCCGTGCGCCGCCGCTGGGGTCCCTCATCGCCGCCGCCGGACGACCGCGGGTCATGTCCCGTAGGCCCGCGGGCGGGTCCAACGGTCGACCAACGGGACAAAGGTGTTCATGATCAGGATGGCCCAGTAGCAGGCCCCCGGGGCGAACCCGGCGAAGCGCAGCACGCCGGTCATCGACCCGATGCCGAAGCCGTAGTACAGGTGGCCGCGCTGCCGCAATGGCGAGGCGGTCAGGTCCGAAGCCACGAAGAACACCGCGAACATGAACTCGCCGACCAACACATGGTACAACACCAGCACCAGACCGACCGGCAGCACCGGAGGCCCCAGGGACAGTCGAATCGGCCACCACGCGAACGTCTCGCCCTGTGCGGTGTTGGGAATGGGCATGCAGGCCGCGACCCCCAGCAGGCCCAGCACGGCCCCCGCCGGCAGGGTCCAGTGCACGTTGCCGCGGTAGACCAGAAACAGACCGCCCAGCAGAATGGCCGCGATGGAGGTCTCGCCGATGCCGCCGCCGGTGACACCCCACAGGCAATCGGAGGCCGGCGGGAGGTCGTCGCGGATCACCTCCAGCAGGATCTCGTTGGCGGATCCCTTGCGCGGAACGCTGGGATCGTATACGCCGCAGAGCACCTGTACCGGGCGCGGGGCAGTCCAGGCTTGCAACCCCGCTGAGCCGCGGGCATCAAACCAACTGATGTTGGCGGCCATCGCTTCCGCCGGTTGATGCCGTCCGGTGAGCAGATGATCACGCTTCAGGACCGACCAATCGGCCGGGACCATCACCCCCGTGAACGCCACGGTGAGGACCACGCGGGCCACCAACGCCGGATGCCACACGTAGTGGCCCAACCCCCCGAAAGTCTCCATCACCAGGACCATCAACACCGCGCCCAGGGCGGCCACCACCACGCCGCACGCGGGGGGCAGGGTCAGGGCCAGAACCAGCGCCATGAGCATGGTGTGGCCGTTCTTCAGCGTCGGATGGCGATCGCTCAACCGACAGATCAGCGCCTCGGTTCCCACGGCGGTCACCACAGAGGCCACCATCAGCCACAGGACGCTCACTCCGAACAACAGCACGGCAACCACCGTCACCGGAAGCAGCGCCACGAATGCGGTGATGTTGACGTGCCGCAGCACTTCGCGGCTGTGCCAGTGCGGGGGGTGGCTGCTGTCCGGCAGCCGAATCGGCAGTGGGCGTTGCACATCACTCATCGCTCAGAATCCGTCGGGCCCGGCTGATGCAGCCGGTCAGCGGGAGGGCTGAGGGACATACGTAGCTGCACAGACCGCATTCAATGCAGATCTCGGCGTGCAGTTGCCGAATGGGTGCAAGATGGCCGACTTCGATGCACTTGAGCAGCGAGGCCGGATCCAGCCGCGTGGGACAGACCTCCAAACACCACCCGCAATGAACGCACGCCGTCGAGGCCACCCGGTTCACGGTGCTGGAGGATAACACCAACAGGGCCGGGCATTCCGGCGTGACCACGACCTGGTCGTCCGCGAGGCTCTCGCCGGTCATCGGCCCGCCCGCAATCAACCGCGCGACAGGACCGCTGACCCCGACCCGCTGCAGGATGTGCGCCACCGGGGTGCCGTTGGCGACCCAGTAGTTTCCGGGGCGGGACACGGCATCGCCGCACACCGTGATCACGCCGGCCGTCCGGGGAACCCCGCCGGCCAGCGATCGGGCAAAGTGATACACGGTCGCCAAGCCCAAGACCACTGCCCCCACGGCAGAGGCCGGCTGATGGGCGGGCAACTCCCGGCCCAGCAAGGTCTGGACCAGCAGCGGCGCGGTGCCGATCGGGTAGCGATTCTGCAAGCCCGCAACCCGAACGGGCAAGCCGTGACTCTGGTCGACAACCTGCCGCCATAACGCCTTCTTGCTGCGATCGATGGCCAGGAAAGTGCGCTTGACCCCCAGGTAGCCGTGCAACACCGCGGCGGCCCGGACCACCAAGGCGGCGTGTTCCACCAGCAGGCGGTGGTCACCGGTCAGGCACGGTTCGGATTCCATGCCGTTGATGATCAGAAAGGACACCCCGCGAGCCCGGGCCTCCTGCAAGTCGTCCACGGTGCAGCAGACCGGTCCGCGGCAGACCGGGCGCCCGCAGCGATCCCAAGCCTGGGCGATGCGCTGCTCGTCGAACCCCTTCCAGTCCAGATCCGCCGGAGCGGCTGCATCCACAGCCGCCGAGTTCAGCACCTCCAGTGTTACGGCCCGGCCGCGAACCCCCAACGCCGGGCGCACCGTGCTCTGCCCCAAGGCCCGGCCGTCGACCGGGCAGTACACCAGGTCACGCCGATCGGCGGCGGTACAAATCGGCTGGTTGGCGGCCAGTGATTCTCCGACCGCCACCACCGACTCGGCGCCGGCAGGAATCGGCAGATACAGCCGCGGCGGCGGCGGCAGGATTTCAATGGCGACATCCTGGGTGGCGGCCTTGGCGCTGGGCAGGAACACCCCGCCGTAGATCGTGCCGCGTTTGCCGAATACTGGCTTGTTGAAAATCATACCCGGGCCCGTTTCAGAAACTCCGCTCGAGGGGGTATTCTATGGAAAATGAGCGTGCAATCCATTCGACCGGCCAACGGCCCGATGAACGCCGTCGTCCGCCCGCCCGGATCCAAGAGCCTGAGCAACCGCGCCCTGGTTGCCGCCGCCCTGGCCGACGGGGACTCGGTGCTCGACAACCTGCTGCTGGCCGACGACATTGAGTTCCTGTGTGCCGGGCTGCAGGCCCTGGGGGTCGCCGTGAATCTCGACCGCCACCGCCACCGCGCCGTGATTCGCGGTTGCCACGGCCACCTGCCCGAATGCGATGCCGAGCTGAACTGCGGCGAATCGGGCACCATGTTGCGATTTTGCAGCGCCCTGTGCGCGGCCGCGGTGGGCGACTATCGGTTGTGCGGTCGCGGGCGATTGCCGCAGCGGCCGATGGCACCACTGATCGGTGCTTTGCAGCAACTGGGTGCCCGCTTCGCGTTTGAGGATCGTGAGCACCACCTTCCGTTTGTGATCTACGGCCGCGGGCTGACCGGCGGCGAAGTGGTCGTGGATGCCAGCCAGTCCAGCCAGTTCATCAGTGCCCTGCTGCTGGCCGCTCCCTGTGCCCGCAACGACGTCATGATCGCCGCCAGCGGCACGCCGGTCAGCGAACCCTACGTCCACATGACCGTCGCGGTGATGAAGGCCTTCGGGGTGTTCTGCCTGACCCACGATTTCCGGCGGGTGATCGTGCCGGCCCCGCAGCGCTACCAAGCGGTGCGGCTCCGTCTCGAACCCGATGCCTCCAGCGCCGGCTATTTTCTGGCGGCTGCCGCCATCTGCGGTGGCCAAGTTCGCATTGAGGGCCTGGGGCGCGACAGCCTCCAGGGTGACGTCGCCCTGGTCGACATCCTGAACCAGATGGGCTGCGACACCGTGATCGCTGACACGCACATCGCGCTGCGCCGCGATCCACAACGCGAGCCCTTGCATGGGTTGCACCTGGACATGGGCCGGACTCCCGATCTGGTGCCGACAGCCGCCGTCGTCGGGCTGTTCGCCGAGGGACCGACCCGTATCGGCAATGTCGCGCACCTCAGGCACAAGGAGTCCGACCGCCTGAATGCGCTCGGTGCCCAGCTCAGCCGCCTGGGAGCCGACGTGACCATCGGCCCGGACGGCATGACCATCGAGCCGCCACGGCGGATCGCTGCTGCGCTGCTCGACCCGGCCCGCGACCATCGTCTGGCGATGGCCTTGGCCCTGGTCGGGCTGCGGGTCGACGGGGTCTCCATCCGCAATCCCGAGTGTGTTCACAAGTCTTACCCCGGCTTCTTCTTGGCCCTGGAGCAGGCCGTCGGCGGCCCGCCCGGCGGCCAAACGGCCGAGCGCCCGCAAGCGTGACCCCACCGGAGGCGTGGCCATTGCCGTCCGGGAAGGGGTCCGCCCTTCAAGTCCTGACCCCCAAGTACCGATAACCAGGATGACGCCTGATGATCCGGCCTGGCGATTCGCCCGCCGGACGGCGCGGTTGGAGTGCGCATGTCGGATGTCCTCGATCAATCCGAAGTGGATGCCCTGCTTGCCGCCGTTGAGTCCGGTGAAATCGTGGACCCGGACCGCAGCGCGGGTGGCCAATCCTCGAGGGCAAGCGGTGACGCCCTCATCTATAGTTACTCACCCGCGACCGAACCGCACGACGTCCGGCTGTACGACTTCAAGAGGCCCGAACGGGTCAGCAAGGACCAGATGCGGTCCCTGGAATCGCTGCACGACGGCTTCGCCCGCAACCTGGGGGCGTCACTGTCGGGGTTTCTGCGGACGATCGTTGAGTGCCGGGTCGCCACCATTGAGCAGTTGACCTACAGCGAATTCATCCATGCCTTGCCGAATCCGACCTGCTTCAATCTGGTGCAGGCCCCCCCACTGGAGGGCCAGTTGTGCCTCGAACTCAGCCCGTTGATCATTTACCCGATCATGGATCGCCTGCTCGGCGGATCCAGCGCCGAGCTGTTCATCCCGCAGCGCCCGCTGACCTCCATCGAACTGCGGCTGGTGGGGCGGATCACCGACCGGGCGCTGGCCAGTCTGACCGAGGCCTGGTCGGACCTGGCCACGGTCAATTTCGAGCTTGTCGACACCGAGAGCAACCCCCAACTGGTCCAGATTGTGGCCCCCAATGAAGTCGTCGTGGTGGTTGGTTTCGAACTCAAGATGGGCAGTCGCGCCGGCACCATGAGTTTCTGCATCCCGTTCAACGTCATCGAACCGGTCATCTCCAAGCTGGGCTCGCAGAGCTGGTTCGCCTACGCCCGGCGGGTCAAACGCCAGAACCAGGCCGAGTCCATCGCGGCCTCCTTGAAGCACGCCAAGTTGTTGGTGCAGGCATACCTGGGAGAGGCCTTGATCACCGTCGACGAGTTGCTGGATCTGCAACCCGGCGACGTCATCCAAACCCAGAAATCACGGACCGACCCACTGATCCTTCGAATCGAAGGACAGAACAAATTCGCCGGGACCATTGGACAGCACCGCGGCATGCGGGCCTTCTGCGTCAGCCGCCGAGCCCGACCCGATGAGCACTTGTAGGTCGCCGGTCCGCGGCCGGAGCGTGCTTGACAGCCTCGCGCCGCCGAGTTTAACATCATGAACGAAACCGAGTTGAGCATCAGGCCGGGCACCCAGAGGAGCGTCCCATGACCGAGGGACAGGCACATCTGTCAATCAGCACCAAGGACGGCATCTGCTTCGTGGAGTTTGCCGATCGCAAGATCCTCGAGGAACTGTCCATCAACGAAATCGGCGACGAGTTGTCCACCCTGATCAACGAGCACAAACCCGTCAACCTGCTGCTGGACTTCAAGAATGTCGAGCACCTGTCCAGTGCCGCCCTGGGCATGCTGATCACGCTGAACAAGAACGTCGCCGGTCAGAGCGGTCAGTTGAAACTCTCCAACATCAAGCCTCAGATCTTTGAGGTATTCAAGATTACCCGTCTGCACAAGGTGTTCGACATTTATGATTCCGCGGCGGCGGCAAAGGCCAGCTTCTAGGGCAAGGTTGTGCCGTGGCGGTCGCCATGATCGAGATGAGCGGTACCAGCGGATGAGTCCAGCGGATCTGAACGAGATCGAAAAGCACCTCAGGTCGATCGTTATTCCCAGCGACCTGGCCTGCGTGCGAGGACCCGAGCAAGCCATCCTTGAGGAAATCGACAAACACAACTTCAGCGAAGATGCGGTATTTGCAATCAAGCTGACCCTCGAAGAGGCGATGACCAATGCCATCAAGCATGGCAATCGAGGCGACCAGTCCAAGACCGTCACCATTCGATTCTTTGTCGACGACACCCAGGCCGTGATCTGCATCCGCGACCAGGGTCCAGGCTTCGACCCCGAAGAAGTTCCCGATCCCACCACTCCCGATCGTCTGTCGCTGCCCAACGGCCGCGGCATTCTGCTGATGCGTGCCTACATGAACGAGGTGCTGTACCGCCAGAACGGAACGGAGATTGTTCTGAGAAAGTTGAACGACTGATGATGCCCGACCCCACCCGGACGCCCGGGGCGCCCGAACCCCTGCAGATCGCCGTCGAGGATCGCGGATCGACGGTGGTTTTGAAAGTCGCCGGAATGGCGGCGGTCGAGGTGGCCGGCCAGTTGAGCCGGGCCCTGCAGGAGGCCGCCAACCGGGCGCCGCGCCTGTTGCTGGTCGATCTCTCCGGTTTGAGCTTCATCAGCTCGACCGGCCTGGGTGGGCTGGTCGCCGCCCATGTGACGTGCGAAAAAAACAATACCCGGCTGTGCCTGGTGAACCCCAGGCCGTTCATTCGCGAGATCCTGGAGGTCACCAAGTTGAGCACCTTATTCAAAATCGTTGACGATCCGGAGGAGGCCGAACAGCAGTTTCGCGCCGGCTAGTTCACATGCCCGACACCCGCTCGCAGAACCAGCCAATCGCCGTTCGGCGAACCGCGTACTTCTCCGGCAACGTCCAGGGCATCGGATTTCGCTACACCACCTGCCAGATTGCCCGTGACTATCCGGTCACCGGCTACGTCAAGAACCTACTGGACGGCCGGGTCGAGATCGTCGCCGAGGGTCTGCCCGAGGAGGTCGACCGCTTCATCAGTGCCGTGACCAACACCATGAGCAGCTACATCGAATACGCCACCACGACCGATTCCACCGCCCGGGGCGCGTTTCAATCGTTTGCCGTCGAGTACTAGCCGGCGGGTGCAGCGTCAGACCCACCTCGATCCGCGATCCGCAAGGCACCGACCGATTGAAAAGCCGGCCGCCAGCGGCGACAATGGACCGTCGAGCACGGCACCAAGATTCGACCCGACCCCAACCCCTGGAACTCGATGGCCAACGCCCTGCAACACATCGTGGTTCGCGGCGCCCGCGAGCACAATCTCCGTGACGTCAGCCTGACCCTGCCGCGGAATCGGCTGATCTGCTTCACCGGAGTCTCGGGCAGCGGCAAGAGTTCGTTGGCATTTGACACCCTCCATGCCGAAGGCCAGCGCCGCTACATTGAGTCGCTGAGTGCCTACGCCCGCCAATTCCTGGGCCAGTTGCAGAAGCCGGATGTGGACGGCATCCAGGGATTGTCGCCGACCATTTCCATCCAGCAGAAGACCAGCGGTTGGAACCCGCGCAGCACCGTCGGCACCATCACCCAGATCCACGATTACCTGCGGGTGCTGTTTGCCCGGCTGGGCACCCAGCACTGCACCGGCTGCGATCAGCCGATCACCGCCCAGTCGCGCGAGCAACTGCTGGCCCGCATCCTGTCATTGCCGGCAAACGCGCCGGTGATGATCCTGGCGGCGGTGGTCCGCGAGCAGAAAGGGCAGTTCCGTGATCTGTTTGAAGGGCTGATCCGCGACGGCTATGTCCGGGCCCGAGTCGACGGCGAGGTGGTGCAACTGTCCGATGACCCGGCCCTCGATCGCAACCGCAAGCACAATATCGAGGTGGTCATCGACCGGTTGAAGCCGACGGCCCAGAACCGCACCCGGCTGGCCGAGGCCGTGGACCAAGCCCTGGCCGTCGGTCAGGGCACCTTGCGGATCGCCGGTGCCGGGGAGGACCTGCTGCTGTCCTCACGGTATGCCTGTCTGCGCTGCGCGCGCTCCTTCGAACCGCCGTCGCCGCAATTGTTCAGCTTCAATGCGCCCGGCGGCATGTGCCTGGGCTGCGACGGGCTGGGGACCCTGTTCACCTTCGATCCCGAGCTGCTGGCCCCCGACCCCACGCGCTCATTCCTGGATCAGGCCATCGAACCGCTGCGTTCGCGGATCGGCCGCTGGCGGCGGCACATCTATGAGGGGGTGGCCAGACACGTCGGCTGTGACCTGAGCACCCCGTGGGCCAGCCTCAAACCGGCTGCCCGGCAGGCCCTGTTGTACGGCACCGCCGACGACCACATTACCTTTGAGTGGCAGTGGCGGGGTGGCATCTGGCGGCACGGCGGCACCTTCGCCGGGGTGGTCGCCGAGCTGGAGGACAAGTATCGCAAGGCCAAGTCGTCCATGGTCCGGGGGTACTACGAGAAGTACATGCGGCAGCGCGACTGCCCCGATTGCCAGGGCGCCCGGCTGAATGCCCAGGCCCGGCATGTGCGGCTGGGCGGTCGCAGTCTCCAGGAGGTCGAACGGTTATCCATCCGCGAGGCCGCCGAGTTCCTCGCTTCGTTGGAGCTCGGCCCCACGCAGCAGCGCATCGCCCACGAACTGCTCAAGGAAATCGCCGGCCGAATGGCGTTTCTGCTGGACGTGGGCTTGCACTACCTGTGCCTGGATCGGCCGGCCCCGACGCTCAGCGGCGGCGAATCGCAACGCATCCGGTTGGCGTCCCAAATCGGCAGTGGGCTGGTCGGCGTGCTGTACATCCTGGATGAACCCAGCATCGGCCTGCACGATCGCGACCAGCAACGCCTGATCCAGTCGCTCAAGCGGCTGCGCGACCTGGGAAACACGGTCATCGTGGTCGAGCACGATGAACAGACCATGCGCCAGGCCGATGTCATCGTCGACTTCGGACCCGGCCCGGGGGTTCGCGGTGGCGAGGTGGTGGCCCAGGGTACCGTGGCGGCCATCAAGAAGCACCCCCGATCGGTCACCGGAGCGTATCTGGCAGGACGTCGAAAAATCGAGGTGCCGGCACAGCGCCGCCCGGTGCCCCCCAGGGTCGCGGCCGGGGCCAAGGCGCGCCGGTCGCGACGCGCGTCATCCCCATGAGCCGCCGCGCCGCTTCAATCCCGGCCGGCGATGGGGCCGCCGGCCCGCCGTGCTGGCTGACCGTGGTCGGGGCCGCCCACAATAACCTCAAGGGCATCGATGTCGACGTCCCCCTGGGCCGGTTCGTCTGCGTGACCGGCGTCAGCGGCTCCGGCAAAAGTTCGCTGGTCGGCGACATCATCCGGGAGCAGTTGCTCCGCGATCTCAACGGCGCCGTGAAGACGACCCCCGGGCGACACGTCCGCATCAATGGCAAGCACCATCTGGACAAGGTCATCGACATCGATCAATCGCCCATCGGCCGCACCCCGCGCAGCAATCCGGCAACCTACATCAAGCTGTTCGACGAAATCCGCAACCTGTTCACCCGCATGCCGGACGCGCGGGTCCGGGGATACAAGCCGGGGCGCTTCAGCTTCAATGTGCCCGCCGGAAAGCCCGGCGGCGGACGCTGCGAAGCCTGCGAAGGCAACGGCAGCAATCGCATCGAAATGGATTTCCTGGCCGACGTCTGGGTTGACTGCCCGGTGTGCGGCGGCCGGCGATTCACGCGCGAGACGCTGCAGGTCTTGTACAAGGGCAAGAGCATCGCCGACGTGCTGCACATGGACGTTCAGCAAGCCTTGGAGCACTTCGACGCCATTCCCAAGATCAAGCGGATGGTGCAAACGCTGCATGACGTCGGACTCGACTACCTCAAGCTGGGTCAGCCATCGACCACGTTGTCCGGCGGCGAGGCCCAACGCATCAAGCTGGCCCGCGAGTTGGTCAAACGGGCCACCGGTCGGACGCTGTACATTCTGGATGAACCGACCACCGGGCTGCACTTTGAGGACATCCGCCGGCTGCTGGAAGTCCTGCACGGCTTCGTCGATCAGGGCAACAGCGTGCTGGTCATTGAGCACAATATGGATGTCATCAAGACGGCCGACTGGATTATCGACCTCGGGCCCGAGGGCGGGGCCGGCGGCGGACACATCGTGGCCCAAGGGACGCCCGAGGCCGTCGCCCAGGCGTCCCACTCGGCCACGGCGGCCACCCTGCAGGTCGCCCTGGGCCTGAAGCGCCGGCCGCGGCCAACGCAACAGCGCCGCCCGGCGGTCGGCGGGCGGCGCTGCGGCCCGCAGTCCATCCGAATCCGCGGGGCCCGCCAGCACAACCTCAAGAACGTATCGGTCGACGTGGTCCGCGGCCAAACCACGGTCTTCACCGGGCTGTCGGGCAGCGGCAAGAGTTCCCTGGCCATCGACACCCTCTACACCGAGGGCCAGCGGCGCTATGTCGAAAGCCTCAGCGCCTACGCCCGGCAGTTTCTTGGGCAATTGCAGAAGCCGCAGGTGGATCACATCGAAGGCCTGCCGCCGGCCATCGCCATTGAGCAAAGAACCGCCGGTCATTCGCCGCGCAGTACCGTGGGCACGGTCACCGAGATCTACGACTACCTCAGAATCCTGTACGCCCGCCTCGGACAGGCTTACTGCCCGCGGTGCTCCGAGCGCATCGGCAGCCAATCCAGCGACCAGATCCTGGAGCGCATCGCGGCGCTGCCGCGGGGCAGCCGAGCCCTGATCCTCGCCCCGGTGGAGCGTGTCGGTTCAGAGACGTACGGCCAACTGTTCGCCCGTGAGCGCCAGAACGGATATCGCCGCGTCCGGGTGGACGGCACGCTCCAC
Source organism: uncultured Planctomycetales bacterium (assembly GCA_964619935.1). Lineage (GTDB taxonomy): Bacteria > Planctomycetota > Phycisphaerae > UBA1845 > CAIVHJ01 > CAZUGO01. The sequence goes on along the minus strand of CAZUGO010000097.1, from coordinate 17,645 downwards.
GATCTGGACCAAGACCTTGCCCCGCGAACCCGCAGCCGCCACCGCATCGAGCTGGTCGTCGACCGCGTGGTCCTCGGTGGGGCCAAGAGCGCCCGGCTGGCCGACTCCGTGGAGCAGGCCCTCGCCGTCGGCAATGGCTCCATGGTGTTGCAGGTCGAGTCCGACGACGGCGCAGCCCAGGAGCTGCAGTTCTCGCAACGGTTCGCCTGCCGGCAGTGCGGCACCAGCTACGAAGAGTTGACCCCACACCATTTTTCGTTCAACAGTCGGTTGGGTTGGTGTGAGTCCTGCGAGGGACTCGGCACGCAATTGGGCGCCAGCCTGGATGCCATCATCTCTCATCCGACCCTCGGGTTAGGCAGCGGTGCGATCGCCGCCTGGGGCACGCTCGGCGGCAACCCGCTGCTGCGGGCTCTGATTGACGCCGTGTTGGACCGCATCGGTATCAACCCCACGGCCGCCTGGCGCTCGTTGAGCCCCGAGCAGCAGCGGCAGTTTCTGCACGGTTCCGGCGACGGCGAGTGGATCGCGGTGACGCTGCCGGCCGGCCAGGCCATCCGCATCCAGTGGAAGGGGTTCTTTCCGGCAATCGACCAGGCCACACGGTCCAGTTGGCACTACCGCCAGCGCCTGGAAACCCTGGTCAGTGAGGTCCCGTGCGAAGGGTGCGGCGGATCGCGCTTGCGGCCGCTGTCCCGCGGCGTACGCTTCGGCGACGCCGGACAGGCACGGACCCTGCAGGCGCTCTGCAGCCTGCCGCTGGGGCAGGCCCTGGCCCACCTGCGGTCGCTGAAAGCAGACGCCGTGACCCGGAAGGTCGCGGGAGAACTGCTCCAGGAGATTACCGCCCGGCTGCAGTTCCTGGTCGACGTCGGATTGGACTACCTGACCCTGCACCGCGGGGCGGCGACCCTCAGCGGGGGCGAATCCCAGCGCATTCGGTTGGCGTCACAGATCGGCAGCGGGCTCACCGGCGTCTTGTACGTTCTGGATGAGCCCACCATCGGGCTGCACCCGCGGGACAACCGCCGGTTGATCGGGGCCCTGAGACAACTGCGCGATCGCGGCAACACCTTGTGCATCGTCGAACACGATCGCGAGGTCATCGCCGATGCGGACACCGTGCTGGACTTTGGTCCCGGGGCCGGGGCGGCCGGCGGAACCATTGTGGCCCAGGCCACGCCCGCGGCCTTGCGTCGCAGCCGGCGTTCGCTCACCGGGCGCTACCTGGCCGGCACACTGGCCATCGCCGTGCCCGCCAACCGCCGCCCGGTCGACCGGAACGGCCCTCGGCTGGAAATCCGCGGCGCCCGGCAACACAATCTCCGCGATGTCGACGTCGCCATCCCCCTGAGCCGTTTTGTCGCGGTCACCGGAGTCTCGGGCAGCGGCAAGAGTTCGCTGATCAACGACATCCTGTACAAAGCCATGGCGGTCCGCATCCACCGGGCACGACTCACGCCCGGCAGCCACGATGAGATCGTCGGGTTGAAACAGGTCGACAAGGTCATCAATGTCGATCAGTCGCCCATCGGCCAGACGCCCAGCAGCAATCCCGCCACCTACACTCAGGTGTTCGACGTCATCCGCGAGCTGTACGCCCGGCTCCCCGACTCCCGGGTACGCGGCTATTCGGCCAACCGCTTCAGCTTCAATCGTCCGGGAGGCCGCTGCGAAGAATGTGAGGGGCTGGGGGAAAGGTGCATCGAAATGCACTTCCTGCCGGATGTCTGGGTGACCTGCGAAAGCTGTGACGGGCGGCGCTACAACCCCGAAACGCTGGAGGTCAAGTACCGGGGCCGGAGCATTGCCGATTGCCTGAACATGAGGGTCTCGGATGCCCTGCAGCACTTCGAGCAGGTGCCCAAGATCCAGGCCATTCTGCGGACGCTGCACGATGTCGGCCTGGGGTATGTGCAGTTGGGCCAATCATCCACCACCCTGTCGGGCGGCGAAGCCCAACGGGTCAAACTCGCCGCCGAGCTGGCCCGGCCGTCCACCGGCAAGACGGTGTACATTCTCGACGAACCGACCACCGGGCTGCATTTTGAAGACCTCCGCCAGTTGCTCGAGGTCCTGCATCGGCTGGTGGACCTGGGCAATACGGTGGTGTGCATCGAGCACAACATGGACTTGATCAAGACCGCCGACTGGATCATCGATCTCGGACCGGAAGCGTCTGAGCAGGGCGGTCAAGTGGTCGCCACGGGTACGCCCGAAACCGTGGCCTCCGCCAGCGGGTCGCACACCGGGACCATCCTGAAGCAGGTGCTGCAGCGCGATCGTCACCAGGAGCGCCCTCGATTCGAGCCGGCCGCCGTCGCCCGGCAGCAGGCCCTGATCAGCGGCAAGCTGACCCTCACCGATGCCCCCCGCGGTCCGGAGCTGCCGTGGGAGCGCGACGGCCGCCGCTGGCACACCCAGGAGTGCCTGGCGTCCGACGGCAAGCGCCCCCGCTGGGAGTCGGCCGCGCTGGCGTACCTGGTCGACACGCTGGAACGCACCCGGCGGTTCCAACCACCAGACTGGAACCATCGCAGCCGGGTTGAACTGCGGGCCGCCGGCAGCGCACCGACCGCCTGGTTCTGCCACCTGCTGACCCGCGGGCCGTGGCTGCTCGAGTGCACCTTCAAGGTCGCCAAGCGGGCCCTGGAACCGCGGGCCGTCGCCGCGCTGCAGCTCAAGACCCTGGACGCCCGCGAAGACCTGCCGATCTACGGCCGGTGGCCACGGGCGACACTCCGCAAGAAGCGCGAGTTCGACGAGGTTCGGCTGTGGATCCACGATCTCGCCGAAATCAAGACGGCCGCGTTCACCCGCTTTCTCAAGGATGCCGCCGACGGCTACGCCCGGTGGGTCGGATCGGCAGCACAGCCGTCCGCGGAGGCCGAGCCCTGGAAGCGGGACGGCAAGAAGTGGCATCTCGCGCAGAAGGCCATTGCCTCCACGCGGCAACGCCGCTGGAAGCCGACGGTGTTGACCGAGCTGATCGGCCGGCTGATCAAGAATGTGCGCGATCTGGAAGTGGACTGGAACGGCAAGACCGCGGTGTCCATCCGACATCCGGCCATGGCTCAGCCGTGGGGGCGCATCGTAACCTCCAGCCGTCACGGTCTGCGGGTGGAGCTGCGCACCGCCCCGGGATTGATCACGCCTGCCAAGATTGATCGGCTGGGGACTGCCGCCGAGGTGCGCCGCCACCCGCAGCACGATCAGGTGGTCTTCACCGTCCAGGACATGACGCAGGTCGACACCCGCCAACTGCAAGACGTCCTCCGCGAGGCGGAGCAGTCTCTGGTCTCGCGGTGAGCCGGGGCGGCGCTGCCAGGCAGCGGGCTAGCGCGCCGCCCGTTTGAGGGCTTCGGCCCGGTCGGTTTTCTCCCAAGTGAAACCCGGTCCGGTGCGGCCGAAGTGCCCGTGCCTGGCGGTCTGCTTGTAGATTGGCCGCAACAGATTCAGGGTCTTGATGATGCCCTGGGGCGTCAAGTCAAAGTGATCGCGGACCAAGGCTTCGATGCGCGGCTCCGAAATGCGACCGGTTCCTTGGGTATCCACCAGCACGCTGACCGGCTCGGCCACGCCGATGGCGTAGGCCAACTGAACCTCACACACATCCGCCAGGCCGGCGGCGACGATATTCTTGGCAACGTAGCGGGCCATGTAGCTGGCCGAGCGATCGACCTTGCTCGGGTCCTTACCCGAGAAGGCCCCACCGCCGTGGGCCCCGCGACCGCCATAGGTATCCACAATAATCTTGCGGCCGGTCAAGCCGCAGTCACCTTGCGGTCCGCCTACCACAAAACGCCCCGTGGGGTTGATGTGATAGCGAATCTTGCCCTTGACCATGCCCTTCGGCAGCACCGGCTCGATGACGTGCTTGATGATCAGCTTCTGGGCCGCCGGCGTCAGATTGCCGGCCCCGCGGTCGGCGCACACCGACTCATCGTGCTGGGTGCTGACCACCACCGTGTGGACGCGATCCGGTTTGCCGTTGCGATACTCAATCGTCACCTGGCTCTTGCTGTCGGGCCGCAGCCACTTCAACACACCCTCCTGGCGCACCTGGGCCAGTCGCTCGACCAGCCGGTGCGCCAGGTGAATCGGCATCGGCATCAAGGCAGCGGTTTCGCGGCAGGCGAAACCGAACATCAAGCCCTGGTCGCCGGCGCCCTGCGCTTTGTGTTTGCCCCGGCCGCCGGAGACCCCTTGGGAGATATCCGGCGACTGTTTGTCCAGACTGATGATCACGGCACAGCTCTCGGAGTCAAAGCCCATTCTGGCGTCGGTATAGCCGATTTCCTTGATGGTATCGCGGACCACCCGGGGCACGTCCACGATGGCTTTGCTGGTAATCTCACCGGCCACCACCGCCATACCCGTGGTCACCAACGTCTCACAAGCCACCCGCGACTTGGGATCTTGTCTGAGCATGGCATCCAGAACGGCATCACTGATCTGGTCCGCCACTTTGTCGGGATGACCCATGGAAACGGACTCGGAGGTGAACAGATGTCGGGCGCGTCCATTAGCGTTCTTCACCGGCTTTCTCCTCGCTGATGGGGGGGGGACGGTTGCAATTTCCGGGTTCGCAATCGGGTATCTTATGGGCGGACGGCATTGCTGACAACCGGCTGCCGGGCGGCGGCACGGGTGGATTATCGGGCAGTTACGTTCCGGCGGCCAAGCGGCGCGCGCTGGTTCCGAGAAGCCGGGCGCTTGCTCATCAGCCGCTTTCGACATGTCGATGCAGACATCAAGCGGCCGGCTTGCGGCGGCCGCACGTTCAGGAGAAGCCCAGATGCCGAGTCCCCCGAGTCCCCTTCTGACCGGAATCTTCGGAGCGCTCGCCGTGCTGGCGACCTTGGCCGCGGCCGGCTGCAGCCCGGGCGCCGGCGGACCGGCGGCCGATGGCGGCGCCGCCGACCTGCTCGCCGCCGTGCAGGATGACCACGGCAGCTACGAGGTCTGGACCGCCGCCGGGGCGCTTAGCCACTACCGCGTGCTGTCGTCGACCACCGGCCCCACGGCCACCGTCACCTTTCCCAACCCCGGCTTTGCCACCTTCAAGGTCACGCTGGATGACGGCGGCGAGCTGGCGATCGCCGATGATCGGGGCGCCGTGGCGGTCACGCTGCGCGACCCGGCCCTGCAGGCCCTGATCGGCACGGACCAGTTCTCGGCGACGGTCTCCAGTGGGCCGCGCGGCAGCACCACGCACTCCCTGTTTACCCTGTTTCAACTGCTGATTGATCCCGCGACGCAACCGGACTCGACCTGCAGCAGCAGCACCAACGTCCTGGACACCTTCTGCCTGCTCATCGGCCTGCTGGAAGTGGATGCCCTGGGCGGCGGGCTCAACGGATCGCTCCCGGCCGCCGGCTCGATCGACACCGCCGCTGGAGCGCCCGAGTTGCTGAACAGATATGTCGATCCGCTGAAAGGATTCTGCAGTAGCTGGGGTCGTTATCGCGACACGGTCAATCCCTGCGACATCGATCCTTAGCGCGGCCGGCCCAGCACCAGCCGCGGTCAGCCCGCCGGTCAACCCCAGCGGAACCAGCGCAGGGCCAGCACGAACGAAACGCCCCCCCACAGGGTCAAGACCCCCAGGGGCACCAGTTGCGAGCCCAGACCGGCGCCCTCGAGCATGATCTCGCGCAGGGCATTGATCAACTGGGTCAGCGGCAGGGCCTTGATGAACGGTTGCAGGGCATCGGGAAACCGATCGGACGAGAAAAAGATGCCGGACATCAGCCACATCGGCAGCATGACCAGGTTCATCAGCCCTGAAATGGACTCGATGCGTTGAGCCCGGCTGGCGGTCAGCAATCCCAGGCCGGCGAACGCCAAGGTGCCGCACAAGGCCACCACCACCAAGGCCAGCGGATGGCCGCGCACCGGCACGTCGAAGAACAGCACCGAGAACAAGATCAACACGGCCATCTCCGGAAAGAAGAACAGCGCCCGGGAGCCGACCATCGACAGCAGAAAATGGCTGCGCCGCATCGGGGTGGCGAGCAGCCGCTTCAGCAGGTTGCGAACCCGCATGTCCACCAGCACGAACCCGATGCCCCACATGCCGCCACCCATGAGGTTCATCCCGATCAATCCTGGGACCAGAAAGTCGATGTACCGCGAACCGGGAGCGGCGACGGTGTGGTCATGCACCGCCAGCACATCGCGGCGCCCGGCGGCCCGCTGCAGCGCGTCGTCCACCACGGCCCGGGTCATGCGGCTGTCCGGATTGCTGTCATCGTAATGGTATTCGCAGCTCCCGTCGGGCAGCATCGCGACCACCAGCGGCGTGCGATTGCGGCGCAGGCGGTCGTAGGCCTGCTCAGCGGGTGCGACCTGGACCTTGAAGCGCTGGTCTGCGGACAAAGCACTCGCAGCAGGGCCACCATCTGCGCCGGCGACCACGGTGACGTCAAACACGTCGGCAGGCTTGTTCTTGAAGGCAATCCCCAAACCCACGACCATCAGCAGCGGGAATCCATAGGTCCAGAAGATGGCCTCCGGTTCGCGAAAGAACTGCCTGACGCGAGCCATGATCAGTTGCAGCAACGGGTGGGGGGAATCCATCGCACCATCCAGCGGACCAACAACCCGGCCGGGCGTCCAGGCCCAAGGCGACAGCATAGCCCGCTGCCGCCCAAAGATCGAGTCCCCGGCGGCCGGCCGTCAGGGCTTGACATCCCACCAGGCCCGGCGAACAATCAAGGGCTCTCGTTTGGGGCCGAATCACCATTACAGACCTCATTAGCGAAGGACCAACCATGCGACGACCAACCCTGTGCCTGAACGCCATGACCGGTGCCCTGATTGCGGCTGCCGGCTGCGGCCCCCAAGGCGGCAACAACACCCAAGTGCAGTTGACGGTCAACAATCTCACCCCCGCGGCGGGCACCATCACGATCACTCCGGCCGGCGGCAGCTACGCCAGCGGAACCACCGTGACGCTCACCGCCGAGGCCAATGCCCGCTACTCGTTCCTGGGCTACAGCGGTGACGCCAGCGGCTCGGACCCCAGCCTGCAAGTCACCCTGAATGACGACACCACCATCACCGCGGAGTTCGGTGGCAACCTGTTCATCGCCAACGCCTCGGCGTTCGACTTGGGCAGCATCGACGAGCTGTTGGAATTCGACAGCGGCAGCGGGGCGGTGCTGGGGCCGCTTGTTGAATTCACCAACCGCGAGGTGGAGACCGGACCGGTGCTGCGACCCGCCCTGGCCGTCGACGGCAACGGCGACCTGTACGTGGCGGTGTCCGGGGCCCATGACAACCCCGCCAGCGCCGTGACCAAGTTCGATGGCGCCACCGGGGCGCGGATCGGCGACGTCGTTTCCGAAGACACCAGCGACCTCATTTCGCCGAACGACATCACCGTTTCCGGAAACCGGCTGCTGATCGCCCGGGCCGACGACATCGTGGAATTCAACATCGAGACCGGCCAGCAGGTCGGCGTGCTGGTTCCCGCGGGCAGCGGTGGGCTGGACCTGCCGGTGGCGCTGACCGTCACCCCTGACGGCCGCCTGCTGGTCATTAACCTGGTGATCGATGGCACCAGTTCGACCACCGGCGTGCTGGAGTATGCCGCCGATACCGGCGCGTTCATCCGCGAGTTCATTCCGCCGGACGGAGACGGTTTGGAGCTGGGCCTCTTTTTCCTGAGCGACATTCCCTTCGGTCCCGACGGCAATATTTACCTGCCCAAGCAGGACTCGAGTACCGGCGTCGTCAGCATCCTGGAATTCAACGGCACCACCGGACAGGAACTCGGCGTGTTCGTCGAGACCGTCGGCACTTCCCTGCCGGCGGGCCTGGTGTTCGGGACCAACGGCAACCTGTTCGTGCTGGTGACCGCGACTACCGGCGGCACGCAGAGCGAATCGTCGATCGACGAGTACGACGGGACCAGCGGCGCACCCATCGGCACCCTGGCCAGCAGCGGCGAGGCCGGATGGGTCGGCGGGGCCCTCCTGGTCCGACAATTGCCTTGATCGGGCGACGGGTCAGATCTCGTCGCTGAGATGGCGACCGGTCAGGCAGACAAAGACATCTTCCAGATTGATATGGCGGGTGGTCAGGCTGGTGAGCGACAGGGCCTGGTGCTCGAGATGCTTGAGCAGCGCTGGAATGGCCAGGTGCGGTTCAGCGACGGTCAGCAGGTAGCCGGAGGGCTCACGCACCACCGACCGCACCGAGGCAATGCTCGTGAACTGCTCGGCGGCAACCGGACCGTTGCTGCCGGCCTGTAACTCGAACTCAATGACGTGATCGCCGCCCATCCGCGAGATTAATGCGCGTGGCGTCCCCTGGGCAATGACCTTGCCGTGGTCCACGATGGCCACCCGATCGCAGAGCTTCTCGGCCTCGTCCATGTAGTGGGTGGTCATCAGGATGGTCTTGCCGGTGCGCTTGAGGTTGTTAACCACGTCCCACAGTTGCCGGCGGGCTTGAGGGTCCAGGCCGGTGGTGGGTTCATCGAGAAACAGCAACTCCGGTTCACCGACCAGGGCACACGCCACGGCCAAGCGTTGCCGCTGGCCACCCGACAGTTTGCGAACCCATGCCGTGGCCTTCTCCTCCAACGACACCAGGGCCATCGCCGCGGCCGGATCCATGCCATGGTCGTAGAAGCTGCGAAACAGCCGCAACGTTTCCGTGACGGTCAGCTTCTCCTGCAAGCGGGTTTCCTGCAGGGTGATGCCGAGCTTCTGGCGCAACTCGTGGTCGCGACCGCCGCCCCAGGTTGAGCCCAGGATCTCCAGCGTGCCGGAGGTCGGGGGCAGCAGCCCCTCGAGGATCTCCACCGTGGTGGTCTTGCCGGCGCCGTTGGGTCCCAGCAGCCCGAAGCACTCGCCCACGCGAACTTCCAGGTCCAGACCATTGACCGCGTCCACCGACTTCTTGCCCGACTCGTAGCGTTTGTACAAATCCTGGCAGCAAATGGCGTGGTTCATGGTCACCCACTATACCCGATCGCCAGGCCCGCGCCGATTCCGCAACACCCGGTTCCGGGCCGCTCGGGGCCACCGCAGGTCGAGCGCCACTGGTCCTATCCATAGTTTTGCGGTAACGTACTTGCGGCTGAACTCTGGGCCCAGACCCCATGGTCCGATTGACCCACGCCGTGACCCACCGCCTCTAAGGAGCCCATGATGCGTCGCCCGCACTGGCCGGTCATTGCACTGCTGCTGGCAGGAGGGTGTGCCACTCCAAAGCGCCTGGAACTCGCCAAACCGACGCAGCCGCCCGAAATGGCCCGGCTGCAGGGGCTGGTCGGCACCTGGTACGGCAACGCCGAAGTGGTCTACCCCGAGCCCCGGTACACCGAGCAGGACACCGCCATCCAGGCCGCCTCCAACTACATGAAGGGGGGCTTCAAGTGTGCGTGGCTGCTCGGGGGGCTGGCCCTGGAATGCGAAGGCTGGCACGACGTCCCGGGGGCAGACCGGGCCAATTACGTTGAGGTTTATCGCTGGGATCCGATCTCCGAGACCATCCGGGTGTGGTACCTCAGCGACTACGGCGAGCACGGCGAATCCACGTTGACCATCAGCGACGACAACCAGACCTTGCGGGCCGAGGGCAGCGGCGTGAATGCCGCCGGCAAGAAGATGCAGCACGCCGTCGAGACCACCTTCCTGGCCGCTGATCGCCTGGAGTGGACCTGGACCGAGCACAGCCCCTGGGGCTGGGACCAGGTGGTGATCAAAGGAACCACCCGCCGCCAGCAATGACCGCGGCGGCCGATCGTTCAGGTGGCATCCCGAAACAAGATCAAACTGCTGGTCAACCCGTGCACGAACGACCGCCCTCCGACCGGACCGATCTCGCCTTGGGCAAAGAAACCGGCGACCTGACAGTCCTCGAACGCCGCCTTCACCAGACCGATATCGTGGTTTGATTCGGAGAACATCCGCCGCCCGCGCCCGTTGCAACTGAACAGCAGGCCGCCGGATGGGGCGGTGTTCAGTTGGGCGGTCTTTCCGGCGAGCATGTCCCGCATCACGGTGTCGGCGGTCACGGCATCCTGGACGTGGAATTGGATGGTCTGGCCGGGTCGGATCAGGCTGCCGATGGCCAGCTTGGTTTCTTCGAACACGCCCAGCAGGTTGTGGACCACAAAATCACCGGGCCCGAAGTCCTTGAGGTGTTCATCGATGACCACCCCCACCTGCACGCCTCCCTTCATCATCTCCTGATCGGGGGGGGCCGCATCCAGAAACACCTGCTTGAGCACGTCGTGGGCGTCACGGCCGCCCAGTTGGTCGATGATGTTGACGTTGGCCTTGGTGACGACATACGGCTTGCCGATCGGGCGACATCCGGGACAGACCACGGTGTCGATCCGCACCGGGCCGCTCAAGGCCACGCCGACCATGCCCTGGCGCAGCTCCTGGTCGTTCAGGAACAAGCGGTTCTGCCCGCGCTCGGTGGCCCCGCTGGCCATCCCGCCGACCTTGGGCCGCCCGGGATAAGCGTGGTCCATGTAATTGAGAAAGAACAAGGTGTCGAAGGTATACGGCTCGGCCAGGATCACGAAGCTGGCATCGTCGTCGGGCGCCGCGCCCACGCGGTCGATCAGGCCGTCGATGTCCTCGAATCCCTGAAGGTCCTCCTGATCCACCAGAAAGGGCAGGACCCGCACCTCCGGTAGGGCCGCCAGCCACAACACCACCGCCGGCTGGCCCTCGACCTCACGGTCGGGCCCGATGATGCTCTCGCCGGTGCAGCCGATCAGATTGCGGACATTGAGCTGACGGTGCAGCGGCCGAACCAGTTCCTCGAAGTCCGGACCGTGGTGGTGCGACGCGAACAGCACGCCCAGATCGGCAGCAAATTCACCCGCCTGCTCGATCAGATGGCGAACCGCAGCTGCGGTTTGAGACTGAGTGGCCAGGATCGAGTGGAACTTCATCACACGCCCTTGATCGGGACATCGCGCAGGGCTGGTCATGGCCGGGTACAGTAGCCGGTACGATACCCGGATCGATATACGGGGGCAAACCACAGCGGTTCCGGCCGCAGAAAGGCGTGGCCCATGACCGTGCCCGGCAACGCAGGCCCCGGCGAAGGGGTCGTCGCCATCATTGAGCGGAACGCCCGTTATCTGCTGATCTTGCGACCCCCGCAGATTCGAGCCGGCGGGTACTGGTGCTTCGTGGGTGGGGCCGTCGAACCCGGCGAAACCCAGCGCCAAGCGGTCATCCGCGAAGTGCAAGAGGAAGTGGGACTGGAAACCGAACCGATCCGCAAAGTGTGGGAGTGCCTGTCCCTCAACCAGGAGTGGATCCTGCATTGCTGGACCGTCCGATCGAACGGTGGCGCGGTCATCGCCAATTCCCGCGAGGTGGCCGATCACGCCTGGCTGACCGTGCCCGAAATCCAGGCCCTGCCCAACGTCATGCCCAGCGTCACGGGGTGTCTGGCGGCGATTCAGTCCTGAACCGACGGCGGCACCGCCGCCGGCTCGAGCGCGGCCTCCGGCACCGCAGAATCACAGATCTGCACCCGGTTCTTGCCGTTGCGCTTGGCCAGGTACAACGCCTGGTCTGCCGCGTTGATGAGCTGGTCCATGGTGATCGACCGGCTGTACATCAGTGAGGCGATCCCGGCACTCAAGGTCGGCGGCGGATCGACACCGAGTGACGATCCGTAACGTTCCAGCATCGAGTTGAGGTGGGCGGCGGTGCGGGCCGCGGGCGCGCACCCGGTCCCAGGCAGCACCAGCAGAATCTCATCGCCGCCGTACCGGATCGCCAGGTCCGGGTCGTGAATCGTGGCCCGCACCAATTCACCCAGGAATCGCAACAGCCCGTCGCCCGCCTGGTGCCCCAGGGTGTCGTTGAGTGCCTTGAAGTGATCGATGTCCAGCATGACCACCGTCAGTTCCAGGTTGGATCGGCGATGCAGCAGAAACAGCCCCTTGAGCAGATCATCCATGCCGCGGCGATTCTCCAGGCCGGTCAGGGCATCCTCGCAAGCCTGGGTCTCGACCCGCCGCAGCAGAGCATTGAAATGCTCGCGTTCGGCTCTGACCTTGAGGTTCACCCGTCGTTGCAGCTCCGAGGACTGGCCCTGCCAGTCAAGCACCTCCCGCCGGAGGTGATCGATGTGCGCCAGCAGCTTTTCGAACTCAGCACCGACGTGACCGTCCGCCGCCGGTGAACTCTGGACGCCCAGCAGCCGATTGGCTTTGTGCAGGTAGCGGGTGATCGGTTTCTCCAGGCGGCAGCGCAGCCACCAGGTGGCCAGGCCGATGGCCGCGGCGCCCATCAAGAGGATCGGCCAATAGGACGTTTGCGGCGGTGGCGGCCCCAGGGCCGTCGCTGGAACGAGCAAGGTGAACGCCAGGGTGGCCAGCGACGATCCGGCGACTTCCGGCAGCGGGCAACGAACCAGCTCCAGGGCGCCGGCCAGACCGCGGACCTCCGCCAGGCCCTGCTCGAACGGCCCGGGCGGATACGCCGCCAGCGGGCGATCGTCTCGGTCGAGAACCGCGATCCGCACCACGTCGGGATGGCGGCTGATGATCCGGGCCCAGTCCTCGAAGTGTTGCCGCGGGTCGACGTCGGCTCGTGACAAGGTCTGCGCCAGCGGCTCGACCAAATGGGCGAGCATGTTTTGGCGGCTATTGCGGGCCCAGTCCCGCTGCGGCTGCTGCAGGAGCAGGACGGCGCCCACCGCGATCAGGCCACTGCACACCGCCAACGTCAAGAAAAGATGGTTCCACAGTCGCCACTGGGTCACGAATGGTCCGCTCCTGCTCCTCAATGCCCGGGGGATACAACAGGCGCCGCACGGCGCACTTTCAGCTTACGATATGGGGGGCATGGCCCCGTGCGCCGCGGCGAACGGGAGTCAGGGAAGGTCCCATAAGGATCGCGGCGCCCCGATGTCGGCGACGCACACCTCACCGGTATAGGCGGCTGCCCGGGCAAACCCCAGTTTAGGCGCCACACAGGTCACGGTCAGATCCGCCCGCACGGTGGGCTCGGCGGGCACGCCGCTGTCACAATCCAGACCCGACGGGATGTCCATGGCCACCACCATGGCATGTGCTGCGGCATTGATCAGCGCGATCATCTGATCGATCGGCGGGCGAACCGTCCCGCTGAATCCGGTGCCAAGCAAGGCATCGACCACCACGCCCGATCGTTTGAGCAGCCGCTCGGTCTGCCGCGGATCACCCTCGTGAATGGGGATCCCCATCCTGCAAGCGATGTCGTGATTGATTCGGGCATCGGGGGTCAGTCGGGCGGCGGGCGCCGGCCGCACCACGTCAACCGCAAAGCGGGCATTGAACAGATGGCGGGCGATCACGAAACCGTCGCCGCCGTTGTTGCCGGACCCGCACAGGATGCACACCCGCGGGCGGCCCGGGTGCTGCAGGTGCTCGATGATCAACTGGGCCGCGTTGCGGCCGGCGTTTTCCATGAGCACCAGGCTGGCGATCCCGAACTCCTCGATGGCCCGGCGATCCACTTCGCGGATTTGCTGTCGCGTCAACGGTCGCATGCACACCTATTATAAGTGCGCTGGCGGCATGTTGACATCGCCGAGGGCGGTTCTACAATCGACTGCCGGCGACGACCCTCAGACCGATCTGGATCCTCGGTGCATGAAAATCCTCTTGACCAATGATGACGGCATTCTGGCCCCCGGGCTGGCGGCGATGCACCATGAGTTGCTCGCCCTCGGCGATGTTCACGTGGTGGCCCCCGAGTCCGGGCAGTCGGCGGCCGCCCACGGCATCACCGTGCAGAAGCCGATCGCCGTGTCGCGGATCCACGTGCACGGCGAATTTCACGGCTACAGTGTCGACGGCCGACCGGCGGACTGCGTCAAGCTCGGCGTCCAGGAACTGCTCGGCGGGCGCCCCGACCTGGTGGTCTCCGGGATCAACGACGGCGCCAACGTCAGCATCAACGTGCTCTACTCCGGCACGGTGGCGGCGGCTGCCGATGGAGCGTTCCTGGGCATTCCGTCGTTCGCGGTGTCCCTGGAACACGGCAATGAGTTGGACTTCCCGCACGCGGCCCGGATTGCCATCCGCCTGATCAAGGCCTTCCAGCAGCGTGGGCTGATCGGCGGCCAACTGATCAACATCAATATCCCCACCTTGAGACCCGGTAACCCGCGGGGCGTCCGAATTGCCGCCCAGGCGGTCCAGACCATGGAAGACAAGTACGTCAGCTTCCGGGGGCCGGACCAACGGATGTACTATTGGCTGGACGGCGACTTCGGTGAAATCCGGGACGCGGACAGCGACCTCAAGGTGCTCAGCGAGGGCTTCGTGGTGATCACGCCGCTGCACTTCAATCTGACCGATCGGGGGCGGTTGGAGGTCCTGCAGTCCTGGGACTGGCCGGCGATCGACCACCTGACCGCCGAGTGAAACGCCGGCACACCCGCTGCTTGTCGGCCTGGAACCGCCGCGGTACGATGGCACGCTGCCTACATGAGGTGACTTATGAAATGGATCCGTTCATGCAAATGGATGCTCCTGGCGGGACTCCTGCTCGGGCCGTCGACCGCGCTGGCGGACTTCGCGTTCAGCGATTTTGGACAGTATGCCCAGGACCAGGGGCCCACCTGGCTGGCCCAGATCCTCGCGGCCATCTTTGTGCTGCTGTCCGAGTCTTTGTTCGTGCTCCTCGGTTTCGGCACCACGGCCTGAACGTCGCGGATCGAGCCACCCACCGAACTCAGCGATGCTGCGACTCGATGGAGCCCGGCGGCCGCTACTTCATTATGAGGGACCGTTTCGATGCAGGACGTCCTGACCGAGTTGGGAATCGACCCCGTCAATGCGGGCGCTTTTGCCGGCGACTGGCTGGGCAACGGCGAACCGGTGACCTGCACGTCGCCGATCGACGGCCGGCGGCTGGCGACCGTCCGCCAAGCCACTGCCGCCGATTATGAAACCGTCATCAAGCGGGCGCACCAGGCATTTCTTTCCTGGCGGACCGTTCCCGCCCCGCGCCGCGGTGAGGTCATCCGCCAGTTGGGCGACGCGCTGCGCCGCAAGCAGGACGCCCTGGGTTCGCTGGTCACCATCGAAATGGGCAAGATCAAGGCCGAAGGCGACGGTGAAGTTCAGGAGATGATTGACATCTGCGATTTCGCGGTGGGGTTGTCGCGTCAGCTTTACGGACTGACCATGCAATCGGAGCGGCCGCAGCATCGCATGTATGAGCAATGGCATCCGCTGGGCGTGGTCGGGGTGATTTCAGCGTTCAACTTCCCGGTGGCGGTGTGGGCCTGGAACGCGGCCCTGGCCGCGGTGTGCGGTGACGCCACGCTGTGGAAGCCGTCCTCCCAGACGCCGCTCACCGCCATCGCCTGCACCCGCATTGCCGCCGAGGTGTGTGGCCGCAACGGGGTCGACCCGGCGATCTTCTCGCTGGTCGTGGGGCCTGGAGCCACCGTCGGCAAGCGGCTGGTCGAGGACCGCCGCGTGCCGCTGATCTCCGCAACCGGCAGTTGCCAAATGGGCTACCAGGTCGGCGAGGTCGTCGGGCGGCGGCTGGGGCGCACCATCCTGGAGCTGGGCGGGAACAATGCCGTCATCGTCACGCCCCAGGCGAATCTGGACCTGGCCACCCGGGCCATCCTGTTCGGGGCCGTCGGCACCGCCGGCCAGCGCTGCACCAGCACCCGGCGCGTGCTGGTTCAGGAATCGGTACGCGACACACTGCTGGATGGCCTGCTGGCCGCCTATCGCCAGGTGCCTATCGGCAACCCCCTCGACCCGGCCACCTTGATGGGACCGTTGATCAACATCGCGGCGGTTCGCACCATGCAGGCAGCCCTCGGCCACATCCGTGAACAAGGCGGCGAGGTGCTGTACGGCGGCGAAGTCTTACCTGAACACAGCCATCCCGGCGGCTGCTACGTGACGCCATGCATCGCCTCGGCCCGCAACAAGATGCCGATTGTTCAGGAAGAAACGTTTGCGCCCATCTTGTACCTGATTTGTTACGACACCTTCGAGCACGCCATTGCCCTGCACAACGACGTGCCCCAGGGACTGTCGTCCGCCGTCTTTACCGGCAACCTGCAGGAGGCCGAGCAGTTTCTATCCGCCGGCGGCAGCGACTGCGGCATCGCCAACGTCAATATCGGAACCAGCGGGGCCGAAATCGGGGGCGCCTTCGGCGGCGAGAAGGAAACCGGCGGAGGCCGCGAGTCCGGCAGCGATTCCTGGAAGGCCTACATGCGCCGCCAGACCAACACCATCAATTGGGGCAGCACCCTCCCGCTGGCCCAAGGCATTCGCTTCGGCAGCGACTAGTGCCGTCCCCGCATGGCCACCCTTGCAGGTTTATTGACGATGTACACCGTTATTCATGCTAACGCCAAGTCCATGACCGGACGGCTCAGTATGATTACTCTTTTCATTTCAGTGATCTTGCTGTCCCGGTGTGGCAACAACGCGAAAACCACCCCCCCTTTTGAAGGCACCATTTTCCTGGACCCCGACATCATCACTGCCGACGACCCCACCACCTTCCAGAGCCTTTCTTACACTGGGGTGGCGCCGAGGAAGATGTTTGACCGGCGGGTAAACGACTGGATAACCCCCGAAGCCTACCTGTTTGCAGCCACGTTTGCCAACGGCTTCACGGTGGAAGTACAGGTGAACCCGGAATTCAGCACCGTAGACGAAGCAAGAGCCGAAGCGGAAAAATATGCTACCGCGGTCGGCAGGCTTCCGGAGGTACTCAAGAAGGACGTTGAAACCTTCTGGATACACAAAGGCACTGAACCTTTTGGAGGCGGTAACAACAATCTGCTGATCCATACCGGGCAGGGCGCGCTTTACGAAGCGGATGGCATTCTTGAAGAAACCTTCGTCCACGAAGCCTGCCACACTTCACTCGACGCCGCGCATGCCAGCGCTACCGGCTGGAGAGAGGCGCAGTCGTCGGATCCGGCTTACATATCCGCCTATGCCCAGGAAAACCCCGACCGGGAAGACATTGCCGAAACCTTTCTCGTATACCTGGCTTATAAGTACCGGAGAGACAGGATTTCGGAAGAGCTGGCCAACACCATCCTGAAAACCGTACCCAACAGGATGGATTATTTTGACAAGCAGGGGCTGGATATGTCGCCGGTGAATCTCGGTGCCGGGTTGATCGTCCAGAGACCGCAGGGCGGCTGACCTCTTCTCGCAGCTTCTGATCCGGATCGGATCGTGCCGTTTCGAGCAGAATGGGCCAGGCCTGCGATCCGCAACACCGCTACGGCTGCAGAAGTACGAATCTGCTCTGCGATCTCTTGGTGCGCGTACAACGCCTCATCGCGCCCCAGCACCGGACGGGCGCGCGTGCCGAAGCGGGCAAGCGTTTTCAGGACAGTGGTCGTCGCCTGCGCTTGCGCATCGGGGTCGTCCAGGAGGTGGCCGAGCGCGGCGACAGCAAGGTCGAGTCTCTCGGGCGGCGTAAGGAGCAAGGCCCGGGCGCATTCCGTCTGGCCAGCGCTGTCTTTCATCATTCGGGGCGAGCAATGCGTAGCCGTCTGTCAACAACAGGCACGGATCAACGAGTGAATAAACCAGCCCATTGATGATCAACTCGTGCCATGGAAATGCGTCGCTCGCACGGTCCACTCTGAAGTAGAGAGGACCC
>CAZUGO010000096.1:0-2514 GCA_964619935.1 uncultured Planctomycetales bacterium | reverse complement strand
GGGGCAGAAGGAAAACTCGGTAAGGGAGGTTTATGATTTGTTAATTGCATTCGGCCAACAAAAACGCGCTATTCAATCAAAAGGAACCAATGCCTAGCATCACCCTTGACTGCACCTTAAAAACGACATAACTGGAAATATCAAGGGGGGGCCACGTGGATGAGCAGGCGTCGTCCGTCGCGCCAGTGCAGGTTGGCGGCGTTGAAGCGACGGCAGGTTTCTTCCATCGCCTGCTGTTGTTCCGGGTAGCGATAAGGTGTCAACACCACCGTGATCGTGTCAGGTTGCCACTGCACCCAGCCCGGTTTGCGGTAGATCAATTCGATGGCGGTTTTCAATTCCAACCGCTGCCAGGCCGGGGCAAAAAAGGCCGAGCGGGCCCACTGGTGGAGATTGCCCAGCAGCAGTTGCAGGTTGAGCATCAACTGATCTTTTTCCAGCTGGCGTTCCCGATAGAGACTGCTGGTATCGAGGGCATCGCGCTGTTGACGGCGGTGGGCCAGCTCGGCGGTGGTCAGTGCCAGACGGGCCTGCAACTGGTCGAGTTGGGCCTGGTGCTGGTCGCGCTGGCGCTGGTGGCGCTGGGTGAGGTGGTCGAGGCGGCTGAAGGTGCGGGCCAGCCGTTGCTGGCAGCGGCGCAGCGGTTGACCGCTGGCTTGACGGGTCAGAAACTCGGTTTGTTGCTGCTGCAACTGGTCAAGCAGGGCCTGGTACTGCTGGTGGTAGTGCTGCTGACGGCGCTGCCCCTGCTGCCACAAATTGCGCCCGGCCTGGCGCAGGGTGGCGACCTGCCGCTCACTGCTTTCCACCTGCTCCTGCGCCGCAGCCCACTGCCGTTGCAGGGTGCGATTGGGCACCGCCTGGCTGGTGTAACCAAAGTTGGCGTTGAGGTTAGCGCCATTGACCAGTTCCCGGATGCTTCGCTCCTGATTGGCCCAGCGACCACGATGCAGTCCCGGCACCTGGCCCAGCGGCAGACCGGCGGGCAGGTGACCGGTGTAGACCCGGGTTGGGTCGGTGTCGCCCTGCCGTCGCAGCAGGATCAGGTCACGCGGGTCGGCGGCAGCCCGCAGCGGGTCGCGCCAGCGGGCCAGCGCTACCTCGCGCGTGGGGTCAGCCTGAACCGGCTGCCAGTCGCTCAGGGTCTCAAAAGCGGTCAGTTTGTAGCCGGAGCGGGGCAGATGGCTCAGGTAGGGCCGCTCCGCCGCCAGGTAGCGTTGGCCCAGCGGCAGTCCGCCCCCTTCGCTGTCGAAAATGGTCAGGCCGATGGGCCGCTGCCAGTGGGCGCTCAACTGCTCTTCCAGCGTGACCAGTTCACCGCTCAGGTGCGCGTCAATTGGCCGGTTGAACCCCAGCAGCGGCTGACCGCCCCGCCCGTTGAGCAGTAGTTGCTTGGTGCCCGGCATAATCCGGCCCCACATGGTCACCGCGCCGGACTGGCTGGGTTGTTTAGTCCAGTGGGGCTTAACGTGCCAGTCGACGTACAGGGTCAGCGGGCTGTCGCCCGGATACCAGGCCTGGCTGTAACAGCGGCTCAGGGCCAGCGCCAGCGGTTGCCCCGCCTGTAACCGGCTCAACCGTCCCAGAAAATGTTCGACGGTCATATATTTGTAGCTGAAGCCGTACAACACGCTCAACCCCTGGCCCTGATAGTAGTACAGGTCGCGCGGGCGGGTCAGCCCCAGCACCGGCAGGTAGAGCAGGTGGTCCAGTTTGGCCCAGCGAGTATTGGCTTCCTTTTCCCACAACTGCCGCACCGCCGCCGGGTCGTCGGTTTGCTGCACCTGTTCCTGCTGGTGCAGCGTTGTTTCAACCGTCTCGGTCACCCCCAGCGCCTGTTTGGGGCCCTCCAGGGAAAAAAAGCCCGGCGTTGGCCTGGGCGGGGGGCGATGTCGCTGGGGCTGGGGCGACCGTTTTGCGTGGCCGACCCGTCCGCCGGTTCAGCGCTACTTCGTCCAGCAGGTGGTTGATATGACCGACGCTGACTGTGACGCCAAAGCGTCGCTCGACTTCGGCCGCCAACGCCGGCCCAGTGATGTCCGGCTCAGCCTGACGCCGTTCATACAACCAGGCCCGAATGGCCGAGGTCACGTGCTGGCTGTGCCCAAAGCGACCATCCAACAGCGCCGCGGTTTGGCGTCCGCCCGCCTCGTATTTGGCCTGGAGTTTTTTGACCCGGGCGGGCGTAATCTCCAATCCCAGTTCGGCACAGACCGACGCCAGTTCTTCACCGGCCTCCAGCCGAAGCAACAGTTGTTCCAGTTTGGCCGCTTTTTGATGGACGGCCGGGGGATAATATTTTTCCAGGGGCTTTCTCCTGCGGTCGTGTTAATCTCACAGTTTACCACTACTCAGCCCCGTTCGCATTTCCAGTTATGTCGTTTTTAAGGTGCAGTCAAGGGTAATGCTATTCGCAAATTTACGCGGCATTGCAAGAAATTGCAGAGCCATTTGACGCTATTGTGGCTCTCTCGGACCCCCTGGCTTTGGCCGCGCGCAACGCGGCCCAGGCTC
>CAZUGO010000095.1:0-65437 GCA_964619935.1 uncultured Planctomycetales bacterium | reverse complement strand
GCCAAGTCGACCAGGTCGTTTCGCCAGGTCGACCAGGTCGTTCTGCCAAGTCGACCAGGTCGTTTCGCCAGGTCGACCAGGTCGTTCTGCCAAGTCGACCAGGTCGTTTCGCCAGGTCGACCAGGTCGTTCTGCCAAGTCGACCAGGTCGTGTCGCCAGGTCGACCAGGTCGTTCTGCCAGGTCGACCAGGTCGTCTTGAAGAAGGACCGAGGGCGCCCGCCGGCCGCCAGGCGGGTACGGGTACTGCGGGCCTTGGAGTTAGGATCGTGATGACGCGGCTTACGGGTGATGACCGCTGGCGGGCAAGGGTTTGGGCACCCAAGGCGGGGCCGTCCTCGGACGGTCCTGACCGCGGTCCTGACCCCGTCGCTGTGGGCAGGCGGCGGAACCAACCGACCGCGGAGACCGCCGCTGCCGATTGCTGTGGCTCGCTCAGGGTGCGCTACAGCCGTTATCATGGCCGCCTTGTCGAGACGCGGTCCACTTGGGTCGATTGCTTATGCAGCTCCAGCAGTTCGAGGATTCGGTCAGCGCGCGCGCCGCGCGCCCATCTTGGCGCGGGTACGGAGCGGTCACGGTGGCGGTCTTGCTGATCAAGGGTGCTGTCATCCTCTATGGAATGTACGCGGCGCACCACGGGGCGTTGAGCCGCCGCGATTATGAGCACAACTTTCACCATCACAGGCTCATCAGCCGCTGGACCGACCCCCAGGACATCCGGTTCTTTGAGCTGTGGGTGGTGTCCGACGCCCAGTGGCACAACGCGATCGCCGAGGAGGGCTATCCGTCGCGCGAACAGTTCGAGGCCGCTTCGGTCGTGCAGTATCCGAAGCGCATTGCCGGCCATGACGCACGGCTCAAGTACGCCTTCTTCCCGCTGTGGGGGCTGACGCTTCGGGCAACGCAGACGCTCCTGCCGGACGTCGATGCCGCCGGCTTCGTTGCTGCCAACAGTCTCAGCCTGGTGGCGCTGCTGTTGCTCTATGGATTTTTGTGCCATCGGGTCGGTCCGCAGAATGCCTTTTGGACGGTGGTGCTGTACGTCGCTTCACCGTTCGGCCTGTTCTTCCACGTGCCGTTCACCGAGAGCTTGTTCCTGCTGCTGGCCGTGCTGACCTTCGTGGCCTGTGAGCGTGGTTCGTGGCTCCCGGCAGGCATGTGCGTGGGACTGGGGATCGTGACCCGTCCCAACGGCATCGCCATGGCCCTGGTCCCCGCGGCGTTTATGGTGGCCGAGCACATTCGTCACCCCGGATGGTTACGCGGGCAGTTTCCGCGCGCCCTCGGATTCCTGGTGGCGGCCGTCCCGCCGGCCCTGCTCCTGTGGCACCATGCCGCCCGCACCGGCAATCCGTTGGTATCCCTCGAAGTGATCCGCTGGTGGGGTTACGGTCAAGCGTCGATGTTGGACAACCTCTGGCACAACACCTGCGAGACCGCGGCGAATTTTGCCGCACTTCCATGGCACGGCTTCCATCGGTCGCAACTGGATTTCATCGTATTGGCGGTTTCCGCCTTAGTGTGGTTCATCGGCCTTCGGGTGGTTCCGCTGCATTACAGCAGCTATTCCCTGGGCATCCTGATCATCCCGCTGTTGACCAAGGGAGACCTGATGTCATTCTCCCGCTACGCACTGCTGGCTTGGCCGCTCTTTGCGGTGCTGGTGCTTCTGGTCCGCGATGCTTATCGGCGCTGGACCTGCGCAGCGCTCGGCAGCGTGTTCTTGGGCTTCCAGTTGCTGAATGTGGCCGAATTCGTGAACTGGCACTGGGTGGGTTGATCCGCCGGTGATCCGCTGCGGCCGCGACGTGGATGGCGCCGGCACGGCCTCCGTGTTCTGCGGGCAGAAATCACCGCCGTCAGGCAACCGCAGCCCCCACACCGGTTTGGCCGCTCCTTCTTGCTGAATTGGCGTCTGCGTCAGTCGAAGCGATGTTCCGTGACGCTTCTGGCCTCGCCCTTGCGGCCGAACACTGCCACCTTGATGGCGCTGGGGGTGACGTGCAGTCGGGTGAAGTTGTCGTCGCTGATCAGCCGACTCGGATTCACGATTCGGAATTCTCCGGCGGTGCCACCGTCGATCATTCCGCTCATGCGGAAATGCCTGGCCGACGGGTGCGGGTACGGCCAGAAGAACGCCGACGATATGACGGACAGGATCTTGAGGCCGGAAGGTGAATGAAGCTCTGCGGACATGGAGGCATGTACGTCACCCGAGCAGAACACGACCTTCTTGATGCGGCGGCTCTCGATGTGCTTGAGGAGTTCCTGGCGCTGGACGTTGAATCCTGACCACTTGTCTACGCGCTCCTCAGCGACGGTGTCTGGAAAGAAGGGCACCGAGGTGATGACCAGCTTGACCTGCTCCGAGCCGTCCGCGAGCCAGCGTTTGAGTGCCCGCATCTGCTCGCGGCTGATCATTTCGCGCGAGCGGTCGTTTCCGTTCAGGAAGCGTTCAGTGCGCGAGTCGGTCACGAAGACGGCGCAGCAGCCATCCGAGTACTGATACCACAGCCGGCTGGGCGTTCCGACCAGCCGCCCCCGCCGGACCGGAATGTTGGGGCCGTGGCACAGTTGATACGCCTGATACGCATGGATGGCAACCGGAAACAGGGTCTGCCAGTCACTTCCGGCGGCGTTGCTGGGCCAATCGTCCTCGATTTCATGATCGTCCAGCGTCATGTAGGTCGGGACCTGGCTCATGAGTTCGCGGAGGTGTTTCTGGGAGAATGCGTCTCGATAACGGCGGTAGAACTGGTTGATGGTGCGATCCGGCAGCCAGGAATTGAGATCGTCCGCGTAGATCTGGTCGCCCATCATGACGACCTGGTGGACGTCGGTGCCGCTCTTGATGTGGTCGAGAATGGTGCGAAATGTCTTGTCACCTCGATCGTCGAAGAAATCGCCCATGAAGGTCTTGAGCAGGTAGCGGCAGGAGCCGATCACCAGGGTTCGTGATTGTTTGGGGTTGTCGCTGGCGCTGCAGAAGTGGCCGGTTGACGCGGCGCTCCAATCCGCCTCACGGAAACTGGCATCCGGGAGTTCGCCATCGGAGAAGAAATGGCCCACCTGGTACTCATAGCGGGTTTCCGGCTGCAGTCCGCCCAGGATGGCCACACCGGTCATGTCGAAGTTGGGGTTCAGCTTGAAGATCAGCGGCTTGTGCCAGGAAGCGGCGCCTTGCTGGCGGTAGCGCAGGGTACCAAAGCAGCGACGCGGTTTGCCGTCGATGACCGTCGTGTCACCGCGGCCCCAGATGCGCGCCCGTGTGGGGGTGGTCTCCCCGACAATGGGGCCGACGGTCAGCTCCTGTAACCGCATCAGCCGTTGCTCCAGACTGGTCGCTCACGATATCATTATCAGTGAGCGATATCAAGCGTACCCAGCGTTCAGGCGTTCAGGCGCTCAGGAAGCCGCTAAGGGGGGCCGCTAAGGGGGCTAAGGGGGCTGGCCCCTTTTGACGGTGACCACGGATACTGGTATACGTTTGCAGGCTGTGAGTTCCGGGCCGCACGATCACCGGGTGGGTATCGCAACTAGCGATTCGGCTTGGGTTTCGGTGACTCGGGGTGACGGGATGCCAGCTGAACTTTCGTGCAAGAGATATGGGCCTGGGCACCTGGAATCCGGGTTCTGCGCTCCTTGAAGAGGTGGAACATGGGCGATGGCCAAATTGCAGCGGTTCAATATGATCGGTCGCTGCCATGAATCCAGCTAGTGGGCCGGTCATCATCGCCGGCGGAAGCGGGTTCTTAGGCGTGTCGCTGGCGACGCACCTTGCGGCACGCGGCGCGCCGGTCGTCATTCTCTCGCGCACACCGCCCAGGCCGCGCGGCGACTGGCGGCACGTCGCGTGGGACGCGCGAACGCTTGCGGATTGGAAGCAGGAGTTGGACGGTGCCCTCGCCATCGTCAATCTGGTCGGGCGCACCGTGGACTGCGTCAAGACGCCCGACCACCAGGATGAGATCCTTCGTTCACGTGTCGAAGCGACGCGGGTTCTCGGGGAAGCCGTGCGCGCGGTGCGGTCCCCTCCGCCCGTGTGGGTCCAGATGAGTACAGCTCACATCTACGGCGATCCGCCCCTGGTTGTCTGCGCGGAGGACTCGCCCCTGGGGTACGGGCTCGCTCCCTTCGTGGGAAGGGCGTGGGAAGAGGCGTTTGACGCCGGCGCACTGCCCGAGCAGCGCAAGGTCATTCTTCGAACCAGCTTCGTGATCGGCCGCAACCGTGGAGCGGGACAGGGAGCGCTCGGGCGGCTTTGCACGCTGACTCGATTCGGCCTCGGCGGCCGAGTCGGATCGGGTCAGCAGGGAATGAGCTGGATTCACGAGACGGACATGAACTGCATCTTCGAGCGCGCCATCAACGATGATCGGATGCAGGGGACGTACATCGCGTCGTCGCCGAATCCCGTCTCACAGGTTGAGTTCATGCGAATCTTGCGTCGAGCGCTGCGTATTCCGATCGGCCTTCCTACCTTCGCGTGGATGGTGCGTCTCGGAGCGCCGCTCCTGATGCGATCCGACCCGGAGCTGGCGCTATACGGCCGGTACGTCGTCCCGCGCCGCCTGTGCGCGGAGGGCTTCGAGTTTCGGTGGCCGCAACTCGACCAGGCACTTGCCGACCTGCTGGCACCCCCTCGGTGATCGGTCGTGCCACGCTGCCGGCGGCACCCTCAATAGACGCGGGTGCATGAGGAGCTTCACCGCAACGTCGCCGTGCGGGCCTCCGGCGCGCCACACCTCACCGTTGCCTCCCGCGCCCAGCCGTTCCACCAATCCATACGTGGCGCGCTCCCCTTCGACTGTGGCCAGGGACGACCTCCATCGCGCTGGCCTTCGAACTCGACGAACGCCCGGTCGGGTCGGCCCGGACCCTGCTTGTGCCTGCGGTACTTCGGAGTTTGCTTTTTGGACATGGTGGGCTCCTTGTCTCTGACCGGAAACCGCCCATGGACACGTTTTGGGGTCCGATGGACACGTTTCCGGCGGTGAGTTTAAGGGCCGCACCACCAAGGTGGGTATCGCAACTAGCGATTCGGCACTGACTTACGTTGATCGGGGCGAGAAGATTCGAACTTCCGGCCTCCTGCTCCCAAAGCAGGCGCTCTAACCAGGCTGAGCTACGCCCCGCAAAGTGGCTCACGTCTTTCAGTCGTCGCCGTCTCCGCCGCTGGCTTCGGTGCCGCCGGGGTCGTGTTCGTCGGCGGTGTGGCCGGCTGTGGCCTCAGCCGTGGGGTTCGTGGCCGGCGCGGCGGCGGACATTTCCGGCGGTGGGGCCGGCAGGACCATGTCCTCGCCCGATTCAGTGTACACATCATCCAGTTCCATGTCATCCACCTTGCGGCGCAGCAGGAAGTAGATGATCGTCGAACTGGTGAAGTAATAGGAGATCAGGTAGGCATAGAGCACGCAACCGCCGAGGCCGGCCCAGGTCTTGATCAGCAGGCCGACATAGCCGGTCGACCAACCGCTGAGCTGGTCCGCGGTGGTCGACGGTGCGTACAAGCGGTCGAACGTCGGCGTGGCCCACATGTGATCGAGCTGCGGGTAGCCCTTGCTGAAGAAGCCGTGGACGCTGTAGATCAGCAGGAACGCAAACAGGCGGATGACCAGCCAGACCAAGGCCCCGTAAACCAGGGCGACCCCGGCGTAAATGACCGTCCGTTCGATCCGTTCGTAAAAGTAGCTGAAGCTGCGGCTGATGGCGTCGGTACAGTCCAGCCCTTCGACGGCGACCGTCGGCCACATCAGGCTGAACCCGCCGATGGTGCCGAGCAGGAAGAGGGTCAGCACGGCGCCGCCGATCAGGATGACCCCGAACAGCGGCCCGCCGATCAGGCCGAACAGCGGGCCGATGTAAGGCAGACTCATCAGCCAGCCGGACACCGTAATCCCGATCCCGATCAAGACCACGATGCCCGCCGGGATCAATGGGGCCGTGAAAAACTCGGTGAACTTCCGGCGGCCATAACCCAGCGCTTCACCTGGGGCGATCCGCTCGTCCCGCGCAAAGCGCAAGGCACAGATCCGGCAGATGGCCCCACCGAACAGCGACCAGACCGCCAGCACGACGCCGAACAAGATGATGCTGAAGATCAGATGCTGGCGGATGGCCCAGTACAACCCTTGACCCATGGCGACGCCAAAGGCCAGCACGCCGTAACCCTCGCCAACGGTGAATTCGACCCGGGCCCCGCCGAACTGATGCAGGTTCCACCAGGCATCCCCGGCCCGGCCTGCGAGGTTGAACTTGCGGGCGGCCTTGAGCCCCTGATCGAGGCAATATTTTTCGTGTTCGATGAGCGCATGAAACACCCCAAGGGGTTGCGACCCGGCGGAGACCTTCAAGGGGATGGCCGCCGGGTTGTCGATGCCCCAGCCGCAACTGACCCACACCCAGTCAAGGGTCACACCGATCATGAAGGTCAGCAGCAGGCCGGCAGTCGCCAGCAGGATCTTGGCCGGCTGGAGGGCCTGCCGCGACGCCTTGAAGATCTGGAATCCGCTACAGTCTCGCACCAGGCTGCCGAGGGTCGGATTGGCTTGCACGATCAACTCCTGTCATGATGACTGACGCGGGCGGCGTGAATCGGCGCCATTATATCTGCTGGCAGCGCGGGAGCAATCCCGAGCGGCTGCCCGGCTGACCGGAGATGCTGGCCCCTGTGAGTTCTGGGCCCTGTGGTCGGCGGCGTTGCCGGGGTGGCGACCCTTAGCGTTCGAGCGGGGGTTCCGGCTGCGGCAGGGGGGCTTCGATGCGATATTCCTCGTTGAGCCACTTGCCCAGGTCAATCAACTTGCAACGCCGACTGCAGAACGGGCGGTCCGGCGCCTGGCGGCGATCCGGCACCTCGATGACCTGGTGACAGGTGGGGCACACAAACGTCACGGTCGGTGGTTGCAAGGCGCGCGGCTCAATCATCCTTCTTGGCCTTCTTGGCCGCGGTGCCGCCCTTGACGTCGCCCGGCGGGGTCGCGGCGGGCCCGGCCGCAGCGTCCTTCTTGGTGGCGGCGCCGGCGGTTGACTCACTGTCGCTCTTGGCGGCCTGCTTGTACTGCTCGCTGCGATAATCGGTCTGATAGAAGCCTGAGCCCTTGAAGATCACCCCGCCGCCGGTGCCCATCAAGCGCACCACCCGCCGCCGGCCGCAGGACGGACACACCTTGATGGGTTTGGCGGTGATCGACTGATACAACTCGAACTCGTGATCGCAGGACTGGCACTGATAATCATAGGTCGGCATGTGCTTAGGCCTCCGCGTCCGGCGTGCGATCCGGGTCCGGCGCTCGGGACACGATGACCCGGGCCGGCCGCAGGATCCGCTCGAAGCAGCGGTAGCCTTTTTGAACTTGCTCGAGCACCGTGTGCGGCGGATGATCCGCGCTGGGTTGCTGCATCAGGGCCTCGTGCTGCTGCGGGTCAAACGGTCGGCCCACCGCTTCGATTTCCTCCACCTGGGAATCCCGCAGCAGTTTCTGGAGCTTTTCGTAGATCAGTTGCACGCCGGCTCGCAGGGCCTCCGGGGCCTCGGAATCGGCCGCCCGGGTGCGCTCGAAGTCATCCAGGATCTCCAGCAGCGAGCGCAGCAACTCGGCATTGGCAAAGCGCACCGCGGTCCGCTGTTCCTCGGCGGCACGCCGCTGCACATTCTGGAGGTCCGCTTTGGCCCGCAGAAACTTGTCTTTCCAGTCGATGGTGCCGCCGGCCGGGGCCTCGGCGGCCGTTTCGCGGACCTCTCCGCCGAGCGCCTCGATTTCCTCGGGGGTGGGCAGCACCACCTTTTGCGGTTGCGATTTCTTGGGCGTCATTTCAGGCACCTGTGGCTTTAGTCATCCTTGCCGGAAAGGTAATCGACCAATCGGCTGAAGAAGCCCTTGGATTCCGGCAGCACCTGTTCGTTCTCGGTATCGGCAAACTGGCGGAGCAGTTGCTCCTGGTCCTCGCTCAGCTTCTTGGGGATCTCGATGAGCACTTGAACCAGCTCGTCGCCCGATCGCCCGTTGCCCAGATCGGGCAGTCCCAGGCTGCGCAGCCGAAAGACCTGGCCGTGCTGCGTGCCCCGCGGGATCTTGAGGTCCGCTTTGCCCTTCAGCGTGGGCACCTCGACCTCGGCACCCAGGGTGGCCTGGGTGAAGCTGATCGGCATCTTGCAGACGAGGTCGTTGTTGTGCCGCTCCAGGAAGGGATGCGGTGCGACATCAACGATGCAGTGCAAGTCACCGCGGGCGGCACCATTGACGCCCGGCTCGCCTTCGCTGCGAATCCGCACCGCCTGGCCGGCGTGGATGCCGGCGGGGATCTTGACGTTGAGCACCCGCTTCCTGGGCGAATGTCCGCGGCCTTTGCACGTGCTGCAGGGGGTGACCACGCGCTGGCCCTGGCCGCCGCACGCCGGACAGGTGCTGATCACCCGGCCGAAGATGGCCCCAAATCCGCTGCTCTGCTCGACCTGCCCGTAGCCGCCGCAGGTGGTACAGGTGGCCTTCTCGGTTCCGGCGGCGGCCCCGGTCCCGCTGCAGGCGTCGCAGTGATCGTTGCGGGTGAACTCCAGCGTCTTCTCGCAGCCGCTGGCCACTTCGGCCAACTCGACCTCGATCTGAATCTGAAGATCGGCGCCGCGACCTCGATGCCGCCGCCGTCCCCCGAAGATGCCGCCGCCGAAAATGTCCTCGAACATCGAGAAGATGTCGTCGGTGGCCATATGCTGGAAGTCGTGGGCGGCGGCCCCGCGCAGCCCTTCGTGGCCGAACTGATCGTAGCGCTGCCGCATCCGCGGATCGGACAGCACTTCGTAGGCTTCGGCGGCCTCCTTGAAGCGGCGCTCGGCGTTGGGATCGTCACGATTGCGGTCGGGATGGTTGCGCAGGGCGGCCTGGCGATAGGCTTTCTTGATGTCGTCCGCAGCGGCGCTGCGGGCGACGCCAAGCACTTCATAGTAGTCGCGTTTTTGCGTCACCATCGGTTCTCGTCCGCCGCCGGGGCCTGTCGCGGATTGCAAAGGGCGATCCCACCGCGCGGAGGTGGACCGCCCTTCCTGCCGGCGTTCCCGATGATCCTATCGGACGGATCCGGGGATCTTCTTGTCCTCATCCTTGAGATCGGTCAGCAGGACCTCGGTGGTCAGCATCAGGCCGGCCACGCTGGCGGCATTCTGCAGGGCTACGCGGGCGACCTTGGCCGGGTCGATGATTCCGGCCTTGACCATGTCGGCCATTTCGTGACGGCGGGCGTCATAGCCCCAGTTGCCGCCTTTTTCGCGGATCTGCTCGATGATCACGGCGCCGTCCACGCCGGTATTCTCGCAGATCTGCCGAGTGGGTGCTTCCAGTGCCCGCATGATGATCTCGACGCCGATCTTGTCCTCGCCGCGGGCCTTCTCGCGAACCGCTTCGAGCTGTTTTTGAACCTTGAGGTAGACCGTGCCGCCGCCGGGCACCACGCCTTCTTCGATGGCCGCGCGGGTGGCGTTGAACGCATCTTCGACCAGGTCCTTCTGCTCTTTGACCTGGATTTCGTTGGCGCCGCCGACGCGGATCACCGCCACGCCGCCGGTCAGTTTGGCCAGGCGCTCCTGGAGCTTCTCGCGGTCGTAGTCGCTGGTGGTCTTTTCGATCTGGGCGCGAATCTGGTCACAGCGCTTGTTGATCTCGGCCTTGCTGCCGGCGCCCTCGATGACGGTGGTGGTGTCCTTGGTGATGACCACCTTGGCGGCCCGGCCCAACGACGACAGCTCGACGCGCTCCAGCTTGATGCCCAGGTCGTCGCTGATGAGTTGGCCCTTGGTGACTACCGCCAGATCGCCGAGCATGGCCTTGCGGCGGTCGCCGAAACCGGGGGCCTTGACCGCGGCACACTGCAGCACGCCGCGCAGACGGTTGACCACCAATGCCGCCAGGGCTTCGCCCTCGACGTCTTCGGCGACGACCAGCAGCGGTTTTCCGGAGCTGGCGATCTTCTCCAGCAGCGGGACCATGTCCTGCAGGCTGGAGATCTTCTTCTCGTAGATCAGCAGGTAGGGGTTCTCCAGGACGCAGTGCATCGAGCCGGGATCGGTGATGAAGTACGGCGACACGTAGCCTTTGTCGAACTGCATGCCTTCGACCACTTCTTTCTCGGTTTCTAGGCTCTTGCCTTCCTCGATTTCGATGACCCCTTCGGTGCCGACCTCGCTCAAGGCGTCGGCCAGCAACTTGCCGATCTGCTCATTGCCGTTGGCGCTGATGGTGCCGACCTTGGCAATATCGTCGGAGCCTTTGACCTTGGTGGCCATCGACTCGATGTGTTTGACGGCCGCCTGGACCGCCAGGTCGATGCCGCGTTTCAGGGCCATGGGGTTGGCCCCGGCGGCGACGTTCTTCAGACCATGACGGTAGATGGCTTCGGCCAGAATCACCGCGGTGGTGGTGCCGTCGCCGGCCACATCGTTGGTCTTGTTGGCCACTTCGTTAACCATTTTGGCGCCCATGTTCTCGAACGGCTGGGGCAGCTCGATTTCCTTGCTGACCGTGACGCCGTCCTTGCTGACCCGCGGGGCGCCGAACGATTTCTGCATGAGCACGTTCTTGCCGGTCGGTCCCAGGGTGACCCTGACGGCCGAGGCCAGCTTGGACAGACCTTCGAGTACGTTCTGGCGGGCGTGCTCGCTGTGCATCAGTTGTTTGGCCATGCCTGAGAGACTCCTTTTCAGTCGTCGGGCCCCACGGCCCGGTTGCGGTCGGAAGCAGTGTCGACCCGTGTCGCTCGCGACTAGTCGACAATCGCGAGAAGGTCGCTTTCGCGCAGGATGACCAGGGTCTCGCCGTTGAGTTCGACCTCGGTCCCGCTGTATTTGCCATAGAACACGACATCACCCTTGTGTGCCGACATCTCGCCGCGCTTGCCGCTGTCCAGCAGCTTCCCCGGTCCGGTGGCGAGGACCTTGCCACGCTGCGGCTTCTCACGGGCGCTGTCGGGCAGCACGATGCCGCCGGCGGTGACCTGATCAGGATCATCGGGACGGATCACCAGGCGGTCTTCCAGGGGGCTGATTTTGACCTTACTTGCAGTTGCAGTTGCCATCGTTGAAGTCCTTTCGAGATTGTGCCGGGTTGGCGGAATTACATCATGTCCATGTCGTCGTCCATGCCGTCGTGGCCGGCGGGCCGGGCGGCCGCGTTGTCCTTGGGCTTCTCGGTGATCAAGCAATCGGTGCTGAGCAGGACGCGGGCCACGCTCGACGCGTTCTGCAGGGCGGTGCGCGTGACCTTGGTGGGGTCGATGATGCCGTCCTGGAGCAGATCGGTGTAGCTGCCGGTATCGGCGTTGAATCCAAAGGCCCCACTCTTGGCCATGACCTTGTTGAGCACCACGCTGCCCTCGAAGCCGGCGTTTTCGGCGATCTGGCGCAGGGGGATGCTCAAGGCGTGTCGGACGATATCGGCGCCGATCTGTTCGTCGCCTTTGAGCCGCAGTCCGTCCAGGGCCCCGGCGGCCCGCACCAAGGCGACGCCGCCGCCCGGTACAATGCCTTCCTCGATGGCGGCCCGGGTGGCATGCAGGGCATCCTCGACGCGGGCCTTCTTCTCTTTCAGTTCGGTCTCGGTGGCGGCTCCGACATTGATCTGGGCCACCCCACCGGAGAGCTTGGCCAGACGCTCCTGAAGCTTCTCGCGATCATAATCCGACGTGGTGGCCTCGATCTCGTTGCGGATCTGGTTGATCCGGGCCTTGATGGCGGCCGTGGAGCCGGCCCCTTCGATGATCACGGTGTTGTCGTTGTCGATGCGGACTTTCTTGACCTGCCCGAGGTCCTTGATCGTCAGCTTGTCCAGTTCCAGACCCAGGTCCTTCATGATGGCCTTGCCACCGGTCAAGACGGCGATGTCTTCCAGCATGGCCTTGCGGCGATCGCCGTAGCCCGGTGCCTTGACCGCGGCCACCTGCACGATTCCGCGCAGCTTGTTAACCACCAGGGTCGCCAGGGCCTCGCCCTCGACGTCCTCGGCGATGATCAACAGCGGGCGCTTGGCCTTGGCGATTTGCTCGAGCAGCGGGACAATTTTCTGCACGTTCGAAATCTTGTCTTCGCACATCAACACAAAGCACTTGTCGAGGTGGACTTCCATGGCGTCCGCATCCGTGACGAAGTGCGGCGACAGGTACCCGCGATCGAACTGCATGCCTTCAACCACCTCGGTGGTGGTCTCGGCGCTCTTGCTTTCCTCAACCGTGACCACGCCGTCCTTTCCGACCTTGTCGAAGCACTCCGACAGGAACTTGCCGATCTCGGGATCGTTGTTCGCCGAGATCGAGGCCACGCTGATAATCTCGTTGCGCTTGCCGGCGCTGATCGGCTTGGAGATCTTGTGCAGCTCATCAACCACCCGGGCCACGGCTTTCTCGATGCCGCGGTTCAGGGCGTTGGGGTCGGCTCCCGCGGCGACATTGCGGAGCCCCTCGCGGAACAAGGCCTCGGCCAGGATGGTGGCGGTGGTGGTGCCGTCGCCGGCGACCGAACTGGTCTTGCTGGCCGCCTCCTTGACCATCTGGGCGCCCAGGTTCTCGTACTTGTCGAGCAATTCGACTTCTTCGGCAACCGTCACGCCGTCCTTGGTGACGGTGGGCGCACCCCAGCCCTTGTCGATGATCGCGTTTCGGCCGCGCGGGCCCAGGGTGGCTTTCACGGCCCGGGCAAGTTTGGTGACACCCTCCAGCAAAGCGTGGCGGGCGTCTTGTTCGTAGGAAAGCTGCTTTGTCGCCATGGGTCAGGTCTCCTTATGGCCGGCTACAATGCGCAGGATCTGTTGATGCAGTTCTTCCGTCCAATCCACCCCGCAGCAATCGCGGTGCCACATCCGGCGATCAGCAGGTTGCTGTGTAATTATCTATCGCTGCGGCAGTTACGATTCTCGCGACCGGCTGGCCGGCGGGCCTTGGCTGTCACTGTGACAGCACCGCCGCGCGGGGGCCCCGGCGACGTGCCAATCTGACAGACCCAGTGGGGCTGGCTTGGATGGGTGCCGCCCTTACAATCGAGCGCCATGGGAACGTCCGCTGGTCAGCCGCCGCGTCCGGTTTTTGGTGTGCGCAACTTCGTGGCCCCCGGGGCGCTGGTCTGCGGTGAGGTCACCCTGGGTGACGACTGCAGCATTTGGCCGGGGGTGGTCATTCGCGGGGACATTGCGGCGATTCGCATCGGGCACCGGGTCAACGTTCAGGACGGGACCGTCATCCACACCAAGCACCAGGTGCCGCTGGATATCGAAGATGACGTCGGCATCGGTCATCGGGCCGTGGTGCACTGCCGGCGGGTGGGTCGCGGGTCCTTGATCGGGATCGGGGCGGTGGTCCTGGATGACTGCGTGATCGGAACCCGCTGCCTGGTAGCGGCGGGTGCGGTGGTGACCCCACGAACCCAGGTGCCAGACGGGACCCTGGTGGCCGGCGTGCCCGCCAAGGTGGTCCGGGAACTCACCGCCGCCGAGCACGACTACCTCGATCACGTGGTGCAGAACTATCTGCGGCTGGCGGAACTGCACCGGCGGGGCGATTACCCGGCGTGTGTTCCGGAGCAGGATTGATCAGGGTTCCACGGTCGACCTGGACTTGAAGGCGGCGGAGAAGAGCCACAGCAGCAGGTAGGTCGCGATCACGCCGGCGGCCATACCCAACCCCACTTCCCAGATGTTGTTGATGGTGAACACCGGCCAGGCCGCGGCCTGGGCGGTTGTGACCTGCAACGGCTCAGCCCGGCTCAATAGCTGCTCGATGTGCTGCTCGGTTCGCCCCCGGGATTGTTCCAGGGAGCCGATGCGGGCCAGCACGCCTTCAACCTGGTCCGGGGTGTATCGAATCACTTCCGTCGTGGCCCCATGCTCCGCCAAGTACGGCAGCAGACCGTTGAGTTGGTCCTGGAGGTTCAAAACCTCGCCAAACAGCGCTTCCCGGCGATTGCCCAGGTCGCGGACCTTCTGTTCCTGCAAAGCGACTTCCTCGGCCAGGTCGTTGCGGAGTTCCTCGCGGGCGGTCTGGGCCAGTTCGGCTTCGATGACTTTCTGGCGGTCCTCCACGCGACGGGTCAAGCCGACCACCGAATGCAGCACGGCATCCAGCTCGAAGTTCTCGGTGGGCAGCAGGGGCCGCACGGCGCCGGTGAACGCCAGCCGTTCCTGGACCACGGTGCTGATCCGCTTGGCCAGATGGTTCCGGACGTCGAAGTGCTGCGCCGGGTCGGCGAGCCCGGAAAAGAACCGCTGGTACTCCTGTTGCAGCCCCTGAAGGCTCTCCTGCGTTTGGAGATCAAACCCCTTCAGCAGCCCTTCGAGCCGCTGCTGGATGAGCAAGCAATCCCGGCGGCGCGGGTCCACTGAGAGTACCTTGAGGCTGTCGCCGGCGTGGTTCCAATGCTTGCGGAACTCAGAGGACACTTGCTGGATCGGGTCCACGCGGATGCTGAATTGCTCCAGGGCGGCGAGCAGCGCCTGGTCTTCGGTGCCGAGCTTCTGGGTCTCGAGGTAGCTGGTGAGATCGCCGGCGGCGTCGCAGAAGCGGGTCGCCTGGACATCGGCGGAGGCATAGGCCGGTTGCAGTTGATTCCGCAGGTCGGTCAGCCGGGACTCGAGGGCCGCGAGATCCTCCTTGAGATACTGATCGGCGGCTTCGGCGGCCCGCAGCCTGGCCTCGTCGACATGGGGGCGCTCGGGCACGTCCAGCGCCCGGGCGACCTCGAGGTGCTCGCGGGCATCCTCCAGGGAAGCGGTCACGTTCTGAAGTTCGCCGCGGGTCCGGGACAGCCCGGAGTACAGGCGATCCAACTCTTGCTTCGGATTCTCCACGTCGATGTTCAAAGCCTGGTTGGCCATCTTGGTCAGCAAGTCATCGTAGTCGTGGCGCAGCGCCGCGATCCGGGCATCGGTTTCTTCGACGGTTCGGCGGGCATCGCGGATCGAGTCCAGGCGGGCTTGTTCCAGGCGATCGAGATAGGTGTCCAGCAATTGTTTGAACTGGGCCAGCCCTGCCTCACGGGCGCCGGCGAGGGCCACCACCGTGAGCCGGTAGGTCTGCGGGTCGGCCGACACCTGGGCCACGCGCAGCCCTTTGGACATGGTTCCGCCGGTGACCGAGAAGGCCAAGGCTTCTGCCAGGTGCTGCTCCTGACCGCTCAAGTCCTCCGGGGTGATCTTGTCGGGGGCGGCGGTCAGGATTCCGTTCAGTTGGTAGCTCATGCCGCGGACCCAGATCACCGCGGCGCCCGCGAGCAGGCCGACCAGCAGGGCCACGGCGAAGCGGCGGTCACTCGGACGCGGGGTCAGGGCGGCGGGCAAGGCCTCGGCGTCCACCCGGGCGCTGCGCTCCAATTGCCGCTGCAGCTCGGCCATTCGTCCTTGGATGGCAACCTTCTCCTGCTCCAAGGCCCGGATCTTGTTTTCGTAGCGGCTGGCGACGGCGTCGGCGTCGCCGCCCGCCTGGGCCGGGGTATCCTCTTCGAAGACCATGCTACGAAGGTCGCGGTGTTTTCCATTGGCCCGCTTGCGGAGCTGCCGCTTGGCTTCACGAAGGTAGTCGCCTCCGCTGGCGTCGGTCGCCGGCGTGACCAACTGTTTCTTATAATTGAGCAGTAGCTGGTTTTGCTTTTCGATACGCTCCTGGAGTTTGCGCCGCAGGTTGTCCAGTTGTGAGTTGCGCTTTTCGAACTCGGTTTGCTGCTGGGTGAGCCAAGCCTGGGTGCGGCCCACCGGGTCGGCGGGTGGCGGGGTGCTCGGCGCGGACGGGGGGGGCGGCGGCGCCGCCGGGGCCGACGGCTTGCCGTTCCCCTGCGGGCTTCTGGGTTTCCGCGTCGAACGTTTCATGGTGCAACCGGATCGTGCCTGGTGTCGTTGAAGCCGGAATTCGAAGCAAATCGGTAAGTCGGCACGGGGTGTTTAACAGATTCCCGATTGATCGCCGCTTTTGATTCTATCCCTTCGCCAAGGGAATCACAACTCCAAAAGCGCGTGTCCACGGCGACTTAGAGGGACCTAATCCTCAGCGATATAGGGACTTAGTTGGAGCTCCCGCGAATCCTCGAAGGGCTGGCCACTGAGGTAATCGACAAATCGGACCCGAACCAAGACTGCCCGGCCCGTAGGGCGGCGGGTCCAAGGGCACACGACCTTGTAGTGATAGGTCAGCAGCCGGCCATACCACTGAGCACGGGCCTGCTCGACGCTCAGCCGGCATTCACCGATCCCTTGGACCTGTTGCGGATCACTCATGTCGTACAGGTAGGTGCTGATCTCGCCGGCGGCTTTGAAGCGGTGATCGTCATGATCGAACAGGTTCAGGTAGAGGGTGACGCCGTCCTCCCCGGTGGCGTTGGACCTGCGATCGATTTCGACCCGGGCGACGGTGTAGAGGTGATCGAAACGCGTGTCGCCAAGCATCCGAAGATTCGCCACGGATTGCTCGAGCCGCTCGGCTTCAGCCTGGGCGGCGCCGAGCTGGTCGCGGAGGTGCAGGTTCTCATGCTTGAGGTCGACGATCTGCTGGTTCAATCCGGCAACCTGGCGGGCCGGTCGGTTGCAGCCCCCCGGCAGGGCCGCGCACACCATCAGGACCACGGCGATCGATCCGGTACGGCGACGCTGCACCCTGTTCATGACTTGATCCTGCCCCGCGGGGGGTCCGCCGCCTGCGGCCGGTGCCAAGCCACTAGTCGCCTGGCATGCGCTGCAAGGTTTCGTCGGCCAGACCGTACTCCACGGCTTCGGTGGCGCTCAGCCACTTGTTGCGGTCGCAGTCCTTCTCGATCTTCTCCTTCTTCTGCCCGGTTTGGCCGGCGATGATCTCGTACAGGCTGGAGCGCAGACGGATGATCTCTTCGGCTTCGATCGCCAGGTCAGTGGCAGTGCCTTCCAGGACGCCCCCGATCAGCGGCTGGTGCAGCATCAGCCGCGAGTGGGCCAGCACGTAGCGCTTTCCGCGGGCACCGCCGCACATCAAGATGGCGGCCATGCTGGCGGCGATGCCGATGGTATAGGTGGCCACTGCGGGTCGGACGAACTGCATGGTGTCGTAGATGGCCAGCCCCGCGGACACCGAGCCCCCGGGGGAGTTGATGTAGAAGTGAATGTCGGCCTTGGCGTCCTCGTTGGCCAGAAACAGCATCTGGGCGATGATGACGTTGGCCGAATCGTCGGTCACCGGTCCGCCCAGGAACACGATGCGGTCCTTGAGCAGCCGGGAGTAGATATCGTAGGACCGCTCGTGCCGTCCTTCTTTCTCGATGACAAACGGAATCAGCACGTTATTGTGGGCCATGTGCACTCCCCTGGTGGTTCAGCGCGTCGCTAGGAAACGGTTTTCTGGGCCTCGTCCAGGATCTCGTCGATGATGCCGTATTCCCGAGCCTGCTCCACCGACATGAAGCGGTCCCGTTCGGTCTCTTCGATGATCTTGTCGTACGTCTGGCCGGTGTGCTTGGACAGGATGTTCGCCAGCTTGCGTTTGTCCTTGAGGACTTCTTCGGCCTGGATGCGGATGTCTTCGGCCTGCCCGGTGATGCCGCCGTAGGGCTGGTGCAACATGACCTTGGCGTTCGGCAGGCCGAAGCGCTTCCCGCGGGTCCCGGCGGCCAGCAGGATTGCCGCGCCGCTGGCGGCTTGGCCGATGCAGTAGGTCGAAATGTCGCACCCCAGGAAGGTCATGGTGTCATAGATGGCCAGCGTCTGGTCGACCAGCCCGCCGGGCGAATTGATGTACAGGTTGATGTCCTGCTCCTTGCGGATGGACTGCAGGTACAGCAGCCGCATGATCACGATGCTGGCCGTCTTCTCGGTAATCGGTCCGGCCAGAAAAATGATGCGGTTCTCGAGGAGCATGTCCTCGATGGACATTTCGCGATAGCGCTGCATGCCGGGGGCCTGCTGAACAGTGGTGATCAGCGGGGGTCGATCGTGCATGTCGGGTCCTTCCTGTGTGAGTGCGGTCGGTCGTCAGGGATGCGGGTGCCGGCCGCCTCAGGATGCATCGGAATCCTCGGTGGCCGCGCCGGGCTTGCCGGTCGTCTTTTGGGCGGCCGGCTCACCGGACGCTTTTTCTTTCTCGGAGGATTGGGCGGCCGGCTGAGCTTCGGGTTCTCCTTTTTCGCCCGCTTGGATGATTTGGGCCGTGGCGATCAGCCGGTCCATGATTTTTTCGTCACGGACATGAACGTACAGCGCGGTCAGGCTCTGGTTGCGGATCAGTTCGTCCCGGACGCGATCGAAGCGGCGGTTTTGCCGCTGGGCGATGGCGGCGATCTGGCCGTTGATTTCGTCCTCGCTGACGTCGATGGCCCATTCGCGGCCGATCTTGTCCAGGATGAATTGCAATTGCAGGTCCTGGATGGCGTCCGCTCTGGCCCCGACGCGGATGGCGTCCGCCTGCTTCGTGATCTCGGACTCGGGCGTGCCCCGGCGGGCGAGGTCGACCATCCTTCGTGCCGCGATGCGGGTCGCCTGCTGCTGGGACAGGCCGCCGGGCAGTTCCATGGGGCATCGTTCCAGGAGGTAGTGGGAAATCTGCTCGCGTTGCAGGCGGGCGGTTTCTTCGCTGGCGCGGGCCTCCAGGCTGGCCTTGACCCAATCCTCGAGTTCCGCGCGGGACTCCAGCCCCAGGCTCTCCAGGAAGGCGGCATCGATTTCGGGCAATGCCAAGCGCTTGAGATCGAGAAGGGTCACTTCGGCGGTCGCGGTACCGCCGCGGGCCGCCTCGTGCTCGTAGTCGTCGGGCACACGAACGTCGAAGGTGCGGGTGTCGCCGATCTTGCTGCCGCTCAAGAGGGTGTTGAGGTTCTCCAGCAGCAGGCCGGCGTAACGCTGCGGCCGCACCGCCAGCAGGGCGTTCTCTTCTTCATACAAAACGGTGCCTTCGCGGGTGACCTTCAGGTTGCAGACCACGAGATCGTCTTCCTGGGCGGGCTCATCGGTGACCGGTTGGTAATGGCCGCGCATGCCGCGCAGGCGTTCGATATGGTCGGCGATGTCCGCCTTGGTGGTCTTGACCTGGGGTTGTCGGATGGGGATGCCTTCCAGCGGCGGGAGTTCGAAGTCGGGCCGAATCTCGACCTCGCAGCTGAATGAGAAATCGCCGGCGGAGGGCACGGTGATCAAGTCGAAGGCCTGCTCCACGGTGACCAGGGTTTCTTCGCCGGACTTGCCCGGTGCCCAGATCAAAGGATCGCCCAGCGTGTCGAGCTCCAGCTTCTCGGACGCGGCCATGAAGCTGCTGCTTAAGAGCTGTGAGGACAGCTGCTCGTTGACGTCCTGGCCGAAGCGTTTTTCGACCAGCGGCAGTGGGGCATGCCCCTTGCGAAAACCCGGGACCACCGCATCGCGCTTGATCTCACCGAACTGATCGTTGCGGCGCTCGGCAACGGTGGCCTGTGGCACGGTGATGGTCAGCTTCTTTCTGAGCGTACCGATCTCCTCGACCTGCACGTCGATGGCCTCCTTGAGTTTGGCCATCTGCTGCTGTTCTTCGGAGGGTTCCTCCTGCTCGTCGGTGATGGCGGCCGCTTCGTCCGTTCCGAGTTCTTCGTCAGACATGGTCAGGCTCCTGGACCGGCGCACGCAGCGACCGGGTGCCACTGGGGTCGGGATGCTCCTCGAACTGTGCCGCAGAGTTCATCGGCATTGCCGTCGCTCCTGCCGATCAGGCGCTGCGAATCTTGTCCTTGCCGCCGTATGCGTTCCACCAAGGCTTGGCGGTGCGCTCCAGCACCTGGTTCAGGGCCTGGATGTTCTTGACGCCGCGGTCGGCGAGCCAATGTTCCAGGGCGCTGAGCCCTTGGGTGGCGTACACCGGGATGCCTTCCTTCCAGGTGGCCCGGCCGCACAACACGCCGTTGAAGGCAATACCTGACTCCCCCGCGAGCAGCAGCGACTCTCGGAAGACATCGTCGTCGACGCCGGCCGATAAGTAGATGAACGGCAGGCGGGTGCTGGCCGCCACCCGCTGGAAAATCTCCTTGGCTTGATCGCGGGTGTAGGCCACCTCGCCGGTACGATTCGCCGAGGAACCCTGCACGAAGGCGATGTTGATGGGGATCTCGGCCTTGAGCACGTCGACGGCGTACTCCGGCTTGGAAAATTCCTCCATGTAGCCTTGCACGGCGTCCGGCTTTTTGCGGGCGAAGACCAGCGATTTCTCGCCCTGCTCGTTCTCGTCATAGCACACGCACTCCAGAAAGAACGGCATGTCGTGCCGGGCGCACTCCGCACCGATCTGCCGGGTCCAAGCGTGCTTGCGGTCGTTGATCTTGGGGGATTCGAACGGCGTGTAGTACATCAGGATCTTCACGGCGTCCGCACCCAAGGCGACCAGCCGGGCCACGTCATAATCCTTGAGCAATTCCGGCATCCTGCCCTTGCCGGACTGGTCGTAGCCGCTCTCCTCGTAGGCCACCAGCAGGCCGGCGTTGTCACTACGGGCCTTCATCGCCGGAATGCCCCACTGCGGGTCGAGCAGGATGGCGCTGGCGTGCGGGGTCAGGATCCGGGATACCGCGGTCTTGAACTCCGCCATCATCGCATCGGTTACCGCGCCCTTGTCGATGCCCTTGTGTTGGCTGATGGCCTTCTTGAGCGAGCCGCGCTGGTCCATGGCCGCGGCGGCAATAATTCCCGCCGGATTGGCAACCCGGTTCAGACGATCCAGCTTGGTGGGATTCATGGTGACCATAGCGGTGCGT
Organism: uncultured Planctomycetales bacterium; assembly: GCA_964619935.1. Classification (GTDB taxonomy): domain Bacteria; phylum Planctomycetota; class Phycisphaerae; order UBA1845; family CAIVHJ01; genus CAZUGO01. Next base: position 44,741 of record CAZUGO010000095.1, on the reverse strand, counting down.
CCCTTCCGTCGATGCGAGCTTGTCGAGCCCGAGCACCGCTCCAGGCGGTCCGTCGGCCGGCCGCCAATATAAATCCAATTCGCGCAATTGGCAAACCCGGTGCCCGCTTCGTGAGCGGCGCACCGGGTGGTCCGGGTCGCACGAGTGGATGGGGTGTGCCGCCCGGCTACTGGCAGCCACCCTGTTGGCTGAAGAACTGCTCGAGCCCTTTCTGCATTTCTTCGGGGGTCAGGTCGCGGGTGTGCGTGGCCACCGACCACTGATGGCCGAAAGGGTCCTTCATCTTGCCGTAGCGGTCGCCCCAGAAGGCATCCATGACCGGCATCTCGACCGCGGCGCCGGCGGCGACCGCCTGGTTGAACACCCGATCGACGTCGGGGACGTACAGATGGATGGTCACCGGCGAGCCGCTAAGCGCCTGCGGTGATTTGCAGTGCTCCATTTCCTCGCAGATCATCAGCAGGGAGTCGCCGATCTTCAATTCGCAATGCATCACCGTCTGCCCATCCGGCCCGGGCATGCGCATGAGTTCTTCGGCCCCGAAGGCCTTCTTGTAGAACGCGATGGCCCGGTCGGCCCCGCGAACCACGAGGTGCGGGGTGATGGTTGTAAATCCGTCGGGAATCGGTTTGGTTGCCATGGTCAGGACCTCCGTCACAGGTGGGTGTTGACTCGTGAGTGCGGGCCCCCGCGAATTGGCCGAAGGTCCGCGCCGAGGGTTGGATTGTAAGCCGCCGCCCGCGGCCCGTGCAAGTCGCGGAGCCTGCGGCAGCGGATCCAAACCTGCCGGCGGCGGCCGGAGATCCTATAATGCGGTGCCCGGGGGCGGCGCTGGATCGCCGCCCGACGGGGCGGGCGCAGCGGCGGGTGGGCAGCAAGTATCGATGAACAGGATGTTTGCATGAGCCGCTTCTATTTCGATTGCACACTGCGGGTGGTCCTGCTGGCCGGGGCCACCGCCGCGGCCGGCGCGGCCGGCGACGTGCCTGGTGCCCGCCCGCCCGCCTGGTGGTCTTCGGTGGATGATTGCCCACCGCATGATCCGCCGCGTGGTCCCGACGTGGCTGTCGCCGAGATTCCGGACGTTCAGAACTACGCCAGCGTGGGTGGGATCGAGGCCTTCTCCATCGGCACAATCTCGTGCAACATTGGTGACTTGCCGCTGGACTGGATCGCCTCTCAACCGCGGCATCCGGTGATTGCCCAGAACCTGTTTCGACTCCAGGACGGACGATTCGAGCAGGTCGGGATGAGTTGGCTCAAGCACGGCTTCGTGGTGACCGCCTCGAAGTTGTGCTGCAGCACCTGTGACGATTCGGGCGACGGCACGGCGCTGAACCCCGGCTGTGCCGACCCCTACGATGCGCGCCTCAATGGTGCCCAGATCGGCATGGGGCCGCGGTTCGAGGTGAACCCCGATCGTGGCACCATCGTGTATCCGTTCACCGGGTTTCAGGAGGTGGGTGACGCGGTGTTCAAGCGCCTGCAGGTCGAGATCGCCGACCTGGATCCGCAGTTGCAGGGTGGCGGGATGTATTTCGCGGAGGCACAGTACGTCGCGCCCGACGATGCAGCCGCCGGGAACCAGGACAACAACGCCTCGCATCGTCAGATTCACATCACCGGTGACCTGCGGTCCTGGGAGGCGACCTTCGAGGGCATGCCCGCGACCCAGCGTGGCCGGCCGGCCATTCGGGCTTGGCAGGATCAGGACTCCGAAGTGATCGAGACCGATGTTCGGGTTCCAGGCGAGGGGCTGCTGATTCTGGCCGCCAAGGTCACCCGTCTTGGTGGCGGCTACTGGCATTATGAATACGCGCTGCACAACCTGAACTCGGAGCGGGCCGCCGGGGCATTCGAAGTGCCCCGACCGCCGGGCAGTGCCGTGGAACGGCCGGGTTTTCACGACGTTCGCTATCACAGCGGGGAGCCCTTTGACGGCACCGACTGGCTGCCCCAGGTCAGCGAACGAGCCGTGCGCTGGTCAACCGACCCCTTCGAATGGAATCCCGACGCCAATGCCCTGCGCTGGGGGACGCTTTACAACTTCCGGTTCGAGTGCAATGTCGCGCCAGGCGAAGGCCAGGTCACGATCGACTTATTCAAACCCGGCACGCCGGTGGCGGTCTTTGCCACCACGAGGGTACCCGCCGGCATGCCGCCGTCATGCGGCGATGGCCGGGTGTCCGCGGGCGAGGAGTGCGACCCGCCGGACAACCGCCGGTGCGACGTGTGGTGCCAGCGGGTGCCGCGCTGCGGGGACGGATTGCGGGACGGCGGCGAGACGTGCGACCCGCCGGATGCCGGGCGCTGTTCAAACGACTGCCGGACGGTGCAGGCCTGCGGCAACGGCCTCGTCGAGCCGCCCGAGGAGTGCGATCCTCCGAACGGCATGAATTGCGATAACGTCTGTGGCCGCCGAGCAGTGTGCGGCGACGGCGTCGTCTTTGGAGACGAAACCTGCGATCCGCCTGACGGCATGACCTGCGCGGAAGACTGTCGTTCCATCTGCCGATCTCCAGGCGGATGTAATCAGCCGGGGCCCGACCCCGATGCGGCGGAGGGCGGCTGGTGCGGCGTGGCGGGCGAGCCCGCCCTGACCCTCACCTTGCTGTTTGCACTATTCCTATATTATGAACGGGTCAGATCTCGAACAGCGGCCGGGCCCGACCGGTCGGGTCCACCCGCCAGGGGGTCCACACCAGCATGAGCTCGACGGCGTCGATGTCCGACTTTCGAGGCGGCACCTCAACGGGCTCCAGCGGCAACTCATCCGGGCGGACGGCTTCCTGCAACGGTGCGGTCTGCTCCTGAAACTCGGCCTCCAACGTCTGCAGCTGCTGCTCCAGGGCTTGCAATTGCTCCTCGGCGCGCTGGACATCGCCCTTTTCGCGGGCAATGCGGGCAGCTCGGCTGGCGGTGCTGCTTGCCCGGCGGACGTTTCCCGCACTGGCCAGCTTGCGTCCGAACAAGGCGCCCAGGAGGGTGCTGCCCAGCGAAAAGCCGGTGTGCAGCGTCTGCTGGGTGACCTGCTGCTGCTGCTGTTCGCTGCGGGCCTGGGCCTGGCGGATGCGCTCCTGCAAACGGCGGAGTTTCGGTGCGTATTGGTGTTGCAGTTTCTGCAGTTCGCCGTCGCGGCGCTCGCGGGCGGTCAGCTGCAGCCGGGCTCGAAATGCGCTTTCATTCTCGCCGGCACGAGAATGTTGTTTGAGGCCGGGGCACACCCACAGCCGCATGGGGTGCTTGCGGTACAGACAGTCGGCGAGGGCCGTCCGCCAGGTGCGGTAGCTCGCGGCCAGCAGGGCGGCGGCGGGTAGTATGTCGAAATGGGCGGCTTCGCGGCCGTGCTCGAGCAACTGCGGCGTCTGGCCTGCCGGCGCTACCGCCGCTTCCCAAAGCGTGGCCGGAGCACCATCGTCCAATGGCGTGATCAGCGACATCGTTTGCCAGTGATCCAGATCGTACTTGGCCCGAACGTAATGCACACGGGCGCTGCCCAGCAGGACCGCGCGGTACAAGACGTCGTCGTCAACCACGGTGCCGCGGGGTGCGATGAATCGTTCCTGAGCCTCGGGGGGCAGCGGCGGCCTTGCGGACTGCCGCCGTGGTGCGCCGATCACGGCGGCCGATGGATCGGAACCGCCGGGCCCGGTTGCCGGCGCTGTGGTCAGGCGCTTGCGGGTGGCCATCAAGGTCTCGATTTGAACGCGGGTCAAGGGCCCGTGAAGGTACGACAGGGCCCAGCGGGTGTGCATGAGCACCGGCTGGTCTTCGTGCACGTTGTGGACCAGGAACACACGGCTCTTGAGCCCTGCCAGTTGGGCCTCGATTTCCGAGCGAACAAAAGGGTGTCCCGCCGACAGGCAGGCGCCCTCCAGCCCCTCGATGACCCGGGCCACGTCTCGCTGGGTCTGCAAGCGTCCAAGAAACCAGGTGCCGCAGTTGGCCAGCCCCTTGTAATCCAGGTCTACCGGATTCTGCGTCGCCAGCACCACGCCCAGCCCGTAGGCCCGAGCTTGCTTTAGCAGGGTCAGCATGGCGCGTTTGGACGGCGGGTTGGCGGTCGGCGGGAAATACCCGAACACCTCGTCCATGTAGAGGATGGCCCGCAGGCAGGAAGTGCCCGGCTGGGTGCGCATCCAGGACAGCACTTCACCCAGCAGCAGCGTCACGAAAAACATCCGCTGAGCATCGGACAAATGCGCAATCGACAGGATCGACAGTCGCGGTTTGCCGCTTGCCGTCCACAGCAGGCGGTGGGCATCCAGGGGCTCGCCTTCCATCCACACGCCGAAGCCGGGTGAGGCCAGCAGATTGTTCAGCCGCGTCGCCAAGGCGGCCCGATCTCTTGCGGGATAGAAACTGTCCAGTCCCAAGACCCCGATCTGGCTGAAGGGCGGCGACTGGATCTCGCGGATCAGGGTTGGAAGATCCAGATCGCGGCCGCCGGTCCAAGCGCGTTGCAGGAGGTTGCTGAGCAGGATGTGCTCACGACTCTGGATGGGATCGGCGTCGATGCCCATCAGGGCCAGCAGGCCGGCGACCGCTGGGCCGATGCGTTGTTGCAAGTCGTCGGCGCGGGCCATGGTTTCGGCCGGCGGGGCGGCAAAGGAACGCAATACCGCCAGCGGCAATCCTGCGGTGCTGCCCGGGGTGTAGATCGCCAGATCCACGGCGTTGCGAAACCGGGCGATCCGCTCCGGCGGCTGGCCCCAATCCGCCAGTCCGGCCTTCCAGGTCGCGGCGAGTTGCTGGGCGTATTGGTCGGGAGTCAGTTGCTTGCGGGCCGCCTGACGTTCGTCCACCCAAGGCAGGAAGTCAGCCGGCGACAGCTCGGGAAAGCTCAGCAGCAGGTTGCCCAGGTCGCCCTTGGGATCGATGACGATCGCAGGGATTCCATCGATGGCCGCCTCCTCGAGCAGCGCCACGCACAGTCCGGTCTTGCCGCTTCCGGTCATGCCCACGCACAGGGCGTGGGTGGTCAGGTCTTTCGAGTCGTACAGCAGCAACTCGTCGGATGGTCGCTGCCCCTGGGGGTCGTATCGTTTGCCCAGATAGAAGGCACCGAGCTTCTCATAGCGTTCATGAGTGGGCGGGGTCTGGGCCATGGCAGTTCAATGGCGCTGGTAGCTGAACGACACGTCAGTGGTTTCATCAGGACTGACCGTGATCGTGAGGGTCTGGGGCGGCAGCCCGGGGTGCTCGAGCCAGGTGCTCAGCTGGTAGGTGCCCGCCGGGACGTTGCTGATCTTGAACACGCCGGTGTTGTCGGTGGTATCGAAGAACGGGTGGGTCATCACGGCGCCGAACGCCTTCATCCAGGGGTGCACGTCGCACTTGAATGGAACCATGATCTCGTTGACCGTGAAAACCTGGTCAAACTGCATGCCCATCTGTGGCTGGCCTCGATTGAAGCCGGCGTTGGCTTTGGGGTTGCAGTTGATGTTATGAGCAGTGCCGTCACTGTTGCGGATGGTCAGCGTCTGGCCGACCATGATGCCGAACACGTGCGGTTCATAGCGGCAGCCTTTCTGATCGAGCAGCAGCGCCTGGTCGGGCGGGTCCCAAGTGCGGCCCTCCGGGAGCCCGTCCTTGAGATACACGAAGACGTCCAGGAGGGTGCCGTTGGGGTTGATGGTGAGGAGTTCGTCGAGCAGTGGGGCAGTGGCGTACATCCGGGCGCAGTTGGGATCGGCGGCGACGTTCATCGGTTTGCGGGTGCGCGGTTGATCGACCCACTTCACCACCCCCTGGATCTGCCCCACGCCGCCGGCGGCGGTCGGCGGCGGGGCGGTCGCGGCGGGCTCGGATGCGGCCGGCGCGGCCTCGGCCGGCGGCGCGACTGCCGGTGCGGGTTTCGCGGCGGGCGGTGGGGCGCTCTTGGACTCGCAACCCCCGAGCAAAACCGCCCATCCGCAAGCCGCTGCCGCGATGATTCGTGTCTGGTGCACAGCCCACCCCCTTGAGGTGACCTTATCTTACATGAACTCCGGCAGAGGGCAATCATCCACCTGCCGATCCAGCCGCCAAGCGAGCGTCACGACGGGATGCCTGGGGCGGTATTGGTGCGGAGTTCATGCCCAGCCCACGCGCCCACCAGGGGTCCAAGCACCGGCGGGTCGGTTGGGTTTGCGGATGGGATGCGGCTGAAACCACGCACCCATCGCTGAGATCAGCCAGGGGTCGCTGCTCGCGGTGGGGTCCACTTCGATCTGGGCTTGCTCGGACTTGGTCATTGGGAAGACCAGCGGCAGAACCTGGCGGCTGGCGAGATCGACGCTCTTCATACCGCCTCTCGATTTCTTCGACGGCCGGCTGCGTGGTCTGGATGATGTCCGCGACCTTGGGCGAACCCCGCATCAATGACAATACCAGCTCGAAGAGCGGGCTTTCCGGCCGCGCTGCATGTGAGTGACGTCGCGGTCCGCGCGGCTGGCCCGCGCGAAAACCGCGGTTTTCCAGGAGCGTTCCCGGAATACGCGGAAAAATTGGATTCGGGGGAAGAACAGCATTCCATTGCGCATCCAATCTCTGGGAGCAGCGGGCATGCGGGTGCGCTGCCCCCAGCAGCTTGACTGGCTGCGGTCTTGCCGCGCCGAGAAGGCGGTGGTAGAGTGGTGGCGGAGCTAACTAACGGCTTCTGCATGATGGATAAACGCAGGTTGTCGGACGACTAGATAGAGGGCACCCCGGCTCGCCGGGGGGCCGGCCGCAGAGTAAGCCGACGTGGTTGAGTGCCTTCGGGGTGTTCGGCCGCGTCGGCTTTTTTTTTTCGTCTGGGTTCCGGGGTGACGCGGCCGGTGTCGGTCGCGGCACACCGGGCGAGTTACGTTTACCTGCATCGCAGGCAAAGGAGATCGACCGAAATGGCACATGAAACCATGAAAACTTGTATCGACGCGTGCTGCAAATGTGCGCAAGAGTGCGAACACTGCGGCGACGGCTGTATCGGCGACCGTGCATTGGCCGCGTGCGCCAAGTCGTGCCGCGATTGTGCGGAGCTTTGCCTGGCCTGCGTCGCTTTCCTCAGCCGCGGCTCGCAGTTCGCCGGCGGGCTTTGCGAACTTTGCGCCGAGGCATGCGCTGCCTGCGCCGCGGAGTGTGGAAAGCACAACAACGACCATTGCAAGCGCTGCGCCACGGCCTGCGAACAGTGCGCCAAGGAATGTCGCAAGGTCGCCGGTGTGGGCGCTGCGGCATAGGTGACACCCGGTGAAGCATGTCTGCTCGAAGTGCGGTAACGGCGCCATGTTTTGCAAGTGCCCTGGTCACCCCGAGGTCGGGATAACGCCAGGCGTCGGAGCGACGACCGGGCCACTGGGGCAAGGCTTCGCCAACGCGGTCGGGTTGGCGATGGCGGAAACGATGCAGGCGGCGCGGTTCAACTGGCCGGGACACGTGATCGTCGATCACATGACCTACTGTTTGTGCAGCGACGGCGACTTGGAGGAGGGCCTGTCGTCGGAGGCCGCCGGGCTCGCGGGAAACCTGAAGCTCGGGAAGCTGATCGTGCTGTACGCGGACAATCACATTCAGATCGAGGGTGGCACCGAGTTGGCGGATAAAGAGGATCGCGTCAAAGGATTCGCATCGCAGGAGTGGCACGTCATGCCGTGCATCGAGGTGTTTGCAAAGCAGCCACAAACATATCGCGACGCGGTGCTGTCGGGCGGCGTGCCGCGGCTGATGATCGAGGCGGGCCTCACGCTGGGCTGGCGGTCGTACTTTGAATCGGTGGATGCGTGTGTCGGCGTCGACAAGTTCGGGGCATCGGCGCCGGGCGAGACGGTCATGCGCGAGTACGGCCTCACGGTGGAGAATGTTTGCCAGCATGCACAACGGTTTTTGAAGTGAGCAGCAGGATTCGTAACGTGACAGACCCAGTATGTGGCATGTCGGTGACGCCCGCGACGGCCGCCGGATCGGCTGCGCATGACGGACGCACGTTCTTTTTCTGCAGCGCCCACTGTCTCCGGAAGTTTCAGGCCGATCCCGAGCGATACGTGACGCCGGCCCGGCAGCAAAACCCGCCCTCGCAGGTGCAGGGCGACGCGGGCTACACGTGTCCCATGCACCCAGAGGTCGTGAGCGATCGCGCCGGCAGTTGTCCCAAGTGCGGCATGGCTTTGGATCCGGTGAGTGGTGCTTCTCCGGCGACCAAGGTGGAGTATTCCTGCCCGATGCACCCCGAGGTCGTCAGCGACCATCCGGGCGACTGTCCGAAGTGCGGCATGGCGCTTGAGCCGCGCACGATGACAGCCGAGGAGAAGCCGAACCCTGAGTACGGCGATATGCGCCGCCGGTTCTGGATCGGCGCAGCGCTGAGTCTGCCCGTCTTCGTGATCGCCATGACCGACATGCTGCCGAGCAAGCCGCTGCATTTCTTGGGTATGACAATTCTGAATTGGGCGCAACTTGTTTTGACGACGCCGGTGGTGATCTGGTGCGGCTGGCCGTTCTTCGAACGCGGTTGGGCATCCATCGTGCATCGCAGCCCGAACATGTTCACGCTGATCGCCCTCGGAGTCGGTTCGGCCTACACCTACAGCCTCGTGGCGACGGTTACGCCCTGGCTCTTTCCCGAGGGCTTCCGCAGCGCGACCGGCGCGGTCGAGGCGTATTTCGACACCGCCGCCATTGTGACGGTGTTGATCCTCCTGGGGCAGGTTCTTGAGCTGCGGGCACGCTCGCAGACCAGCGGCGCCATTCGGCGGCTGCTCGGCCTCGCTCCGAAGACCGCGCGTGTGGTTCGACCTGGCGGTCAGGAAGAGGACATCCCGCTCGGGCAGGTTCGGGCGGGCGACCTGCTGCGCGTCCGACCGGGCGAGAAAGTGCCGGTCGATGGTACCGTCACCGAGGGCCGCAGCTCCGTCGATGAATCCATGATCTCGGGTGAGCCAATCCCCGTGGAAAAAGAGCCGGGGGCCAAAATCATCAGCGCCACGGTCAACGGCACCGGCGGCCTGCTCGTTCGTGCCGACCGGGTGGGGTCCGACACCTTGCTGGCTCAGATCGTCCGCATGGTCACGGAGGCGCAGCGCACCCGAGCGCCCATCGAGCGACTGGTCAACGTCATCTCACGTTACTTCGTTCCCGCTGTTCTCGGTGTCAGCGTCCTGACCTTCATCATCTGGGCCGCGTGGGGCGAGCCGCCGCGACTGGCTCATGCCCTGGTGAATGCGGTCGCGGTGCTGATTATCGCCTGCCCCTGTGCGCTCGGCCTGGCTACGCCACTGTCCATCATGGTCGGCACGGGTCGGGGAGCCGAGAATGGCGTTCTTGTCAAGAACGCCGAGGTCCTTGAGATCTTGCAGAAGGCCGACACGCTTATCGTGGACAAGACCGGCACGCTCACGGAGGGCAAGCCGCGACTGGCTGAAGTTGAGCCGACAGAGGGCTTCACGGCTGACGAACTTCTGCGTATTGCCGCCAGCTTGGAACGCGGCAGTGAGCACCCATTGGCCGCCGCCATCGTCAAGGGCGCCGAGGCTCGGGGCCTGGGCCTGGTCGATGCACAAGACTTCCAGTCGGTCACAGGCAAAGGGGTCCGCGGGACGATTGAGGGCCGGCGTGTACTCTTGGGCAACGCTCGACTCTTGAGCGATGAACGGATCGCCAGCGACCGGTTGCAGAACCGAATGGAGGAGCTACGCCGAGAAGGCCAGACGGTGATGCTGGTTGCCGTGGACGGTCGGCTCGCAGGACTCGTCAGCGCGGCCGATCCGATTCGGTCGTCAACGCCCGAGGCCATCCGCCTGCTCCATGCCGACGGCCTGCGCATCATCATGGTCACCGGCGATAGCCGGACGACCGCCGAAGCAGTCGCCCGCCGGCTGGGAATCGACGAAGTGATCGCCGAGGTGCTGCCACAACAGAAGAACGAAGCTGTAAAGCAGCTCCAGCAGAAGGGGCACGTTGTCGCGATGGCCGGGGACGGCATCAACGACGCTCCCGCACTCGCCCAAGCGGAGATCGGCATCGCGATGGGCACCGGCACCGACGTGGCCATGGAGACCGCTGGAGTGACCTTGGTTCAGGGCGACCTGCGGGGCATCGCCCGCGCCCGGCGGCTCAGCCGGGCGACGATGGCGAACATCCGCCAGAATCTCTTCCTGGCTTTCATTTACAACGCCGTGACCGTACCCGTGGCGGCTGGTGTGCTGTATCCACTCTTGGGCATCCTGATCACCCCCATTTGGGCCAGTGCCGCCATGAGCCTGAGTTCTCTTTCGGTCGTTGGGAACGCGCTACGCCTGCGACGGGTGTCGTTGTAGCCGTAGCGAATGGAGAGCCGAATCGTGAAACGCAACGAACCGCACTCGGCGCTGATGCTCATCGTGTGCATGCTGCCTGTGCTTCTTTTCCTCCTCCTCGCACTGGTGGGGATTCAGATCAGCCCGCTCCTCGTGCCGATCATCCTGATCCTGTGTTGCCTCGCAATGTTCTGGCTCATGGCGGGCTGCCATCCGCACCGGCACGCGACGCATACGGCCGAAGTCGCCGCGCCGGTGCCCGAGTCCAGCGAAGGGCGGGGCATCGACCTGCCCTCGACCGTAACGGCCCGAACCGAGCGACGGGTCGGCGATGCGGTGATCGTCGAAGCCGAGCTGCGGGAACCTGCCGAAGAACATCACCCGCCTTACGCTGGCGCGCGCGGCGTCGGATGGGTTGCGTACTTGCTGCTGTTTGCGATCCTGACGCCCCTGCCACACCGCCTCTACGAGGCGCTGGGCATTCATTGTCCGTATCTGTGAGAAAAAGAATGATGCCCGCCATCTGTGCGGAAGTTCAGTTGGTGTCGCTGTTGTGGGACGCGAGTTTCGTAAGGTGTTCTTTGGCGGCACATGGCTGTCGCGGTTCTGGAACGCTGCGCGCACGGCGTTGGAATCTGCTCGCCGAGTATCACAGGAGAACGAAGACATGAATTTCCTACTTGATCTGATTTTTGCCGTGCTGACGGATACGTTAGTCGCGTTCTTCTCAGCGATCCTCGGGGCGATATTGGGGTCGCCAGGTTGAGTGTAGCTGTGGCAAGTGGACGATGCGCGGAGCGAGGATCGAGGAGAATGGACCCGTGAAGAGACCCTTCTTGTCTGCCATTCCCGTACTGCTCATGCTTGGTGCGGCCGGGTTGGGGGGGTGCGTCAGCGTCACTCCCTCCGCGCGGTTCCCCGACGTGGCCCGTGCGATCGACGAGCGTGCGTCGCAGCGCGTTCACTGGCGGCTGGGCGGTGCAGAGGACGAACAAGCTGACGCCTTCGTCGAACAACTTCTTTCCCGGCCGCTCACGCCCGAGTCGGCTGTCCAGGTAGCACTCCTGCGAAGCCGGGATCTGCAGGCGGTCTACGAGGACCTCGGCATCGCGCAGGCCGACCTAGTGCAGTCGGGGCTGCTCACCAATCCGGACATCGCGGGTTTCTTCCGCATCCCGGAGTCGCCAAGGGGCCCCAGAGGCGGTTCGGCCCAGTATCGGCGCGAGCGCAAGCCAATACCCGATCCCCTGGGCATTAACTGGAACGTCGGCCTGGACTTCTGGCTGGATATGCTCGTACTGCCGCTCAGGAAACGGATCGCCGGGGCCGAGCTGGAGTCCGCGATCCTCCGCGTCACCGACGCCGTGCTTGATAAGGCCACACAGGTTCGCCGCGCCTACTTTCTGTACCTCGCCGACCAACGGGTGCTCGCACATCAGCGGGCGCTCGTCGAGTTTGCGGAAGTCGCGGCCGAGCTGTCGAAGCGTCAGCGCGCGCAAGGCCACATCGCCGACCTCGATCTTGCCAACGAACAGGCCGCGGCGGAGGAGGCCCGGCTCGCCCTGGACCAGGCCGAGGCGGCGGCCCGCATCAGCCGCGAGACGCTCCGCCGCTTGCTCGATCTGACCGACTCGAACGTCGCGTGGACCATCGACGAGTCCGTCGCTGCGATTCCCGTAGCGGACGCCGACCCCGAGGTGCTGGTCGCTACGTCGCTCGACAAGCGGGTGGACCTCGCGCTCCTGGATCGAGAGATCGAGTCCCAGCGACTGGGACTCGACATGGACAAGAAATGGTTCCTGACCAAGGGCGCGGTCGGAATCGAAACCGAGCGAAGCAGCGACCACGTGCAAAGCACGGGTCCCCACTTCAATGTCGAACTGCCCATTTTCCACCAGCACCAAGCAGTCTATGCGCGGCGGGAAGCCCAAACCCGGCAGGCCGAGCAGCGCTGCGCGGCACAGCGTGGCGCGGCCCGCGCCGACGTCCGCATCGCCGCCGAGCGCATGGCGCTAGCCCGCCGCGCCGCCGAGCGTTACGAGCGGTCGATCGTACCCCTGCGGCAGAAAATCGTCGGCCTCACGCAGACCGAGTACAACGCCATGATCGTAGGCGTCCCGGACCTCCTCGCGGCGAAGTCGGCAGAGACACGCGTGAGCATCGAACAGGCCCGGGCCGTCCAGGACTATTGGACCGCACGGGCTGACTTGGAACGGGCAATCGGTGTGAAGCTTCCCGACTTGCCGGCTCCGACAGCGCCGACTTCGCCGCGAGAGCCCACGCCCGAGACGATGCCCGACATGCCGGGGCCTCAAGCGCCCGAGCCCACGAATCCCGACATGCCGGACATGCCCGGAATGCCGGGAATGAAGGCGAAAGAGACGCCAGCGAATCCGTCCTCGCCGCCCCGCTGAGACCACTCGGAGGAACATGACCATGAACGACGCGATGACTCGTCGACAAGTCCTCACAGCCACCGCCGGCGCCTTTGCTGCGGCGCCGGTGTTCGCCGCGTTCCAGTCCCAGCACCAAGGCCACGGTGCGCAGCCGACCTCGCCCCCTCCAGCGCCGCCTAACGCCGGATCGTCTCGCGCGCCGGCGACCGCGACCGGCGCGTTACCGTACACGCCCGTCGTCATGCCCGACACGCCGACCCTCCCCTTCGAAATGGACAACGGCGTGAAGGTCTTCCGGCTCATCGCCGAGCCAGTGCAGCGCGAATTCGCGTCCGGCGTGGTCGTCAACTGCTGGGGCTACAACGGCCAGTCGCCCGGCCCGCTCATCGAGGTCGTCGAGGGCGACCGCGTTCGCCTCCTCGTCACCAACAGCCTGCCCGACGGCGTCCATACCACGATTCACTGGCACGGCATCCTGCTCCCCAACGGCATGGACGGCGTGGGCGGACTGAACCAGAAGCACATCCGCAACGGTCAGACGTTCAAGTACGAGTTCACGCTCCGCCAGCACGGCACGTACATGTACCACCCGCACTTCGCCGAGATGTTCCAGATGGGCATGGGCATGATGGGCATGTTCGTCGTCCACCCGCGCGACCCGTCTGTCCGACGCGCGGATAGAGACTTCGCCATCATCACGAACGAATGGCTCGTCAATCCCGGCTCTGCGACGCCCGACCCGACCGAGATGACCAACTTCAACCTTTTCACGTTCAACGGCCGCATGTTCCCTGGCACGTCCCCGCTGGTCGCCCGCCTGGGCGATAAGGTCCGCATCCGCATCGGCAACCTCAGCACGACCAACGCGCACCCGATCCACCTGCACGGGTTCTCGTTCAAGGTCACGGGCACCGACGGTGGCCAGATCCCCGAGGCGGCGCATTGGCCCGAGGTCACGGTCAACGTCCCAACCGGCGCGGCCCGCGACATCGAGTTCATCGCCGACGCCGAGGGCGACTGGGCCTTGCACTGCCACAAGGTCCACCACATCATGAACGGTATGGGGCACAACTTGCCCTTGCTGCTGGGCGTGAAGCAGGACGACCTGACCGCGAGACTTGAGAAACGCATCCCCGGCTACATGCCCATGGGCGCCTCGATGGGCGGCACGATGGACATGGGCCGCCCGCGCAACACCATCGGCAGCGAGTTTCCAGGCCCGTTTGACGAGATCGACGCGGGCGGCATGTTCACGGTCGTGAAGGTCCGCAAGGACATCACTTCCTACGACGATCCGGGCTGGTTCCGACATCCGCCGGGGACGGTGGCGGAGCTGGCAGAGGGGTAGGCCCATGCCCACGAGCGGCCGGGACAAGTCAGGGGTGAAGCGTTGTCTTTTCCGCCGGTGACCACGGGAACCGAGACGATCGCGCCGCTAGGTTCGCGTGGCAATGCCGGCCGCCGCTTCATCGACGTGCCATTCTGTGTAACCAGCGCTGAAACGCGGGCACGCCGGCTCGATCGAGCAGCCATCGGCGGACCATGCATCTGGGCGTTTCGGGCTTGGGCGGAAAGCCGGAGACGCGGGCTGAAGCGCCGGGATTTTGGATTCTTCCCGGCATCAGCTCAGGACGGGCGATCGGCAGACCGCTGCAATGCGCGGCAGACGCTCCATTTACTTGCCGACCGCACCTCGCGCGTGGCCGAGCCTGCACTACATTTCGGGAGAATCCTACACTACAAAGGACGCTTTGCCGACCCGGCGAGGTAGTGCGACCGGAAACGACAAACCCCGCAAGCCCTTGTTTCGCAGGCACTTGCGGGGTCTTTCTGAAAGCGGGTGATGAGACTTGAACTCACGACATTCACGTTGGCAACGTGACGCTCTACCACTGAGCTACACCCGCGTATTGGTGACGTAGTATAGCAGATCAAACGTCGCGGGTGAATGTCCTGCTCGCAGTTTTTTGGCCCTTGTGAGATCTCATGGGAACGGGGGGTGCGGAGGGCTCAGGAACGCTTAGGGGTGATCCGCGGCCATGGCCTTGCGGCGTCGGCGGCGGCTGGCAAATTCCGGGGCCTCCTTGATGCAGGTCCACAGGACGCCCAGCCCGATTCCGAGCAGCTTGCCGACCCCACGGACCAGCCCCGGAGGCTGGGTCCCAAGGTGGTTCCAGCCGCGGGCGGTCGGCTCGAGGTGCTCCCAATTGTGAAACAGCCGACCCCAGTCGCTGCGGAAGACATTGTCCACCCGGTTCTTGCCGTTGAACGGGTACCAGAACAGATCGTGGTAGACCACGCTGGCAATGTAGGCCCAGGGAGCCAGCCAGGTCTTCAGCGACCACTCGACCAAGGTCTTGAGCCGGCCCCAATAGATCTTGTGCTGCATGCGGGCCGCAAACGTCATCCGCTTATAGGGGCCCTCGAAGTCCCAGCGCACGTCGGCATACTCGGTGTCGCCGACGTACTCGATTTCGCGAACATCGCCGCAGCCTAACCCGCGCTCGTGGGCCAGGCGAATGTACTTGCAGTCCACCAGCGGATCAAAGCCCATCAGCCGGGCCGCCACCGCGTCGATCGCCACCTGGTCGGCCGAGGCCAGGATGACGTTCTTGACGTGCGGGATCATACACCGCGGGCCCGGGCCGTCACCCACGAACGTGCCGTCCATGACCGCGAACAGCCCGCGGTGGATCTTCTGCTGGATCATCAGCAGGTCGACCAGCGTCTCGTGGATCACCGGGTGCGTCCAGTGCCGCCGCTCGTTGAGCAACCCGCCGAAGGCATTCTTCATGGCCCCGGTGGTGGTGGTGAACACATGCGTTTTGACCGTCGGCAAGTGGATGATGTTCTCGCCGATGAACCGCTTCGGAATCGAGAAGCCGTCCGGGTAGACCTCGCGGAGACACAGGAAGTCATCGACCAGGTCGCCGACCGCATCGCGGATGTCGATCCACTCCTCGCCGTCCTCATACAAATGAATATTGCGCAGCCCGTGGGCCTGGATCACATTGACCTGCTTGTTCTCGCGCTCGCCCAGGCGGGCGTCGATGACCACCGTGCGGTTGTGGCAGGCGTGGATCAACTCCTTACGGTAGCCGTCCGCCAGCATCGCCCGAATCACCCCTTCGAGCTGCCAGGGAGTGGTCGAGCTGGCCGGGTAGAAGAAATGCCAACTGATATTGACCTTCAAGGCGGTATCGGCGTCCTTGGCGATGACTGCCTGGTAGCCGGCCAGGTTCAGCAGCCGGGCGTAGTCCTCCAGGACGGTCCGCGGCGAGGTCTTCAGGATGGCAACGGTTGCAGACATACCCAAGTCCCTACCAGTTCAGCGCCTCACGCAGCGGCTGGAACAGGATGATCGCGCTGCTGCTCAACACCCAGATCACAATGACCGCCAGCAGCGTGCGGTCCTGTAATATGATATCGGTCGGACCGCTGACCTTCCCACTTTCGATCAACATGGCATAACGAAACAGCCCGTAGGCCACCAGCGGGAAGGTGTACAGCAGCGGCCGCTTGTCGTAAATCACCATCTGGCCGGGCAGCGGCTCGGTGTTCATGACGTAAATCATGAAGGTCACCAGGGCGACACCCGCGGAGGTGCTGAGCAACTGGTTGAGCAAGTCCGGGCTGTATCGGACCAGGGTCCGGCGATGCCGGGCGGCCAGCGCTTCGTGATTGATGGCGTACAACTCGCTGCGGCGTTTGCCGAACCCCAGAAACAGGCACAATGTAAAGGTGCACACGATCAGCCAGGGCGAGATGAACACCCCGACGGCCACGGCCCCGGCCACCGTGCGAATCACAAATCCACAGGCGATCACGATGACGTCCAGAATCGGCTGGTGCTTCAAGGCGATCGAGTACGCCAGCATCAGGACCCCGTAGCCGATCACCGCCCACAAGAAGGCGCGGGCCTCAACCAAGCCCGCCAGGGTCAGGGCCGCGACCGCCAGCCCCCCGGCAAACACCAGGGCCGCCGCCGGTGCTACCGCCCCGCTGGCCACCGGACGGTGACACTTGACCGGATGCAGCAGGTCCTCGGCGCGATCGAGCACATCGTTGACGGCATAAACAGCGCTCGACGCCAAGCTGAACGCGGCCACCGCCAGCACCATCGCCGGAACGCAGGCCATCCCGTATTCCAGCCAGCCGAACGGCAGGGCCACCATCACCGCGGCATTCTTGATCCAATGCCGGATTCTGAGCAGTTCCAGGAACGCAATCATGTTGACGGAGAGTCTAACGACTGTACCGGGGGGGTAAAGGAGGCGCGTCGGTCAATGCTGCCAGCACCGGTCGCGGTTCGGCTGGGCTTGCCGCAGGCAGCGCTCGCCGCGCCGTGTCATCGCGGTGCACCGTTGGGTGTCGGCCGGCGGGTCGGCGGGTTGGGTCGCGGGGCCCGCTCCCGCAGGTGGCGGGTCAACAGGCTGTGAAATCCGTGGCGGCGGACTGATCGATTCCGGCCGCCGATAGGTTGTCCGCCAGCGCGGGGCGGCCTCCGGATGGCGGGAGGGCAGCACCACCCGAACCGTGTACTCCACCCCGATGGCGAAGCCGAGGAGGATGGTCAGGGCGATTACAGTGAGGTCGCGGCGAGTTCTGCGCACCGCTGCCAGGGCGGCTTTGCCGGGTGCCGCCAGCGCCCGGCCCCAAGAGAGAATGGTCCGTTTGGGTCGCAGCGATTGCCCCTTGTTGCCCCCCCCCAGAGGGGCTGCCACTGTACCGCCGTCGCTTGGGAAGCGGCAAGTGGGGTGGCCGGCAGAACAGGGTTGTGGGCGCAACCGCCCTGCGGGTACGGTATCAGATGACCGAAGCGACAGTCGCGATTCGAGGGAATGGGAAGTGATGGCCAGATTACAGCCGGTATTCCTGATCGGGCAGGCCGTGGCGGGCATGTTGGTGCTCGTGGCCCCGGTTCGCGGTGCGGCTCCGGCAGATCTCAACGGTGATGCCCTCGTAGATGCCGCTGACCTGGCGCTGCTGCTGGGCGCGTGGGGGCCGAGCCTCGGGCAGCCGGCCGACCTTACCGGTGATCGGGCCGTCGATGCAGCCGACCTGGCGCTGCTGCTGGGATCCTGGGGCCCATGCTCGCCCCCGGGCATGGTGCTGGTGCCCGGCGGCTCGTTCCTGATGGGCTGCCACAACGAGCCGTGCCAGACCGACAGCGTGCCGGTGCATCCCGTTGAGCTGGACGAGGTTCATGTCGATGTCTACGAAGTCACCAATCAGCAGTTCGCGCAGTATTTGAACGCGGCGCTGGGCGGTGCGGAGATCGAGGTGGTGGATGGCGTCGTGCGGCAGATCGCCGGCGGCGTGCCGTACTGCAACACCACCCCCGCCAGCCTGCTGAGCCGGATCACCTGGGATGGGCGGACGTTTAACGTGACCGCCGGCAAAGCCGACCATCCCATGGTCGAGGTCAGTTGGTACGGCGCTGCGGCGTACTGCAACTGGCGGAGCACTGTGGACGGCCAACAGCCGTGCTACGACCCCCAGACCTGGGCCTGCGAGCGGTCGTCCGGCGGCTACCGGCTGCCGACCGAGGCCGAATGGGAGTACGCCGCCCGCGGTGGATTCCACGAGCCCTACCTGGTGTTTCCCTGGGGTAATGACATCCAGGGTTCCAATTGCAATTACTTCGGGTCGGGCGACCCGTACCAGACCGCCCAGCCCTGGACCACACCGGTGGCCTACTACGATGGGGGCCAGGCGCCGCCGGGCGACGATATGGCCGGCGGCTATGGGCTGTATGACATGGCCGGCAATGTGTTCGAGTGGTGCCAGGACTGGTACGACGCGACCTACTACACCAGCAGCCCGGTCGACAATCCCGCCGGTCCTGCCACCGGCAGCGCCCGAGTGCTGCGGGGCGGATCGTGGTTCGACCTGCCCGGGCCGCTGTTGCGCTGCTCATTCCGCAAATGGATCGCCCCGGAGACCCGCAACAAGGCCTTCGGGTTTCGGGTGGTGCGGTGAGCGGTCGGAGCCGCGACCCGCAGCGGACGAACCCTATTGCGTCACGTCGTGCCCCAAACGCTGCCGCAAACCAGAAACGTCGCGCCTGGTTGATCGGCGCGGTTGGTGTGCGCCCGCTCCCTGACGATTGCAGCGCTGATTCGGGGACCCGGTCTGGTGGGCACGCTACGCCGATGCGTCCATGCGGGCAGCCAGCCGGGTGGTCACCGGAGTGCGGTCCGCGAGCGGGGCTACCTTCAGGTTGAGCAGGCTGACGATATCCTCGATGACCTCTTCGATACTGACCAATGCGCCCAGCACGGTGACCATGGGCAGGCCGGTGAGATAAACCATCTTGCGGCAGGTGTCGGCGACGCGGCTGTCATCGGGTGCTTCGCAGAGCAACTGGGTGCAGCAACTGGCCGCCGCGACCAGGCGCCCAAGGCGCCCACCGGGGTCGATGTCGGCCGAGTTGGGCCCGTCGTCATGATGGCAGCGGACCGCCGTGACGATGATCTCCGGCAGTTGCCAGTCGGACAGCACCATGGCCGAGACCTCGGCGTGGCCGATGCCCATGGCGTGTTGTTCGCGGGCCAGCCAAGCCTCGGAATGCAGCGGTTCGTAGTCGCGGGCCACCGGGGCGTAGCGGTCGGGCAACGCCCGGGCCAACACCATCACGCCGACATCGGCAAGCAGTCCGGCGACAAAGGCTTCCTCCCTGCGGGTCCGATCGACCGCTTCGCACAGCCGGGCGGTCAGTGCGGCACAACTGACACTCCGCCGCCAGTAATGAGCCAGGCTCAACTCGGGGCAGGCCCATTGATTCATCTCCTGGATCATGAAGCGGCTGAGCACCAGGCTGCGAACCTTGGACAGCCCCAGCAGCACCAATGCCTGCTTGACGGACCCGATGGTCCGGCTGACGCCGAACAGAGCCGAGTTGGCCAGCTTCAGGATCGCGCCCACGATCCCAGGATCGGTGGACAGCAGATCGACGAGATCGTCATACTCGCACTCAGGATCGGTGCTGAGTTCCAGAAAGCGCGTGGCCACCGCCGGGAGCGTCGGAATGGAGGCATTGCTGCGGATCGCGCTGCGGGTGTCGTCATGCATGACCGGGGTCCTTTGACATTCTCATGAAACATAGAATTCAATCCGCGGGCCGCGAAAAAAGTGGCCCATAATTGCCGGCGCTGATTTCGGCCGCCTTGATTTGGGGGCCGCGACGGATGACAATCGCCGTTGGCAGGTCCGCATTCGGGCGTGCGCTCGTCGGATTGTGGAACGCAAACCGCCGCTGAGCCGGTGGGCTTGGTGGCGCTGTGCTGGGGGGTCCTTGTGGTGAAACGACGGATTGGAGCGGCGGTCACGGTGCTGGTCCTGGCCGGCACGATCGGGTCGGTCTCGCGGGGCCAGTCGGCGGCAGACCCTGATCTCGGCGCGGTGCTTCGCGAGCTGTTGCTCGATCAAACCCGCGCCAAGCAGGCCGAGGATCTGGACGCCGCCTTCAAGAACGTCGATCTGCCACCGCGGCAGCGCGAACAAATGATGGACTTGTTTCGGCAGGTGTTCGGCCGCTACGACCTGGTGCACACCCTGGACGAATTTCATTTGCTGGGCAGCGACGGCGAGGTCGCCGTGGCCCGCATCCGGCAGACCCTGCGCGGGGTTCGAGCCGCCGATTTCAAAGACAACCAGTGCGACGCCTTGCAGGTCTTCCGCAAGGTCGACGGCAGTTGGAAACTGCATGAGCAGGTCATTCTGAACACCATCCTGTTGAACCCGGCGCCCAGCACCCAGCCGGCGCCGCCGGCCAGCACCCAGCCCGCCGCTCCGGGCTGAGCGGTCTCATCGAGGAGGGCGCCTGACATGTCCGACGGTACCATTACTTTCCTGGGTCACGCCTGCGTCCGTTTGACCTTGCCCGATGAGCGGGTGTTGTTCATCGACCCCTGGCTGGCCGACAATCCGTCGTGCCCGGAGTCGGAGAAGCGGGCTCAGCGCTGCGACTACGTCGTGGCCACACATGCCCACTTCGATCACGTCGGGGCCATTCCCGAACTGGCCCGCCGCTTCAAGCCCAAGGTCATCGCCATGTACGAGCTGGCGGCATTGCTGGAAAAACACGCGCCCGGTGGGCACTATCTGGCCATGGGCCTGGGTGGCACCCAGGAGGTCGACGGCATTCGTTTTTCGTTGACCCGGGCCTACCATTCTTCCAGCTTTCAGGCGCCCGATGGGCTGCACTATGCCGGGATGCCGGCGGGGGTGGTGGTACAGGTCCCCGGATTGCCAACGGTGTATCATGCCGGCGACACCGAGGTCTATAGCGACATGCAGTTGATCGCCGAACTCTATGCACCGCGAATCGCCATGCTCCCCATTGGCGATCACTTCACCATGGGCCCCCGCGGAGCCGCCTTGGCGGCGCGCTACCTCAAGGCCGAGACCATTATCCCGCTGCATCACAGCACCTTTCCGCTGCTGACCGGGACGGTGCAGGCCTTCAAGCAGGAACTGGGTGATCTGGCCGGCCGGGTGGTCGAGCTGCACCCGGGCGGCACCATCGCCTGGGGCACATAGGGCGGTCCGCCCCCCGCGGACTCGCATGACCCAGGCTGGGCGGGGGCTCCCGGCCCCTTGCCGGATTACAGAATATTTGGTACCACCAAATTGATCAAATGAAGATACCATTTTATGAAAACCGTACCACCATTTGAACCAATTGGTACCACGGTTTGACTATTCTGGTATCACCATTTGGATCATTTGGTATCACCATTTTTTCTGAAACCCGGAACTCCCGACCAGCGACCCCTCCGGACGTTCCCCTGCGGCCTGGGCCGCACCGCCGACCGCACCCGCGCGGCGGGGCAGGCACCGGCGGCGGCTGTCAGCCCGGGTGCCCCGTCAGGATGGAGTGCTGCCAGCGCCGGCTGGGTGGTGCAGCCGGGTGCCCGAGCCGTCCGGCTCTGCGGAATGCGCTCAGGACCGCTTCAATAATAGGCTTCTACGGTCAGGCCGGTGCGGGTGCGAACCGTATGGCAGATGTCGTCGATCTCGGTGTCGGTCAGCGGGCTGACGTAGGGTTCGGCGGTCTGGCGGGCGATGGTGTAGATCTGGACCAGCTTGATGGCGCCGCCCTGGCTGACGACGTGGTCGAGACGGTCGCAGAACGCGGCGATTTCGTGGGTGGGCGGGGGCTGCTGGTGAACGTTCATGAACAGCGTCTGGATGACCAGCGGCCGGACTCGGGCGGCCGCCAGGATGTTGTCCAGCACCTGGGTCAGCGGGACGTTGGGCCGGTTGATCATGCGGTAATAGGCTTCGGTTCCGGCATCGAGCTTGGCCCAGATTTCGCCGTGGTTGCGGTCCATCACCGCCAGGGCGGCAGCGACGTCCGGGCGGGTCAGGTAGCAGGCGTCGGTAATGAGCACCAGGCGAACCGCCGCCAGTTGGTGTCGGGTTCGCAGATCGGCGGCAAGCTGGACCGCGGCCGGGAACTGCGGGCAGGTGGTCGGTTCCCCGTCGCCCGAGAAGGCAATGTCGTTCAGGCGCCGCAGTTCGGCCGGCACCTGTCCGAAGACCAGGTCCTGGTACAGCGTTCCGTCGGCTGCCATTTGGATCATGGCTTCCAGCTCTGCTGCCAGGACGCCCAGGTCAACGGTGCGGACCCGCGGAGGCGTGCGGCGGTCGACCTGGCAGTAGATGCAGTCGAAATTGCAGGCCTTGTCCGGATTGAGGTTGACGCCGATGGACAGACCCTTGCTGCGCCGGGAAATCACCGGGTAGACGTAGCGGTTGGTTCGCCAGTCGCGGTCGTGACGGGTGAACGCCCGATGGTGCCGGGTCGTACTCATGAGCTGGGTCCCGCGGCCATGACGTCGTCAAACACCTTGCGGCAGACCCGCACATCGGACGCCGGATTGGCACTGTGGGCCCGCCGCAGGATCAGCGGGCCGTGATACCCGGCGTCCTGGAGGCGGTCCAGATAGCGGCGCAGGTTCAAGTGTCCGGAACCGAGGTTGGTCTCGCGCCCGGCCTGCAGGCGGCTGCCACGTTCGGCATCGCGGACGTGGGCCGAGCGGATGTCGTCGGCGAATCGTTCAATCGGCTCCAGCGGATCGTGACCTTCCATGAGCAGCTCGGCGGGATCGTAGCAAATTCTCAGGTTGGGGCAATTGAGGTCGCGCAGCAGGTCCGCCAGGGCGGCGACCTCATCGACCTGCGTCTCGATCGCGAAGCAGCGATCCAGGGCGTCGGCGTGGATCGCGACCGCATGGAGGGCCTCGCGGACCCGGCGGTACGATTGCGGCTGATCATTGCGAAAGCGCCCGACCGGCGCCGAGACCACCGTGACGTCCAAGGCCCGGGCCAGCTCCAGCACCCGGCAGGTCTGGTGAATGTGTTGATCCAGCAGGGCGCCGTCGCAGAACCGGGCACCGCCGGTGTCGGCGCGCAGGCTGCACAGTGACAGCCCCAGGGCGTCGAGGTAGCGCCGCAAGTGGCGGCGGCCCGAGTCCGACAGGGCGTCGGGTGCCATCGGGCCGCTGCTCGCACCGACCTGGACGGCCGGAAAGCGCAGCCGGGCGGCGGCTTGCAGGCCCGCTTTGAGCGGCAGGCCGAGGTCGTCGACATGCAGGGCCAATTGGGGTGCCGAGGGGGGCATCGTTCGAAGCATCGTCCCGTTAACAGATGGCAGACCGTTCCACGAAAACCGCGCCCTCTATTGTAGCGAGTTTAGATGGCGCCGACATCCTGGCGGTTCTTGCCGGCGATCTGGTACAGCGTCCCGATCAGCGTCGGGCCGCCGATGATGAAGGGGACAAAGAAGGCCGGGTAATCGTTCAGGAAGGAGGCGATGGTGGTGTGCAGCGTCGGGGTGGCCTCGGGCATCAGGCTGCTGACCCCCGAGACCAGCAGCAAGGCGCCGATGAACGACGTCACCACCATGCCCATCTCGCGGTACAAGACGAAGGCCAGGGCCGTGCCGGCCACAAAGCCCAGCAGGGCGGCAGCCCCCAGAATCAGCGGCGACTGGGTGCTCTTGAAGGTGCACAGGTAGCCGCTGAACACAAAGGCACCGCTCAGTCCGCCGAGGAGGGCGACGGTGAGCTTGATTTGCAGACGACTGATCAGTGCCAGCACGCCGCCCAGCAACACGCCGGCCCATAAGGCCAATAACCGCGGTTCGATCAGCAATGCGCCGGTCAGGAGCCCGATCAGCAGGTAGCACAACGGGATGGCCCACTGATGAAACTGCCACCCGACGAACATCAGCACCAGGCCGACGGCCACCAGCGGCAGACCCCAGGCGTCGTCGGCGTCCTGGAGGAATCGGACCCACAGTTCAATGGTCGAGCGCACGGCTGCAGCGAACACCCGTCGGCGAAGATGGATGACAACCGAAGTTTCCCTTACTTCGTCGGGTTGTCAACCGGCTTGGATGAGTTGTGCCCCCTGGCAATGCGAATCTGGACCAGGAGGCTCAGCAGCAGGCAGGCTCCGATAAACACCAGCAGTCCATTGGGATGATCGGACAGACGCGATTCCCAACCGGCCGGGGCCCAGGCTTCGGCGAGCGAGGCCAGCCCGGCACCGAACAGCAGCGTTCCGGCGACGGCGCTGGACAGCATTAAGGCCAGCTTGGTCCCGACGGCACCCAGGATGAAGCCGCCCACCAGGCATAGAATGGTGATCAGCGTGCCGCGCTTCGCGACCAGCGGCTGATCCTGCTTGAAGGTGTCGTAAAATCCGGCCAGGTAGGCCGCCGGGTTGGGGTGGCGGTTGGCTTGCTGCACGTCGGGCGGCAGCAGCACGTATTCATCGCCACCGGCCACCGGTTCGGTGATGGGATTGGGCCGATAGTCCAGGAATGCCGGCCAGACCGAGTCGTGTCCGAAAACCGCCAGTCCGACGGTGGCGGCCAGCAAGGCCACCGCAACGCCTACCCAAAAGCGGAACGTTACGTAGGTGATGCCCGCAAGCACCACCGCTCCGATGGCACCGCCCAAGATCGGCTGTTGCAGTTGCATGCGCTCGGCGACGACCGTGCCCACCAGGTACCCGACGCCGCCGAGGGCCAGGGTCAGGAGCACGCGGGCATAGTGCGATCCATAGATCCCCAGCAGCAACCCGGCGGCCACCAGCGTCAGACCGGCCCAGTCCGGGCCGGGCAACAGGTCACTGGGGACGTGCAACTCGAACGTCCGGCGGGTCTGCGCAACCATGTCGACGAACCAACTGCTGACTTGTGACACATCCATTGCCGTGGCTCCAACCTGCCAGGTGTGTTGCTCAATCACGAGCGCCGTCCGGGAATCCGACCTCGTCGACCTCGAAATCGCTCAACGCCGATTGCGTCCCCGTCGTCTCGCTCTGGCGGTCACCGCTGCGGACGGCGGGCCGGCGATCCGTCAACTGGGGATCAGATAACGATCCGGAAAAACAGAAACGTCAATTATAGGGTGGCCGCCGTCGATTCTGCCATGATGGTGGTAGTTTTCGGCCAAAATGTGGATTTTCTGGGCCACCGTGTTCTCCTCCAGTTCCTCACCCGGGGCCGATCCCCACAGGATCCGGCTGGCGCGCTCGCCGGCAATCAACTCCACGTGACAGCGGTAGGGATCCCGCCGACCGCCGTGGTTGTGCAGCAGGATGGCGGTCACCTGCCGCCCGAACACTTGCCGCCCGAGGAGGTTGGCCAGTTCCAATCCGGCCGCCAGGTCGGCCCCCGGCCAGGGCTGGCCCGGCTCGGGCGGTTGTGCTTCCACGCCCTGCAGCACGATCAGGTCCGGCTGGTAGGGGTAGTGGCCGGGCAACCTGATGCCATATTCGTCGATCAGGTACAGATATTCGCCCTCTTGGACCAGGGCCGCCGGGCTGCGGTACGCACAATGGACCTCGACGACGCCCGGACGGCGCTTGCTGATGCGCGTGACCTCACGTACCCACGGATTCTGCTGCAGCCGCAGGGCGACCCGGTAGCACAACTGGGGGTCGATCCAGGCGATGTCGCCCAGGTGGGTCAGCTCCGCGGCAATGAGCGGCTCCAACGGCGCAGGCACATTCGCCAGCACGAAGCGCGACGGTCGGGCAAACGGCATGCGCTTGTGGGTGTACTGCTCGGCCGACAGCAGGGCCACCCCGATGCCCACGGTGACGGCTAGCGCACCACCCCCACAGAGCACCGCCCGCACGGCCGGTCGAAGCCGCTCCAGTAGTTGGTTGATTGCAACCTGGCGTGCGCTGCGACGTCTTCCGCGCCGCGGTCCAAAGCCGAACATCGCTACCTCCATGTAGCGTCCCTGGCGAACCTGATGGTGCTTAGCGGCCCCGCGCCCGAGCCAGTTGAACGATCCGCCGGCAGAGTTCTTTGAACTCTATGTTCGCACGTGCGGCGGCCTTGGGCAAGAGCGAGTGATCCGTGAATCCCGGAATGGTGTTGAGCTCCAAGATGTAAGGTTCTGCGGTGACGGCGTCGAGCATCCAGTCCACGCGCGAAAAATGGCGGCACCCGACGACCTGATGCGCCTGCAGGCTCATGTGCTGCAACCGGCCGATGAGGTCGGCCGGCAGATCGAGATCGAAGCGATACTCGGTGTCGTTGGAATGGTACTTGGCGTGGTAGTCATAAAACTCGCGCGGCGTTCGGATCTCGCATATCGGCAAGGCCTGCTCGCCGATGATGCCGACGGTCAGTTCGGGTCCGCGGATATAGTCCTCCACCAAGCAGCGCCCGTACTTTTCGAGCAGGGCGGCGACGGTCTGTTGGAAGCCGTCGGCGGTCCGGCAGATCACCGTGTCAACGCTGCTGCCCTGGTCGATTGGTTTGACCACCGCCGGGAGCGGGCGGGCGGCGGGCCACTCGCCAGCGGCGTGCACCTGGTAGGGTGGCGTCGGCAAACCGGCCTGCTGCAGGACGCGCTTGGTCGCAACCTTGTCCATGGCCAGCCGGGAGGCCCGGGCATCGCTGCCGGCGTAGTTCTGGCCGCGCTGTTCCAGGATGGCCTGGAGTTGGCCGTCTTCGCCGAAGGTGCCGTGCAGCGCGATGAATACCAGATCGGCCCGGAGGTCCAGGGCGGAGAGATCGGCCGGCGAGATGTCCGCCGCAGTGACGGTGTGGCCCAATTCGCACAGGGCGGCGGCCACCGCGGCGCCGCTGTTCAGGCTGACCTCGCGCTCGGCGCTGGGGCCGCCCAACAGCACGGTGATGTCCAGGTGATCGGTGGTTCGGCCGGTGGGGTCGGTGGTGTTCGGCCGGGTGGCGGTGGTCATCGGTCTCGCTCCTGGTTCCCAAGGATCAGGCGACGCCGGTTCAAGGGCGTTCACCAGATTTCCACTTCTAGCTCGAGGCGGACGGCAAACTGCTGCTGGACGCGCTCCTGGATGTGCGCCACCAGGTTCAGGATATCGTCGGTTCGGGTTCGCGGTTCGGTCACGATGAAGTTGGCATGTTGCTCACAGACCGAGGCCCCGCCGCAGCGCGCCCCTTTGAGCCCGGCGTGGTCGATCAATGCCCCGGCGCTGTGCCCGGTGGGGTTCTTGAACATGCACCCGGCGTTGTTCCGCGTGAACGGCTGGGTGGTCCGCTTGTAGTCCCAGATTTCCTGATAGCGCTGCTGCAAGGGGCCTTCGTCCTGCGGGGTCAGGGCGAAGCTGGCTTCGACGATGATGGTGTCCGTCAAATTACTGCGGCGGTAACTGAAGCTCAGGTCGCCGCGGTGCAGATCGCGAACGGTGCCGTCACCGTCGACCACGCTGACGCTGCTGACGACACTGCCGATGTCGCCAAACTGGCCGCCGGCGTTCATTCGCACCGCTCCGCCGACGCTTGCCGGAATGCCCGCCAGGCATTCCAGGCCGGCCAGCCGGCGGCGGACGCTGAGGCGGACCACCTCGAACAGGTCGGCGGCCCCGCCGGCCAGCAGGCGGCTGCCGGAGAACTGGATCTTGCCGAAGCCGGCCGGCGGCAGATGCAGGACGATGCCGTCAAACCCCTGATCGCGAACCAGGACATTGGCGCCGGCCCCCAGCACTTTCAGTGGAAGGCATCGTTCGGCGGCGCGGCGGACGATCTCGGCGACCTGCCCGACGGTGCCGGGGGTGCAGAAGTAGCGGGCGGCTCCCCCAAGCCGGTACCAGGTGTGGTTCGCGAGCGGCACCTGCTCTTCAACAACGGCCTCTAAGCCGTGATACCATTTCATCGGCAACTTTCCAGACGTCCCCGGCGCCCATGGTCAGCACCACATCGTCGGGCCGGACACGTTCGGCGAGGGTTTCGGCAATGTCGCTGAGCCGGGGGATGTAGCTGGCCCGGCCCCCGCGGTTGCTGATGCGCTGGACCAGGTCGCGGCTGGACACCACCTGGAGGTCGGACTCCAGGTCGCGCACGAAGTAGATGTCCGGGACGATGATCTCGTCGGCCTGCATGAAGCTGTTGGCGAAATCGTCGAGAAAGAAGCGCGTCCGCGACACCTGGTGCGGCTGGAACACCACCCACAGGCGCCGCCGCCCGTAGCGCTGCCGCACGGCCTCGAGGGTGGCCTTGATTTCGGTGGGGTGATGGGCATAGTCGTCCAGCAGATCGATGTCCGCATGGCGGCCCCGGCAGGTCAGCCGCCGGGCGGCCCCGGTGAAGCGGCCGGCGGCCGCCAGGGCCGCGGCCGGTTCGGCACCCAGCCGGCAGGCCAGGGCCCACGCCGCCAGTGCATTGTAGATGTTATGGGTTCCGGGGACCGACAAGGTCACCCGGCCGACTTCGACATCCTGCCGCCAGGCGCTGAACGCCGGCAATCCGTCGACCACCCGCACATCGGTCGCTCGCCAATCAGCGCCCGGTTGCAGCCCGATGCTGGAGATCGAGGCGGCGCAGCGCCGGGCGACCCGCCGGCACGGGGGGTCGTCATGATTGATTAACAGCATTCCGCTGGACGGCAGCAGCTCGGCGAAGGCTTCGAAGGCCGACAGGATGTCGTCCAGGTCGCGGTAATAGTCCAGATGATCTTCTTCGATGTTCAGGATCGCGGCACAGGTGGGCGCCAGCTTCAAGAACGAGCGATCGTACTCGCAGGCTTCGACGATGAAGCCGTCGCCCTTGCCGACCCCCGAGCCCCCGCGGAGTTGCGGCACCTCGGCGCCGACGATGAACGACGGATCCAGGCCGACCTCACGGGCCGCAAAGGCGGTCATGGCCGTTGCGGTGCTCTTGCCGTGCGTTCCGGCGATGGCCACCCCGACCGTGTGGCGCATGAGCGCGCCCAGCAATTCGGCGTACTTGAGCACCGGCCGGCTGCAGGCCCGGGCGGCCAGCAGTTCAGGATTGTCCTGCGGGATGGCGGCGCTGGCGACCACCAGGTCGACGTCACCGGGAAGATGCCGGTGATCGTGACCGACGTGCACGGTGGCACCACAGCCGCGCAGCACCTGCAACACTTCGGACGCCGCCGCATCCGAACCGCTGACCTTGGCCCGATGCTTGAGCAACATCGAAGCGATGCCGCTCATGCCGCAGCCGCCGATGCCGATCAGATGAATCTTGCGGTTGCTGAAATTGACGACCGGCTGGGGGCTGGCGGGGGTCGACGTCGAGGACAAAGTTCGGAGCATGAGTTATGCCACCACTTGGGCAAAGCGATGCGATGGACGGAAATCGCAAACCATGGACTGTAATCTAACGGTGTCGAGTTGTTCTGTAAATCCGGCAAGCGGGCCGCGCAGACCCAAAGCACTCTCATCTCTTGTATGACATCGGTTGCGGTTCTGCCTTTTCTCGAGTCAAACAGGTTGTGAATTGTTTGCGGAACGGCTCGTGTCACACAGCGCCAGCAGTTGTTGAGCAACGAGTTCTGCCGCATTGGATGAAGCGCCGCTCGCGGCTGCTCGGCGCATGGCCTGCAACCGGGTGGGGTCGCTCAGCAGCGGCAGCAACGTGGTCCGCAGCGCTTCGGCGTTGCGTTGGGGGTCCTTGAGGTCCGGCATGACGATGGCAGCGCCGCCGGCGGCATGGGCTTCGGCGTTGGCCTGCTGATGGCGATGCCGATCAAAAGGGTAGGGCAGCAGCAACGCCGGGGTGCCGGTGGCCCTGAGTTCGGCCAGGGTGACCGCTCCGGCCCGCCCGACGGCGAGATCGGTGCAGCGCAGGGCGGCAGCCATGTGGTCGGTAAACGGCAAGACCGTGGCACACATTACGGCCCGGCGATAGGCCGCCTGCATCGCGGAGCAGTGGTCGACGCCGGCAATATGCAGGACCTGCCAGCCGGGGGCCTCGGCGGCCAACTCAGGGGCCAGCAACGCGAAGGCGTCATTAAGCGTTCGGGCGCCGCTGCTGGCGCCGGTGATCAGCAGGGTGTTCGATTCGGGATCCAGTTGAAAGCGGTCATAGCCGCGGTCGCCGCTCGGTTCGGTGAAGGCCCGGGCCACCGGGCAGCCGGTGGTCAGCACCGATGTTCCAGGGCCAAAGTGCCGGGCAGTCACCGGCCATTGGGCGAACACCACTGTCGCTTTGCGGGCCAGGTGCCGGTTGGCCCGGCCGGGCACGGCGTCGGGGTTGAGCAACGCCGTGGGAATCCCCAGGCGTGCGGCGACGGTGACCGCAGGTCCG
The DNA here is from genome assembly GCA_964619935.1 of uncultured Planctomycetales bacterium. GTDB lineage: Bacteria > Planctomycetota > Phycisphaerae > UBA1845 > CAIVHJ01 > CAZUGO01. The sequence goes on along the minus strand of CAZUGO010000095.1, from coordinate 14,529 downwards.
GAGCCGAAGCCGCCGGTGCCGACCACCACTGCCGGGCGGTCCCCGGTGAAGCGGCGGCGGCACAAGGCCAGCGATTGCCACCAGTGGGCCAGGAAGCCGGCCGCGGCCAGTGGATTCCGCGGGACCGGGCGGACCGGCTGAACGGTGAAGGGCAGGCGGCGGCCCTCCAGGATGCGGGTGTCGATGGGGCGATCGGTGCACAGGAACTCGAAGCGGAGCCGCGGCTCGTGGCGGCCCAGATGGTCGACCAAGGCCACCGCGGGGAACAGGTGGCCCCCGCTGCCGCCACCCGCGAACACAATGAGAGGCGCGCTGTCCATCGTTCACTCAGGCCTTGCGGGTTGGTGCACCGAGGCCAGCAGGCCCAGGGCGACGCAGAAGCACATGATGCCCGATCCACCAGCCGAAACCAGCGGCAAGGAGATGCCCTTGGTGGGCACCGCGACGGTGACCACGGCGATGTTCATGGCCGCCTGCAGGCCGATGAGCAGGGTCAGGCCCAGGGCCAGGAGGCTGCCGTGGGCATCGGGTGACCGGCGCATCGCCCGGTAGCCCAGCACGGTCATTGCACCGAAGACCGCCAGGATGGTCAGTCCACCCACCAGCCCCATCTCTTCGCAGAGGATCGCGAACACAAAATCGGTCTCGGCCTCCGGCAGATAACCGTATTTCTGGATTCCGGCGCCCAGACCTTGGCCGCGCCAGCCGCCGGAGGCGATGGCGACCAGCGACTGGATGGCGTGATAGCCTTTGCCCAGCGGGTCCTTCCAGATGTTCAGGTGGGCGGTCAAGCGCTCCATGCGGTAGGGCGTGGTCATGACCAGCCAGGTGAAGCCGGTCACCGCGGGTGCCGACAGCAGCAGGGCGTGTTTGCAGCGGGCCCCGGCTGCCAGAATGATCAGCCCACCGGTGACCACGATCAGAGCGGCGGTGCCCAGATCCTCGATGACCACCAGGACCGCCACGGTGGCCACCACCATCACCGGCGGCAGAATGCCACGGCGGAACTCTCCGAGCAGCACCCGGCGGGTGGGCAGCCACGCCGACAAGAAGATGATCACGGCAATCTTGGCGAACTCCGAAGGTTGGAACCCGATCCCGAATTCCGCCGGGCCGATCTGCAGCCAGCGGCGGGCTCCGTTGCGGGCGACACCGATGCCCGGGATCAGGGTCAGCAACAGCGTCACGATGGCAAGCATCAGGACGAGGGCGGCCGGCTGGAACCATGACCACCGGCCGGCCTGCGGCCCCCGCCAGGCGAGCCGCTGATAGCCGACCCGGTAGCCCACCCCCATCAGCAGCATCCCGATGCCGGCGAAGGCCGCTTGCTTGACCCCGATCGCGCGCCAGGGGTTGCCGCTGAAAAAGGGGCGGTCCAGCGAGGCGGTCGTGGAAAAGGCCATGACCACGCCGACCAACAGCAGGATGCAGCCCAGCACCAGGATGGGCGAACCGCCGCCCGCGCTGGCCAGTCGCGGATCGATCGCCGATGAGGTCTGCGGGCGGGCAAGGTCCAGTGGGGCGTCGCTCATGCGGGTCACCATGTTCCTTATCGCAGTTTGAGCGTGGCCAGGGCGAAGGCCGCGAACACCGCAGCCAACAGCCAGAACCGGATCACGGTCTGCGGTTCGGTCCAGCCGCTGAGGTGAAAGTGATGATGGATCGGTGCCACCTTGAAGATCCGTTTTCCGCCGGTGAGCTTGTAGTAGCCCACCTGCATCATGACCGACACGGCTTCCAGCACAAAGACCCCGCCGACGATCAGCAGCATCAACTCCTGGCGGGTGACGATGGCCACATAGCCCATCAAGCCGCCCAGGGGCAGCGATCCGGCGTCACCCATGAACACCTTGGCCGGGTAACAGTTGTACCACAGGAACCCCAGGCAGGCGCCGAGGACCGCCCCGCACAGGATGGCCAGTTCTCCGCTGAGCGGCACATGAGGCAGCAGGAGCTGAGTGGCCTGTTCTCTGACACCGACCACAAAGGCCAGAATCATAAAGAAGAAACTGCAGAAGGCCATGCACCCGCCGGCCAGCCCGTCCATGCCGTCGGTCAGGTTGACGGCGTTCGAGGTGAACGTCACCACCAGGATGGTGATGATGATGAATCCCGCGCTGCTGAGCGTCAGTCCGGGCTTGTAGAAGGGTACCGCCAGCACGCGGAAGGCCTCGACATCGGGCTGACCGTGGCCGAAGGTCACCAGGTTGCTGCCGTGCCGGAAGGTGAAGAAGCCCAGCAGCAGGCCCAGGCCGGCCTGAAACAGCAGCTTCTCGTACATTTTCAGACCGTCGCGGGTACCGCTCTTGGCGCTCAGCTTGTACCAGTCGTCCAGCACGCCGAGCACGCCGAGCCACACCATGCACACAAACGCCATACGAATGTAGTAGTTGGTGAGGTCGGCCAGGAGCAGGGTGCAGGTGGCGATGGCCCCCATGATCAGCACACCGCCCATGGTCGGGATGTCTTTCTTGTCCCGGTTCTTCTCGTTTAGCGTCAGGTGATCAAATTCAGGGCGGTCGCCCAGCTTGAGCCGCAGCAGCAGCCGAATGGTTCGCGGCCCCAGCAGGACGATGATCGCAAACCCCAGCAGCACCGCACAGGTCGACCGGAACAGAACGTCGGTGTAGGCATAAGGGGCGTGTGTGGGGTTGAACAGGTTCAACAGGTGATACAGCACGGCGTCTCCACCCGTTCTGCGACTGCCGGCGCCCGACTGGCGGCTGCCGACGGATTCTAACGGCTGACTGCGGACGGCCCGCTGGCACCTGCTAGGCGTGAGCCGCGGTCGGGCGCAGATCGCTCAGCAGTCGTTCCAGCCGCAACGCCCGCGAGCCTTTGATCAAGATGGTGTCCTGCGGCTCGAGCAGCTCCGGCCAGCGTTCGCCGAGGGCCTCGACCGATTCGAAGGCGTGTGCGGTGCGCGTGCCTGTCGGGCCTCGTCCAGCCGCCCGACAGACCGCCTCGGCAAACTGCCCGATGCTGATCAGGACGTCGATGTCGCTGGCGGCAACCCGCTCGCCGAGTTCGATGTGCAGGTCCAGCGCCCGGTGGCCCAGTTCGTACATGTCCCCGATGACGGCCACCCGCCGCCCGGCAGCCGGGAAATCCTGCAGGACCTCCAGTGCGGCCCGCATGCTGGCGGGGTTGGCGTTGTAACAATCGTTGATGACCAGCATCGAGCCGATGGGCTGCTGCTGCAGGCGCATCTCGGGCAGGGTGAAGCCCGCCAATCGCCGGGCAATGTCCTCACGGGGCAGACCCACGCGCAAGCCCACCGCGTAGGCAGCCAAGGCATTCAGGGCGTTGTGCCGCCCCGGGATCTTCAACGGCAATGCGAAGCGGTCATTGATGGTGCATGCCAAGGTGGTGCCGTCGGTCCGCACGGCGCTGAGCCGCAGATCGGCGTCTGGATGCGAGCCGAAGGTAATCAGGTCGCTGCGAGGCGCGGATTCCAGCCGGGCCCGGATTCCGGCATCGTCGATATTGACGACGCCGACGCCGTGGTGGCTCAGATGCTCCAGAAGGGACAGTTTTTCGCTGATGACCCCGTCCACGCCGCCCAGGCCCTCGAGGTGGGCCGGGCCGACCGAGGTCACCACGCCAATGTCGGGTCGGGCCATTGCGGCGAGTTCGGCAATCTCGCCCGGGGCGCTGGTTCCGATCTCCACCACCAGAAAGTCGTCGGCGAAGTCGGCGCTGAGCAGCGTTAAGGGCACGCCGATGTGATTGTTGAAGCTCTTGATGCCGGCCTGAACCTGCCGGGTCTCGGACAGCAGATGGGCGATCATGGCCTTGGTGGTGGTCTTGCCGTTGCTGCCGGTGACCCCGATCACGGTGGCCGGGATTTGCGAGCGATAGTAGGCGGCGAGTTGGCCCAAGGCCCGGGTGGTATCGCGGACGGTGATCAGCCGGGCAGGGTCCGGCCGAGAGTCGGTGGCCTTCGAGACCACGGCGAACAGGGCACCTTTGGCCAGGGCCTCCGTCACGTAGTCGTGACCATCCAGCCTGCGGCCCACGATGGCGAAATATCCATCGCCAGGGCGCACGGTTCGTGAGTCGATGGACACCCCCGAGATGCGACAGGACCGGGTGGGCTGCAAGGGCTGTCCGTTGATCGCCTGCACGATCTCATCGAGGGTCAAGGGATTCATGAGCACCTGCCCGGTTGTGCGCTGGGGGTGTGGGCGCCGCGGATCTCCGCGGGCCGCAAACAGTCGCCGACCACTTCGGCATCGTCGAAGTGCAGCCGCTGCCGGCCGATGATCTGGTAATCCTCGTGGCCTTTGCCGGCGATCAGGACCACATCACCCGGTTCGGCCAGCCGCAGGGTCATGGCGATGGCCTGGCGGCGGTCGACGTCGCTGTGGATTCGCCGTGCCTGCGGACGGCCGACGCCTTCCATGATGTCCCTGATGATCGCCTGGGGATCCTCGCTGCGGGGATTGTCGCTGGTGATGACCACCTGGTCCGCCAAGCGGGCGGCGACCTGGGCCATCCGCGGCCGCTTGCTGCGGTCGCGATCTCCACCGCAACCAAAGAGGCACCACAGCCGGCCGGGGGTCAGCGGCTTGATCGCCGACAGCACGTTCTCCAGGGCATCATCGGTGTGGGCATAATCGACAAAGACCGAAAACGGGTGGCCCGGCGGCTCGCTGCGCTGCAATCGTCCGGCGATCTGGGGGGCGTGGTCCAAGGCCCGCTGGATGGTATCGAAGTCGATCCCCAGGCAATGCGCCGTCGTCGCGGCGGCCAGGGCGTTGTTGACATTGTACCGGCCGACCAATGGCAGGCGCACGTGCCGGGTCTGCCCACCGAGGTGCAACTCGAATTCGGTTCCGGTGATGGCGCTTGCTCGGACGGCGGCGGTCGCGTCGGCGCCCGGCTGCAGGCCGAAGCGCACCGTCGCGGCGGGGCAGTCGGCGACCATCTCGCGGTGTCGCGGATCATCGGCATTGACCACCGCCCAACCGTCGGCCGGCAAGTGGTCGAACAATCGTTTCTTGGCCCGGGCGTAGTCGTCGCCGTTGGCGTGGTAGTCCAGGTGGTCGCCGCTGAGGTTGGTGAACACCGCAGCGCTGAAGGTCAGCCCCGCAACCCGCTGCTGGCTGAGGGCGTGGCTGGAGACCTCCATGACCGCATGTGCAGCGCCATGGTGGTGGGCCCGCAGCAACGCCGCAGTCAATTGCGGCGCAGGCGGCGTGGTCCACGGGGCCGGCCGGGTCTCGCCCACCAGGTCGTAGCGGACGGTCCCGATCAAGGCCGCTGGCAGGCCCGAGGCGTTCAAGATCGTCTGCAGCAGATGGCAGGTGGTGCTCTTGCCGTTGGTTCCGGTGACGCCGACTAGCGTCAGCCGGCGAGCGGCGCTGAGGGCTGAAACGCCGGTCAGCGCTCCCAGCAGACGGGCCAGGGCTTCCGCGGTGTCGGCGACCCTCAGGCAGGGTACGTCGCTGCGATCATACCCGGGATGTTGCACCATGACGGCCACGGCTCCGGCGGCGACGGCCTGGTCGATGAAGGCATGGCCATCGTGTTGGGTGCCGGGCACCGCCACAAACAAGGCGCCAGGCCGAACCTGCCGCGAATCGGCAGTCACCTCGCGGATGAGTAACTGCTGCAGCGGGGCGGAGCAATGGTGCGCGATCCCGGTCTGGTCGAGCAGGTCAAGGATGGCAGCTTGCTGCGGTTGATCGGACGGCACAGATGATTCCCGAAAGGAAGCGCGCGATCGTGTCGAACACCCGCGAATTGTACCGCAGTGGACGATTCCTTCAACGCGACAAACGGCCGGTGGGCCGTTCGCAATCAAAACCGTGACCCGGGGCCGCCACGCCACGCACGTCTTGTACCCCGGGTCACGCTGGGAACCTTCAATCCGTTGCCTGTGAAATTGGGGCCACTGGATTGGCCAGGCTGATGGCGTTGCGTTCAGCCCAGGGCCCGCGGTCGGACGGCACGTTCCAGTAGGCCAGTGTACGCTCCAGGATCTTCTTGACCGCCGGTCCGGACACCAGGCCGCCGTAGTAACCGATCGACGGGTCCGGCTTGCGAATCATGACCACCACCGCAATCTGGGGATCCTCGGCCGGTGCCGCGCCCAGGAACGACGCCAGGTAAGCTCCGGGTTCGTAGCCGGGGCGGTCGGGGTAGGGCACTTCGGCGGTCCCGGTCTTGCCGATTGCCTGGTAACCGTCCAATTGAATGTTGTGGTGGCTGTCATTGACCACGCGGACCAGGGCCCGTTGGGCCACCTGCCGGGCGGCGCTCGCCGGGATCGCCGGCCGAGGCGCCGGCGCTTCCTGGGTTTCGAGGGGTTGGCCGCCGGCGTCGAGCAGCCGCTGGACCGCCGTCGGCGCATGGCGCTCGCCGCCATTGACCAGGGCGGCGAAGGCGGTCAGCAACTGCAGCGGGGTGACCGCCAGTTCCTGGCCGATCGGTACGGAGGTCTTGGAGAACGAGGTCCAGCGCTTGAGGGGCGACAGGATCCCGGCGCTCTCACCGGGCAGCTCGATCCCGGTGCGCTCGCCGAATCCGAAGGCCCGGACGTAGCGGTACAACGTCGGAATGCCAAGCCGCATGCCGACATGAGCCATCCCGATGTTGCTGCTCTCGACCAGCACTTCCTCGAAGGTGATGACGCCGTTGGGATGGGTGTCGCGCAGGCGGCGGACGCCGCGGGTCATGGGGAAGCGCCACTCGCCCGGGCCGCAATCAACCTGCTCATCGAGTGCTACCCGGCCTTCGGCCAGGGCGGCCGACATGATGAACGGCTTGAAGCAGCTTCCGGGTTCCACGGGATCGGTGATGCAGCGGTTCCGACGGGCGTCCACCGAGAAGTCGTTGTAATGGTTGGGATCGAAAGTCGGCACGCTGGCCATGGCCAGCAGGTGGCCGTCACTGGGTGACATGGCCAGGGCAACCCCGCTCTCAGCGTGAAAGTGCCTGACCGTCTCGAACAGAACGTCCTCGACGAGGCTCTGGATGACCAGGTCGATGGTCAGCACCACGTGATTGCCATGGCGGAACTCGTCGGGCACGGCCTGCTGCGTCCACAGTGGCCGGCGGCGGGCGTCGCAAGTGGTACGGTACCGCCCAGCAACACCGGCCAGGTCACGGTCAAAGCCCAGTTCGACGCCTTCCAGCCCGTGGCCGTCGATGCCCACGAACCCGAGCACGTGAGCCAGCAGGGTGCCGTTAGGGTACTGGCGTTGTGGTTCAGGGCGGATCCCGATCCCGCGCAGCTTGCGCTCCGTCACCGCGGCGGCCTGCTCCTGCGAGACCCGCCGAGCCAGCCAGACGAACTCCGGTGACTTGGCGCCCGCGATCCGTTCCGCGAGCGCTGCCGGCGGCATTCCCAGAATCGGCGCCAGTTGGGCGCAGGTGGCGGGAATGTCCTGCACGACCGCCGGATCGGCGAAGACACTGGGTTCCATGGTGGTGCCGGCGAGGATGCGCCCACGAGTGTCGAGGATCATGCCGCGCATCGGCGCCACGGCGATGCTGCGGGTGCGCTGATCGTCGCGGTGCTCGATCAACCTCGCGGACATGTGGGTCTCGATGAGCGCCAGGTGCACGCCCAGCCCCACAAACGCCAGCAGCAGCAGGGCGCAGCAGCCCAGGCCCCAGCGGTTGGTTTGGCGGGCAGCTCGGACATCCGGCGTTCGGTTCATTCGTTTCCTTCCGGGCCCAGAGCCAATTGCTTCGATGGGTCGGGACGCCACTCCAGATTGGGGTCGATGTCCCACTGGGCCAGCCGGCGGGTGATGGTCGCCGGAGCGCGCAGCCGGGCGGCCCGGAGCTGACGTTCATGAAGCGCGGTGATCAGGGACTGCTGCTGCAGGCGGTGCTGCTGAATTCGGGCGATGGAGCGGGTCTGTTCCGCCCGAATGCCGCTGAGTGCGACCCCGGCGGCACCGAAAGGCAACAACAGCATGATGATTCGAAAAACACGCATCTGAACCGCTCCGATGCTCTATTGGGGCAGCCGAATCCGAACGCCCGGGCGAATGCAGTCAGGATCCGGGAACAGCGGCTTGTTCAGTTCAAACAACTCTTTCCAGCGCTGTTCGTCGCCCAGTTGGTCGCGGGCGATCTTGCAATAACCATCGTCCTTCTGGACCTCGTACCAGCGGGCGTCACGACCGTCGGCCACGCCGGCAGCGCCTCGGATCGGTCCGGCGATCGGCGGCGTGGGGCCGCCGCCCGCGCGATCGTCCAGCGGGATCTCCAGCTTGGCACCCACCGGGATCGAGTTGCGGCTCTTGAGCACCGTGGCGTTGGCGCGATAGATCCGTTCAATGTCGGCTGGCGTCGACCGCTCGTAGAACTTGCGGGCAATCCTGGTGAGGTTGTCGTTCTTCGCGGTCACGTACACCACCGTGAGCCGCGGTTCGGGGGTCTGCCGCGGCCGGGGTTGGGACGGATCGATTTCAGAATCCGCGGCCGGCAGCATCCGGCTGCCGGACCGCGGGCGATTGGAAATGGCGTCAGTCACCTGTGTGATGGAAGGTGGGTTGAGGGAGGGGGGAGACTGACGCCCATGGGTGTCCGCCATCGGAGCCGTTGTCGCGATCACCGTCTGGCCAGGCGGTGAGATAGGGGGCTCCGAACGGCGGGCACCCGCTGCCGCAGCCCACATCGAGCGATCGAGGGGCTGCTGCGATCGAGTTTGGGGATCTTGCACGAAGTCGAACGGCTGGACGGCCGGCTGGCGCCAGATGGGCTCCACCGCGGCGGCGGCGGTCAGTTCGGCAGCCGGTGTCGTCTTTGAAGACAGCAGGGCCGAGACCTGGTCGTCGATCAGGTTCGGATCTTTGGCGTTGCTGAGGATCAGGGCAAAGCAGAAAATGAATGTCCCGCCGATGAGCAATCCGAACTTGGTTTCCTGGGTCATGGTCGAGCTCCTTCTCTGGATGCCGGCGGACCGATGGGGTCGGCAGATCTCAGTCCATTGAGATCCTCTTGACGGCCCGCAACTTGGCACTGCGGGCCCGGGGGTTGCGGGCGCGTTCCTCGGGCGTCGGGGTCAGCGGCTTGCGGGTCAGCAGTTCGAGGCGGCCTTCCTGCTTGCCGCGCCGGAAGGCGGCCTTGCAGATGCCATCCTCCAGGCTGTGAAAACTGAGTACCACCGCCCGTCCGCCGGGACGCAGCAGGTCCGGCAAGGACGCCACCAACCCGGTAAGCGTTTCCAGCTCGCGATTGACCGCGATGCGCAAGGCCATGAACGTCCGGGTGGCTGGATGGATCTTGGACCGCCGGCTGTCCGGGTCCTGGCCCAGGGCCTTGCACACCAGGTCAGCCAGTTGGCGGGTACGCGTGATTCGCCGCTCGCGGCGACCGGCGTGGATCGCCCGGGCAATGCGTCGGCTGCCGCGCTCCTGCCCGTACTCAAACAGCAGGTTGGCCAAGTCGGTCTCGCCGAGCCGGTTGACCATATCGGCCGCGGTCAGTTGCTGGCGGGTGTCCAACCGCATGTCCAGTGGACCGTCCTCACGGAATGAGAACCCGCGCTGCGGATCGGCGATCTGAGCGCTGTTGACTCCCAAGTCGGCGAAGATGGCGTCGGCGGTAGTCATGTTGAGTGCTTGCAGCACCTCGCTGAGGTGTTCGAAGTTCTGGTGAAAGAGTCTGAGGTTGTCCCGTTCACCGAGCCGTGAACGAGCGACCGTCAGGCTGTCCTCGTCCGCATCGAGGCCGATCAAGAGCCCGCCAGGACCGATCTGCTCCAGGAACAACGCCGCATGACCGCCTCGTCCCAGGGTGGCATCCACCACCGTGTCGCCGGGGGCCAAGTCCAGAAGCTCGAGCACTTCAGCCGGCATCACCGGCAGGTGTTCGACTGACACGGCGTGCGGGTCCTCGGCCACGGAGGGTGGCGTGTCCGGTCGGGTCCAAGAAAGTGGGGCTGCGCCGCCTGACATCCGTGTCAGACGACCCTGCCCCCGTGTCGGTTCGAATGCCGCCCGCAAAGCAATTCGGTCCTCGGCATTCACGTTCCCGAGGGCGTCGTTGTGGCTTCGAATCCGCACCGCTGAGCCAGCCCGGCGAATCCATTCGCGTGATCGGCCGACTCACAAATCGTTGCCGCTGAGCAAGCCTTCAGGCTTGGCACAGCGCCTGGATGGTGGAGGCGCCTGGGCCTGCCGGGTCCGCGACCAGCAGGCTAGGCGTTCTCCACCGCGTGCTTCCCACTCGCTGCGCGGGCCTGGTCCTGGACTTCCGCCCAGCGGCCCCAGTTCTGATCAAGGAACTCCTCGTAAACCGCCCGCTTCCACAGGTCGAGGTGGTTGCCCACTCCGGTGAGCATGACCTCGGTGCCGATGTCGGCACGCTTGAGAATGCGATCGGGCAGCGCCACCCGCCCTTGCTTGTCCATTTCGATTCGCGAGGCCATCGAATAGAACAGCTGCTGGAAGGTGAGGGCCTTGCCATCCGGAAACGGCTGGGTGTCCATGAATCGGGCCATCGCCTCAAACTGGTCGTTGGGGTACAATGAAAGCGTGCCGGAGCGCGATCCCGGGACCAGGTACCACACGGGACGGTCGGATCCGGATTCCAAAGCGTCTCGAATCTGTGAGGGAATCTGAAGTCGGTTCTTGGCGTCAATGGTGCGCTCATATGCGTCAGTGAAGGTCATAATGTAAAGTCGGTCGACAGGTCAGGGACCCACTGAGTGGGATTTCTAGGGGAAATTTACCACCGTGAACCACTGCTGGCAACAGAAAAGGGCCACCAATTGCGATTTTATTTTGCGCCGCAGGTTCGCGCCGGTTGCCGCCCCTGTATCTTGTAGGCGGGCGCGCCGGAGCCACCAGCGGACCGGTTGCCCACGCCCGCCCGGCGGGCACCGCGCAAAAGCTGCGCGGCGTCGCCGATTCCAAGGCAGCGTGTTCGCCATAACCGCAGGCTATGGATGTGCCGAGGGACTTGATGGTTGCTCAGGGATTTGATTCGTCGGGGCAACAGGCACCATTCCGGGGCTTGCAGGAGTACTTCAAGCAACTTGGATCCGATGCCTACGATCCGTGGGTGGTGTTCATCGAGTTGCTCCTGATTGGCACCGTGGTGTACTTGACGCTGCGTTTTCTCCAGGGCACCCGCGGCGCCCGGTTGATGCGCGGCATCATCATGGTGGTGGTGGTCGGCTTCGTGATCGTGCGGATGTTGGCCAAGCGCTTCGAGTGGGAACGCATCGAGTTCATGTACCAGTATTTTGTCGGCGCCGTGTTCCTGATTACGTTGGTCATCTTTCAGCCGGAGTTGCGGCGGGCGTTCATGCGCATCGGCGAACGGCTGTGGTTCTCATCGGTCTACGAGAAACCCGATCGCGTGATTGATCCCATCGTGCGCGCCGCGGCGGTATTGTCCAAGAAACGTGTCGGTGCGATCGTGGCGCTGGAGCGGGTCTCGGGGTTGGCTGGAATTGTGGAGAGCGGGGTCAGGCTGGATGCCCGACTGTCTTCGGAGTTGTTGAACACCATTTTCTGGCCGGGCTCCGCGCTGCATGATATGGGCGTGATCGTGCGGCAGGATCGGGTCGTCGCCGCGGGATGCCAGTTCCCGCTGGCCGAGACCGGCGACCTGGATCGCGACCTTGGCAGCCGCCACCGGGCGGCCCTGGGACTGAGCTTGGAATCCGACGCGGTGATCGTGGTGATCAGCGAGGAGAGCGGTGCCATCTCGGTCGCCCACGAAGGCCGACTGCACCGCAAGCTCGACGCCGCCGGCCTCTCGGAGTTGTTATACAGCCTGCTGACCGCCCAGAAGCCTCCCGAGCCCAGGAGTACCACTGGAACCCCACCCGGCGGCGAGAAAACGGCGGCCTGAGAGGTTCGGCGCATGCGTCAGGTCCGGTTGATCTTAATGGTGGTGGGCATGACCTGCCTGATCTGGATCGCCGCCGATCAACAGGTGGCGCGTTCCACCCGGGAGTTGCTCCCGCTGGTCATCAAGCCGGCCACCCCCAATTCGCTGGCGATTCGGCTGGTCGATCCCGACCTGCAGTACATCACCGTGGGATTCCGCGGACCGAACCGGGCGATCACCAGCCTGAACGCAGTGGTCGACAGCATGACCGTTCAGCTGGAAGTGCCCGAACGGGGTTCCTCGGGACAGTACACCCTGGTGCTGCTCGACGAGTTGCGGGCGCAGATGGGTCAGTTTCCGTCGGGGTTGGCGATCGTGGATGTGATCCCTGAGACGGTCGACATCGAGGTCGACCGTTTGGTGGAGCGCCGGGTGCGGCTGGTGCTGGGGCCCAGCGATCACGAGTTCGAGACCCCGCCGCAACTGGATCCCGCCGAAGTCAGAATCCGGGTCACTGAGCGCCAGTACGAAGCCCTCAAGGAGAGCGAACGGGTGATCGTGATCCCGGTCGATCCGGTGCTCAAGAACGAGCAGGAAGGGTTGCCCTTCGAGAAGCGAGTGACTATCCCCAAGGAACTCGCCGGGGGCGTGGCCGTCCTCAAAGTCGATCCCGCTCAGGCCAGGCTCAGCGGCAAGCTGTCGCAACGGGTGCTCACCGGGCGAATCCCGACGGTGCCGGTGTGGTTGCTGATGACCAAGGACATGGCCGACGAATACGAAGTGGTCTTCGGCGGTCAGGACACCCAGCTGGTGACCCGGGCGGTGACCATCCGCGGACCCACCGAGCTGGTTGACGACCTCATTCAGAATCCAGCCAAGTACGACGTCAAGGTCATGGTCGAAATCACGCGCGAGGACCTGAATCGCGACACCACCAAGGAAGGTTTCATTTCAAAGATCCCGCAGTTCCGGCGCTGGCCCACCGGGGTCACGGTGGCCGAGGAACCTGAGCCGGTGTTGATCAAGCTGGTTCCCAGAACCTCGTAACCGCCGCCCGCCCGCCGCGGGTTCATCCCCCAGGACCGCTCGAGGAATGACCGCAGGCCGTGGACCCGTGCCGCGCGCCCGAAGACCGAACCGCCCGGCCGTTCGGCAGCACCGCACCCCCGTTCCACCGGTCAGAAGCGGTTCCGATAACCCGCCCGCATTTGCCCCGGCCGCTGGTCGTATGCGAGATTGTGTGTGGCGCTCTTTGGGGCGGCGCCGTCGATCTGATTCTGCATTGTACCACCGCTGGAGACGAGGCTCGGGTGAGGAAACAACATGTGGTGAGTCTGCGCGCAGGGCTGTGGTTCCTGCTGTTGACCGTGACGCCGCTTCCAGGCTGCAGCGGGGTTCTGGAGGACGATGCGGAAGCCGGCGATGCCCCGGACGGGTTCGCGTCCGCCAAGCAGCAGGCCATCGTGGCGGACGCCACCACCGTGTGGTACGGCGCGATGGGCGTCTCCCAGCACCTGGAAGTCTGGGATCTCGGCCCGTTGGAACAGGGCAGCCGCCTGGTGCTCGATCTCGACGGCCGCGGGGCCGACTACGATCTCGGGCTGTTCGACCAGGACCGTCAGGTGCTGATGATCAACCGCGACCGCCGCGGCGGCAGAGACCCTTACACCGTGTTCGATCTGCAGGGCGAGGATCTGGCTCGGTTGTACGTGGTGGTGTCCCGCGAGTCCACGGCCGCCCCGGAGGATGGGTACAGCCTCATGGTGACCCACTCCGCGGGAGCGCTGGTTCCGCCCGCCGCGCCGCAAGTGGTCATTCTGAACTTCTCGGGGGGTCAAAGCGTCAGCATCGGCAACGTGTTTCACGGGGTGGTGTACCCGTTCGACGCCGCGGCCTTGAACCCGGAATGGGCCGAGCACACCGAAGACATGCGGCAGATCATCCTCGCGGAGCTGGAGCGCATTTATGAAGGGTTGGACGTCGCGTTCCGCTTCGGCGACCCGATCAACCGCCCGCAGGAAGCCTCGATCATCTACTTCGGCGGCACCCATCCCAGCAACGTCGGGCTGGCGGCCAGCGTGGACTACGGCAATCGCCTGCGAGATCAGGTGGCGATTGTCTACACCGAGAACTTCCAGAAGTACGTCCCGTATGGGTACACCCATATGGACATCGCCCACGGTCTGGCGAACGTCGCCGCCCATGAGCTGGGCCACCTCCTCGGGCTGAACCACACCGACTTGGCCGCCGACGTCATGAACGTCAGCCCGACGGTGGCGGCACTCATGACCCCGCAGTACTTCGTTGAGTCGGCGGCGCTGGACAGCGCCGTCTTCCCGCTGGGCCTCCAGGACGGTGCGGAGCGCATCCTGATCACCGTCGGCGGGGTCTGGGAACAAGTGGTGCAGTCGCGAAGCCGCAGTGCGGCCAGGTACGCCAGTCTGCTGCCGCCGCCGGCGACGCGACTCGACCTCAGCGGTCGAGGGGTCAGCAGCCCACTGTCCTCCGCCGTTCATTGCCAATCCAGCCACGGCGATTAAGCCTGCGGGATCCCCGGCCCCGAGAACCCGCCGCGCTGCGGTCGGGTGCATCCCATTTAGGGTGGCGCGATCGAACAAATAAAGTTACGCTTCTTGTGTACAACGATAGGGTGGTGGTGTCGGTTTCTTACGCAAGGAGGTCGTGATGCAAGAGATCGAGGTGACAGTAAAGGTGAACGGGCAG
>CAZUGO010000094.1:0-86518 GCA_964619935.1 uncultured Planctomycetales bacterium | reverse complement strand
GGCAGGACGACCCGGTCGTTGCGGCGCAACGACCTAATTGCTTGAGTGGTGCCCGGCGGGCCGCAGCCGAATTTACGGATAGCGCTTGGCCAGCGCCTCGACGGCGGTCTTGAGATCCTGCACTGCCGCGGCATCTACGGTCTGCTTGGTCTTCATGGCGGCGCGCATGACGTGATGGTGGTCCGCCAGTGAATCCAGGTAGGCCTGCCGGGCGGGGTCGCCGGCCGGCACCTCTGCGACTTTCTGGGTCAGGAAGTACTCGGCCACGGTGGTGATGATGTCGCTGGCATGCGCTTCCTTGGTCATGATCCAGCGGGTGACCTGGTTTTGACTGAGGGCGTCGGTCTTGGCGGCCAGGGCGCCAATTTGATCGACGGCCTTGGCGATGGTGGTGACGTCTTCGAGCATATGGTGAACGCGGGCGGGGTCGTCATAGATTCCGCAGGGGACCTGGCAGTGGGCCGCCGCATGCTCTTGGGGGGTTGCCATGAATGCCAGGGCACCGAGAAACGCGACCGCAACGCAGGACAGTACGTAATTACGCATGATCATACTCCTTTTCCAAGAATTCGGATCGCAGGGGTAGAGGGGGAATTCGCCAGTCGTCCCCCTGCCGACCATGGTGAGCCGGGCCGCAGGGCCTGTCAAGCCGAGCACCGGGCGGTGCGCCTCACCCGCGCTGCGTTTCCGGCTGCGGGATCACGCGCTCGGCGTGATTGCTGCGGATCCAGCCGCTCTTGCCGTCAGGCAGCTCGATGTGCAACCAGTCGCGCCGTTGCTCCAGCACGGTGAATTCCACACCCTCGTTCAGCGGCTGGTCGAACTGGGCTTCGAAGCCCTCGCCGTTGCCCTTCCGCACGACGACTTCGTCGGCCAGCAGGACCCCGTCCCGCAGGGTGTTGTTGTGGATCGTTTCGACGGTCAGCGAGACCGCCAGTGAGACCCACATCACCGCCAGGGGGATCAGCAGCACATTCCAGCGAACGGCCGGTCGAAACACACGGGCCAGCAGGATCAGCCAGAACCCCAGGTAGGCGCCGGCGGCCAGGCCGTAACGCATCCGGGCGGGAATCTGGAAGTGCCAGGCGAACAGTGTCTCCGCCACCGCCCGCCCGCTGTCCACCGCAAACTGGTTGCGGCGCAGTGAGCGGGCAAAGCGCAGATTGGCTTCGAGTTGGCCGTCGCCGGCGATCAAGGTTTCGGCCCGGCGGTAGCTCAGGATGGCCTTGCCCAACGCGCCGGCGCTCAGGTAGGCGTTGCCCAGATTGTAGTACAGCTTCCCATTGCGGATTCCGGAGTCGACCAGGAGCTGCAGCTTGTCGCTGGATTCGCGAAAGGCGCGCTCGGCAGCGGGCGGGTCGGAATGGCGCATCTGGGTGCCGCGATCGAAAGCCCGCAGGGCTTCGTGGAACATCGCCACGCGCTGATCCATCGACAACTCGACCCCATCGAGCGGGGCGGCGTCAGTCGCGACGACCAGGATGGCACCCGCCAGCACCCACAGGGCAGGGCGCCGACGCGATCGGGCACGGCGTTGATCGATCGACAGGCCCGCGGTGCTCATGTCAGAACTTCTCCCGCTCCAGCCGATCGAGGCAGCATTGGGCCCGGCGGTACAGATCGTCACCCGGGGTCGCCGCGATACCGGAATAGCGGGCGTTTTCCAGCAGCTCCAGGAAGGCGTCCACTTCCGCGACACGCTCGGGGGCCAGGTGCCGGCGCCGCAGGTGTTCGATCACTTCTTCGCGGGTCAACCCTCCCGCCGGCAGATTGCAGCGGTCCGCCACGTAGCCGCTGACGGCCCCGCTCAGCAGCCCGGCCACCTGCTCGGGTGTGGTGGCGGCGGCGGCGCGGATCGCCCGGTCGGCGACCTTACGCGCGGCGCGCCGCCGGGCGAGGCCGCGATCGTTGTGCAGGCGCTCACGCTGGCGCCGGCCGACCAGACACACCGCAAACAGCAAAGGGGGCACACCACCCAGCGCCACGCTGGGCCAGCCGGGATCAAATGCCTGCTGGCTGAGTACCTGATCCATCCCGGTGTAGTTGGCAAGAATTCCGCCGGACCGTTCGGTGAGTTCGGTGATTGCCGGGTCGGATGGGGTCATGGAGTTGGACATGATCTGGGCGACCGAAATCGTAGTGGCCGGCTTGACTGCGATTGGAATGGGCGCGCTCCAGGAGGTCACAAACTCGGCGGCGGTCGGATCGAAGTAGCAGAACGGAATCGCCGGAATCTCCGAGAGGTCTGCACGGCGCGGCCGGATGCTTTGGGTGAAGGTCTTGGTGTCGCCGCTGACCAGTCCGGCGACCGGGTCGGCGGGGATCTTGAAGTCCTGGTTGAGCTGCGGCCAACTGGCCAGGGGCGGCGGCGGCAAGGTCTCCAGTCGGCCCTGGCCGCGGACCTCCATGGTCAGCGTGACCGGGTCGCCGACGGCGACGTCGAGCGGCTTTGCAGTGACTGTGAACTGGTAGCGGCCGACCGCGCCGCTGAAGTAGGGCGGCCGATCCGCTTCGGGAATGGGCTTGATCTCGACCGGTTGGACGTCGGCCCGGGCAGAGACCGGGCGTGAACTGATCACCCGGGTCTGGCGGGACGACAAGAATCCGAATGGATCGCGCGTGCGGCCCACCTGGGTCGGATAGGCGGCGACAATGGCGATCGAATCCGGCGTGAAGCGGCCAGGAGTGTCGACCCAGAGGGTGGTGCTCATCTCGAAGACCATGTAGGCCCGCTCGTTCCCGGAAGCATCGGGCCGGGTGTCGTCGCGCACGGTCACCGATCCCGAGCGCGACTGCAGCATTTCCTGGAACGGGCCCCAGCGTGAGTTGCCTTGGTCGATGGTGTTCCACATTTCCTGGCGGTCCAGATGCTCGCGCCGATTACGGAAGGGCCGCAACCAGATCTCGAGTGTGAGGGTCAATGCGTCTCCGACGAACACGGTGTCCTTGTCTGCCTTCAGTTCCACGAACAGCAGGTCGTCGGTCTCAGACTTGGCGGCGAGCAGCGAGGTGGCCCGGGTGTGGTACACCTGGTTGTCGGCCTGGACCGCAATGGCCGGGATCTCGAAGCGGCCTTCGCGGCGCGGGATCAACTGGTAGGAAAAACTGACCGTCTGGGTGCGGGTGACCCGTCCGGATCCGTTCAGGTGCATGCGGGTGCTGACGCTGGGGCCGACCTGGTCCAGGATCGACATTCCGGGAATATCAGGCAGGACGGGCCGGCTGTAGGCTTCCGCATCGCGAATCACGATCTCGAGGGTGACCGGCACGTCGACGTAGGTTTCCCGGCCGGATAGTGTCAGCGACACTTCGGCAGCCGGTGCGCTGCCGGCCAGCAGCCCGGCGCACAGCCAGACGGACGCCCCCACGTCGCGGAACCGCAGTCGTCCACGGAAGGGCCTGCGGGCCACGGCCAGCCGATGCGAATTCATTACCAGTCCTTATCCACCGGGGCCAATCGAACCTGCTGGCGGCGCTGGAGTTCCTGGCGCCGGCGAAGTTCCTTATCCCGGATCAATTGCAGCAGACGGTCGGCCTGCTCAGGGGTCATCTGTTGGGCAGCCTGGTCTTCGCGCTGCTGGGTGCCCTGCTGCGGGGCGGTCTCACCGGAGCGCTCGGACCCCTGCGCTTGCTGGGGTTCCTGCGTTTGCTGTGGTTCCTGCGTTTGCTGTGGCTCCTGCGTTTGCTGCGGTTCCGGCGGTTGTTGGGGTTCCTGCGGCGGTGGGGCCTGGGGGTCGCCCTGATCGGGCTGCTGACTAGGCGGCTGACCGGCCGACTGGGAATCCTGCGGCACCGGGGGCGGATCGTCCTTCGAACCCGAGGGGTCCTGCTGGGAGTCCGGGTCGGGCGGTTGCTGCAATTCCTTGATCAGCAACTGGGCCATCTCCAGGTTGACCCGCGGGTCGGGGTCATTTGGATTGGCTTCGATGGCGTCCCGATAGTGCAGCAGCGCCGTGTTCAGAGACTCGATGGCCTTGGGAACGTCCTGTCGCTGATCCAAAGCCGTTGCGTAGGCGCAGTTTCCCAGGTTGAACTTGGCCTTGGCTTCCAGTTCAATATCGCGGGTGCGTAGCGCTTGATAGAACGCGTCTGCGGCCGGCCCGTACTCCCCTTTGCGATACAGGGCCACGGCCCGGTTGTAGTCCAACTCCGGCGCGTCGGGCAGTTGTTCCTGGGCGGCGGAATAGCCCTCAAGAGCCTGGTCATACGCCCCGCGCTGCAATGCGGCGTTGGCTTCGTGCACCCGTTGCTCCGGCGTGTCGCCTGCCGTCCCGCCGGCGGCACACAGGCCGGCCGTAATCATCAACCACCTGGAGATCATGACGGGTGCTCCTGGATCCGCAACGACGCCCGGGGCATCCGTCGGCCGCGGCTGATCAGAGCGTCGATCAGCAGCAACACGAACGCCGCCGCGGCGAACCACTGATATTGTACGTCATAGCGCTTGACGCGTTTCATTTCAAAGTCTCGCTGGTCGACGGCGGCGATGACCTGGGTGTAGAACTCGCCCAGGTCCACCTGGCTGGTGCCGGCCGGGATGAATTCGCCGCCGCCGGCACGGGCCATCTGCTGCAGGGTCTGGGCGTCCAGCTTCGACCACACTTCCTGCCCGTTGTGCTGCAAATACAGGCGCTGGCCGTGGCGCGTGATGGGGATGCGGCTGCCCTCGTTGAGGTCGCCCAGGCCGATGGTGTACACCCGGATGCCCTGGGCAAACGCCTGGGCTGCCGCCTCGACCGGGTAGCTGCTTTGATCCTCGCCATCGGTCATCAGAATGATAGCCTTGTGCTTCTTGATGGTGTCGGTAAATGACGCCACGGCGGTGCGCACGGCATCGCCGATCAGGGTGCCGCCGCGGGCCGAACTGCGAACGTCCACGTCGCGCAAAACCATCCGGAACGTGCCGTAGTCGACCGTCAGCGGACACTGCAATACCGCGTCACCGGCGAAGGCCACCAATCCGGCACGGTCGCCGCCCAGTTGCAGGACGACATCGTTGATGAACTGCTTGGCGCGTTCCAGGCGGTTGGGGGTGACGTCCTCGGCGAGCATGGAACGCGAGGCGTCCAGGCAGAACATGATGTCGATGCCGCGGCGCTGAATGTCTTCGTAGTGCAGGCCCCATTTCGGGCCGGTGAGCGCCAGCACCGTGGCGGTCAGTCCGACGACGGCCAGCGCGGCTTGGACCCAGGCCGCCCGGGGTTGGATTCGCTCGGTGAGCCGGTCCAGCAGCACCGTACCGGCGAAGGTCTGCAGGGCCCGCCGCCGGCGGTGGAACCCGTAGCCGATCACGCCCAGCAGCAGCGGGGTGCTCCACAGCAGATGCAGGGCCTTGAGGTTGTCAAAATGGATGTCCATGACGGCGTCGGCTTACGGAATCTTCAGGAACCGGGTGTTGGCCAGGATCAACTCCACGACCAGCAGCAGAACAACAATCAGCAGCAGCGGCGGCATGCGGATCCCGCCGAACGATACGCCGGCGGTGGCCAGTTCCTCGTAGTGCATGAAGCGGTGCTCCTCGATCTTGGTCTTCTCCAGGGCGTCGATGCGGGCGTAGACCTCCTGCAGCGAATCGGTGTCGGTGGCTCGAAAGAATTGCCCGCCGGTCGCGGAGGCGATGTCCTTGAGCGTGTCCTCATCGATGTTCACCGGCACGGAGCGCATGACGCGGCGTCCGAACAGATCCTGTGCCGGCATGGGTGCCCGGCCGCGAGTGCCGGCGCCGATGGTGTAGATCTTGATGTCGAAGGTCGCGGCCAGTTCGGCGGCTTGGACCGGATCAAAGTCACCGGCATTGTTCTCACCGTCGGTCAACAGGATCATGATCTTGCTCTTGATTCGCTCGCCCCCGTCGAGGTGCCGCTGCTGCTCGATGGTCCGCAGGCGTTCCACCCCGAGGGCGATGGCGTCGCCGATGGCGGTGGCGCCTTCCTCCTGGGTGGTGGCAATCTGGACGGCGTCCAGCGTCTTGATCAGGTGGTCGTGATCCAGCGTCAGCGGGCACAGGCTGTCGGCGAACGTGCCGAAGACGATCAGGCCAACCAGGTCGTCGGGCCGGCCGTCCAGCGAACCGGTGCCGAAGACGAAGCTGTGAAGCACGTCCTTGACCGCGGTCAGCCGATCCGCCGGTTTGCCGTCGACCTGAAAATCCATCGCCTGCATGCTGCCGGAACGATCCACGATCAGTTGGATGGCGATGCCCTCGGCCAGGATGCGTGTCTCCTGGTTGCCTTGTTGCGGACGGGCCAGGCACACGATCAGCAGCGCCAGGGTCAAGGTGCGCAGCGCCGGCAGCAGGTGCCGCCCGGCGACTGCCCATCCGCGGGGCTGCTGCGCGGCAAGATCGATGGCGCTGAACAGCAGCGCCGGACGACAGCGCCGACCCAGGTGCCGCCACCACACCAGCGGCAGCAGCACGGCCAGCACCAGGAACCACACCGATCCCTCGTGAAAGGTCATGCGGCCGCCTCCCGGGGCGGTGCTGCGCGGTCGGTCGTTTGTTCCACGAAATCCTGGGCGGTGCGGCGGGCTTCGGCGACCTCGCCGCCCGGGGGTTCATAACGGGCGAACTTGACCAGGTCGCAGGCTTGCAAGAAGTCCTGGAGCAGGTCCCGATAGCGCTCGGCCAGAACCGGTGCTCGGCCCATGGCCTGCAGGAATTCCGCCGTCGTCTGCTCGCAGGCCATCACTTCGAAGCGGCGTTCGATGTAGTCGCGCACGATGCGGCTCAACCGGAAGTAGTACTCTCGGACTTCACCCTGGTCACACAGCCGGCAGTCGTCGAGCAACTGCAATTCGCGCAGCGCCCAGACGTGGGGCAGGATCGGCGCTGCGGTCGCAGGGCCGCGCCGTCGCCACCGCCACAACAGCAGGGCTGCCGCCGCGACCAGCGAACCCCCCCCGGCGGCCCAGCCCCAGGGAAACGGCCGCGGAGCTGCCGGCAATTCCACGGCGCCTTTGATGTCACGGAACTGCGCGGGATCGAAGGCCCCTTCGATAAGCGAGTCGACCTGGACGGTGATCGGTTCGCTGGCCAGCTGCCCCTGTTGGGGGTCGCTGCCGCGGTGATCCACGAAGGTGACCTCGATTGCGGGGATGGTGTGCTCCCCTGAGACGTAGATCTCGAGGTCGTATTCCTGCCTCCATCGGCGCAGCGTGCCGTCGGGGACCGCCGGCACGTTTCGCGCATTGCGGATGGTGAATTCATTCAGGCGGTCGCCGAACTGCGGCAGGTCGACTTCGATCCCGGCGGGGGCCTGGGCCTCGATGGTCAGATGAATGGGGTCGGCGATGGTGATGTGATCGCGCTGCACGCCCACGGAGAGCTGCACCGGCCCCCGGCGGATGACCTGCGCTGCCGGCGGGGCCTCGCCGGCGTCGCGGGCGGGGGCTCCATCAGGCGTGCATCCGCCGCAGGCCCACCCGAGCGCGGCAAGAACGCACCAGCCGGGGTGGTTCATGAGGCCAACCTCCGCCGCCGGGCCCGGAAGAAGCGGGTCAATGGATCGATGAATGATTCGCCGGTCTGCAGACGGATGGCATCCAGATCCAACCGCCGGAACAGTTGATCGAGTTGCGCCTGGCTCCGGGCCGCGGCCTCGCGATAGGCCTGCCGCCAGCGCGGGCTGGCGGTGTCGACCACCACCGTGGTGCCTCGTTCGGCGTCGACCAACTCCAGAAGCCCGACGTTCGGCATGTCCCGCTCGCGGGGGTCGCTGACCGCGATCGGAATCAGATCGTGCCGCCGTCGGGCCACCCGCAGGGCGTGGCTGTAGTCGCGGGCCTGAAAATCACTGACCACGAAGACCACCGAGCGCCGCCGGACGCCCTGGTTGAGGCGGTCCAGGCCCACAGCGATGTCGGTGGCCTGCCCCCCGGAGGGCGGGTGGTAGAGCAACTCCCGGATGACCCGCAGGACGTGCCGCGTGCCTTTCTTCGCAGGAACAAACTTCTCCACCCGGTCGGTGAAGCAGATCAGGCCGACCTTGTCGTTGTTCTGGATGGCCGAAAACGCCAGTGTGGCACAGACCTCGGCGATCAGTTCCTGCTTGGACTGGGTGGTGCTGCCGAAGCGGTTGGAGTGACTCATGTCCACCACCAGCATGACGGTCAGCTCGCGCTCTTCGCGAAAGAGCTTGACGTGCGGTTCGCCGGTGCGGGCACTGACGTTCCAGTCGATGATCCGGATGTCGTCCCCGATCTGGTACGGCCGGACCTCTTCGAACTCCATGCCGCGGCCCTTGAACGCAGCGTGATACTGGCCTGCGAATACGTCGTTGACCATGTGCGAGGTCAGGATCTGGATGCGCCGGATCTTGCGTAGGAGGTCTTTGGGGATCATGGCTCACGGCACCGGGACGTGGTCGAGGACCATTTGAATGACATCGTCTGCGCTCTTTTCCTCGGCTTCCGCCTCGTAGGTCAGAATGACGCGATGCCTCAAGATGTCATGGGCCACATCCTTGACGTCCTGGGGAACCACGAAGCCGCGGCCTGCCAGAAAGGCGCCCGCCTTGGCGCAGACGGTCAAGGCGATGGTGGCCCGCGGCGAGGCCCCGAATTGCACCAGCCCGTCGATGGGGGCGTTGTGCCCGCCTGGGGTGCGGGTCGCCAGCACCAGGTCCACAATATACTCCTTGATCTTGGCGTCGACGTAGATTTCATCGACCAGCCGGCGGGCTGCGGTGATGTCCGACGGCTGCATCACCGGTTCGATGGTGCGGGTTCGGTTGGTGGTGGACATCCGCTCGAGGATTTCCAGTTCCTCGGTGCGCGAGGGATAGTCGACCAGCAGCTTGAGCATGAAACGGTCGACCTGGGCTTCGGGCAGCGGGTAGGTCCCTTCCTGCTCGATGGGGTTCTGGGTGGCCAGAACCAGGAAGGGCTCGGCCATCGGAAAGGTCTCCTTGCCGATGGTTACCTGGCGTTCCTGCATGGCTTCCAGCAGGGCGCTTTGCACCTTCGCCGGAGCCCGGTTGATTTCGTCCGCCAGAATGATGTTCGAGAAGATCGGCCCCTTGCTGACCACGAAGGCGCTGTTCTGCGGCTGATAGATCAGCGTGCCCACCAGGTCGGCGGGCAGCAGATCCGGCGTGAACTGCAGCCGCTGGAAGCCGGTGTCGATCCCGCGGGCCAGGCAGGACACCGCGGTGGTCTTGGCCAGTCCCGGGACGCCCTCGATGAGCATGTGGCCGTTGCCCAGCAGGCCGATCAACATCTTGTGCAGCAGATCCTGCTGACCCACCACCACCGAGTGGACTTGTTCCAGGAGCCGTTGGAAGGGCGCGCTCTTGCGCTGGACTTCCTCGCCGATTTGCTTGACGTCGTGTTGGGTCAGAGTCATGTAGCTGTCGCTCCCGTTGCGTCGCGATTGCCGCGCGATAAACTCGAGAGAAAACGCCCTCGCGGTGATCGAAATGGACCACCGGTCCGGCCCGGCTCCAGTGGGGTCAGGGCCCGCCGAGAAGGTCGGGTCGTCGTCGAAGGAATCCCGCCCGGGGCTCCTGCGGGCAGCGCAACCGCCGGCGCCGGCCTCTGTTGCATGTGTGGCGGCGGACCGGGCATCCCCCGCAGCAGCGCCCGTATTTAGCATGTCATCTGCGAAGACGCAAGAACGGCGCCGGGCCTGTCACGTTGTTGGAAATGGGCAACTCGCGCGGGCCCTTGCCGCCGTCCCGCCTGCCCCGGCTCAAGGCACGATCTCAAAGTTCACCGAGCCCAGGTGCGGGGTCTCGCCGGGCGGAATGGTGCCGATGATAATCTGCCCGGCGGCGTAATTGCCGTCGGCATCGTAGAGGATCTGGCCGCTGGCGGTGTCGATGGCGATCGGATTGGAAGCGTTGCCGCCCGAGGTGTCGATGCCCGCAATATGGGCGGCCGTGTCCACGATGACCTGGTTGTCGGGCCCGGCGAAGTCAGTCACCGTGGCCGCGGTTCGCAGGACGACGCTGGCGCCGCCGGCATAGTCGGGGAAGCTCGTGGCGTCGAAGCGCAGCCGATCGGGCGCCTGGGCGCTGAAGTCCAAGATGGCGGTGGCATGTCCGGCACTGAGTTGACCCACGAACGAGACCACGTCGGCCCCGCTGCCGGTGGCGACCGTGTCCAGACCCTTGCCGGGCGTGAGGTCGTCGTCTCCGCCCGCTCCGTTGATGAGGTCCGACTGGTCGGATCCGATCAGCAGGTCGCTGCCGCTGCCGCCGGTAATGGTGATGCTGACCCCGGCGCTGTGGGCGAGCGATACCTGGTTGTGGCCATTGCCGAGCAACACCTCGGCGCCAGAACCGAGGGCGGTCAGCGCCGCCTGAAAGTCGCCCTGGACCGCCGTGCCATCAACCAGCACCAAAGTGGCGTTGCCCGGGCCGCTGACCGTTCCGAGGTCCAGGTCGGCGGTGGCGGTCAGGTGCAGGTCGCGGGCCTGGTCCAGCTGCAATCCGCCGAGCTGAGCCGGCCCGTCGGAGACGGTCAGCCGCACGGTGTCGGCGGCGTTGCTCCGCAGCGTGCCGATGGCATGGGTTCCCCCGGGGGCCACGCCGCGATTGTGGATGCTGATGTCCAGTGTGTCGGCGGTGGCCGTCAGCAGGGTGACGCTGTCGTAGGTTTGGGGCGCCGTGCTGCCGTCCCCGCGAAACTGCAGGGCTGGCGTGCCCGCCAGGTTCAGCAACTCCAGGGCGTGGCCGGCGCCGTCGGCCTCGATGATGATGATTTGCAGATCGTTGGCCCCGTCCAGGTCAATCGCCACGCCGTCGGAGGCGCTGCTGAGGCGCAGTTCCTCAACGTTGCGGATGGGCAGGGCCTTGGTGAGGGTCGTGGTCAGGGAGGCCTGCACGGCATCGTATCCGCCGCCCAGATCCATGAACTGACCGGCTTCGCTGAAGTCGAAATCGTCCAGAGTTCCCGCCAGAATGACGCGGTCGGCGCCGCTGCCGCCGCGGACGTCGGTGAGGTCGACGGCCGAGAATGCGGCGTAGTCCGCCACGCGGTCGCCGGCGCCGAGGACCAGGTCGCCGGTCAGGGCCGTGGCGTCGAGCCTGCGGATGGTTTCGGGCAGGTGTTCGCTGCCGAGGTTCGCGGAGCCGCCAAACGTGCAGGTGGCGAGCGAGGTGCCGCCAAACTGGACGACGCCGGCAAGACGGTTGTCGTGCGGGCCGGTGCTGACGATGTGCAGGGTTTCGAATCCATTGCTGCCGGCCGTCTGAATGCCGGCCGTCCCGACCCTGGCGCCGCTCAGGATCAGTTGGATCGAGTCATCGTCCCCGGCGGTGACGGCCCCGGTGCCGAAGATCACGGTCATATCGACGTCGGGGTCGTCGACCTCCAGGAATCCGAAGTCGGTACGTTCCCGCAGGTCGTCGATGACCAGGTCAGCGCTGCTCCGCGCCGAGAAGACGGCGTCGAGGCCGGAGAGGTTCGTGGCCAGCAGCGTGTTGACCCCGCCGTTCGCGGCTGCGGAGTCGCTGAGGCTGGTCAGGTGGAAGGTTTCGATGCTGCTGATCGTCGGTGCGGCCGCTGCCGCGCCGTGCAGCGCTGCGTCCAAAAGGTCCGAGCCGCCGCGGCCGTCCAACTGGTCGCCCGACTGCAAGGTCGCCAGTTCGTCCATCTCGGGGACCGAGAACTGCAACTCGCTGGTGAAGACGTCATCACCGTTGGTGCCCACCAGATGGTCCAGATCCAGCGTCAGGAACAAGGTATCGCCGCACAACGGGCAGGAGCACTCCGCCCCGGCTTGCCCCTCGAGACACTGCGCCTCGTTCGCGCAGCACTCGAACCCGGCACACGGGTCGATTCCGGGCAGGCACTGCGTGGATTGCAGATCACAGGTCTCCATGCCGTTGCAGAACAGGCCATCGTCGCAATCGCCGTCCGCCTGGCAGGGCT
Organism: uncultured Planctomycetales bacterium; assembly: GCA_964619935.1. Classification (GTDB taxonomy): domain Bacteria; phylum Planctomycetota; class Phycisphaerae; order UBA1845; family CAIVHJ01; genus CAZUGO01. Next base: position 74,644 of record CAZUGO010000094.1, on the reverse strand, counting down.
GCCCCGGCAAGCAGGTGCCGGTGGCCTCGTCACAGTTCTGATCGGTGCCGCACGGTGACGGCGCGGAGGCGCAGACCCCATCGACGCAGGCTTCGGCGCCGTTGCAGAACAAGCCGTCGTCACAAGCGGAGTCGTCCTGGCAGCGGCAGGTCCCGACCTGCGGATCGCAGAGGAATCCGTCCGGGCATTGCGGAGGGTCACCGACGGTGCAACTGCCGTTTGGCAAGCAGCGTTCCGCTCCGTTGCAGGGGTTGCCGTCGTCGCAGGCCGCGTCAGCGGCGCACACGCAGGACCCGTCGGCAGGGTCGCAGACCTGATCGGCCGGGCAGTCGGGCGGCGCGCCCGGCAGGCAGGTGCCCGAGGCGCAACGCGCATCGCCGTTGCAGCGGTCGCCGTCGTCGCAATCGTCATCCGACAGGCAATTCACGGCGCTGAACACACACTGACCCGCGGCGTTTGCGGTGCCGTCGCTGACGGTGATCGAGACCACGATCGTCCCGGCTTCCAGGATGGCTATCGTGGGATGGTCGCTGTCGCCGTCGCTGACCTGTGCGGGACTGTCCGCAGAGATGGAGGTCTCAAAGAACAAGCCCTGCGGGTTGCCGCCGGTGGCCTGGATCTCCAATGCCACACTGGCCCCGCTGATCCGCGGCTCGGCGGGGCAATTGCCGATCTCCAAAGCCAGCGGTTCCGGACACCCGCCGGCCAGCAGCAGCGGCAGGACACCGGCGAGCCATACCAGGGCGCGTCGCCCAATGATTGCGGGGAGATCCGTTGCCACGGGGTTCGTTACAGCGGTTGCCAACTCCAGTTCGACCACGGGCTGATTATACGCCCGCTGCAGGTGACCGCTTCATTGATTACCGCGGTCTGATCCTGAGGGTTGGTTTTCGACGTCCTGAGGCGTCCGCCGGCAATAGTGGTCGATGGCGGCGGTGAATTGCCTTCCGAATTGCTTCAGCTTGGCCGCCCCGACGCCGTGAACCTCTTCGAAGGTCTGCAGGGTCAGTGGCTTGCGGCGGGCCATGTCCCGCAGGGCTGCATCGCTGAAAACCACGAATGCTGGCACCTGCCGTTCTTGGGCCAGCTCCCGCCGCACTTCGCGCAGCCGTTCGAACAGGCCCCGATCGACGCCCTCCCAGGACTCGGCGGAGGCCCGGGGGGTTCGATGGGCGGGGGCGGCCGGTGAGCGCAACCGCACTGGCCGCCGGCCGCGGAGCACCTCCCAGGAGGCGGCATTGAGCCGCAGGATCGGTCGATCACCCGTGGTGCGATCCAGCAGCCCCTGGTCGACGAGTTGATAGATCCAATGGGTCAAGACGTTCGGGGACGTGCCGGACAGCAGCCCGTAGGTGCTCAGTTGGTGGTGACCGCGCCGTCGGATCGGTTCGGTATCTTCTCCGGCCAGCACGCCGACGATGTGGCGAATGCCGAATGACTCCCGGACCCGGGCCACGCACGACAGGATTTTCTGGCTGATCACGGTGGCATCCGCCAGGCCCTCGACCTCCCCCAGGCAGACATCACAGGCGTGGCAGTCATCGGACGGATAGTCCTGCCCGAAGTACTCGGACAAGGCCCGATGTCGGCAGCACAAGGCACTCGCCAGACGATGCATGTGCTCGATCAGTTCGCACTGGGCGGCGACGACGTCGACGACCGAGTCGCTGGTGGTGGCACTGCGCTCGACCAGCGACCGCCAACGCATGGTGTCCGCCGCAGAGTACAGCAGCACGCACTCGGCATCCAAGCCGTCGCGACCGGCCCGGCCGGTCTCCTGCTGATAGTGCTCGATGGTCTTGGGCATGTTGGCGTGAATCACGCAGCGGACATTGCTGCGATCGATCCCCATCCCAAAGGCCACGGTCGCGGTGATGACGTCCAGGGCTTCGGCGGCAAAGGCCTCCTGGGTGCGCTGGCGCTGCTGCGGATCCATGCCGGCGTGGTAGGCCTGGGCGTGAATCCCCAAGCCCTGGAGGCGGGCCGCCAGCGATTCGGTGTCCTTGCGGGTCATGCAATACACGATTACCGCTTCGCCCGCGTGCCGGTGAATGATTTGGGCGACCTGGCGGGTGGTATCTTGCCGTGGAACCACGCGGTAGACCAGATTCGGCCGATCGAAAGTGCCGACCAGCACCGTCGGGTCCTGGAGCTGCAACTGCCGGATGATGTCCTGCTGGACCTGCTTGGTGGCGGTCGCCGTAAAGGCGTGAAGGCTGGCTTGCGGGAGGCAGGTCCTCAGAGCCGCCAGTTGGCGATATTCGGGTCGGAAATCATGGCCCCAGTGGCTGATGCAGTGGGCTTCGTCGATGGCGAACAAGCGGACTTCCATGGCCCGCAGCAGGTCCAGGAATCCCGGGGCGGCCAGGCGTTCCGGTGCCACGAACAGCAGCCGGTAGTGCCCGCGGTCCAGGCCCCGGCCGATCTCCGCCCGCTCGGCGGCCGACAAGCCGCTGTGCAACGCCGCCGCGGAGTATCCGCAGGCCCGCAGCCCGTCTACTTGATCTTTCATCAATGAAATCAGCGGCGAGACCACCACCGCCGTCCGATCGTGAATCACCGGCGGCACCTGGTAGCACAGCGACTTGCCTCCGCCGGTCGGCAGGACGGTCAGCGAATCGCGCCCCTGCAGCGCCGCCGCAATCGCCTCAGACTGCAGCGGGCGCAGGGTGTCATAACCCCAATACCGGCGGACCACGTCGGCAATCCGATTGTCGATTGGCTGCTTTACGGATCCCATGAATCGCGAATTATGCTGCAGACCGGCGCCTTCGCCAAGCCGGGCGGTCGAGGAGACCTCAGCCTGCCCGGCGCTGGGCCGCAGACTGCGGGCGTGGCCAGGCGCCGGTGCGATAGTCCCAGCGCTTGAAGCTGGCCTGCCAGCGATGGGCGATTCGCTTCCGAAGCATCCCCGGCAGGGCCGAATAGCGGTTCTTGCGGTAGCTCCGCATCGAGGCCACGTAGCCCTGCAAGGCCGGTTCGACCATTCGGAAATTGGGCAAGTCGAGTTCCTGGTAAACCCGCCGCAGTTGGCCGATGGGGTCGGACTCCAGTTGCTCGAAGGCCAGCTCGCTGAATTGCCCGGGTGGGATCAGCGATTGCTGTTCGAAGAAGGCGTGGTAGGTGTCGGCATACAGCTTCAAGATCCGCTCATCGAGATCCTGGAGCGGCATCTGCAAGCGCAGGTAGGGCGAGGTGGCCTTCTGGATCATGTGTTTGGCGGAGCGGAAGACGTCAAACGGATGGCGGTGAATGTGAACGAAGCGAGCCCGCGGGAACAGCTTCAGGAGCATGCCGATGCGGGCGGTGTGCGGCGGCGACTTCAGCACCAGCGGCCGGCGATACTTCCAGGTGAGTTTCTTGACGAACAGCCGCATGGCGGCGTTCCAGCGCTGCGTGTCCTCATCGGGAACGTCCTGGAAGGTCAGGTAGCGGTCGTAATGTCCGGCGCGCTGCGGAAAGACCCACGACATCAGCGGCGACATGCCGGTCAGGGCGCACAGCGCGAACTCGTCTTCGTTGGGAGAGCGCACATTGCAGTGCATGTTGTCCATGGGCCGGCGCTCGGGAATGCCCAGGTTGATGACCGCCGGCAACAGGGCCTCGGTGGTCAGAAAGGTCGCCGGAAAGAGGGTCTGGAAGTAGTCTGGATAGGCAAAACGTTGATCCACACACAGCAAATTGTGCAGGTGGGTGGTGCCGCTGCGGTAAAAGCCCAGGACGAATACGGGCGGTTCCACGGTGACGTCGCCAAGCCGGGCCTCATGCACCCGGCGCTCCACCGAACCGACCGCCGAGTTCAGCAGACTCCACAGCAGGGTGCTCATGCCGCGTACCCAGAACGGCGGGTCCACTCGGAAGCGATTCTCCCGCAGCAGCCGCCAGTAGCCTGAGACGGTCAACCCGTGCATGGTGGCCGGCGGACCCAGATACACCGCCAGAAACTGCTTGATCGGGTCAAACAGGGTCCCGCGGCGATTGCGACGGGCTTCCGCACAGGCCGGCGGGGCCGCGGAACCCGGCGGTGAAGGGTCTGCCACAGGATCGCTCATGAGTCTCGCAGTCAGCAGGGACCGGGGTTCGACGCCGTGCCATCACGGGGCCGTCAGCCATGAGCGGGCATTGTCGAGACCGCCCACGATGAAGTCAAGCGGGTCGGTGACGGTTTCACCGAAACGGGAAATGGCGGCGGTTACCGCATATAATGAATCATTGCGTGAGCGGTGCAACTGCACCCCCGACTCGACCACGGCGGCCGGGGCCTGCCCACACCACTCCGGAGCGGGACCCGCTGCCGATACGGAGCATCCAGCCATGGCCAAGGCCCACGTTAATCCGGCAGAGTTGAAACGGTTCGCCCGCGATCTGGCCCACGTCAGTTCGGAGTTGCAGGGTCTGATGGTCGGCCTGCAAGCGCGCCTGCGCGGACTGGAGAAGTCCTGGCAGGATCAGGAGCAAACCAAATTCGCCGAAGAGTTTGACCAGACCATGAAGACGCTGGGGCGTTTTTTTGAATCCGCCGATCGCCACGTGGCGTTCTTGCGAAAGAAGGCCGGCCACATCGAGGACTACTTGCAGCAGCACTAGCAATCGGGAAGCGCATGAGCGAATTTGCCCGCGTCGAGTCGGTGGAGGCCCTGAAGGATCTCAGGGTGGCATTGTGCCGATTCGCCGAAGGAGTCAAACTCGGCATCGAGGAATCCGAGGGGCAAATCAGTCGGACGGTCGGCTGGCTTGCTCGCGACCAGCGGCCGTTCTGGAAGCGGCAACTGGAACGCCGCCGCGAGAATCTCGCGCGGGCCAAGCTGGACTTGATGTCCAAGCAGAACCTGCAGACCGCCCTGGACCACAAACCCTCTTTCGTGGACGAAAAGAAGGCGCTGGCCCGCGCCCGGCTGGCGGTCGAGGAGGCCGAGCGGAAGGCCGCTGCCGTGCAACACTGGATGCGGGTCATCGAGCAGGAAGCCTTCACTTTCAAAGGGGCGGTTCAGGGCCTGTTGCACCACGTTGAAGTCGACATTCCCAACGCCCTGGCCCGGCTGGATCGCATGATTGCCGCCCTGGAAGGATACGCCGCCAGTACCCCGGCCGAGGCCTGGCGGATGGCGGCGCCGCCGGTCGTGGCGGCCGGGCCGCGGTGTCCGGATCTCCACATCCTGCGGGCGCAGACTCCCGCGCGTGAACGTCGGGATGATCCGCGGCTCGAAGCCGTCGGCGGGCCCTGGCCGGCGGCCGAGCTGGCAGCCAGCTCGGTGGCCGCGGTCGCCGGACTGAACCTGGGCGCCTGGCCATGCGCTCCGGATGACCGGGTCGTTGTCGCCCGCGAATGTGGGTACGGTGACGCCCTGTACCTGGAGCGCATTCATCCAGCGGCTGGCGACAGCGGCTGGTATGTCGGTGTTGTCGGCGGCAGTCCGGCGGAGGGTTACCAGGTGCTCACCGTCGCGGCCCTCCTGGAGCGGCGGCCCCAATGGGCGGTGTTGCTGAACCTGCCCCCGGGGACGCTCGTGGTTCTGCGGGGCGGAACCATCGAGCGGGTGGCCGACGGCGGCGATCGGCCGCTGTGGTCCGCCGAACCATCGCCGGTTGACGCGGAGACAGATGGATGAACGTGCAATCCGGCTGCGGCAAGTTGCGGCAGGCGGCGCAGGACCTGCTGTCCTGCTGGGAAGGCGTGCGCGGCGTGTGGCACGACGACAACAGCAGGCGGTTCGATGAGCAGACCCTGCGTCCCATGGTGGCGCGCCTGATGACCGTCGAGAAGGTCATGGGCCATATGAATGAACTGTTGAACCAGGCCCGCCGCGAGAGCGAATGATCGTGGCGACCCAGGTCTGATCGGGCAGCAATTATGAGTCCCGACGGCACCCATCGATCCAGCGGCGACCTGTCCTCCGGCGGCGAGTACCTGCAATTGCAGCGGGCCGCCCTGCAGGAGGTCCTGCGGCTATCGCAAGGTTCGGTCCAACCTCAGGCCAGCCACATTGAGCGGGCTTGCCTGCAGGACGAATCGCGGGCCCGGCAGCAATACGAGCGCGAGTCCGCCGCCCTGCAGGCGGGCTTCGATGCCCGCCGGGCACAGGCCGAGCAGGACCATCGCGATGCGATTCGCCGGATCACCGAGCGGCACGAGGCCGACCTCCGGACGCTGCAAGCGAACATTCGGGCCGCCCGGGGCCATGTGCGCGAAGAGATCGACGCATTGACCCGCGAGGCGACCACGGTCCGCGATGATGAGTTGCTGATGGCCGAGACGGTTGCGACCTCCACGCAGGGCGGTCTGCAGCAGGAATTCGACGGCGTGCGGCTCAACGTCGAATCAGCCCGCGGCCGGCCGGAGCAGATCCAGGCCCACGCCGAACAGCTCATGCACGAATACCGCCGGGCGGTTCCCGATCCACCGCCGGCGCCGACCACGGACTTCGATGATCCCATCGAGACCTTTGCCAGGCGCTGTGCAGCGGCGGAAGAATGCCTGCGCATTCTGGCGAGCCTGCCCAGCGCTCGGCTGTTCATCGGCGGGCGTTTTGGCGTGTTGCTGGTGCTGCTGGCCGCCGTCGCGCTGGGCGGCACCTGGGGGTTGTATCAGCTTCCGTTGCTGGCCGCCGTTCCACCGCTGCTCACCGCGGCGCTGCTGGTGACCGGCTGTGTGGGCGCGGCGATCGCGGTCGGGCGCACCATCAAGCATCGCGGTCACCGGCGCTTGGACGCGGTCTATCAGGAGTTGCAGCAGGCCGTCGCTGATGCCCAGGCGGCGTTGGACCAGCGCCTGCGGCAGGCCACGGCCCAGTTGCACGATGGAATCCGTGAGGCCGTCGCACGCCGCGAGGAAGAGGTCCGCGGCGCCCACCGGCAGTATGAAGCCGCCGGGGTCCGGATCGGTGAGCGGCAAGCGGCCCTGGACAAGATCGATCAACGGTCCGAGGGCTTGCACCGTGACCTGGAGCGCGACCACCGGCAGCGCCTCGAGCAGGCCACGGCCCGCCGCGAATGGGCGGAACAAGAACTTGTCCGCGAGCACCAAGCCCAGGCGGCGGAACTGGACCGGCGATTCGAAGGATTGCTCACCGCCGGGCGGCAGCGCTACGACGCCGCCCGCGGCGATCTGGAGCGGGGCTGGACCGAGGGTCTGGCGGTGGTGGAACGTCTGGTGCACGAGACGCGCCGCCACCGGGAGCACTGGGGACCGGGCCGGCACGCCGACTCGGCGGCCACGGAATTTCACTCGGCAGTGCGATTCGGGACTCTGGGGCTGGACCTCAGCCAATTGGCCGGGGGCGTGCGCCGGCAGGCCGCGTTTCTGGACGACGGGCCCGCAGCGATGCTGCTGCCGGCCCTGCTGGCCTTTCCCGATCACGGTTCGGTGATCCTGGAGGCCGCTGCCGACGCGCGGGCAGAGGCGACCGCCGCATTGCAGTCGCTGATGGTCCAGGTACTGACCACGCTGCCACCGGGTGCGGCCCAATTCACCATCATCGACCCCGTGGGGTTGGGCGAGAACTTCGCCGGCTTCATGCACCTGTCCGACTTCGGCGAGTCCTTGATCGGACCGCGGGTCTGGACCGAGCCCAACCACATCGAGCGACAGCTCCTGGAACTGACCCAGCATATCGAGATGATCATCCAGAAGTATCTGCGCAACGAATTCAAGACGATCGAGCAATACAACCGGCAGGCCGGCAAGCTGGCGGAACCCTATCGCTTCGTGGTCATCGCCGACTTCCCGGCCAGTTTCAGCGAGGAGGCCGTCCGGCGGTTGGGCAGCATTATCAACAATGGACCGCGCTGCGGGATCCACTGCCTGATTGCCGCCGTGCGCGGCCAGGCGCTGCCGCCCGGCTTCGATCTGGCGGAGATGGCCCGTGGGAGCGTGCAGCTGTGTCACGACGGCAGCGACTTCGTCTGGCAAGACGAGGTCTTTCGCCATTTTCCGCTGAAACTGGATCCACCGCCGAGCGACGCAGAGCTGACCCGCGTGGTTCGCGAGATCGGACGGCGCGCTCGCGAATCGGCTCGCGTGGAGGTGCCGTTTGAGCGCATCGCTCCGGCACCCAACCAGCGTTGGAGCCGGTCCAGCAGCAACGAGCTGCAGGTGGCCATCGGGTTCGCCGGCGCCAACCGCTTCTTGAACCTGCACCTGGGCCGCGGGGTGGCCCAGCATGTCCTGATCGCCGGGAAGACCGGCTCGGGCAAGTCCACCCTGCTGCACGTCATGATCATCAACCTGGCCCTGTGGTACGGGCCGGACCAGGTCGAGTTCTACCTGGTGGACTTCAAGGAGGGCGTGGAGTTCAAGGCGTATGCGGTTCATCAATTGCCGCACGCCCGGGTGGTCGCCATCGAGAGCGATCGCGAGTTCGGGTTGAGCGTCTTGCAGCGCCTGGATGAGGAGCTGCAGCGCCGCGGAGCGCTGTTCCGCGAGGCCGGCGTCCAGGACCTCAGCGGTTATCGCCAGGCTGGTGACGCCGTCTTGCCGCGGACGCTGCTCATGGTGGATGAATTCCAGATCCTGTTTTCCGAGGATGACAAGCTGGCCCAGGACGCTGCCATCCTGCTCGATCGGCTGGTGCGCCAGGGCCGCGCCTTCGGGATTCACGTGGTGCTCGGCTCGCAGACGTTAGGGGGCTCGTCCCGGCTGGCACGCACCACCATGGGCCAAATGGCGGTGCGCATTGCGCTGCAGTGCACGGAGGCCGACTCCCAACTCATTCTGGACGACGAGAACGTGGCCGCCCGCTTGCTGTCGCGTCCCGGCGAGGCCATCTACAACGATGTCGGGGGGCGGGTGGAAGGCAACCAACCGTTTCAAACCGCCTGGCTGTCGGAAGTGGCCCGCGACGGCTGGTTGTCGCAACTGGGCGAGACCCGCAGCCGTCGTCGTGAACCGCTGGTGGTGTTCGAAGGCAACGCCCCGGCCGACATCTCACAGAACCCGGCGCTGGCAGCCCAGCGTTCCGAGGGCGCCCAGGCGCCGCCGAGCGCCGCCCGCCTTTGGCTGGGTGATCCGGTGGCCATCAAGGAGGCCACCGCGGCGACACTGGCTCGGCAAAGCGGGGCGAATCTCATGATCGTCGGCCAGCAGGATGAAACCGCCCTGGCGCTGATGATGGCGGCCACGATCAGCCTGGCCGCCCAATTCCCGCCGGCGGGCTTGAAGCTGGTCGTGCTCGAGGGCGGTACCGCGGACGTTCGGCACGCGGGTGCTTGGGCCCGCCTGGCCGGATTGCTACCACATGACACCCAGAGGGTCGGCGTCGCCGATGTCGCCGCGGCAATCGCGGCGCTGGCTGAGGTGATGCGCCGCCGGCTGGATGATTCCACGGCGGACGAACCGACCGTCGTTCTGGTGGTGTTCGGGCTGCAACGATACCGGGTGCTCCGCCGCCGGGACGACGACTTCAGCTTCTCGGCGGATCACGGCGCCGGGGCGCCGCAGCCGGATCGCCAGTTCGCCGACCTGCTGCGCGACGGGCCGGCCGTGGGCATTCACACCCTGGTCTGGGCGGACACCTACGCCACGCTCGAGCGGACCTTGGGCCGGCAAGCGCTGGGCGAGTTCGACCATCGTGTGCTGCTGCAAATGAGCGCGTCGGACTCCAGCACCCTCATCGACACGCCGGCGGCCAACCACCTGGGGTACTACCGGGCGTTGTTGTACAGCGAAGCGCAGGGTTTGCTGGAGAAGTTTCGCCCGTACGCCCTCCCGGATGCCGACTGGCTGGAGCGGTTTGGCCGGGCGCTGTCCGCCGGCCGGGGACGTGCCGCCGGTTAGGGCCACAGCCGGCGGTGCTACCAGATATGCTCCATTTGCGGAATCAGTTCGCGGATGCGCCGCAGCACCTGGAACTTGGCCAGGTACACGGCATTGGGGCTGGTGTTCAATTGCCGGGCGACCTCCTGGGCGGGTCGATCCTCTTCCACGTACAGCACGTAGGCGGCAATGGTTCGCGGGTCCAATTGGCGGCGAACCTCTTCAAAGCACTGTTTGAAGATGGCCCTTTGCCACTCCTCGGTCCAGGCGGTCTCGAGGGTATCGTCGTCGGGGATGTTCGCCAGAAAGCCGCTGCCCGAGTCCGAATCTTCCACGCGGACCTCACGGTGCTGGGCCTTCTTGCGCACGAAATTGCGCAACTGGTTGGTGGCGATGCCGAAGAGCCACTTGCGGAGCCGGCCCTTCTGCGGATCGTATCCACCTTTGGTGTAGGCTTCGAAGAAGGCATTCAAGGCCTCCTGGGCGGCGTCCTCCGCATCCTCCCGGCTCAGTCCGAAATTCTTGCGTCCGTAGCCGACGATCATTGGGCGGTAGCGGCCAACGAAGTCCTGCCAGGTGGGACGATTGGCCGGATCCTTGAGGCCTTGCAGCAAACTGATGCTGGTGACGGTACTCAGCGCGGGGTTGCGGCTCATGCACTCTATCTTCGGGGGTCCACACGGATCAAAGCAAGGCATCACTATAATCGCGCCGGCATGTTTTTCAGCAGCGCGACGTACCCGGGCAGGCTGCCGCCGAAGGTCTTGGGGTGGCCGCAAGACGTCAAGGTACAACTCCACCAACGAGTTAGTATTGCGACCGGGCCCGTTGGCGCCTGGCGGCGGTGGCCGGCGCTTTTTCGAGAAAGGTCCCCGGTTGGCGGCGCCAATATCATGCGGGAGCGGGCTTGGGAGCGAACCGCCCGGGGGCGGTCGGCGGCAGACCACGGCGATGTTAGCCTCCACATCTCATGGGACACGTGCCGATCGAGGGGTTGCGGCGGGGATGTTGAGGCCTTCTGTTGTGGCGGCCCGCGGATCTATCATGTCCAAGGGCAGAGCCACGGCAGAAGGTCTCCACCATCCTGCCGCGCCCGCCCAGGGGGTCGATTCTGGGATCTCTCCGATCCCCCACGGCAGGTTCCGTTGGCGGGGCCGGAGTTGTGCTACACTACCGCCACCGCCGCCGGGCGACGCCGGGCGACGATCGAAGGCCCTGTGCGACCCAACCCATGAGCGCACCCAGCGTCCATAATGTTCCACCGGATCACGCCTTCCGTTGCGAGTTCGCCGACCTGCCGCTGGCGGAATTCGACATTGGTGGCGTGCTGTATCACGCCAATTACTATCGCCTCTACGAACGGGCCCGGGAAGCGCTGCTCCGGCACATCGAGGCGCCCTACCCGGATCTGGTCCGGGAATCCCGGCATCTGACCCTCGTCGAGGGTCACCAATCCTTCCTCAAGCCAATCACCTACGGGCAGGTGGTTGTGCTGTTCCTGTGGGTCAGCACCCTGGGCCGCACTTCGGCGGTATTCGAGTACCTGATCCAGGGTGCCGCCGACGCCGATCCCGTTCATCGCGGGTGGACCCGGGTGGCGTTCGTCGAGGTCACGGCCGATGGCTTCGCGACGCGCCGGCTTCCCGAAGGCCTGCGGCAGGGCCTGGCGCGATTCCAGAATCCGTGATCGGACTGATGATCCCCTGCGGCCGGAGGTCCGAGGTTGCGCGCGCACCGGACGGCCCAGTTCGAGTGCGACCAAATGGAGGGTCCCGGTCCGTAATCGCCATGCCGTGCGATCGGGCGCTGCGGTTCTTATCGGAGCCGGGCGGCCTCGCCGCCGCGCGGGTCCGGTCCGGCTTTGCCCCGGCAACGGTGTATCTTATGTTTCACTTCGATCGGGGCAAAAATATTGCTGGCTGAACCGTCCGGCGCGAATCGCTGCAAGCGACGGGCCGTCGGTCTTGAAGCCCGGCGGCCGGGTGCGAGGCGTGTTGCAGCCCCAGCGCGGGGCCGGACGGATCACGCACTCAAGAGCGCCTTGGGGGAAACCAACATGTTCTCCAATCGAATGGCGGATCGACCCACGCGACAATCCTTGAACCGGATCATGGGAGGCCTGCTGGTCTGCGGGCTGCTGCAGACCGCCGCCGCCGCTGAGGGCACCGGGGCCTGTTGCGCTTGCCGTGGAGCCGGTGGCAATACCCAGTGTTCCATCGGATCGCCGGAGGATTGCATCCGCCAGGGTGGCACCTACCTGGGCGACGGGTCGACCTGCGATCCGGTGATGGTTCGCGAGTCGCATCCGTTGCTGCTGATAGACTCGTTCCTGGGGGATGCGGTCGACACGGTGGTCATCGAAGCGTCCTTCGTGGTCGGCGAGGTCACCGTCGATCTGGAGATCGATCACACTTACGTCGGCGACCTGTGCATCCGTTTGCGCAAGGAAGGTTTCAAGGAGATCACGCTCATCGAGCGCATGGGCGGGCCGATGACCTGTGCCGGCGGTGAGTGTTGCGGGTGCTCTTCCAACAACATGATCATCCATCTGGAGGACTCCGCGCCGGCGTCAATCGAAAGCCAGTGCTTCTGGAGTCCGCCGGCGCTCACCGGATCCTACCGGCCCGAGCAACCGCTCAGCGGGTTCGCCCACACCTGGTCGGACGGTGCCTGGACCTTGACGGTGACCGACAGCTCGATGGGGGACTCCGGAGCCCTGGTGGCCTGGAGCCTGAACCTGCGGGCCGTCGATGAAGCCTTGACCCTCTGCGACGTCAACTTCCCGTCGCGCTGCCAGTGCCGGAATCATGCCGACTGTGCCGACGACGATCCATGTACCCTCGATCTGTGCGACGCCCTGGCCGGCTGCTCCAACCCAGCGGTCGATTGTCCGGACGGCAGCACCTGCGTGGACGGTTGGTGTTGCGACGGCGAGACCTGTGAGGCGGGCGGCGGCGGCGATGACGACGATGACGATGATGACACCTGGATTTCCGGCGATGACGATGACGACGACGATGACCGATGAATGCGGCTGACCACTGGCCGCGTATTGCCCGCTGCACCGCCCACTGATGGGGCGAAGCGAACAACCAGGTGAAGCGCTCGCCGTCCCCGCCGCCCGGCGGAGCCAGTGAGTCTTCACTCTTGAGGGAAGCGCAGTGATGACCAGGACAGACTGCACTACGGCAACGCCCGAGATGAGCATCGGCACCCGCTGGCGGATCGTCTGGGTGTGCATCGTGGGGGCGGCGGTTCAGACGGCCGCCGGCCAGCAGGACGGCGGCGCCTGCTGCCGCTGTGCCGAGGGGACTGCCTCCTGTGTGGAGACTCCAGAAGCCGACTGTGCGGCCGAGGGCGGGATCTTCCTGGGGGCCGGAAGCCCCTGTGAACCGCTGGTGGTCAGGTCCTCCAGTCCCTATCTGCTGGTGGATTCAAACCTGCCGGCGGCCATCGACACCATCGTGGTCCAGGAGTCCTTCAAGATTGACGACATCGAGGTGTTCGTCGCGATCGATCACACCTATGTCGGCGATCTGTGCGTAATGCTCGAAAAGGACGGCATGGAGGTCAGCTTGATCAAGCGCATCGGCGGCGCGTTGGACTGCGGCGGGTCGGGGTGCTGCGGCTGCCCGTCGGACCACTTGGCGGCGACCCTGGACGATGACGCGCTGCAGACCATCGAGGACCAGTGTTTCTGGGAGGGGGCGTTGTCGGGCGCCTATCGGCCCGAGGAACACCTGAACCTGTTCAAGGGCACGTTCGCCAACGGCACCTGGACGCTGACGGTCATGGACAGCGCCCGCGGCGACATGGGCGCGCTGGTCTCGTGGAGCCTGTTGCTGACGCCATACAAGATCGATTCGGCCTGCCGGGCGGCGTTCCCCGAGGGCTGCCAGTGCAGCGCCGCTGGCGACTGTGACGACGGCGATCCGTGCACCACCGATTCCTGCGACCCGCTGGGGGCCTGCACCCACACCCCGCTCGAGTGCTCGTCGGGGATGCACTGCGACCTGGGCGGGTGCGTCGAGGATCCGGAGTGTGTGGCGGATGCCGACTGCGACGACGGCGAGGGCTGCACCGCCGATCACTGCGACCCGGCGCTGGGCTGTGTCCATGAGCAATTGGAGTGCCCGCCGGGCACGGTCTGCAGCGATGGCCGATGCGCGCCCCTGGCCGATCCGGTCATCCAGCAGCAGCGCGTCGCGCTGGAGGGCCTGGACAGACCCTGCCGCCTGACTCTGGTCTACACCGGCGAGCGCTGTGACGCCGGCGATCACCAGCAGGATCGCAAGAAGGTGGCCTGCACCGGTGACCCGGAGTTCGCGGAGACCGTCTATGTGGTGGCCGGCAAGGACAAGAAACCCAAGCGCGACAAGGCCTGGTTCGAAGGTCTGGTGACGCTGAACCAGCCGTTCACGCTGCAGGCGGCCAGCGCCGGCAAGGACAAGCTGGACAAGAAACTGTACCTGCATGTCTTCGATGCCGCCGGTGAGGTCTTGCTCCAGACCGTCATGTTCGAGGTTCACCCCAAGGACAAGTCACCGCTGTCCATCGGTGACCGGTTCGGCTCGATGATGGTCGATGACTACGTGCCCGACGGCGAGTGCACCATCGGCGCCAATGACTGACGACGAATCCGGCGGCTGCCCAGCGCCGGGATCGCCCCGCGATCGCGGCATGCCGTGCCGGGTTGCAGCCGAGTGCGGGTCAGTGGGTGAGCCCGGCCACCAGGGCCGCGGCCGCCAGCAGCGCCAGGCCTCCCAGGACCGCCCCGGCAATCTTGATCCAACTGTACGGCCGATCGCCCTGGACCTCACCCGTGCCGGCGTTGACCACCACTTGGTAACTGCGCTGCCCGTAACGGTAGGCCAGCATCCACACCGGCAGCAGCAGGTGCTTGTAGGTGATGGCGTTGTAGCGGGTATCGACGGCCTCGATGCGCTGGGTGTCACCGCCGATGTGCAGGCGAACATCCTGTTCCAGGGCGGCGTCGATGCGGCCGCGGGCAATGGCGAAACCGCGCTCCAGCGGCACGTCGTAGGTCCGGGCCAAGAACCCGGCCAGTAGCTCGGGCGCATAGCCGCGGCAGCGGGCCACCGGCCAGGGCTCCAGGGCCACGACCCGCTGCTCCGGGATGCCGCTGGCCGCGGGCACCAGCACGTCATCGAAGAATCGCGGAAAGCTGCCGGATGCCGGGTACCAGCGGGTCCGCAACACCTGGCGGCGGTTCTTGCCACTACCGACCGTTTCCCAGTAGTGCTCGCCGCGCTGCCCGCGGTAGGCCGTCGCGGTGGCGGCGTCGTAGGTCCAATAGGGCAGGTAGATGCCGTTGAATTTCCCCTCAGCCCCGGCGGCGGTGAACGCCCCGGGGGCAAACCAGCGCGACCGGACCCAGGCGCTCAGATGCTGCTGGGCCTGCCGGCGGTCGACCTCAAACGGCAGCACGCCGTCCACCGGGATCCGCTGGGTGGCGTCATGGACATGTTGCCGTTGAATCGGAGCCCCGCAATAGGCGCAATCCCCGCTGGTCAGGGTGCCGCTGAAGCGGACGGTGGCCCCGCAGGATGAGCAACGGACCTCGCTGAACTCCTGGGCGTCCTCCGGGGTTCCTCGGGCCCGCCATTCGGCCAGTTGCTCCAGCATCAGGGCGTAGTCCCGCTCCTCGACGGCCACCGCGCCGGTGGTGTCGATGGGCTTGACCATGCCGCAATAGTCGCACTTGAGGGTCTGGGCCTGGATGTTGAAGTTGATCTCGGCGCCGCACGCTGGGCACGCGAAGGTCCGCGAGGGCTGCGGATCACCCGGGATAAAGCCGGTGGTCCGCCCGCCGGTGGTTTGCGCCGTCGAAGAGTCGCTGGAATGGGTTGCCATCAGTGCTACCGCGACGGTGGACCCTGGGTGGCCTCCGCCTGAATGGTGGCGGGTCAATCCATCAGGCGCCGCACAAGACCCAGCAGTCCGCGGAGCAGGGCGGAGTCCGGGTCGCCGCCGTCGTCGAGATCATACACGCCCGAGTCACCGCTGTCGCGGCGGCTGCGGTGCGCGCTGCGGCGGGCATCCTCGCTGCGGCTGCGGCGGTCAAGTTCCAACCCGCCGGCCTGGGTCCATTTGAGCAACTGGCCCAGCTCGCCGCCGTCCAGCCACACGCCGTGCGGCCGACAGACGTCGGTGACCACGCCGGCGCGGCGGCCGTAGCTCTTGCGGACCATCAGATCGCGACACACCGGACACTGGACGTACCGGACCTGCCGAAAATCGCTGACCGATTCCTGTTCGATGATGTCGCTGATGCGCTGGTGATCGATGCTCAGTGCCGGAGTCACCGACTCGTGCAGCAAAAGATCCAGCTCCCCGGGATCGAAGAATAAGCCCAGGCAGTGCTCGCAGCGCTCGACGTAGAAGGGCCTGCTCGAACCGATGTTCAGCGAGCGCAGCGAGCGGTCGCACCGCGGGCAAGGGTGATCGGTCTTGGGGCCCTGTTGCACGCGGCATTCGATGGCCCGCAGATCGACGTCGTTCAGCGCGCCGCAGAACTGGCAAAGATTGGATCGGGCCGGAAGCGGGCCGCCGCACTGTGAGCAGTTCATCGCGAGTCTCCCTGGCGGGTGCGCCCGAGGGGCCTCAGGAGGGCGGCGGTGGCGGTCCACCGCTCAAGTGCGTGGCGACCTGCGGAATCTCGGCGGCGGGAGCCCAGTTGGCCATGCCGGTGGTCCACAAGGTGGTCTGGCCGGTGATCTCGCCTGCTCGGGCCGCCGCGGCAATCTGCTCGATGGTGAACGGACCGCGGGTCTGCCCGCCGACTGCAATGTACCAGGTCGGCGCCCCGGGCGGCGGCGGGGGTCCACCACCCGGCGCCCCGGTCATCGCGGGGGCGTTCATCATCCGCCCGGCCATGGCAAAGCCCATTCCCAGGCCGAGGCCTTCGGCCGCACCGCCGCCCGCCGGATTGTTGGCGGCCGCGGTCATGGCCTGGCCCATCTGGTACTGCTGGAAGCGATTCAGGTCGCCGATGACGCCCATGCTGGTGCGGGTGTCGAGGGCCTTCTCGACGTCCTCCGGAAGCGAGATGTTGACGATGAACAACTGGGGTATGTCCAGCCCGTACTCATCGTCAATCCGCTCGACCACCTTGCGGCGCAACAGATCGGACATCTCCTGGTAGCGGGCGGCCAGGTCCAGGGCGGCCAGCTTCTGTTCGCCGAGCAGATCGGCCAGCGCGGTGTTGATCATCGACCGCGTGAACTCCTGGATCTCGTCGGCTTCGAAGCTGGCGTCGGTGCCGATCAACGTTTCGAGCAGCGCCCGCGGATCGACTGCCTTGAGCGAATAGGTGCCGAAAGCCCGCAGCCGGATCGGTCCGAACTCGGGGTCGCGGAGCATGATCGGATTGGGCGTGCCCCACTTGAGATCGGTGACCTGGATGGTGCTGACGAAGTACACTTCCGACTTGAAGGGGCTGTCGAAGCCGTGCTTCCAGCCCTGCAGGGTGCTCAGGATCGGAAGGTTGTCGGTGGTCAGGCGGTAGTTGCCCGGTTCGAAAACGTCGGCCAGCTTACCGCGGTGCACGAAGATGGCCATCTGGCCGGGCCGGACGATTAACTGGGCCCCGTTCTTGATCTGGTTGTGGTACCGCGGGAAGCGCCAGACCAGCGTCTCGCGCGAATGATCCAGCCATTCGATAATGTCAATCAGTTCGGCACGGAGTTTGTCGAACAGACCCATCGGAAGGCTCCCTTCGCTGGGGAAACGAGACCCGCCGGTGCCGTACCTGCGGTGCCCCAGATTGAAATTGTAACGATGGACGGCCGCCCCTGCCACACCCCGCCGGGTCGCGGTCGTCCGATCAGTCGCCCAGGTCGTCGTTTCCGCCGTCGTCGCTGAGCAGGTCGGTCTCGTCCTCGACGGCGGTGGCCGCCAGCATCTCCTCGATGACCCGGGTGACCAGCGGACCGCCCGGCACGTTCTTGAACTCGTGGCTGGAGACCGTGCCTTTGCCTTCGAGCAGAAACGCCGAGCACATCCCCAGCAGCAGTTCGTTGACATCCGGAACGTCGTCGTTGATGCCGTATGACGCCCGGGTGTTGCGATCAATCTTGCCCAGCAGGGTGTCGATGATCACCAGGTTGCCGTGAATCCGCAGGCGCTTGTTGAACCGCCGCAGGGTCATCATCACCAGGTAGATCACCAGGAGGAACACCGAAAGGGTCACCACCCAGCCCACCGGAAGGGTCAACCAGCCGGACAGCAGCTCCCGAATGCGGTGAAACACCGCGATATCCGTGGCCGATCCCCACCAGCCCAAGGCCACGATGACCACGGTCACCGTTGCGATGATGCCCAGCCAGCCGCCGAACTTGAAATCAAACCCCATGGTCACCATGGTGAACACCAACAGCATCAAGTAGGCCCAGGCCAGAACGGCGTCGGGCACGCCCAGGGTCTTGAGCCCGCCAAAAACCAGCCCCCAGGCGATGATTGGCCAGGTGAACACGAACGCGGGGTAGGAGTACACCCGCAAACGATTGGTGCGGGTGACATTCATGATGCTGATCAGGTTGAACACCAAGGGCGGTGAGTACAACAGAAACACCCCGACCAGCAGCGGGATGCGCACCCAGCCGGGCAGTGCCAGCAGGGCCCGCAGCCAGCGGGTCGCCCGCTCGGCTTGGCGATGCCCCTGGGAGCCGACTCGCGGCGGGGTCACCGCCTTCTCGGCGGGTGCAGACGGTGTCGGCGGTGGCTCTGGGTGCTCGGACACGCTGTTGCCCTCCTGGTGGCGACCGGGCCACATCATAGCACACGCCGGCGGCAATGCGGAAATACGGCCGGCGGCACCCGCCCGGGTTCCCGCCGGCGATCAGCCCGGCGGAGGCAGGAGGCTGGTGATCCAATCGGTGAACACGCCCTCGAGCACCCCTTCGATCGCGTTGAGGGCACTGTCGTGGACAATGTCGGTACAACCGCTGCACAGGATCATGCCGCAGGCCCACAGCACCAGAATGATTGACTGGGTCGGTTGGCGTTTCACACTAATCTCCTGTCGATGGGTCCGCCAGGGCGGGTTGGGGGTTGCTTGATTCCAAGTAGGCCAGGCGGGCTTCCAGCGACTTGACCCGCTGGGCCAGGGTCTCCTGCTCCTTGGCCTTCCACAGCGGGAACCCCAGCTCGAACCACACGCCGTTGTCATGATCGCCGTCGCCGCCGTCGGAGTCGCGACGGCGATAGGTCACCGTGGTGCTGATGCCGCGGTCCCATTTTAGCTCGAAGCCCTGCTGGCCGCTCCAGCGGACCTCATGCTCCCGCTGCCCGCCGGCTCCGCTGCTGCGCCACTCAGGGCCGACGGTGCTCTTGCTGCGAATTTCCTTCAAGCTGCAACCAGACTCCACCATCAGGGTGCAACTACACGCGATCAGTACCAGTCGAAGCATGTTTCGATCCTCTAGAGAAGTGAACGACGCCTTCCAGGCTCTCGCCGAATAGTACGAGCCCACCTTGCACCGGTCTACGCCCTGGTTGGCGCCTTCTCCAGACCGCGGCGGGCAGGACACCGCAGGATCCATTTCCGCGGTCGGTGTGAATGAACCCCCGCGGGCGCCGTTGGCCGCATGTTCCCACTGCGATCAGGCATCCATCACCGGATTACGAACAGGAAGCGCCGAACCTCGCACGGATTCACCGGCGTCGTTTCGGGAAGCGATTCTTCATGGGTTCTTACCAGAACTTTAGCGAGACCTTTGCGCGCCCCGCGACCTTGCTGGGTCCACAGACTGGTGAAGCCAACCTCACCGGCGGCCGGACCACTGTGGATCACCTAATTCTGCGTCCCGCCAGGAGCTTGATGGGGGACACGACCGGGCACCGCCGGCCCGAGGCAACGTTGGGAACGGACCATCCGGAACCCACGGCAGTCGCTGGCCCACCCGCCGGGTCCTGCTGCGGGCGGTACCGGGGGGCCGGGCGGGCGGCGATGCTTGCGACGGCTCGCCTCGCTCCGTGTGGTGCTCTAATATTCGCGGCGGAGGTCTTGCGGTCGGGCGCTGCTGTGGCGCAGACTAGGCAGTAACGCGCCGCGGATTGCTCTGCCCCCGGGGTCTGAATGGATTGCCCGGCAGGATGATTCCGGTGGGTCGATCGGTGTCCCTCGCCACCTAGGCTCCGCGTTTTTTCCGGGCTCGCGATTTTGGTTTGCGGTAAGCTGAACGATGCTCCGGGTCCTGGTTCGCGAGGCAGACGCGCCAGACATCGCCCCGGGGAGCGCCCGGGAAGTCCCGTTGATTAGCCACGGCCCTCCTGATCGCATCGAAACGACAACCTGACCTCAAGTGAAAGGAGTTCACGATGAACGGTAGGAACGTTCTGGTACTCGTCGGAATGATGGCCGCCGGCCTTCCGTCGCGCGTCGAGGCGGCCGCGGATTCCGAAACCAGCGGAAGCGCCCGGGCGGCCGCGGAGTCCTTTTCGCGGCAGTTTCCGCAGGCCAGGTTGTACCGGACGTCCTCAGCAGTGACCCGGGTGTACGGAACGGCCGTCGCGTTCGGCAGTAGCCCGCAAGACAGCGCCGGCCGCTTCGTGGCCGATCACGCCGGCATGTGGAACGTTGATCCCGCCGACCTGCGGCCGGCCAGCTTCCTGGCCGACCGACGGCACACCCAAGGCGTGATGTTCGACCGCCAGACCGCCACCTACAAGTTCACGCTGGTGTATTACAGTCAGTATCGCAACGGGCTGCCGGTGCTGGATTCCGATATCCGCCTGCTGGTGCGGAACGAGCCGGGCTACCCGCTGGTGCTGGTGACCTCCGGTTTGCGCGATCTCGGCGGTTTCGCCGTCGAGGACAATCTGCTGAACCAACTGGGCCGCGGCGAGTTCGTGCAGGGACGGTTCGCAGCCGCCAAGCAGGCGGTCTGGGCGGCAGCGCCCAGCCTGGTGCACTTCACCCAGCCGCAAGTGGTGATCTGGGCGGGCGACGGTCCCAAGACCCAGCCGCGGGTAGCCTTGACGTTTTCCGCGGACAACTTTGCTCCCAACCAACCGTCCGATCAGAAATGGCGCTATGTGACCGACCTGAGCGACGGGACCGTGCTGCAGCGCGACAGCCACATTCACGAGATCGACGTGGCCGGCACCGTCAGCGCCCTGGCCACGCCGGGCGGCGGCGCGGAACAGTGCGCTGCCGAAGTGGTCAAGCCCATGCCCTACGCCCGCGTCAACATCGGCGGCTCGGTGGCCTTCGCCGATGTCGACGGCAACTTCATCATCTCGAACCTGGGCAGTGCCGCGGTCATGGTGGATTCGGCCGTCCGCGGGGAGTGGTTCCAGGTGTTCAATGCCGCCGGCAGCGACGCCGCCTTGTCCCAGAGGGTCACCCCGCCGGGACCGGCCGACTTCCTGCACAACGCCGACAACAGCGACCCGCTGCGCCGGGCGGAGGTGAACGCCTACATCGAGTCCAACGTCGTCCGTGACATGGTCATCTCGCACAATCCGGCGTACCCGACGCTGCAAGATCAGGAATTCGAGGTGGTGGTCAACCGCACCGACTTCGTCTGCCCGGCGAATGCCTGGTACGATGATACCGTGCCGTCGATCAACTTCTGCCAGGAAGGCGGCGGTGCGCCGAACACCGCCTGGTCCAGCGTGGTCTACCACGAATACGGTCATCACCTGGTGAACGCGGCCGGCAGCGGCCAGGGTCAGTTCGGCGAGGGCACCGGCGACGTCATGAGCGTGGTGATTCTGGACGACCCCAGATTGGGCCAGGGCTTTGACATCGGCGACTGCGTGGGCTCGCTGCGCTCGGCCGACAATGACGTCCAGTATCCATGCACCGGCTCGTCGCACGCCTGCGGCAACCTGATCTCGGGCTGCGTCTGGGATACCCGCAATGAGCTGGTGGTCACCGAACCGGCCGATTATCTCGAGATCCTACAGAACCTCGCGGTCAACAGCATCCTGCTGCACAACGGTTCGACGATCACCCCGCAGATTTACATCGATTGGCTGACCCTCGATGACGATGATGCCGATCTCGGCAACGGGACGCCGCATTCGCCCGAAATCACCGCCGGCTTCGAACCGCACAGCATGGTGCCGCTGCCCGCTCCGGACAACGACAACTGCAGCAATGCCATCGAAGCCTGCGACGGCCCGGTCAGCGGTCAGACCTTCAGTGCCACCACCGACGGCAATGCCACCTGCGGCGACAGCGGCGGTTCGCCCGACGTCTGGTACACCTACACCCCGAGCAGCGATGGTCTGGCGACCTTCTCACTGTGCGGCAATACCGGCTATGACTCGGTGCTGTCGGTCCACAGCGGATGCCCCGGCGGTGTCGGCAACAACCTGGCGTGCGACGATGACTCCTGTGCCGGCGGCGGGCCGTCTGAAGTCACGCTCAATGTGGTTGCCGGCAATACGTACCTGGTGCGGGTCACCGGGTGGCAGGGCGCGGTCGGCAACTTCACGCTCAATATCACCGGGCCGGTCTGCGGGACCATTCCTTTGCTGATCAGTCTGCCCGACGGCCTGCCGGAGAATCTGCCGCTGGGCGGCGGGTCCGCGTTTCCCGTGTTGATCGAGGCCGGCAACGAGGTGTACGAGCCCGGCACCGCGACCTTGCACTATCGGTACGACGGCGGTACGTTCTTGACCGCGCCGCTGACCCCGATGGGGGGAGATTCGTTTGAGGCCACGCTGCCGCCGCCGCCCAACTGTGCCGCCGCGCCGGAGTACTACATCAGCGCCGAGGGCGACGGCGGGTCAGTGCGGACCCACCCGACCGGCGCGCCGAGCAGCGTGCACACCGCCTTGGTGGGGACCCTGACCGTCGACTTCGAGGACCACTTTGAAGCGGACAGCGGCTGGACGGTGGTCAACAGCCCCGGCCTGACCGACGGCCCCTGGGACCGCGGCGCCCCGGTCGGCGGCGGCGATCGCGGCGATCCCGCAGCGGATGCCGATGGGTCGGGACAGTGTTACCTGACCGACAATGTCGATGAGAACAGCGATGTGGACGGAGGTTCCACGACGCTGACCTCGCCGGTCATGGATGCCTCCGGCGGCACGGCCTTGCTGTCTTACGACCGCTGGTTCCACAACAGCTTCGGCGCCGCACCCTTCACCGACGTGTTTGTGGTCCAGATCTCCGACGACGGGGGTCAGTCATGGGCGACCTTGGAGAGTGTGGGCCCCGCAGGCCCAGAGGTGTCCGGCGGCTGGTTCGACAAGCAGTTCATCCTGAATGACGTGGCCGGGTTCACGCCCAACGATCAGTTCCGGGTGCGCTTTGTCGCCGAGGATACCGAGCCTGGTTCGGTGGTGGAGGCCGGCGTCGATGGCGTGCGGCTGGCGGTGCTGGACTGCACCGAGGTGGGCTGCCCGGGTGATCTGACCGGCAACAACACCGTGGACGCCGGTGACTTGGCGATGCTGCTGGGCGCCTGGGGCGTCTGCCCCGGTTGCCCGGCCGACCTCAACGGCGACAACCTCGTGGACGCCGCCGATCTGGCGATGCTGCTGGGCGCCTGGGGTGCTTGCGAGTAGGTGACCCGTGCGGTGAGTGCTGGGTTCGCTGACGTTGGAAGTCACCTGGAGCGGGTTTGCGGCGCCGTCCGCAGAGGCCTGAGGTCTTGACCGCACGGTGTGCAGACCAAACACCCGGGGTGTTGTCCCCCGGCGCCTGCTGCGCCGGCGGCCGTTGCGTACCGCGCCGGCGTCCAGCCCTTACCGCGCAGGCTCCCAACGCTTACCGCGCCGAGGCACGGCACCGTACCGCTAGAACGTTCGGCAGACCCATATGTGCTCGAGGGCACGAACCGGCAAGGGTGGCATCAACCCCACGCCACTAGGGGATCCCGCCGGAATCCGGACTGAACTTGACAAAATCCATAGCTGATCAGTAATGCCACAGGTATCTTGAATCGTAACCCACAATATGATATGTATTTATGAAATAATCTGACAGAGCCCATACAGTCGACGATCGCAGCGAATTCCAAGCGATTTGTTAGCAACAAGAATGGTCTGTGCCGCTTGGGGTCCATCCTTGATGGGCAACAGAATCAGGTTAGAATCATTGGCTTGTCCCGTTGCCGGCCTAGGTCATGGTCGGAGCACGGCCGGGTCCGCCGAGCCTATGTGGAGCATCCGCAATGGAACTGCCGCGCCGCAACCGTGGAGATGAGCTTCTCAAACCGGGTGAGTTGCTCAGCCTGCGCAAACGGCTGCGCCTGCTGGCTCGCCATCACGATCTCACCACCGTGATCGCCTGTGCCTTCGACCATCGCACGCGGATGCTGCCGTTTGACTTCGCGGATTTGCAGATGGCACCGGCTGGCGTGCGCGCGATCGGCTCGGCGATGTTGGACGCGGGGTTTCCCAAGACGCGCATTGTGCTGCAGCAGTGGAACCGCCGATTTCGACCTGCGCAGATGCGTCTGGACGGCCGCATTCCCGATATCTTCATGGTGTCGAGCATGCAGATCCACGCCGCCCGATGTGCCGCCATGATCCGCGACGCCTGCCGCATCGATCCGGCCCACCGCCCGCTGATCATTGCCGGCGGTCCCAAGGTCATCTACGAACCCTGGGACGTGTTCAGCACGGAGCCGGGCAACCCGGTGTCGGCCGACGTGGCGATCACCGGCGAAGAGACCGTGCTGCTGAGCCTGTTGGAACTGCTGCTGTCGATCCACTCGCGCGGCGATACCCTGCGAACCACCTTTATCCGAGCCCGCAACAGCGGCATGCTCGACGAGATTCCCGGGCTGGTGTATCCCAGCGTCGCCGCGGACGGCACCGTCGAGGAACTGGTCGATACCGGCATTCAGCGGCTGGTCGGCGATCTGGACGAACTGCCCCACCCGGTGCTGGGCTACCAGCTGCTGGAACCGCCGAGCCATGAAACGACCTTGGGATGGCGGGCCCTGCCGGCCGACCAGGTTCGCCGTCATTCGCGGATCGGCTCGCTGGTGTTGACCTTCGGCTGCAAGTTCGCCTGTGCCTATTGCCCGATTCCGGCCTACAACCAACGGCAGCATCGAGTCAAGAGCGGTGCCCGGATTGCCGACGAGATGTACCGATTGTACCGCGAGTACGGGATTCGGCACTTCTTCGGATCTGACGACAACTTCTTCAATGACAAGGCCCGCACGTTGGACATCGTCGAGACTCTGGCGCGGGCCGAGTTCGACGGCATCAAGTTGCGCAGCAAGGCGCGCTGGGGCACTGAGGTTACCGTCCACGATACCCTGCAGCTCCGCGAGCACCTGGCGGTCATTCGCAATGCCGGTGTGCGGGCCCTGTGGCTGGGAGTCGAGGACCTGACCGCCACGCTGATCAAGAAAGGCCAGAGCGTCGACAAGACCTCCGAGGCGTTTGCCCTGCTCAAGGAGCACAGCATTGCCCCGATGCCGATGATGATGCATCACGACGATCAGCCGCTGTACACCCGGGGCAGTCCCTACGGGCTACTGAACCAGGTCGGTTTGCTGCGGCGTTCCGGGGCCTGCTCGCTCCAGGTGCTGATGATGTCGCCGGCCACCGGATCGAAGCTCTATGAACAGTGCTTTACCGAAGGGCTGGTCTACGAACGCGTCGCGGGGCGAACGGTCGAGCCGCACATGCTGGATGCCAACTACGTGGTGGCGTCCAAGCATCCACAGCCGTGGAAGAAGCAGTTCAACATCATGATCGCCTACTTGTACTTCTACAATCCGGTACGATTCGTGATCGCCCTGGTGCGACCGGTGAGCCGGCTGTACCTGATGGATGCCGGAGTCCAAGCGCGCGGGATGTGGGCCCTGGGCAAGACCATCCGCAATACCCTGGGGTGGGCCCTGCGCCTGATGCGCGGCAACATCCAACGCCGCACCGCGGTGCCGGCCAGCCCGATCGCCATGCGCAGCCCGTCCGGAACGGGCGCCAGCCATGCCGTGCCCGGCACGCCGCCGCCTTTGGTGCAGTTGGGCGTGTCGCAGCCCCGGCACGCTCACGGTCGGACCCCGTCGTAGCTTCCCGCCGTCAGAACCATTCGCCGTTTCCGGCGGCCGGGGTGGCCTTCGCAGGATGCAGCCGCTGCGGGTTGCTGCTAACATGAAGCAGGCCGAAGTCTGTAAGTATTGCGCTAGTGACGCTGATGCTGAGGAGGTGGATCGTGCGGCATGCAACCAAGCTTCTGCTCACCGGGATCCTGGCCGTGGCGGTGGGCTGCGAATCGAAGAAGGAGGCCTCCCAGAAACCGTCGGGGCCGCCAACCCCGGCCGCGACCACGCCCAAGCCGCCGGCCGAGCACCCCAAGCCGGCAGCGGCGGCCCCCAAACCGGAATCAGCACCCAAGCCGGTGGTCGTGCCGCCGGTCGCCCCGAGTGCCGAGCCGGCCGGCCGGGCGCCAGCGGCGAACGAACCGCCGCCCGACCCGGCCCGCATCGATCGCTTGATCGAAGGCCTCGCGGATCCGGACCCCACGGTTCGAAACAATTCGGCTGAAGCACTCGGCAACCTGGGGCCGGCTGCCGCCGCCGCCATTCCGTTCTTGGTGGAGACCCTCAGGGACGAAGATCCGGCGGTCCGAAACCGGGCGGCCTTCGGCTTGACCCTGATGGGCAAGGGGGCCGTCCCACCGCTGATCGACGCCCTCGATGACCCGGATGCCAACGTCCGCATGAACGCGGCGCGAGCCCTCAGCCGCATCGGTCCAGATGCCGCCGCGGCGACCCCGAAGTTGATTGCCCAAGTCAGCGACCCGGATGTCATGGCCCGCATGGGGGCCCTGATCGCCCTGGGCATGATCGGAGATGAGCGGGCGATTCCTGCGCTGAAGGCCGCCGCGGAGGATCCCAATCCGCGGATTAAGGAAACCGCCCAGAACGCACTCAAGCGGTTTCAGCCGTAACCCAACCGCCGGTGAATGAACTCAGTGCTGTGCGCAGACCGAATGCGGTCCGGGGCCGAAGCCCCGGCCGCAACGATCGGTTTGTTTTCGAGAAGCCTTGCAGGATCGCAGGCGATTTCGCTCGTTGCGATCCCGTCTGGGCGGGGTGCGCTGCCGGCCGATTAGGGCCCTTGCCGCCCGCCTAGCGACCGTAGCCGCCGCGGCCACCACCACCGCCGTAGCCACCACCGCTGCGCGGTTCGCGCGGCTTGGCTTCGTTGACTGTCAGGGCCCGTCCGCCGTGCTCCTGCCCGTTGAGGGCACTGATCGCCTGTTGGGCTTCGTTATCAGAACCCATCTCCACGAAGCCAAAACCTTTGCTCCTGCCGGTGGCGCGGTCTTCGATGACCTGCGCGCTCTCCACAGTGCCGTGCGCCGAGAACAGCTGTTCCAGATCGGAACTGCTCACGTCATACGAGAGGTTCCCGACATACAACTTCTTACCCATCTTCTTCACTCCTGTCGTAATGTCGTGACCCATTGCTTTACTTTCAGGATCACAATTGAAAGTGACCGTGATTCCGGCCAAGAAGGTAGAAAGGCGATCTAGGCGATACGATGCGGGACTTGCATGACAAGGTGCCACTTCCGAGGCCTGGCTCTGCGATTCGACCGCCGAAATTATAACCCACAAACAGAAGATGTACAGTAGCTTTTTGTGGGTTATTTTCGCCGGCCCTGGACCACCCGGAACCGGCCGGGCCGGTCCTTCCCGCCTTGCCGGCCATCAACATCGGTGGCCGGAGGGCCTATGGCGGGGAACCGCCTAGGGCCTATAATGCCTCGTCTTGTGGGCGACGCGCCCGTCTGGCCTCGATCGTTCAGGAACCTTTCAGGAGTGCACCACCATGAATCTCGCCATTGGAATGACATTGTTGTTGGCCTGCGGCGGTCAGCCCGGCGACGCCGCCAAGGATCCGGCGGTGGTCGCCATGGATGCCTTCATCACCACCCAGAAGTCTGCTGGTGCCATCGACACCGGATCCGACGATTGGAAAACGCACCTGCCCCAGCCGCCCAGGTCACCTTCACCGCCGAGGTCGACTACTTCTGGATCCTCGACACGAACAAGGGAAGAATCAAGATCAAGCTGATGCCCGCGGTCGCGCCGATGCACGTGTCCAGCACGCTGTATCTGTCCCGTCTGGGCTTTTATGACGGCCTGAGCTTTCACCGGGTGATCACCCGATTCATGGCCCAGGGTGGCTGCCCGCTGGGCACCGGAAGCGGCGGGCCCGGCTACAAGTACGCCGGTGAGTATTCCGACGATGTCAAGCACGATCGTCCGTTCCTGTTGAGCATGGCCAACGCCGGCGCCGGGACCGACGGCAGCCAGTTCTTCATTACGTTCAGCGAAACGCCGCATCTCAACGGCCGGCACACCATTTTCGGAGAGGTCGCCGAGGGCCAGGACGTGGTTCGGCAGTTGGAGGCCGCCGGCAGCACCCAGGGCCGACCCACCGAACCGCTGACCCTCAACAAGACCTGGATCGAGATCCGCAAGGCATCGTAGACAAGGACTGCCGCGCAGCAACGCAGTACCTCGCTGGGGCCGGCAACCCAGGCCGGTCCCCGTGCCGGCGCGCAGACGAGGTCGGGTGCAATCGGCGGCGGTCGTTCAGTCCATCGGCCGGTCGGCACCGAGATCCAAGGGGATGACCTGGGTCTGGTCGCGGACGTACAAGGGGGTGCCGACCCGCGTTGGCGGGGTCCTGGCGACTTGCTCCACGGGGCGCAATTGTTCTCGGACTCGTCCAATCGGCGGCGGCCGGTGAGGGGGGCGTCACTCGTGACTGAGGACCTCGGCCGCGGTTTGGGCCGTGGCAGCCCCGATCAGCCAGCGCTCCAGCAAGGCCAGGTTGGACGTCATGCGAATGCGCTTCTGCTGGGCTTCATCCAGACTGACCTGCCGGGCTTGCAACACCGCGACAATGGCATCGGCCAACCCGCTGCGCTTGGCATCATCGTGGTCGTGTTGGGCTTGCGCACGCTGTTGTTCAGCGACCAACTGGTGCATCTTGAATTGCTCACCGGCGGCGGCGGCCACCGTGCGGTACCAGGATTCCGGGTATCCCGGATGCGTGACGTTGCCCAGGGCGTCTTTGACGTTGCCGTCGAGATACTTGTAGATCAGGTGCTCACCCAACCGGCGCCAGCGCGCGACGGTCTGGTCGCCGGCCCGCGCTGAATAGTCGGTCAGGTAGTCGACCGCCAGGCGGGGGGCCTGTTGATGCAGTGCCAGGGCCGCCTGGTCGACACCCGGTTGATCAGCGATGAAGCCGCCCTCCAACTCGAACTGGACCTTCTGGATGTCCTGGATCATATCGTGGTAGCGCAGGTAGGCGTAGTTGGAGACCTGGTTGAACACCCAGAAGGCCGCTTCCCAGGTGAACTCATCGAACGAACCGGTCCCCACTGCGAAGGCGTGTGGTACGCGGGTGATCCCGCAGTACATCGGGACGTAGACCGTGCTGTAGGTGTCGTCCACCCCGAACCACAACACGCCGCCGATGGGGTCGGGCAGCCAGGAGCGGGCCTGGGTCACGAACGAGAAGGCGGTTTGCTGGGTAGACACGGCCCGCTCGTTGAGGTATTCCGCGCCGTCGATCTTCCAGGTCAGCGGCCGCCAGCGATAGGGCAGCGCGTAGGGTCCGGCGCCGATGTCGCGGGTCATGTCCAGTGCGGTGCCCTCGAAGTGGTCGCGCATCAATCCCATGACGTCGTGGACCGACAGCTTGCGGTCCGGCTTGATCCACAGCGGCAACGGCTCGGCCCCGGCGACCCCGGTGACCCAGTCTGTGGACAGATTCAATGACGGCGCGGTCCGGTGATACATACACCACACCCGCGAATCGCAGAATCGCAGGGCGCCGTAGTCCAGTGGGCCGTAGGTGTCGGCGAAGCTGAACTCGGCGTCGCTGCCGCTGAAATAGCCGGCCTCCCGGGCAAAGGAGATGACGTCGGCCGCGTACAGCGTGTGCTCCGGGTCATTCATTGGAAACTGCCGGATGCGGGCGGCATTGGCGTGAGCGCTGATGTAGCCGTCCGGGATCTTTCGGGCCACCCACACCGCCCCGGTCTTCCCGGGCCCCTTGCCGATGATCTCGAGGATCCACACTTCCTGCGGATCGGAAACCGAAATCGATTCGCCGGAACTGTAGTACCCATGGCGTGCCACCAGGTCGGTCATCACCGCGATGGCTTCGCGGGCGGTTTTCGACCGTTGCAGGGCGATGTACATCAGGCTGCCGTAGTCCATGATGCCCTGCGGATCCCGCAGCTCGGGGCGGCCGCCCCAGGTGGTCTCGCCGATGGCCACCTGGTGTTCGTTCATGTTGCCGACCACGCGGTAGGTCTGCGGCACCTGGGGAATCTGCCCCAGGAGCTTGCCGGTGTCCCACTCGTGAATGTCCACCTGGGCGCCGGGCCGATGTCGCCCGGCCGGGGTGTAATACAATTCGCCGTATAACTCATGAGAATCGGCCGCATAGGTGATCATGGTGCAGCCGTCGGTCGAGGCCCCGCGAGTGACCAGGAAGTTGGTACAGGCTCCGGCGGGCAGGTCGTTCGCCGCAACACACAGTCCGATGCACGCCAGGAAAGGGCCCGTGGGTTTCATGGGTCGATGCTCCTTCGTCACCAAAGGGCTTGGGGTCCGCAAGGCACAGCACCCATCAAGGTAACGGCTCGCCCCATGCAACTCCAGTCGCCCGAAGCAACCACAACCAGCGGCGGGGCCCGCCTCAGCGGCACCCACCATCCAATCACGGCTCACCGATGCTGTTCAACGGGGGGCGCCAGGCGCTGCCGCTGGTTCTCCGGGGGCTGGGTTGTCGGTATTATCGAGCGATGATCGACCTGATCGCCACCTCAGCCTTCGGACTGGAAGCCGTGGTTCGCCAGGAGTTGGCGGAACTGGGGTACAGCGCCACGATCGTAGGGCCCGGACGGATCCAGTTCGCCGGAGGCTTTGCCGCCCTGGCGACGGCCAACGTGTGGCTGCGGACGGCGGATCGCGTGGGGGTGGTGGTGCAGCGCTTCGCCGCCGCCGACTTCGACGCCCTCTTCGAGACCACCCGGGCGCTGCCCTGGGAGCACTGGATTCCGCCCGATGGGGCCTTCCCGGTGGTCGGTCGTTCGCGGAGGTCGCAACTGCACAGCGTGCCGGCGGTCCAACGGTCTGTCAAACGAGCCGTGGTCGATCGTCTACGGCAGGCCCATGGCGTGACCGTGCTCCCGGAGTCCGGTCCGCGGTACAGCATCGAGGTGGCGTTTCTGGACGACCAGGCGACCGTGGCCATCGACACCACCGGACCGGGACTGCACAAACGAGGATACCGCACGCGGACCGGTCCCGCTCCGCTCAAGGAGACGCTGGCGGCGGCGCTGGTGCGGCTGAGTTCCTGGCATCCGGAGCGACCCTTGATCGATCCGTTCTGCGGCACCGGGACCATTCCGATCGAAGCCGCTTTGATGGGTCGTAACATCGCTCCAGGGTTGCTGCGGCGCTTCGCGGCCGAGGCCTGGCCGCAGATCGCAGCCGAAGTCTGGGAATCCGTCCGAGCGGCCGCCCGAGCCCGTTCCTCCGCGTCGCTTCCGGTGCGCATTGTGGCGACCGATTCTGATCCGGAATCCCTGAAGTTGGCCCGCTACCATGCCCGGCGGGCCGGCGTGTTCGACGACATCCACTTCCAGGAGCGCTCCTTTGAGCAGCTCACCAGTAAGCAGCGCTATGGGTGCGTCATCACCAATCCACCATACGGTCTGCGGTTGGGCGAGCAGCATCAAGCCGAGGCCCTGCACCGTTCGATGCCGGAAGTGTTGCGGGCCTTGCCCACTTGGTCGCACTTCATCCTGACCGCCCAGCCCGATTTCGAACGGCTGATCCAGAAACAAGCCGACCGCCGTCGCAAGCTCTACAACGGGCGGATCGTCTGCACCTACTACCAGTTCCACGGTCCCAGGCCCGGCGTGCCCGATCGGCCGGCGCCGGCGGTGGAGCATCCTGAAGGCGATCTGCCGGCCGCCGCGCCGCCGCGGTCGCACCAGGTATTCGGCGGCCTGACCGCCAAGGCCCATCAGCAGGCGGAACTCTTCCGGGCCCGGCTGCGCAAACGCGCCCGCCACCTGCGGCGCTGGCCGACGCGGCGCGCGATTTACTGCTTTCGGCTCTACGAGCGCGACATCCCGGAGATTCCGTTGGTGGTCGATCGCTACGAAGACCACCTCCATCTGACGGAGTACGAACGGCCGCATGACCGCGATTTGGGCCAGCATGCCGACTGGCTGGATCTCATGAAACGCACCGCGGCCGAGACGCTGGACATCGATCTCGAACACGTCTTCTTGAAAAGGAAATTGCGGCAGCGCGGGACCACCCAGCACGAGAAGGCGGCCGACCGGCGGCACGAGATCGCCGTCCGGGAGGGCGGCTTGCGCTTCTGGGTAAACCTGTCGGACTACGTCGACACCGGGCTGTTTCTCGATCACCGCGTGACCCGCGGCCTGGTGCGCGATGCCGCCAGTGGGCAGCGGGTGCTGAACCTGTTCGGCTATACCGGGGCGTTCAGCGCTTATGCGGCCGACGGCGGGGCCCTGGCGGTGACCACCGTGGACTGGTCGCCGGTCTACCTGGAGTGGGCCCGCCGCAACTTTGAACTCAACAACCTGCGGGGCCCGCAGTACCACTTTGTGCAGCAGGACGCCCGCGCTTACCTGCGGCGCCTGCCGCCGGAGGAGCGGTTTGATCTGGTCATTGTCGATCCGCCGACCTTCTCCAACAGCAAGCGCACCGACGAGGATTGGGAGATTCAGCGTGACCACGCCGCGTTGTTGTCCACGGTGCTGGGTCACATGCCGGCGGGGGCTTGCCTGTACTTCTCAACCAACTTCCGGCGCTTCAAACTGGACAGCGAGCGCATCCCCGCCGCCGCCATCGAGGAGATCAGCGAGCGAACCGTTCCGGAGGACTTTCGCAACCGGCGAATCCATCGCTGCTTCGTGATCCGGCGCTGACCGATCGGCTGGAGGCGCGGCTGAGGATCGGCGCATCGATCTGACGCGGGCCCCAGCGCTCCCGTGGCTCCGCCCTGCGGCGCGCGACCGCCGATGTTGCGTCCGCCGGCCGGTGTCGTGTCAGCACTCCTTCAGCGACACGACCTTGCAATCGGCCATGCACCGGCGGGCCCGCGCGGATTGAACGGCGTTCTTGCAATGCAGCAGCGGGTGTTGTAAGCTCCCACCCAGGTGTCGAATTCGGGACGCGCGGCACCCCGGCCTGCGGTCATCGGTACACGTCTGGATCCACAACGGAGAACACGCCATGAGAACGGCCAAACGCAAGCGGCGACTGCTTCGAGCGGCGGTGATGGTCTGCATGGGGGCTGGCAGCGGAGTGTATTGGGCGGTGGGTTGCGCCCCGGCGGTTCCGGATGGAGCCGGCACGTGCACCCAGCTTGATGACACCGGCAACGAGTTCGAGACCCGCAGCAGCGCGGTGTCCGCTCAGGGCCGCGAGTTGACCCTCAGCCGCCGGGTGATCAGCAACCCCGAGCAGGACGGCGGGCTCCGGGTCGAGACCGAAGTCATGGCCGACAACCAGATGATCATGACCGTGGTCACAACGGTCGACGGTCTGGGCAATACCAGCGTGCAGGTCGAGTACGGGGACCTCGTGCCCGGTCTGTCCACGGCGATGATCCGCGTCGAAGCGGGAATGGTGCTGGGCACCATCGGCGGCCGCAGCATTGTGCCGATGGCGGCCGAAGACGCAGACCCGTCTGCCACCCAGTTTGAAGACGGCGAGATGCCCGCGGACGATGGTTTGGATCCCGATCTGCAGGCGGCCCTCGAGGCGTTGTTTCGAAGCGCGGAACAGGCAGACTGTGAATCCAGCGGCGCCGCGGCAATGAGGCGTGCCGCAGAACGGCAACCCTTCATTCCGGAGCAGGACGACGGCAAGAGCAGCAATCCGGAGGGCTCCGCCGAATGCGTGGGCTGCTGGGCGGGCTGCAGCGTGGCCGCGGCCGGATGTATCGGCGGCGTGTCGGCGGGGTGCGTCGGTGCACTCATTTTCTATGCCGTGTGCGAGGCCATCGGGGTCGGGGTGTGCGCGGCGGCTTACGTGGGTTGTGTGGCGGCCTGCAATGTGGATGGCGGGCCGTGCTGCCCGGTGGCCTGCGGCGCGGTGGCGTGCTGCGAGGATGGCGAGACCTGCCTGAACGGACAGACCGGCGTGTGCTGTGCGGCCGGAAAAACACCCTGCGCCGGCGAGAACTGCTGCTCCAGCACACAGGTCTGTATCAGCAGCGGTCCCAACGCCGGGATTTGCTGCGAATCGGAGGGCATTTGCGGTAACACCTGCTGCGATCCGACCGACTCCTGCATCGCGGAAGCGAACTTGTGTTGTCCGTCCGATCAGGCCCCTTGCACGGACCGTTGCTGTGCGGCGGGCGAAACCTGCCTGGGCGACGGCCTTTGTTGTGACCCGCAAAACGCCTGCGGCAGCGCCTGCTGCGACGAGCTGGACTCCTGTATCGAATCCTTGAGCCTGTGTTGCGGGTTCAACAGCCCGGCATGCAATGACAGATGTTGTGACAGCGGCGACCTGTGTTTGAATGGGACCACCTGCTGTCCCCTGGGTCGTGGGTGTGGCGACATCTGCTGTCCCGCGGGCAGCAGTTGCGATTCACAGACCAATACTTGCGTCGGCTGTCCCAACGCCAGCGATACCCCCTGCACGGTGGGCGGTTGCTGCCCGGCGGGCATGAACTGCACCGACTTCGAAGGGATTTGCTGCCCGCAGGGGGAGACCTATTGCAATGGAGCCTGCAACCCGATCAGTTCTTGCATCAACTGACCCCGCCGGCAGGGCCATGGGTTCACCGGGCCCGCGGTGCAGACCGAGACCGCACCCGGCGCCGGCCGGCTAACCGTTGCCGCCGGCGACGTGGATGCGGGTGGCATTGATCACCAGCGTTCCGGCATCGCGCCTGGCCACGGTTCCCGACAGGGTCAGCAGCGCCAAGGGCTGGATCTTGCCTTTGAGGTCGGCGCGCAGCGGCTTGCCGTCGCTGCCCACAACCTGAATCGTGGCGATCCTGGCGGCCAGCGCCTCGGGCGGCTCGCAGCAGTAGTCCCAGGGCGTCTTGCACGAGTCGCCATGCAACTCCCGGCAGGATTTCATGCCGGCATCAGCCAGCAGGAACACCGCCGCGCCGTCGACAAATGGCTCCTGCCGGCCGCCCACGCGGCCTTGGACCACCACCTCGCCGGTCAGGCTCGGATCGGCCCGAACTTCGGCCACGCTCCGGGCACCGGCAGGCGCCTGGCTGACGAACAGCTCCGCCGGCAAGGTCGTGCCCGCTGCCGCTCCGCCGGCGGATGCGCCGGGCGGCGCCGCCGTGCGCTCACAGCCGCCCCCAATCATGGCACTGCTCAGCAGAAGCGCTCGCCAGCACGGGGTCTTCAAGAACGTCATTCGATTTCCTCCGGGTCAAGGGTTGTCGTTTCGCCGGGACGTGCCGCCCCGGATCAGCCGGTGCGCAGGGCCTCAACGATCGGCAGGCGCAGGCAG
Organism: uncultured Planctomycetales bacterium; assembly: GCA_964619935.1. Lineage (GTDB taxonomy): Bacteria > Planctomycetota > Phycisphaerae > UBA1845 > CAIVHJ01 > CAZUGO01. The sequence continues at coordinate 39,385 of CAZUGO010000094.1, read as the reverse complement.
CGCCACAACGGCGGGATGATCCCCAGCAGCGCCAGTCCCGCTCCCGCGGCCAGCCCGCCCAGAACGACGGGGGCATCCAGGACCAGCGAGAACGCGCCCATCGAAAACCGAACCGCCAAACCGTTGAGCGCCGCCAGTCCGATCGCCGCCGCCAGGAGGCCACCGGTCGACGTGACCAGCAGTGATTCCTGAAAGAAGCTGACCATGATCGCACCGCGCGAGAAGCCCAGGGTTTGCAGGGCACCCAGCTCGCGAACCCGGGCGGCAAACGCCGCGTACATGGTGTTCAGTCCACCGAACAGGCCCCCGAGCGCAATGAGCGCTGCGGTGGCCCAGATCATGGCCCGCACCGGACGATAGAAGGCCAGCAGCCCGGCATAGTAGTCGGATTCGCGCATGGCCACCAGTTCCAGATCGAGGCGCTGTGCACACCACACGGCGACATCGTCAAGCGTGGCCGCGCCGAGCGTCAGCACCACGCACGACAGCGTGTCGCGGCGGGTCACGATTTGCAGGTCGGTCAGTGGCACCCACAATTCGGCATCCATCACCGTGTGCGGTGCCGCGAAGCGGCCGGTGATGGTCCACGGTCGATTGTCGAACCATAGCTGCCGGCCGACGGCCAAGGCCTGCGGATCGACATCCAGCCGGGCGGCCGTGAGCTGGCCGACCATCAACTCATACGCACCCGGGCGCGGCGCGCGGCCCTGCACAATCTTGACCTGAGAATGCACCAGAAAGGCGGCAGGGGTGATGCCGCGAACGACCGCCTGGACTTCCCGTTCGGCGTCCTCTGACATCCGGAGCAGCATGGCCATGTGCACCTCTGGAGAGATGTAGTCCACGCCCAGCTGACTCCTGATGCCGGCAACGCTGGCCGCAGCCAGCGTCGGCACGTTCATGCCGATTTCGCTGCGTTCGACGCTCTCTTCACTTCCGGCGCCCAGCAACAGGACGTTGTCGCGGTCGGCGGTGATCGTCAGGCTGCGCTGCATCCCGCGAACGAACCCGCCGGCGGCCAGAACCAGCAGCACGACCAGCGTGCTGCCTAGAATACCGGTCGACAGTCGAACGCGCGAGCGTCCCAGGTTCCGCACAGCGTATTCGAAAGGCAGCAACCGCATCGGCGTTCCTGTGTGGCAACATGCCGGGGGTGGGTGACACCGCCGGCACGGGGTTCTCACGATTCATGCGGCCCGGAAACAGGCGACGATTTCCCGCCGGGAGGCCTGCCAGGCGGGCACCACCCCGGCGAGAATGCCGACTCCGGTCGCGATACCGATCCCCGACACGAATGTCCCCAGCGTGGCTTTCAACGGCAGGCTGTGGCCCTCCACCGACAAGGCCAGGGCGCTGACCGTCAGAAATACCGCGGCTGCAGCACATCCCAGCGCGGCGCCGGTGACGCTGAGGACCAGGCCCTCACACATGATCAGGCGGGCAATGTGCCGCCCGCGAAAGCCCAGAGTCTGCAGCACGGCATGCTCCTGGATGCGATCCTGCACCGAGAGCACGATGGCGTTGGCCACCAAGGCGAGCACTGCCGCCAGGCAGCCCCAGCCCAATGATCGCATGAAGCTGACGATTTCGAGGACGTCGGCCGCCGCCCGAGCCACGAATGCTTTCTCCGCGCTGGTGCAGGTGGGCTCCTGTGCCGGCGCAAAGGCGGCGTCAATGGCCTCGGCCACCTCCTGGGCTCGGCTGGGATCGCTGACCGTGACGTTGAACTGGGTGACGATGCCTCCGGAGCGGCTGCCGGAGGCGAACTGCAGAAAATCCAGGTGAACGTAGGCGACGTTGTGGTCCTGGACCTCCGCGGATTCGATAATTCCGGCGACGAACACGGTGATGCCGGCGGCTTCGAAGCGATCGCCGACCTTCAGCCCGCGGCGGGCCGCCAGCGTTTCGCCAAGCAGAGCGGCATCACTGCGCCGCTCCCAGTCGGCAAGCGCACCGGAGCGGATCGCGAGCTGCGGCCCGAGCGCATCCACGAACGCCTCCTTGGGCACCCCGCGGAAGGTCACCACGTCGAGGCTGGTGCGACAGTTGCTGACCACGATCTTGATGGGCACCACGGACTCGACCCCCGGAATCCGGCGAATTTGCTGCTCATACGACTGCGGCATCAGGCTGGTGAACGGGCAGTAGCGATCCTTCCGGTAGACCACCAGCGTGCGGTCATCGGGTCGTGCCTGGGTGGCCAACGCCACGCCGGTCTGCATGGCTTGGACCGCTGCGAACAGAAACATGGCCACGCTGACGCCGGCAACGGTCAACAGGCTTCTGACTCGGGCACGCCAGACCTGCTTCAGCACCAGCGGCAGATACTGAGTCCCGATCATGAGGCACTCCCTGATACGGCGAGGCTGTGGGCATCGACCAGCCGACCCTTTTCCAGGTGCAGGGTGCGGCGGGCGTACTGGGCACAATGTTCATCGTGGGTGACCATGACCAAGGTCTTGCCCAGTTCGTGATTCAGCCGGGTCAACAGGTCCATCACGGCCCGGGAGCTATCGGCATCCAGGTCTCCGGTGGGTTCGTCGGCCACCAGGATTTTCGGATCGGTCACGATGGCCCGGGCGATGGCCACCCGTTGCTCCTGGCCGCCGGAGAGTTGCCGCGGAAAGTGGTCATGCCGATCGGCGATCCCCACCAGGTTCAGGGCCAAGGCCACGGTGTCATGCCTCTGCCTGCGGCTGAGGCCGTGAAGCAGGAGCGGTAACTCGACGTTCTCGTATGCGGTCAAGGTCGGGACCAGATGATACAGTTGAAAGATATAGCCGATGGTCCGGCTGCGCCAGGTGGCCGCGGCGTTGCGGTTCATGTGGGCCAGCTCCTGACCAGAAATCTTCAGGCTTCCCGCGGTAGGCGTGTCGATGCCGGCGATCAGATTGAGCAGCGTGGTCTTGCCACTGCCCGAGGGTCCCATCAGCGCCAGGAACTCGCCGTCTGCGACGTCAAGATCCAAATCGGCCAAAGGGGTGATGGTCTGGGCACCTTTGACATACGACCGGGTCAGATTGCGGCATTCAATCAGGGCCATCAGGTCACCTCGAAGCATCCACGGGCGATGGTGGTTCGGATACCATCCGAATGCGCTGCCCGTCACGCAGGCCTTCCGGAGCATGCCGGATGATGCGATCACCGGGCCGGGCGCCGTTCAGCACCACCACCCAGTCGGCCAGCACCAGGGTTCCCAGGCGGACCGGTTGCAGCCGGGCCACGCGGGCGACTTGGTCGGCGATCCAGAGACACGCTTGTCCATCGCGTCGCACGATGGCAGACTGCGGGACAAAAACATCATGGGCCGCCGGCGCGCCGTCCGCCGTATCGGACGGCGCCACCAGGAAGCGGGCCCGAGCCAGCATTTCAGGCTTGAGTTCGGAAGTCGGGTGATCGATGGCGACCTTGACCTGCAGGGTGTTCTTCTGAACGTCGGCCTCGTGCACCACCCGGGAGATGCGGCCCTGGTACACCCGATCGGGCAGGATCTCCACGATGACTTCCGCGGGCTGCCCGACACCCACCTTGGCGGCATCGACCAACGGAACGTCCACACGAACCTGCAATCGGGCAGGGTCGTACAGCCGGACCACCTGGGCGGAACTGGGCGCATCCATGTTCAACATCAGTTTGGCGCCCGGCTCCGTCATGCGATTCATGACCACCCCGGCGGCAGGTGAGCGGACCTCCATGCGGTCGAGCCGCAGGGCGGCGGCGGCGCGCGTGGCCGCCGCCGAGGCCACCGCCGCAGCGGCACGCTGCACGGCCGCCTTGGCTTCGGCGAGGACCCGCCGGTCGCGAATTCTCAGGTCAAGCGCTGCTGCTGCGGCGGTGGCTTCCGCTGCCAGCGCGACACTTTTGGCCTTCAAGATCGGCTCGCGTTTGAGCGCGGCTTCCACGACGGCTTGTTGGGCTTCCAGATCCTGGCGGGCCCGGATGAGTTCGATTACGGCCGCCCGGCCGGCCTCGGCCAGCGGCAACACGCGCTCATACTCGGCGTTGAGGAATACGGCGTGGGCCTGTGCTTCGGCCACGAGCGCCGGCCATTGTTCCAGTTCGGCCTGGCGCTCAGCCAGATTGGCCCGGGCGGTGTCCCGTTTGCGGATCAGCTCGATGGGGTGGTCCCAGTTCTGCTCGGCTTCAACGAGTTGGGCCCGAGCGATCGCCAGCCCCGCCTGGCGCTCCTCCAGCAGGGCCGACACCTGCTGCAAAGCGATGCGGGCGTCATCATCCACCAGGCGGGCGACCACCTGTCCTTCTGCGACCCGCTCGCCCTCCAGGACCAGCACCTCACGGACCACGCCGTCGGCGAGGGCCGAGACCGCAAACGGAAACGGATCGGCCTCGACCCAGCCGGGTGCCTGGACCACCACGCCGCCGCGGGCGGGACCGGCGGCATGTGCTTTGGTCACGACTGGGATGACTGCTACCGTCGTGGCCGGGGTCAGGGTGTCTCGCGCGGCGTAGGCAAGAATCGCCGCGGTGGCCATCAGAATCACCACCGGGAGTACCAGCCGCGCTGCCCAGTGCCTCTTGGGCACAGGGACTTCGCAAGCCGGTGCGCGGGTCAACCGCGACAAGTCATGAACGTTCGAGGTCATCAGATTCGCTCCTGCAGACAGCGCTCCGCAGCCATCGCCGTATACGGGCGATCTGCGCACGAAGCATGCACCAGCCGAACACCAGGGGATGTGATCGGGTGGTCAGGCGCGTGGTGGGCGGAAGATCTCGTTGACCGAAGGAGTGGGATGGTCGGTCTGCGGAAGTTCGACCTCGCGCTCGCACGGCAGCGGTGCGACGACGGCCACATCCGCGGCCAGCGTGTTGCAGGGCAGCTTGCCAGACCCACATGCAGCCGGGCATCCTGGCGGGCACTGGCAGGGATCGGGGGGCATGCGGTCGGTGTCCGAGTTCCCATGCGGATCGGCATGTTCTGAACAGCACCCAGCCGGCGCTGCCGGGCGATCGGGTTGCACGAAGGCACAGGTTTCGGCGGCGCAGGGCAAAGCAGCACTGGGTACTGCGACCAAGCAGGCAGCGATCGCAGCCAGAATCTGGCGGACGATGATGTAGGTCCGCTGCTTCAGAATGTCGAACCTCCAGGTATTGACATGGACAGCACTTACATTATAGCCTTCGGATCCAACAAAGCAAAGGCCGAGTGCGGTTCGTGCCTGAGCGGATTATCGGAACGAAACCTGGACCCAAGCCGCGGGTGTCGTGCGGGACCCAAAAACCGGCCCGGCTCCAGCCCCGGCACCAAGCGATCACGGACTCAGTGGACGGCCGTGACTACCGGGATTCCGGCGGCGGCATTAACTGTCAGCGACCTACTGCGCACTGCGGTGGTGGATGTCGCGTACCTAGGCAGCGGCGACGTGCCGCGAGGAGGAACATGTCATGATGTACAAACTTGCAAGTTTCTGTGGTGTTGCGCTTCTTGGCGTCGGGCTTGGTTGCAGCATCACCGCGGATCCCTGCGCGGGGGTCACCTGTGACGCCGGTGAGACCTGCGTTGGCGGCCAGTGCGTGGCCGACGACCCCTGTGCCGATGTCACCTGCGACGCCGGTGAGACCTGCGTCGACGGCCAGTGCGTGGCCGACGACCCCTGTGCCGATGTCACCTGCGATGCCTGCCAGACCTGCGTCGACGGCGTGTGCGTGGACCTGGCCGGTGATACCGCGGCGGGCCAGACGTTCTATGCGAACAACGGTTGTGCGGCTTGCCATGGAGCGAATGGGGACGATGGCTTCGCGCCCACCGTGGTCGGCGCATCGTGCAATTCGATCTTCGCAAAACTCAACGGTGCCGAGGACCACGCCGGCGGCACGGTGGACGGGATCACCGAGCAGGAGTCAGCCGATCTGCAGGCGTGGCTGGCCTCACTCTAGCCCGGAAAGACAAGCGCACCCTGCTGGAACTCCGCTGACAGGAACGCACCTGTCGCCGGAGTTCCTGATTGAATCGACAACGGCAGACCATGAAGCCCCGCAAAAAGGAGATGTCGTGAACGGTCATGCCAGGTGGTGGGTGGTCGTTGGCCTGCTGGGGATGGCAGCGTCGACGGCCGCGGCCCAGGAGTCGGGCACGCTTTCACAGGCGGAGTTGGACCAACTGTTGGCGCCCGTCGCGCTCTATCCCGACGCGCTCGTGTCCCAGATGTTGATGGCATCCACGTATCCACTGGAAGTCGTGCAAGCCGATCGCTGGGCACGGCAGAATCCGAGGTTGGAGGGAGATGCGCTGACGGCCGCCCTGGAAGATGAATCCTGGGATCCGAGCATCAAATCCCTGGTCAATTTCCCGGACGTGCTGTCCATGATGAGCGAGCAGCTCGATTGGACCACCAAACTCGGCGACGCCTTCCTCGCCCAACAGAACGAGGTGATGAACACCATCCAGGAGCTGCGGGCAAAAGCGAGCGCCGAGGGCAGCCTGGCCACGAACGACCAGCAAACGGTCACGGTCCAGCAGGAATCACAGAGCCCGGTGATCGTGATCGAATCGAGCGATCCCGAGGTCGTTTATGTTCCGGCATACAACCCCACCGTGGTCTATGGGTCGTGGCCGTATCCCGCATATCCACCGTACGACTACCATCCGCCCGGTTACGTCGTGGGAACTGCGGCGGTCGCTTTCGGTGTCGGTGTTGCCTGTGGGGCGGCGTGGGGCTACGCTTGGGGCGGGTGCGACTGGCGGCACGGCCAGGTCGACGTTGACGTCGACCGCAACCTGCGTATGAACAACAGGATCGACCGTTCGCAATACCGATCGGATCTTGGCAGTCGCAACCCCAATCTGCAAGGCGGTCGAGGGGCGTGGCAACACGATCCCGGCCACCGCCGAGGGGCGACGTACCGCGACCCGAATGTCGCGCGGCGATTCGGTGGCAGCGCGTCGGCCGAGGTCGCCCGAGCGCGGGCTGATTATCGCGGTCGAGCGGAAGCCGGACGGCAGGACATTGCCCGCGGGGCCGCCGATCCATTCAGAGGCCGACAATCGCCAGGCGTCCACTCGCCCGAGGGGCGGGTCTCTAATCGGCCGGGCGCCGCAAACCGCCCCAGCCCAACGCCGAACTTCCGGGGGGCAGCCGACCGTAGCGGGAACCGTGGAAACCCGGGTGGAGCCTTCAGCGGGGTGGGCCAGGGAAATCGCACCCGAACGGAAAGCCAGCGCGGCCAGATCAGCCGGTCCGGCGGCCAGGGTTCGAGATCGGGTGGCGGGATGTCACGTGGCGGTGGAAGTCGTGGCGGCGGCGGTCGTGGTGGTGGCGGTCGTGGCGGCCGAGGGCGTTGACAGCCGGCCACTGGGTGTAGTCGCATTCAAGAGTGGATTCCATTGGTGGCTTATTGGCGGGTTTGGCTGCACTCGGGCGCGCCAAGATCGAGGAACTGATCCATGAATCGTCGTGCGTTGATCTGGGCGCTGTGGCCGGTGGTTGCGGCGTGCCTGGGAGTTTCGGGATGCGCCACACACCAGACCCGCTTTTCGACGCCCGAGCAGGCTGCCGAATCGTTCGTTCGTGCGGTCCGCTCCGATGATTCCGTCGCAATGGGGGACATCTTGGGCCCCGGGGCAGCCGCGATCCTCTCTTCGGGCGACGAAGTGGCGGATCGACGGACGCGCGAGCAGTTCCTTCAGGCCTACGACGCCAAGCACTCGCTGGTTGGCGAAGCCGATGGCAGCACGACCCTGCAGGTCGGCCTGGACGATTGGCCGATGCCGATTCCGATCGTCCAGCACCGCGACTCCTGGCGCTTCGACGCCCGGATTGGCCAGGAGGAGATTCTGAACCGGCGGATCGGCCGCAACGAGTTGTCCGTTCGGGAAGTGTGCCTGGCCGTTGTCGACGCCCAGAGGGAGTATGCGGCCCTGGATCGCGATGGCGATGGCCTGACCGAGTACGCCGAGCAGTTTCTCAGTGATGCTGGCCTGAGAAACGGGCTTTATTGGACTTCGAACCCCGGCGAGCCGCGGAGCCCGCTTGGCGTGCTCGCCGCCGAAGCCGCGAGCGAGGGCTACTCGGTTTCCGGGAACGTGAGTCGAAAGCGTCACCCGTACCACGGCTACTTCTTCAAGATCTTGAAAGCACAGGGGCCTCATGCCCCTGGGGGCAAGAAGCGCTACGTCGTCAATGGCAGCATGACCGCGGGCTTTGCGGTCGTGGCCTGGCCGGCGGACTACGGCAATTCCGGAGTGATGACCTTCTTGATCAGTCACCAAGGCGTTCTCTACGAGCGGGACCTGGGACGAACCACCGAGCGGGTTGCGGCTTCACTGTCTGCCTTCGATCCTGATTCACGGTGGCGGCTCTCCATCGACGAGTGATCGGACCCGCGCCCAACGCGTTCGCCGACTGGGCTGCGCACGGGGCGGCGCGGTCGAGAATCCGGGCAGCGGCCCCGCCGCTTCCTCCCGCAGAGGCCGATGGAACCAGTAATGGCAAAAGGACGCGTCGCTGTGGCGGCAGGCGGTGGAGCAGTACGGCATGCGGGCCTGCCTGCTGAACCTGAATTTGGCAATGATCGAGTTGCAACTGCTCGCAATCCGGCAGGAGATCTCGCACTACGATGGCGGGGCCGACCTTCCCTAGCGTTGAGCCTCCAGCTACCCGCGCGTCCGGCCGTAACCCTTTGCATACCAAGGTCGCCAACAGCCCGCCGCAGCAAGCGCCCTCCAAGACAACCGCCGCTGACTCCAGGGATACCCGGTCGACCTGCCAGTAACGACCCGGTCGACTTGGCGAAACGACCTGGTCGACTTGGCGAAACGACCTGGTCGACCTGGCAGAACGACCTGGTCGACTTGGCGAAACGACCTGGTCGACCTGGCGAAACGACCTGGTCGATCACGGAGCACCACCGCTGAAGGTCGGTTCCGTCGAGGGCATCTTGCAGTTCAAGGGGTTGCGCGCGGTGGGAGCCGGGCCCGGATGGGGATCCGGCACTGCTCGCAGGCACTATATTCCTTATTATTACAGGGGCTGATTCAATTCTGAGGGTGTTGGCGGTAGGTTGGCATCGCGAGTGGGGTGAGTATGGGCTCTGGCTCGACATCGGGGGGACCCACGCTATGCTTTCCCCATGGTTGACCCGCAGTGGTACCGCGAGTTCTTCTCCGGAATGGCCGTGGATTTTTGGCTGGCGCTGGAGCCGCAGATGCCGACCGTAGCGGAGGTCGACTTCGTTGAGCGGATGATGCGGTTGCCGCCGCGGGCCGAGCTTCTGGATGTGCCGTGTGGCGGCGGACGGCACAGTGTGGCGCTGGCCCAGCGTGGGCATCAGGTGACCGCGCTGGACATCTCCGACGGGTTTCTGGCGGCCGCCCGCCGCACCGCAGAGCAGCACGAGGTGGCGGTCCGTTGGGAGCAGCGCGACATGCGCGATCTGCCGTGGGCGGCCAGATTCGATGGGGTGGTGTGTTTCGGCAACAGTTTTGGATACCTGGAGGACGGCGGTAATGCCGCGTTCTTGTCGTCCGTCCGGGCGGCACTCAAACCCGGCGGGCGGCTGATCCTCGATACCGGAATCGTGGCCGAGGCACTGCTGCCGGCATTCCAACCGACCCGCCGTATGGAGGTTGGTGATCTGCGTTTGGACATCGAGAATCACTACGACCTCGACCGCGGTCGCCTGGAGACCACCTACCATTTCACTCGCGGTGATCGCAGCGACTCCCGGTGTTCGTCGCAGCGGGTGTATCCGTACCGCGAGCTGCGGCAACTCCTGATCGCTGCCGGGTTCGATGAGGTTCAGGGGTACCGCGACCCCGCGGGGCAGCCGTTCGCCGTCGGTTCGCACCGCCTGCTGCTGGTTGCGTCCCTGGTGCCCATGGGTTGAGACCCACTACCCGGGCTGGAATTGGGGCTGAAGCGGGTCCTGATCCGGGCCGTTGGATGCACGTCTCATCCGAAATTACCGCGGTTTCCTGCTCCCGTCGGAATTTCACGCCGAAAAGGGTGCGGCCGGCAGTACAATGGCCCTCTGAACCATCTGGCGTTTGAGAAGTATCGGCGGCGTCATGGGCGGAGGGCGGGAGATGCGCGGTGGACTGCTGGCGGTGCTGGTGTGGGGCGCGCTCAACACGTCGTTGATGGCTCAAGCCTCTTTTGTCAACTGGGAATCTCCCCAGATCCATCCCTTGGACTTGACGCCGGATGGCACGCGCCTGCTGGCGGTGAATACGGCGGACAACCGTCTGGAAGTGTTCGCGGTGGCTCCGGGCGGCCTGACCCATCTGGGCGCCGTACCGGTGGGTCTTGATCCGGTTTCGGTGCGGGCCCGCAGTGATACCGAAGCGTGGGTGGTCAACCACATTTCCGACAGCATCAGCATTGTGGACCTGGCGGCCCTGAACGTGGTGCGGACGCTGGTCGTCGGAGATGAGCCCACCGACGTGGTGTTTGCCGGCCGGCCCGAGCGGGCTTTTGTCGCCCTATCTCAGCTCACTCACGTACGGGTCTACGATCCGCTGGATCCGGAGGCCGTTCCCACGATTGTGGACATCGCCGGCGAGGACCTGCGGGCCCTGGCCACCGACGGCACCTTTGTGTACGGGGCAATCTTCGAATCCGGCAACAACACCACCATCCTGCGACAGACCACGGTGTCGTCCGCGATCAGTCCCTATCCCGGCCATCCCAATCCGCCGCCAAACAGTGGTACCGCATTCAACCCGCCCTTGGCGCCGGGGCTGCCGCCGGCCCCACTGGTCGGCCTGATTGTCAAGAACACGGGCGGCACCTGGCTCGACGACAACGGTGCGGATTGGTCCGCCGCGGTCACCTGGGGTCTGCACGATCACGATGTTGCGGTGATCGATGTTGACACCCTGGCGGTGTCCTACGTCACCGGGCTGATGAATGCCAACATGAGCCTGGCCGTTGATTCCACCGGACAGGTCACCGTGGTCGGCACCGATGCCATCAACCACGTTCGTTTCGAACCCAACGTCAGGGGGATTTTCGTGCGGGTGATGGGGGCCAGGTTTTCTGCCGGCGGCCTGGGTGTGGCCGGCATCACCGATCTCAATCCCCATCTGGACTACACCGTGCCCACCCTGCCACAGGGCCAGCGCGATCTGTCGATCGGCGATCCCCGCGGGATCACCTGGGACGCGGCCGATCGTGGTTACATCACGGGCATGGGTTCCAACAACCTGCTGGTGGTCGATGCGGCCCTCAACCGCCTCGGGCTGGTCGCCGTCGGCCAGGGGCCGACAGGCGTGGTCGCCGATCCGGCGCTGCGGGTGGTCTACGTGCTCAATCGTTTCGAAGGCACCATCTCACGGGTCGACACGGCCGCGGGGGTCGAAATCGATCGGGTGGCCTTTTACGATCCGACGCCGCCGGTCATCAAGGCCGGGCGCCCGCACCTGTACGATACCCACGCGACCTCGGGATTGGGGCAGGCGTCTTGCGGCAGTTGTCACATCGACGGTCGCATGGATCAGTTGGCCTGGGACCTGGGTGACCCTTCCGGCGCGGTCCAGATCTTCGATCAGCCCTGCAACTTCGACTTGCCCGGGGGCGAATTGTGCGACGACTGGCATCCCATGAAGGGTCCGATGGCCACGCAGACGTTGCTCGGCATCTCCACGACCGAGCCGTTTCATTGGCGCGGCGACCGCGCGGATCTGGCGGCCTTCAACGGGGCCTTCGAGAGCCTGATGGGCGATGACGCGCAGCTCAGCGAGGTCGAGATGGCGGAGTTCCTGGGATTCATCACCACCTTGACGGTTCCGCCCAATCCCTGCCGTAACCTGGACGGCTCGCTGCCCAGCACTTTTCCCAACGGCGGAAACCCGGCCAGCGGAGAGACTTTGTTCCTGACGGTCGGCTTCGACGCCTTCACCTGCAATGATTGCCATACCCTGCCGCGCGGATTCAGCAATATCGTCCAGTCGACCGAGTTCACCGGCCAGTTGCAGAACTTCAAGGTGCCGCAGCTCCGGAACTTGTACGAGAAGACCGGTTTTGACCACGGCTCGATGAACAACAACCGCGGGTTCGGCTACCTGCACGACGGCAGCGTCCCGACGGTGTTTGATTTCCTGAGTTCACTGAGCTTTGTGTTCAGCAACAACCAGCAGCGCCGCGACGTCGAGGCCTTCGTGATGTGCCTGTCCACCGACACCCACGCCGCGGTCGGCGCCCAAACCACGGTGGTCGAAGCGGCAACCGCAGCGCCCGCGCAGGTTGACCTGCTGGCGGCGATGCGTGCGCTGGCCGACGATGGCCAGGTCGGTCTGGTGGTCAAGGGCGTCCGGCAGGGGCTGTCGCGCGGTTATGCCTACGTGGGCGGCGACCTTTACCAATCCGATCGAGCCGCCGAAACGGCGAGCCACGCGGCGTTGTTTGCGGCCGCCGCGGTCGGCGAGGAGCTGACCTTCACCCTGGTGCCTTCCGGAAGCGAATGGCGCATCGGCATCGACCGTGATCTGGACGGATTCTTCGACCGCGACGAACTGGACGGCGGCAGTGACCCGGCCGATCCGGATCAAGTCCCGCGCGATCCCTGTGCGGCCGCCGATCTCGACGGCAGCGGCGGCGTCGACGCCGCCGATCTGGCGCTTCTGTTGGGTGCCTGGGGGCCCAGCCCCGACCACCCCGCGGACCTCGACGGCGACACCGACGTCGGTGCCGCCGACTTGGCGCTGCTCCTGGGCAACTGGGGGCCCTGTTGATGTCGCCGTGGTAGCCGTGTGCGGCGGTGCGGCGGAACCCCTGGATTGCGTCTCCTGGGGGCCCTCGGTATGATCCACGCCCAGCGAGCATGAACTATCTGACCTATTCCGGAAACAACATCGTGCGCGCCGTGCTCCCGGACGACGCAGCGGTGTTGTTTGCCCCGCCGGCGATTCGGGGCATTCGCCGGCCGGACGTCCCGGCGGCCGTCCGCCGGGCGTTCTGCGAGCCGCTCGACGCGGTCCCGCTTGCGGATCAGGTCAATGCCAACAGCCGCATCCTGATCGCCTTCGACGACAACTGCCAGCCGTTCCCCGAGACCACCCGGCCCGACATCCGCCAGCAGGCCCTGGAGACCTTGATTGACTTGCTGCTGGCCTATGGCGTGCGCCGCGAGCGCATTCGGCTGGTGTGTGCGGTGGCCCTGCATCGCAAGATGAAGCCGCACGAGCTGGCCCGGATGGTCGGACCGCGGCTGATGCGCGAGTTCCATCCGCGGCAGCTCGACAATTTCGATGCCGAGGAGGGGGCCGACATTGCCGATCTGGGCCGGACCGATCGTGATGAAATCGTGCAGGTCTGCCGCGGCGTGATTGACTGCGACCTGGTCATCTACGTGGACAGCGTGCAGATTCCGCTGAACGGCGGCCACAAGTCGGTCGCCGTCGGGCTGGGTACTTATGATTCCATCGCCTGCCATCACGCGCCCTCGATGACCGCCGAGACGCCGCACGTCATGCAGCCCGAACACTCCAACATGCACGCCTGCATCGAGCGGCAGAGCCGGGTGATCCAGCAGCAGGCCCGCATCATGGTCATGGAGGCGGCCATGAACAACGCCACCTATCCGTTTTACGTGCGCTACCTGGGAAAGGCGCCGCGGGACTGCAACCTCCTGGAACAGATGATTCGGGCGGCCACCCCGGCGGCCATGAAGCTGCTGCCCGAGCCGGTGCGGCGGATGGTCCTGAGCATTGTGCGCGGCGCCTACGATCCGGTGCAAATCAACGCCGGGGCCATCGATGCCGTGCACGCCCGCACCCTGGCGGTGATGAAGGATCAGTTGGGCGTTGCCCACGACGAGCAGTCCGACATCATGGTGTTCGGGCTGCCCGACCTCAGCCCGTACTCGGTGGGGGCCCGGATCAACCCGGTGCTGGTGGTCAGCGATGTGCTGGGGTATATCTTCAACTGGTTCTATCACCGTCCGGTGGTCAAGCGCGGCGGCGTGGTCATCATTCTCAACCCGGTCTTCGAGATCTTTCATCCGCAGTATCACGTCGCCTATCAGAAGTTCTACGAAGAAGTACTGCCGGTCACCGCGGAGCCGTTCGCCATGCAGGAGCGCTTCCAAGAATCGTTTGCCCGCGATCCGCACCTGATCGAGTGTTATCGAACGCGCTACGCCCACCACGGGTTTCATCCGTTCACCGTGTGGTACTGGGCGACCTATGCTTTGCGATACCTCAGCCGGGTCATCCTGGTTGGGCCGCAGAACGACGCCTCCGCCAAACGGCTGGGCGTGTCCTGGGCACCCTCGCTGAGTCGGGCGCTGGACCAGGCCGCCGAAGTCGCCGGCGGCCGAAAAGTCGTCGCACTGACCATCCCGCCGTTCTTCTACGCCACCTGAACCCGGGCCAGGAGAGCGGTCGCCGGCGCGGCCTTCATGCCGGTGTGCTGGTGCTCTTGGGGAGAGGCCTTGCGGCGGTGGCCGAGGACACCCTGCGCCGTTGAGGCGCAGGCGGTGTTTACGAAGTGACTTCCAGCGGCCTGAATCCGCAGAACATCTGGTACAACGAGCTGAATCGCCACCGCCTGGGCAGTGAGTACCGCCTGGAGAATTTCGGCCTGATCCAGATCGACTGGCAACGGGCCGACCCGCTGATCCGCCTGCAGGTGTGTGGCCTCAACGGCCAACCCGTGTTGCTCCAGGAGGTTCCGCTCAGGGCCCTGGCTCCCGGCCAGTGACGTCCGCCGGCCGACCACGAATCGGAATCAGAAGGTATACTGATATGCAGGGAGAGGCGCCCAGAGACACCGGGGTGAACCACGCATCGGAGGATTGAGCACCATGCGCAGACAACAACGATTCGGAGGTGGCGGCGGGGTTGGAATCTGGGTGCTGCTGGCGGCGTTGGCTGGCGCCGGGCCGGCATCCGGCCAGCAGGAATCCTGGGCGCCGCCGATCGCCAAAGATGCAACCGCCCGCCGGGGCGAGCGCGACGCAATGGTCAAGAACCAGATTGCACAACCATCGGACGGGCGCCGGCCCATCACCCATCCGGCGGTGCTCGAGGCCTTGAGGGCCGTGCCGCGCCACGTGTTCGTGCCCGCTGAAGGCAGCCGATTGGCCTATGAGGATGCTCCTTTGGCAATCGGGCACGGGCAGACCATTTCGCAGCCATACATTGTGGCGTTGATGACGGACCTTCTGGAGTTGACCCCCCAAGCGCGGGTCCTGGAGATCGGCACCGGTTCGGGGTATCAAGCTGCGGTGCTGGCTCACTTGACGCCGCAGGTCTACACCCTCGAGATCATCGAGCCTCTGGCGGAACGCGCGGCCGATGCCCTGCGCACCCAGGGCTACACCCAGGTCAACAGCCGCACGGCCGACGGTTACTTCGGCTGGCCTGAAGCGGGTCCGTTCGATGCCATCATCGTGACCTGTGCGGCCGGCCATCTTCCGCCGGCGCTGTGGGACCAGCTCAAGCCGGGCGGACGCATTGTCGTGCCCATCGGCGGGCCCTATGAAGTCCAGCGCCTGGTGCTGATTTCCAAAGGCCAGGACGGCGCCTGGAATTCCAAGACGATCACATCGGTGCGCTTTGTCCCGCTGACCCGCGAGGCTCAACAGGAGGCCAAGCCGCCAGCAGGCCGCCCGTGACCGTGCGAACCCTGGCCGCGGTCACCGCGGCGGTGTCCGCGGGTCTGCTCGCCTTCGAAGTCTCCCTGATGCGCATCCTGCTGATTGCCGGCTGGCATCATTTCGCATTTGTGGTCATCGCGGTGGCGCTGCTGGGATTTGGAGCCAGCGGCAGCGCCCTGGTCGTCTTTCGCAGGCGGCTGCTGGACTGGGGCGCTCGCGGGTTGTGGGTGCTGGTCCTGGCAACCGCCTGGCTCATGCCGGTGTGTGTGGCCGCCGCGCAGTGGATCCCGGTGGAAGCCCGGATCGCGCCGCAGAACCTGGCCGCCCAAGCGTTCAACTGGGTGGTGTATTGGACGGTGCTGGGGTGTCCGTTTTTCACCGGGGCTGCGGCCATCGGGTTGGCCTTGATGCTGGCGGGCGGGCAAGTCGATCGGGTGTACGCGGCCAACATGCTGGGCAGTGCCGTGGGATCGGCGGTTGCCGTGGTGGCCATGCTGCTGCTGCCGAGCGAGCGACTGCCGCTGGTGAGCGGCGGTCTGACGCTGGCCGCGGCGTTGCTGCTGCCCGGAAGATCGGCGGCGCGGCGGGCGGCGGCGATCTTCGGCATGCTGGCCGTCGGGCTGGGCTGCCTCAGCGTGCTGCCGCAGCACATCCGCCTGGATCCCTACAAGTATGGCGCTGCGGTGGCCCGACTGGTCGGCCAGGGCCAGGCTGACCTCGTGGCTTCGCGCCATGGGCCTCGGGGTCAGATCGCCGCCTACGACGGGCCGTTGTTTCACGACATGCCGTTTCTGTCTCCAGGGGCCTTCCCGCCGACGTTGACCGTCCTGCTCTGCGATGGTCATCTTGCGGGTTCGCTGATCCATGCGACCCACCCCTCGCAAGCGGAGGTCATGCAGCACACCCTGATGGCGGTGCCCTACCGGCTGATTCCCGAGCGTCCACGGGTGCTGCTGCTGGGCGAGACCGGCGGCGGCAACATCTGGTTGGCGGTTCGCGCTCAGGCGGAACTCATCGACGTGGTGCAGCCCAATCGCCATTGGATCGACCTGCTTCGCGGACCCTTGCGCGACCGCGGCGGTGCGGTGTTCGAGCAGCCTGGCGTCCGGGTGACCGTTGGCGAACCGCGTCATTTTGTGGATCACGGCCGCACGCGGTACGACCTCATCCAACTGGCGGCGCTCGAATCATCGGCGGCGGGCAGCGGCGGTGTTGCCGGTTTGGGCCAGGATCACCTGATGACCGCCGAGGGGTTGACTGCCTGTCTGCGACGCGCGTCCGAGACCGGCGTTGTCGCGATCACGCGTGGCATCCAGGAGCCGCCGCGTGACAACATCAAGGTGTTCGCCACCCTGTTGGATGCCCTGCGGCGCTGCGGCGTACAGCGGCCGTCCGACCATGTCGTAATCGTGCGCGACTTCCTGGCGGTGTGCACGCTGGCCCGGCCGACGCCGTGGACGGCGGCGGACATCCGGGCGCTGCGGGCACTGATTCAAGACCGGCACCTGACGCCGGTGTGGTTCCCGGGAATCCGACCCGAGGAGCTGAACCACCCCGACGTCTTCGCGACTCCGCCCGGCGGGATCGGCGACTGGTACCACGAGGCCTTCATCCGATTGAGCGGTCCGGCGGCCGAATCGTTCTTTGATGACTGGCTGCTGTACGTGCGGCCGGCCACCGATGATCAGCCGTTCTTTCACGACTTCTTCAAGTTCAGCGCCATCCCGCGCTTCCGGGAGGTGTTCGGAGACCTGTGGTTGACCCGCAGCGAGTTGGCCTTCTTGTTCGTGCTCGCAGCCGGCGGCATCATTGGATGTGCGGCGCTGCTGCTGACCCTGGTGCCGTTGGCCGTCAACCGCACCGTGCGGCGGCTGCCGGGCCGCGGGTGGGTCTCGGCGTTCTGCGCGGCGGTGGGGCTGGCGTACCTGTTTCTGGAACTGACGTTCTTGTCGCGCCTCACCGCCTGGATCGGCGATCCGGTGAGCGCCGCGGCAGCGACCTTGAGCGGGTTCCTGTTGTTCTCGGGTTTGGGCGGCCTGGCGGTTCGCCGCGTGGCCCGGCACCTGGGTGGGGTCGCGGGCGTGGTGCTGCTGCTGCTGCTGCTCGGTGTGTTGCAACCGGCCGTGCTGCCTGCGGTCGGTCGGTGGGTCGGTGGAGGGCCGCTGTGGTTCCGAACCGCGGCGGCACTGGCCGCGGTCGCGCCGGTTTCATTCCTGATGGGCATGATCATGCCGCTGGCCTTACGGCGGCTGGAGCGCGGCGCGGCCGCATTGATTCCCTGGGCGTGGGCGGTCAACGGGTTCGCCTCGGTGCTGGCGGCGCCGCTGGCCACCGGTCTGGGCATGACCTGGGGCTTCGGGGCGGTCGGGATGCTCGCGGTGCTGCTTTATGGGATCGCCGGCGGTCTGCTCGGTCAGCTGCCGGGCGGCGGTCGGTCGCGTTCGGATCCGGAGGCAGCCGGCTCCTGGAGCACGCGCTCATCGTGGCCGTCGTTGCCGCGGAACAACTCGTCCA
Source organism: uncultured Planctomycetales bacterium (assembly GCA_964619935.1). Lineage (GTDB taxonomy): Bacteria > Planctomycetota > Phycisphaerae > UBA1845 > CAIVHJ01 > CAZUGO01. Next base: position 21,316 of record CAZUGO010000094.1, on the reverse strand, counting down.
GCGTGTACTGAGCCCCGCACTCCGGGCAGCACGCCGCGCGTAAGCCGGTCAGGTTATAGCCGCAGATCAGGCAGCAGACCGTGGGCCCTAGGCTCCCGCCGCGCAGCCGCGCCACGCGTTCCCCGGGAGTTTCGCGCCAGATCAGCACCGTGGCGAACACCCAGACCATGGGCCCGCAGCCACCGCCGAGCAGGATCGCCGGGGCGGCGGGCGCGGCGCCGAACCGGATCAGGAATCCCGCCACAGTCGCACTGCCTGCCACGGCCGCCACGCCGCTCAGGATGGTGTTGCGGGTTCGTTGGGCGGTCCAGCGCACCACGCCGCGCCACACCAGGATCCAGTACGCCGCAATGAGTCCATAGACCACGCCCCACACACCCAACACAACCGTGATTGGCGGCGGTCCGGTCGGGGTGCTCACAACCAGCAGGATGGCGAACAGCGCAACGCTGATCGGCAACAGCAGCATGGACAAGATCAAACGGGCGACCAGCCGGGTCATGAGCGCGCTGAGGGCACCGGTCAGCCGGCAGGGCAGGCATCACCGCCGCCGTCGCGGTACTCCTGCCACGCCAGGCAGCAGTCCACCACCACACTGAGGTAGCGGGTCAGCAGCAGTTCGATCGAGGCCGCCGGCAGGCTCGGTCCGCCGCGGCGCTCGAGATCGGCCTGAATCAGCTGTGAAATGGCCGACAGGTCGAGTTGGGTGACCACGCTGCAGGCGGTATCCAGGAGGTTTTGATTTTCTTCGCAGGTGGCCAGTTGGCGGCTGACCCGGGCGTTGGGAATCAGATCGGAGATTCCGCCCAACGATTCGCGGTCGACGCGCAGGTCGGTGCTGCCCACCAGCGGGTCTCCGCGCACGGCGATGATGACTTCGTTATCGCCATCCGGCGTCGTGGTCACGCTGCTGCCGTCGGGTCGCGCCACCGAGAATTCCTGGCCGTCGGTCGGGAAGAAAATGGTGCCGTCGTCGGCGTCGACCCGCTCCAGATTGCCGGTCTTGGGATTGAGGTTGAATTCGAAAGTTCCGCGGTCGTCGATCAGTGTGCCGAAGATGTTCGGATCGCTGCTTTCTTGGAAGGCAGCACTGAGGACCGTGGGACCGCATCCCCCCGTGGTCATTCCCATCAGCCCCACCAAGCCCGCGCACATCAACGTCAATCGATTGGACATCATCAGCCTCCTCGAACGGATGAATGGTTGGGTCGTTCCCGGCACGAGCACACCGGAGTTCGGAACATCATAGGTCTGGGCAGGTGGGTTCTCAACCCTGCCCGTTTTGACTGGCTTCGGTTCGGCGAAGTAAGATGGCGCGAGCGGGCGACCGGGGTCACGCACGATGAGTGGCTTCTGCCGAAGGCCGCCCGGCCGCCGCTGCCGTTCGAGCCCGGCGCGGTGCCGCGGTGTTCGGACATCGTCAATGATTCATGGGAATGACGGATCCGGATTCCGGAGGGGGGTGCAAGGGATGCCCGGCCTCAGGGGAGCCAAGGATTCCTCACCGTTCGGCGGGCGGGTGCGCACCGGACGCAGGCAGGGCACAGCGGGGGTGCACGGCCATGGAGTTGCCCAAGTCGTTTCGCCTGACCCGTTTGGAGGTCCGCGAGGTGCGGATGCCCTTCCGCTTTCGCTTCAAGCACGCGTTGGCCGAACGCCGTGAAGCCCACAACTTGATTCTGGCGGTGCACTCGTCCACCGGACATCTGGGCTACGGTGAGGTGGTGCCGCGTTCGTACCTTACTGGCGAGACCGTGGCCTCGGCCTGGGACGATCTGCAGCAGACCTGGTGGCCGGCAGTCCGCGAGCGCCGGTTCCCGCTGAACCGTCCCCCGTTGGACGTCCTGCGCGAGGTCTATCTCGAAGCGGATCGACTTCGCCGGACGGCGGCCTACGGCGGGCTCGACGTTGCGATCGTCGATCTGTGGGGTCGAGTGACCCATACGCCGGGCAGCCGGCTGTTCGGGCAGATCCCCCAGGTTCAGCGGCTGACCTGGCCGATTGGCGGCGGCGGTCCGTCGGCGGTGCGCTGGATGGCCCGGCTGGGCCGGCATTGCGGTTTTCGGGATCACAAGATCAAGGTTGGGATGGGGGACGACGAGCAGCGCCTGGCCGGAGTCCGCCGGGTGCTGGGTGGACGGCGCGATCTGCGGGTGGATGCCAACGCGGCGTGGTCGGTGGACCAGGCGCTGTCCCGCGTGTCGATGTTGCAGCGCTACGGGGTGTCTTCGGTAGAGCAACCCACCGCGGCCGATGACCTGGATGGTCTGGCCCGGATCCAGCGCGACGGCGGCGTGGATGTCATGGCCGACGAGTCGTTGTGTACGCGTGGCGATGCCGCGGCGCTCATCGCGGCCCGGGCAGCAAACCTGTGGAATCTCCGTCTGGGAAAAGTGGGCGGCTTCAGCGGCTTTCTGGAATTGCTGGACCTGGCTCGCTCCGCCGGCGTGGCGGTGCATCACGGCGTGCTGGTCGGCGAGTCACCGGTGCTGACCGCCGCCGGTCGGGCGTGCAGCGGTCTGGCCCGTTTCGTGCACGTCGAGTACGGGTTCCCGCACCTGTTGCTGCGGGCGGTGCCATTTCGCGGCTGCCCGGGTGGCGCGCTCGGGATCGCAGCCCCACTGCGGTCCGAGGCCGGCTTGGGCGTGGAGCCCAACGGGCTGTTGCTGGAACGCTTCACGGTTCGAAAAGCGGATTGCTGCTGAGCGCTCGGCGGGTTGGGGTGGGGCGCAACTCACGTTCAGACAACAGCCAGGGCTCCGCCGCAGGGGTGCGGTGCGTTCGGGCCAGCGCCGCGGTCGACTAGCAGGCGCCGCCGGCGCCCCCTTGGACGAGATTCTGACCCTGCTGCTTCAGACCACCGAAGTTGGTCAGGAACAAGCCGTTCGATCCGGCGCGCCTGAATTCGGCTGATCTCCGAGTTCATGGCCCCATGCGGCAGCAACCCGCCGGTCGCACACCCGGCAGGCCGTGCCCCGATGCAGGACCCCGCGGATGCGGTCGCCGGCGGCGACGCCCGCAATGGGGATGCCCGACCCATTGGATCTGAATAGCTGCCGCGCTAGATTAGAATGTTCCAAGGTCCGCTAAAGAACCGCAGCACGATTCAAAGCATTCATTTACGCTCGCGGATTGGTCGCTCGCGAACGCGACGACTGGCTAAACTTCCGCGGTCGCCGCAACCAGCGTGTTGGGCGGAACTTGACTCGCTCAACGCAACGCTCTACTCTGGAATTTCCTCTCCATCGTTCTTTTTCCGCGGGCCGCCGTGGGAGGGTGTACAAGATCTGAGCCCGGCGGTTCCGCAGCGCGCGTGGTCGGGTCTGTTGCCGGGATGGGCCGAGAAGCTCATGGACCTGTTGGCGTCGCGTCGTCGGCCGGCTCGCAGTGCTGTGCAGATGTTGCCGTGCGGACCCGCCACACGGTGACCATTTGATGTTGGGGAATTCAGCAGCGGATCTTCATTTCTGAAACGAAGAAGGAGACTGGGAATGCGCTTCTCAAGTATGTGCCTGGCCTGCATGGGCGTTCTGCTGGCGACTGCAGACCTCCAGGCTCAGACGGTGTGGTATGTCAACGACAACGGTGCCTCGTCGGCTGGGTGCACCAGTTGGGTCGATGCTTGCCCGGAGTTGCAGAAGGCCTTGAGCCTGGCCGACCCCGGTGATCAGATCTGGGTCGCCACTGGGATTTACAAACCCGATTACAATGTCATCGGCGGCGTGCACACCGGAGACCGTACGCTCAGCTTTGCGCTGGTCTCCGCCGTCGGCGTGTACGGCGGCTTCGCGGGTACCGAGACGTCCTTCGCGATGCGCGCCGGTTTGTTTGATCAAACCATCCTCAGCGGTGACTTGGCCGGCAACGATGGGCCCGGCTTCACCAACAATGGCGAAAACAGCCTGCACGTCGTGTCGGCGCTGCTGGGCAACGCCAGCACCGTTCTGGACGGTTTTCGGATTACGGGCGGCAACGCCAGCCTGGCCTTTCCCGACAATGGCGGCGGCGGCATGGTCATCACCAACAACCAGGTCCAAGTGCGGAATTGCCGTTTCGTCGGGAACGCCGCCACCGGTGTGGCCGGGTTCGGCGGTGGGTTGTCCATCTCGCCGCTGTCCGCCCCGACGATCAGCTACTGTACCTTCGAGTCAAACTTGGCGGTTGGATCCGGCGGCGGCGTGGGCATCTCCGGCAATGTCGGGCAGGTCACGATTCCGATCCTGCGGAACTGCAAGATCCTCGGCAACAGCGCCGGGTCCGGCGGCGGCATCGCCAACTCCGACGTCAACCCGGTGCTGGTGAATTGCCTGCTGGCGGGGAATACCGCCACCAACAACGGGGGGGCCATGCGCAACACCGGGTCCAGCGGCAGCAGCCCGTCGTTGATCAACTGTGCCGTGGTTGACAATGTCGCCGGTGTGGCCGGCGGCGGCATCGCGAACACCACCGGCGCTGCCAACCATCCGGTGGTCACCAACACCGTGCTGTGGGCCAATAGCGATGCCGGCGGGATGGACGAGTCCGCCCAGATCCACACCACCAGCGGATCGCCGGTGGTCAACTATTCCTGCATTCAGGGGCTCAGTGCTCTGGGCGGCACCGGCAACATCGGCAGCGATCCGCTGTTCGTCGACGCCGATGGTGCCGATGATAACCCGGCGACGGCGGGGGACAATAACTATCGTCTGGCGGCGGGTTCTCCGGCGATTGACGCCGGCCAGAATGCCGCGCTGCCGGTGTGCATGGTCGATCTGGACGACAACGAACGGATCGTGGACGACCCGGCCACCGCAGACACCGGTGACGGCACGCCGCCGGTGGACATGGGCCCGTACGAATTCGGCAGCACCGCGTTTGCCGGATCCGACTGCGACAGCAATGCCCGGGAGGACGCCTGCGAACTGGCCGAAGGGGCCGCCAATGATTGCAACGGCAACAGCATCCCGGATCGCTGTGACATCACCTCGGGGGCCGGCACCGACTGCGGCGGCAATGGTGTGCTCGACGAGTGTGAGCCGGACTGCAACAACAACATGCAGGCCGATGAATGCGACATCGCCAGTGGCAGCAGCCAGGATTGCACGGGCGACGGCATCCCCGACGAATGCGAACCGGATTGCAACGACAACGACATCGTGGACAGTTGCGAGATCAAGAGCAAGCTCAGCCCGGATTGCAACGGCAATGGGGTTCCCGACGAGTGTGACATCAGCAGCGGGTCCAGCCAGGACAACAACTCCGACGGCATTCCCGACGACTGTCCCATGCTCATCGCCTTCGACGAGACCACGCCGCTGGCCGAGTCGATGGGGCTGCGGATCTGCCGCGTGTACGTGCAGTTCGACAATTCGAAAGACAGCCTGCTGAGCATCGGATTCTCGGGCATCAACACCGATGATCCGGCCGGCTTCCACCAGAGCGATTTCGGTGGGGACACCGCCCCGCTGCAAACCATCGTGGACCTGGTGCCTGAAACGGTCCTGGACAGCTACGTCACCATCGGAGTGGCCACCGACGATGGCACCGATTCCACGATTACCGATCCCAGTTGGAATACCTGCGCCTTCAATTGCGACCCGGCGCCACCATGCGTGCCCGGCGGGCTGGCGTTGCCGGGCACCTGCGGCCAGGCCGTGGGCGGCTGGCTGAACAGTGACCCGGACAACAGCCAGGGTGTGCCCGACGAGAACTTCCGGGTGCTGATCGGCCAATTCACCGTCAACGACGGCTTTGGCATCTCGGGCTCACGCGCCATCTTCATCAACGACGGGTTGATCGAGTTTCCCGGCATCTTCAACTGCTTTGAATGCACGCTGGCCTCGGAGTGCGACGACGGCAACGCCTGCACGACCGATGAGTGCCTGAGCGGAGCCTGCATCAACACCACGCTGCCCAACGGGGCCTCATGCGTTGGAAACGGCGTCGGGTCCTGCACCGCAGCGGACACCTGTCAGGGTGGCGTCTGTCTGAACAACAACCTGCCCCAGGGAACGCCGTGCACCAGCGACGGCAACCAGTGTACCAGTGATTTTTGCAACGCCAGCGGCGTGTGCACCCATCCGGGTGTGGCCCTGGGAACCCCGTGCGATGCCGACGGCGATCTGTGTACCATCGATCTGTGCGGATTCGGGGCCAGTTGTACGTTCAACAACAATGTCGAGTGCGGCGCCGGCCAGGAGTGCGTCAACGGCATCTGCGAGTCCAGTTGTCCGGCGGACCTGAATAACGACGGCATCGTCAATGCCGCGGATCTGGCCGCGCTCCTGGGTGCCTGGGGACCCTGCGACTGAGCCCCGGCGCGTGGCGCCGCCCGGACCGGGCCACTGCCGATTGGCTGACCGTGCCGCCAAACGCTACCATATCGCACGGCCCTCCGCCCACCGGCGGGCGGAGGGCCGACTCCAGCATCGATTGTCAGAGGAACGATATGCGCGTGGCGATCCTGACCACCGGCGGCACCATCGAGAAAACGTACAACGAATCCGACGGCACGCTGGCCAACGTGGGTTCGGTGCTGCACCACGTGCTGTTCCAGTTGCGGCATCGTCACCTGTCGATCCGCCACGTTCCGGTGATGTCCAAGGATTCGCGGGAGATCGATGATGCTGATCGGCAGACCATTCTGTATGCGGTCAAGGCGGCCTTGTCGCAAAACGATGCCATCCTGGTGATCCATGGGACCGATACGCTGACCGAAACGGGTGAGTATTTGTGCGCTCATTTGGCGCCGCTGGAAAAGCCGGTGATCCTGACCGGGGCCATGCGGCCGTTTGAGTTTCGTGACACCGACGCCGTGCAGAACGTCACCGAGTCCCTGTTTGCCAGCCAGGTGCTCACCGCCGGGGTCTGGGTGGTCATGCACGGCCGGGCGCTGCCCTTCCCCGGGGTGATCAAGGACCGTGAACACATGACCTTCATTCACGGCCCCAAGCGTGGGTGAATCCCGCCGCTGGGGGAACGGGTGACCACATCCAGTACGCCTAGAACGGTCATGCAGGTGCTCACCCGGCGCACGGCCTGGCGCAGCGTCCGTTCCGCGTCCGAAGCGAACTTCCATGAGATTGCAAGGCGGGCGGGTGACCCGCTACCTCATCATCGGCTGATTGCCCGCCCAAACCACACGCTCGGCGGCGTTCTGAGGAGCCAAGGGACGCTTGCGGGGCGCCAGCCCCTCATGAGCCCAATCCGGGGGCCCGAAGGCGCTGCCTCCCAAAATATCACAGATTGATATGTACATCCCTGCGCGCGGTAGTATAATCCGACCGAGCTACACGCGAATCTGCCCGAGAACAACGATTGCCTGCAACGTCCCGTAGCGTAGTGTCTTGTGGCTCCTCTGCTGCGGCGCGAGTTTGTGTTTTCTTGTGAAGGAATCCGATAAGTCCGGAGGCGGGTTCTGGGTGCTGGCGGGCGCCAGATCCGGCGGCATGTTCGGGTTCTGGGATTCCAGCGCCTGAGGGATACGGGTACCCCGCGCGGGGTATGCCGCGATCATCACTTTGGGGGATGGGTTGCTCGGTGACGGGCCGGCCCAAACCCGGCGGATGCTCATTGATGAAAAAGCGAACCATCACGATCACGACCGTGTTCTTCGTGGCCATCCATCTCGCGGTGTTGCTGGCGTTTCTGCCGCCGGTGTGGCGCGCGACCACGTCCACCTCATTGCTCCTGGCCTTGGTGCTGTTCCTGGTCCGAAAGTTCGGGCTGGTGGGCGGGTATCATCGGTACTTCTCCCACCGATCCTACAAGACCGGTCGAGTGTTTCAGTTCATCCTGGCTTGGCTGGGCGGCAGTGCGGCCCAGAAGGGTGTGCTGTGGTGGGCGTCGACCCATCGCCATCACCACATCCACTCCGATCAGGCTGAGGACGTGCATTCGCCGGCGCGCGACGGCTTCTGGTGGTCTCACGTCGGTTGGGTGTTGTCGTCCGATCACACCGAGACCAACGAAGACCTGATCCGGGATTTCGCCAAGTACCCTGAGCTGCGCTGGCTGAACCAGTACGAGTTGCTGCCGTACTTCGCCCTGTTCCCGTTGTGTTATTGGGTGGATGGCTGGGCGGGCGTGGTCTGGGGCATGATCATCAGCACGGTGGTGCTGTACCATACGACTTTTGCGATCAACTCCTTCTGCCATATTTTCGGTCGGCGGCGGTTTCCGACGACCGACGACAGCCACAACAGCATGATCCTGTCGCTATTGACCCTCGGGGAAGGTTGGCACAACAATCATCACTTCTATCAGGCGTCGGCCAACTCCGGCTTCTACTGGTGGGAGATTGACGTCACCTACTACGTCATCAAGCTGCTCTCTTTCCTCGGGATCACCTGGGATTTGAAGAAGCCGCCGCGGCGCGTCCTGGAAATGGGCAAGCACAAGAACCTCACCGCTGAAATGGTCGAATCGCTGCGCGCTGTGCATCGGCAGGCCATAGCGGCCACACCGACCGACGCCTGAGGCCAATGCGTGCTCGGCCGGAGCCTTGGGGTGCCGAGGGCAGCGCTGAGTGGCCCGTAGCGGGGGTCACGATGATGCAGGGGTTGCTGTGTCGCACAAGACCGCCGACCGAAACACCGGCGCCGCGATCGATCATGTCGCTGCCTGGCCGGATGCCCCAACCGAGATCCGGGCCGACGGTCACGGAGATCCGCCGCAGCCTCCCCAGGCGCCCAGCAGTTGGGCAAGGTCATCGGGGCCCACCGTTCCGTTGCCACTGAGGTCGGCGGCACACGACCCGTCGCATGGTCCCCAGGCGCCGAGCAGCAGCGCCAGATCGGCGGCTCCGACCCCACCGTCGCCATTCAGGTCCGCAGCCATCGCAACGACTTCAATCACCGCCGGGCCGCCACCGGGCGGGCCGTCGATGTAGTCGACCCAATAGGCCGCCGCCGGCGGAGCAATGGGCACGTCCGCATCGATGCCGTACAAGCCGGCAGTGTCATCGGGAACCGCGTCGCCGCCGGAGTCCAGCGCATAGGCGTCCGTGGTGCAGAAGGCTCCATTGGCGCCCGCCGTCCACACCGAGACCTGATCCAGCAGGTAGATGTCGAACCGATCACCGATCTGTGGGTTGCGGAGCGTGATGGCGACCGTGAACACCGGGGCGCCCGGTTCCGCCGGGATCAGCGCCGGGTTTTCGGCGCCGAATTCGAAGTACTGCACTTCGGGCCCCGCGAAGCCAGGATCCAGTTGCGGGGCGTGATCCACCCAGTTGGCGGCCGCAGGGTTGACCGGAGTGCCGGGGGTGCCCGCCATCGACGTCAGCGTTCCAGCGTTGTCGCCCGGTGTGTGTCCCAGGGCGATCCCGCGATCCAGACCCCCGAGGTAGCCGATGGCCCACACCTGCCGTTGCCCGATGGGATCGATGATGTAGACCGCAACATCCTCCAGCACCGTCGTGCACTGTGACACGGCCACCGACGATTGTACGCCCGGCGTGGTCGCATCCATGTCCACGACGACCTGGACGGGGTACACGTCGGCGCAGGCGTCGTCCGGCATGCAACCGACCCCGTCCTCGAAATTGGCGGTGGGCCCACAATCGCATCCGGGTATGACGGCGGCACATTCCTGCGGCAGACCGCAATAGTAGTGATCGCAGGCCAGGAGTTCCCAATTGCCACCCGTCTGCCGGCAGAGTTCGGCATCGTTCAAGGGTTCGCCGGCCGTCACGGTTGCGGCGAAGACCAAAGCGCTGGACAGAGCACGTGTCAGGATGGCAGCCAGTCGAATCATGGTGGCACCTCGTGCTAAGGATGAATTGAAGTGCCTACAGTATATCACAAGATGCCGCAGCGCGACCACGACGGGCAAGAATCAATTGGGTGGGTTCGGGTTGGGGCAGCGGGGTCTGGCAAGGACCGGTCCGTCGCAGCGCCGTCAGGGCCTACGAGCGGGTCGCGCGGGTCGATTGCTCAAAGGAGACCGCGGCAGCGGTCGCTGTCGTTGGAATCCCTGCGAATCTGCCGACAGACCGATCCTTGATGCATGACGTGGGGCACTTACCCCGGACGGCGCCGGCGGCGCATCCAACCCAGGCTGACCAACGACAGCGACAAGGGCAGCAACAGTCCGGCTCCGGCACCGCAGCCGCCCGTGCCGGGATTGTTTCCGCCATTGCCGCCGCCCCCGCCGCCGGCAGCGGACACGGTGTGGCTGACCCCCGCTGACTCACTGCCGCTGAAGCTGTCATCCCCTTCGTAGCGGGCAGTCAGTTCGCGGGCCCCCGCCGTGCGCAGCGCCAGGGTGCACATGCCGGTTGCGGCGGTCCCCAGGCAATTGTCGAGCCCGTCGCTGACGGTGACGTTGCCGGTGGGTGTGCCCACCGCACTACTGACCGAGAAGCTGACCATGACCGCCGCTGAAGGCTCGGACGGATCGGGCGTGTGGGTTACGATGGTGGTCACGGTGTGCGTGCTGAATCCCTGGAAGAAGACCTCCTCCTCATCGTCGACCTGTGGCGGCGTGTCGTCGTCGCCGGTCCACACGATGGCGTACTGGTGATCGGCGGTGTTGAAGGCCACGGCTGCCAATGATGCATCGAAGCTCGAATTGCCATCGTTGCTGCCCATGTCGCTGATGCGAAAATCATTGGTCCCCAGTTGGACGCCGCTGGCGGCGTGCAGCCGTTGCCCGAAAATCTCCCGTTCGTCATCGACCAAGGCATCGCCGTCCCAGACCACCAGGTACTCCCCATCGGTGGCGTTGTAGGCCACCGTGGGGTCGCGGGCGTCAAAATCGGGATCGCCATCCTGCCCAATGTCGCTGATCCGCAGGTCGTTGTTGCCGACTTCGGTGCCGGCGGCGTCCAGGCGCTGGCTGTACACTTCGCGCTCATCGTCTGCCAGCGGCGCGATGCCGTCGTCGCCATCCCAGACGACCAAGTACTCGTTGTTCACCGGGTTATAGGCCACCGCTGGATTGGCGGCGGTGGCGGTGATGCTGCCGCTTAGGCCCATGTCGCTGATGCGGAAGCTGTCGGGCCCGGCGGCCGCGCCGCTGCCGCTCAAGCGCCGCCCGAAGACTTCAAACTCATCTTCCACCAGCGGGGCGGTGTCGTCGTCACCCACCCAGACCACCAAGTACTCGTTGTCGACGGAATTGTGCACCACCGCGGGGGTCACGGCGTCGAAGCTGGGGTCGTCTTCGGGCCCCAAGCTGCCGATCAGGAAGTCGTTGGTGCCAACTTCTTGTCCAGTGGCGCTGATCCGCTGCCCAAAGATCTCGGTTTTCCCGGCCACGCTGTCCACGCCGTCCCAGACCACCAGGTATTCATTGGCGGTTGCGTTGTAAGCGACTGCCGGTGCCTGGGCGTCGAATTCGGCAGCAGCGGTGGTTCCCATGTCGCTGATGCGGAAATCATTCGTTCCCAATTCGGAGCCGTCGGCGGCGAGCCGTTGTCCGAAGACCTCAATCTCACCATCAGCCAGCGTGTCATCGCCGCTGACCCACACCACCAGGTACTCGTCGGCGGTGCTGTTGTAGGCCACCGCGGGCATCAGGGCTTGGATGTCGGGGTTGCCGTCGGTGCCCATGTCACTGATGCGAAAGTCATCCTCGCCGATTTCGGACCCGCTGGCGGCATCGATGCGTTGTCCGTAAATCTCCCGTTCGCCGTCCACCAGGTCGCCACTGTCGTCCTCGGCCTGCCACACGACCAGGTACTCATTGGCGGCGCTGTTGTAGGCCACCGCGGCCCAGCCGGCATCGAAGGAGGTGCTGGCGTCCGGCCCGGCGCGACTGATGCGCATGTCGTTGACACCGATTTGGGGGTCGATGACCACCGGGTAAACGGCTGCAGACAGCGCCGCGCCGTCAACCACGATGCGCGTGCGATCGGCGGACACGGTCATCCAGGCCGCGAGGGTGTGGCCGGCAGCGTCATAGACGTGGACGCCACCCAGTTGGGTGACCCCGTCGGCGGTGCGCCATTGCCAGCCGCCCGGGGTGGTTTCCAGGGTGCCGGCGCAGCGAACCAGGCCTGCGATGACCAGGTCCTGCCCGGCCAGCGGCAATGCCCGCGGAATGACGAATTGCTGTTCCACGCTGGCGGCACGTGGGACGTATTGTTCAATGATCTGATCCCGCACGAAACAGACGGTTTCGGGGCCGCACAAAGTCGGAGCCACGACCGCGCCGGTCGCCTCCCAGGCCGCCTGCGGTTGAATCTCGGCCAACCGCCAGTGCCAGCGGGGTCCGCCGCGCCGCGGCTCAAACAGCACCCCGTCATCGCCAAAGGTGACTTGGTGCCGCGGGTGGTGCAGGCGGTAGCCGCCCGCCGCGGGTTCCAGGGTGTGCCGTGCTGCGGCGGCCCCCTGCTCGCTGGTGATTCGTGGGTGCTCGGGGCGTGCCGCGAGGGAGGTGGCGGCCGCCAGGAGGCAGACGCTGAGTCCGGACATCGTCGTGCGCGTGAGTGCTGTGCGGTTCATTGGTTGGCTTCCGTTTGTGAACGAGGAACTCGGATCCCAGTACGCTAGCAAGATCGGCAGATTGGAGCTCCGCCCGAACCAAACCTCTCGAGCTTTGGAATCTGTCCGGCCACGCCTCCAGCCAACCCAATGCCAAGAAGGTCATCGCATTGTGAAAAACGAATATAGCATAGCGGTGGACGGTTCTCAAAGGGCCGGCGGCAGTTACGGGCGTCGGGCACTCCCCGCGCATCGTCGTCTAGCAAACCGCCAGGGCCCGGATTCGGCTGGAAGCGCTGGCGGATCGAGTCCGCTGGTTATGGGAACCAACTGCCCGCCAGGAGGACCGGTAAGCCGCTAACTGTTTGCTGTCAATGCGCTTAAATCTGATACTGCTGCGGAGAGATGCCCGCGAGCAACCATTTGGAGATTCACCAGTCGCGGCGCCCAGATGGAGACGGCGCCGGACCCGTCGCAGTGTTGCTTGAGTTGTTGTCTCTGGCGACGGTCCGCTCCGGTTGCGGCTGTGATTTACCTGCCGAACTGCAGCCGCCGGCCCGCTGCCGCGGAATACCATTGGCCAGCGCCAGACTCTATAATAGTCGATCCTGTTCTGTTGGCGGCGGTGCGTGTTGTCATCTCCGACGTTGTCATCTGGGCCGGCGCGAATGATGGATTTCCCCCCGGCGGTGCGGTTTGCGGTCCGGGCTCCTTCGACTGCTTCTCGAAGGTTGGATGATCGCGTACATGAGGAGTTTTCCGGCTTTGGAAGCTGTCCCGATCGATCTCGCGGGTCACCGCAAGCGAGCCCTGCCCTGGGAAAGTGGCCTGGTGGTCGTTCTGGCCGCCATTCTAGGGGTGTGGGCCCACTGGGCGGAATTCAAGGATCCCAACCGCTTCCACAACAACTGGCGGCAGGCCCCGCACTGGCTCAGCTCGGAGCACCAGCGCTTCCAGCCGGATGACCTGCTGATCCGGTATGCGAACTTCAACACCTCGCCATTCGCCAATCTGCTGTACAAGACGCTCGCCAAGACCGGCCAGGACATCCTCTGGGGCAAGGTCAACGCGGTGCTGTTCTTCAGCGTGATGGCCTGCATCACGTTTGTCACCGGCAAGGCCATCGGTGGCCGCATCGCCGGGTGGGCCGCGGTGAGCATCTTCTTGTTCTTCCCCATCGAGTTCTGGATTTTCGTGGGTGGGTTCATGTCCGGGCTGTCCATGCCTTTCTTGGGCCTCACCGTGCTGGTGGTCACTTTGCAGCGGTGGTGGTGGGTCGTGCAGCTGATCGCCGCCGAGGTCTTCGTGTACCCGATGGTGGCGCTGCAGACCGCTGCGATCCTGATCCTGGATGTCGCGTATCACGATCGCTTGCGCCTGCTCAGTGCCGATTTGTGGAAACGCAAGATGATCCCGCTGGTGCTTGCGGCCGCGGTGTGCTGCGGCGGCATCGGCCTGAAGTACCTGGGCGAGCAGCACCCGTTCGGAACCCTGGCGGATCGCGTCGAGATTGGCAAGCGACCGGCGGATTTCGGCAGCGGGTCCAGGGCCAAACTGGTCCCGGCGTACCCGGTGTTCCGTTACGTGACGGGCGATCTGTGGGGTTTCTTCCGGGGCAGCCTGATCATCGCCGCGTTTCTGACCCTCGGCAAGCGCATGTTCCGCCTGCCCCGCGGGCTGGGCACGCTGTTTGTTTCCAGCATCCTGATGTACTGGCTGGCCGAGATTCTGCTGATGCGGCTGTACTTTCCAACACGCTACGTCTGGCGCAGTTTGCCGTTGTTCATGATCTTGGCCGGCGGGTGGTGGGTCAGCCGGATGTGGGCCCGTGAGCGGACCATTCCACCCCTGTGGCGGAATCGCGTGCTCAACGTGCGGCTGGCGGGTCTGGCCACCGTGCTGCTGGCGGCCATCGGGCTGCTCGAGTATGGCGATCGGCTGCAGCCCGGGCACCTGCCGACGAATCGATTCATCAAGACCGACCTGTACCAGGCGGTTCGCGACTTGCCCGGTGAGCCGCTGCTGGCGGCGCACCCCCGGCTGGCCAGTGAGGTCTTGATCATGGGCGGCAAGTCGTTCCTGCTGACCAAGGAACTGACGCACCCGTGGTGGTCGGTGTACTGGGCGGCGATCACCGAACGGACCCACGAGTTCTTTACTGCTTACTATAGCGACGATCCGCAGCAGGTTCTGGCGATTACCCGCAAGTATGGCATCGACTACTGGATCATCGACCGTCAGAACTTCAGCGCCAAGTATTTACGCAAGGGCGACTTCCACATCGCGCCGTTCTCCAATTGGGTTCGCCGTCACGCCAAACCCGGCCGGCGTAGCCTGCTGCGCGACGTGCCCGACGAGTACCGGATGTACGATGATGAGCGCTTCATCATCGTCTCGACCCCGGATCTCACCCGGTACATCAATGCCACGGCCAGGGGCGCGGCGGCGCCCGACACGGCGCCGGGAGGGGCATCGTAATGGCGGCTGACGCTCCGGCCCTGGCGAACGATTCTGCCAACGACTGGGACATCCGCCTGCCGGACTGGGTCCTGCACTTCGCGCCGGTGCTGATCGGTTTGACCTGCGTGACCGTGGCATTGGCAGACTACTCGGTGTTCGAGGGCTACTCCGAGCAGGAATCCGGAACCCACCTGAGTTTCACCTTGATGGCGGTGGTCTTCGTCCTATCGCTCGCGGCGCTGCGCAATGCCCGGCTGAGCGGGCCGACGCGAGTAGTGGGCGGCATCACCAGCGTGCTGTCGGGTGTGGCCATGCTTGACGAGGTCAACCACTACCACGAAGACATCGGCCGGTTCGTGCAGAAGCACGTCCAAGTCCTGCCCGCCCGGCTGACCTTTTACACCGACGACATCATCATCCTGCTGGGGGCGATCATCGGTGGCGGCATTCTATACTACTGTCTGCGGCTGACCGGCCAGCGGCGGGCGTTGCGGCCCTATTTCTGGGCGGTCGTTACCCTGGCCGTGAGCCACGGCGTCCTGGACATCTTGGGCCATCGCAACTACATCGTGAAGATGATCTACCCAGACCTGTCCAAGCGGGACGCCAATGCCATCGTCGACCAGTTGAGCACTTTTGAAGAGATGTGCAAAATCTGGTGCTGCTGGTTCGTGGTGCTGTTTCTGGAGCGCCTGTTCCACGGGCCACGGGCGTCTTTGGCCTGGTCGCTGCAGGTCTGCCTGGCGACGGGCATGGCCTGCCTTGGCTCCTGGGTGCTGCTGGATCCGCAGGGCGGCGTGCCCTACCTGGTGATCGGCGAGCCGCTCGACTTCGTGCGGAACTTCCATGTGCTGCTGCAGTTGTGGTGGGTCTGGCTGGGCTGGGCGATCATTGCGTGGGTCTGTTTCCGGAACGACGAGCGCCGCCGGGTGCTCAGCGGGTTGCTTTTACTGAGTCCCTTCGCCGTGCTGGCAGGACACCTGGACATCGCCGATCGCCTGGGGACGGCCATCTCGAACCTGGCGGACTGGCTGCTGCCGAATTTCTACTACGATGCCCGGATGGCCCGTCGCGGGCTGCTGTTGCTGATCTTCGTGATTCCCGGCGCGGCGGTGGGACTGCTCGGCGGGCTGCTGTCCCGGGCACTGCCCAAACTGCTGGTCGTGTCCCAGAGCGCACCACTGCTGGCGGTTGGGCTGCTGTCCCCGGCGGCGGTTTTCACCAATCCGTGGTGGCTGACCGCTGCCGTTCCGGTCGGCGTGATCAGCGTCCTGCAGTGCCGGCGGGATCCGCCACCGTTGGCGGCGCGGCGCCCCTGGCTGGCGGCGGCGGCCGGCTACGTGCTGGCGTCGGTGGTCATGGTGTGGGTGGGCAGCTTTCCGCGGATTCCCAACTATCGTTTTGCCAATCGGACCCGCGAGTTCTTTCGGCTGCGGCACCAGGACCTGCCGCCGGATCTGCAGGGGTCGGGGCTGCCCGTGCTGACCGGGCAGCGGTCTGCCGCCCGGGGGTCCGCCGCGGCGCCTGGAGATCGATGAACCCTGTCCGCTCACGCTTCTGGAACGGTTGCTGAAATGCTGTTGCCCGACCCAAAGGAGACGCCCATGTCCGACGGCCTGCCGGCGGATGCCCTGATTCCGGAGCGGATCAGCGGCCTGGTGGTGGTTCCGGCCTACAACGAAGAGGGCAATCTGCGGCTGGTGATTGACCGGCTGACCGGGGCCATTCCGCGGGACCACCTGCTCTTCGTGGAGGACGGATCCGCCGACCGCACCGCCGCGATCCTGCAGGAAGCGGGCGTGCCATACCTCCGCCACCCGGTGAACCTTGGCTACAAGGAAGCCATGCTCACCGCCATGCGCTACGCCCTGGCCGCGGATTACGAGTACGTCGTGTTTTTCGATGCCGACGGCCAACATCGCCTGGTCGATCTGCTGGCGATCATCACGACCTATGAGGACGGCGAGGCCGACTTTATCATCGGAACGCGTTTCCGCAAGCAGCCCAGCTCGCCGTGGACGCTGCGGCGCATCGGCAACCGGCTGTTTTCGCTGGTGACCACCTGGTGCTCCGGCGTGGAGATCACCGACGTGACCTGTGGTTTGCGGCTGATTGCCCGGCCGTACCTCCAGCCCATTCTGGACCTGCCGTCCGAGGATCTGCACGCCGAGCTGATCGTTGGGCTGGCCGTCTACGGGGCCCGCATCAAGGAAGTGGACATTGTGGTGGCGCCGCGCGAGGTCGGCGTTTCCATGTACCACTTCTGGAAGACTATCTTTTACCCGGCCAAGACCTTCTTGTGTCTGCTCGGCGGCATCCCGCGGTATGCCCGAGCCCGGCGCCAGCGGGCCGAGCCGGCCGCCTGATCGACCGTCAGGCCGGTGCACAACAGGAGCGCTCATGAACCTGCAGAGCAAACTTGCCGTCAGCGTCTTTCTGATTGCCTTGATCGTCTGGATCTTCCGCAGTTTTACACGCGGCAAGCTGGGATCGGGTCAGACCTTGTTCTGGCTCAGCCTGCTGGTCGGTGCCGAACTCTGTACGCTATCGCCGCAGCTGGTGGACTGGATCAACCTGCTGTGGCCCGACCTGGCCCCGGTGTCGTGGATCACGTTCATGGGCCTGCTGGCGCTGATCGTGTATCTGCTGTACCAGGCGACCCGCTTCAACCAGTTGCGTTCGCGGTATGTGGACCTGGCCCGCAGCATCTCCTTCATCGAGCAACGCCTGCGTGATCAGGAGTCCCGCCATGGACCGAACACCGACAGCGCCTCCTGAGTCCGCCGAGATCTGTCTGACCTTTGACGTCGAGGAGCGTTTTCATTCGCACCTGTCGGCGCCCGACGCCCCGCGGGTCTGGCGGATGGGCGAGCGCATCGCCGCGATCGTGGATTGGTTGGGTGCGCACGGCAAGACCGCCACCTGCTTCCTGGTCGGAGAACTGGCCGAACAGTACCCCGACCTGGTGCGGCGCATGGCCGACATCGGCTGCGAGATCGCCTCGCATTCCCACCGCCACCTGTGGATGGCGGCTGCGGACGCCCAGCGCTGCAAGCAGGACATCACCCGCTCCAAGCAGGCCCTGGAAGACATCACCGGCCGTCCGGTCTATGGCTACCGTTCGCCGTCGTGGTCCGCCCGGCGCGGCGACCGCTGGCTGTGGGACCACCTGGTGGACCTGGGCTTTGTGTACGACTCGTCGCTGTTCCCGTTCAAGACCCACATGTACGGGTCCTGGAGCAACTCGCCGCGGCCCTACTGGTTGACCGCCGACTTGCTGGAAATCCCGCCGGCGGCCCAACAGTTCGGGCCGGTGCGGATCCCCTACGGCGGCGGATTCTACTTCAGGCTCTACCCCTCGTGGCTGACCGCCTTCCTGCTGCAGCGCGACGCCCGCGCCGGCCGTATTCCCACCCTGTATTTTCACCCCTGGGAGTTCGAACTCGAGGATCAGGCCGTCGAACGGGGCTGGACCCAGCGCTTCATCGGCAACGTCAACGTCAAGTCCGCCTGGCCCAAGTTCGAGCGGCTCATCGCAGCGCGGCGCACCCGCACCATGATCGAGCACTACCACGAACTGGTGCGATCAGGGGATATACCGGGCAAAGCGGTGGCCGACTAGCCGGGTGATCGGCAGGGGCAGCCGCTTCCAGATCGCGCTGGCCAGGACGAACAGCCGCGGCGGATCGGACGGCGTGTACTTGTATTCCTTGCCCTTCTGGAGCTGGCGGTAGTTGTAGTAGACCGGGACGGCCCGGGCGCCCCACTTGGTCTTGAATTGGGCGTGCGTCGAGTCGCGCGGGCTGCGGCCCAGCTCGAAGCGGGGGATGCCCTGCTGCAGGGCGTGTTCGATCAGGCCCCAATACTGGCAGTAGTTCGCAGCGCTGCTCCGCGATGCCTTCAGGCTGCCGATGTACGGGGTCAACAGCGATCGCTCGGTGCACAGCACCAGGCCGCTGGCCACCAGGGTGTCGTTGTGATGCACCTGTGCGAACCAGGCTTCCCGCGGAAAATACTTCCGGACCAGCCGGAAATAACGCGGGCCGTGAAACGGCGTGCCCAGGTCGCGCACGGTGCGGCTGACCAGGGTGTACGAGGGATCCGGATCGGGTGACAGGCCGAAGCGCAGTGGATGGCGGCGCGACTTGCGGATGTTCTGCCGCACATTGGACGACAACTGCTTCCAGCAGTCCTCCGAGGTGCGGTCCAAGTCCAGGTCGAATTCCTCAAAGTCAGCGTTCGCGGTGTACGGCGGCGGCAGCGCTTCGGTGAGTCTTAGCTCGATGAAATCAGCGCGCTGTTCGACGGCCACCTGCTCGATGCGCTGCAACAAGGCATCTCGCACGTCGCCGTCGTCGGCGTACAAACCGCCGTAGCCGAAGAACGGCGAGGTCACCAGCAAGCGCCCGAAAAACGGTGAGGCAATCAGGTACACCGAGACCACCCCGCGGACCCCCGAGCCGTCCTGCCAGGCGAAGTTGAAGGTGGGGAAGCCGTAGAGTTCATGGTACAACAGCCGCCAGCGGGCATCGTCGGTGCAATGGCTGTCCCGGCGGGTCCCGACGTACTGCTGCCAGCGATCCACGTCGGCGGCGCAAGTGAAGTCCAACGGAACGACAGCACTCATGAGGGCACCGGGTCGCGGTTCCAGGGCCGGTTCGGGAGTGCGGTGTGGCACCGCGGTCCGAATGCGGCGCGGGGTTCGCTCCTGGTGATCGACCGCGCGACCCCCGCGGCTGCGGTTGGCTCGGCCGCATGCGACGGCCGTCCCAGCTCACGGCAGGCGGATCGGGTGGTCATGCGCCGTGGGATCCCGACCGGACCACCCGCTCACCGGCATCGATTCGCAGGGGCAGCTGGTTTTGCGGCGGCGGCATCGGGCAGGTGGTGTGGGCGCTGTAGGCGCACGGGGGGTTGTAGGCCTTGTTAAAATCGATGATGGTCTCCTGCCCGGTGTCCGGGATCGGCACCATCACGAACCGCCCGCCGCCGTAGGTCTCGCGGCCATTGCTGCGATCGCCGAACACCACGAAGTAGTCCGATGCGGTGGTGCCGATCGGCTGCAGGCGGTAGTCGCGGTTCTCGATCCGGAACACCAGCGTTCCAGGCGATTCCACCGGGGTCGGGATTCCCAGGATGGTGGGCACCGCGAAGGTCTGCGGTGTGGCCAAGGGTTCGAAGCGGGCCGGCAGCCGCCAGGCGGGGTTGTATGGAAAGCAGGGCGTGTGCGTGTACTGGGTCCGCAGAGGATTCTTGGGATCACTCAAGCGCAGCCCGATGCGGCCGGAACGTTCGATGATCCAGAAGGTCAGTTCGCCGAGCTGGACGCGTGTGGGCTGCCGTTCGCCGGCGTCCGAAGTCATGGCGATTGCCGTCACGGCGCGGCCGTCGACGGTCATGCGCACGCCGGGGGCACTGGTCGCGGTCACCTGACCCCCCTTGACCCGGACCGAGCCGGCATGCTGCGGAGCCCGGCCGGCCGGCAGGACCAGGTCGTTGTCCGGCGCCGAGCCGAGGCGGTGAATGCCCTCGCCGAGCCAATACAAGCCGGCCAATGCCAGGTAGCCGGACTCGCTGTGCAGGGCATTCTCGCGCTGCCGGCGCCAGTCCTGAAACTCAGGCGGCCCCGATGCCGCCCGGCTCGAAGCGCCGGCGTGGCATCCCGGGGCGAACCATGCGACCGCTGACAGCACCGCGGCAAGCGAACCGGCACGATAGGGCCTCATTGGGGCATCCTCCAGGCCGCAATGGTATCGCACGGCGGGGCGGTACACCAGTGCGCTCGGAGTCGCGACCGAGGGAACGGTCGAACACCGCATTCAGCCACACGAGTTGCATCCCTCTAGGCGCGGGCCAGGGCGATCTCCAACGTGAAGGCCCCGGATTGCGGGCGCGGGCGGCGACCGTGCCCCCGGCCTGTTCGATGATGAGCTTGGACAAGGCCAGTCCCAGTCCGCAGCCCGCCTCACTGAGCCCTTGGGTCAGTGACCGGCGCAGCGGCGCATCGTCTTCGACAATCGGCACGCGCATGGCAACCCGCCCGCGGCGGGCCGGGCGCCGGCGCCGTGCCGGCGATTTGGGGTCCGGCCAGCGCCCCGCTTACCGAGGATCGTCTTCTTCATCCTCATCGTCGGAGTCATCATCTGGATCAGGGTCGTCGTGGTCGTCGACGATCCGGCCGGTGGGGAGAATCGTCACTTCCTGCTCTTTGCCTTGAACCATGGTCTCGGCTTCGTAGCGCACAAGGGTCTTCTTCTCGACCGCCACCGTGGCATCGCCGCCGAAGTGCTTGAGGATGGCTGCCCGGACTGCCGCCGGCACGCGCTCGAGCGTCGTGGCTTCTTCCAGTTCTATGAGGGCGCCGTCCGCGGTGACTTCGGCTTCGTGGATCTCACCGTCACGCGACCACTTGCCCTCGTACACGGTGACGCCGTGGCTGTGCTCGCGAG
>CAZUGO010000093.1:0-44624 GCA_964619935.1 uncultured Planctomycetales bacterium | reverse complement strand
CACATACACTCAGCCTCCCACTCTTTCCCGCAACGACGCCATTCCGATCTGGTCTCGTTGCAGCTTTCCGTGCCGTTGCAGAACAGGCCGTCATCGGGGCAGGGATCGCCGGAGGACTCGCACATGTCGGTGGTCTCGTTGCAGCTTTCCGTGCCGTTGCAGAACAGGCCGTCATCGGCGCAGGGATCGCCGGAAGACTCGCACATGTCGGTGGTCTCGTTGCAGCTTTCCGTGCCGTTGCAGAACAGGCCGTCATCGGCGCAGGGGCTGCCCGGGGATTCGCAAGCCCCGGTTTGCGGGTTGCAGGTCTCGGCGCCGTTGCAGAAGTTCCCATCGTCACAGACCACCGGAGTATGGGTGCACTCGCCGGTGGCGGCATCGCAGGCATCCAGGGTGCAGGGATCGTTGTCGTCGCAGTCCCCGCCGCCGCCGCCAATGAAGATGCAGCCATCTTCGGGGTCGCAGACGTCCTGGGTGCAGGGGTTGTCATCGTCGCAGAAGTTGTCAATTGCCTTGTTTTCACAACCGTCTGGGTTGCAGGTATCGATAGTGCAACTGATGCCGTCGTCACACTTGCTGTCGTCGGCGGCGTTGATGCACTGCCCGTTGACGCAGAGGTCCTTGGTGCAGTCCACGCCGTCGTCGCAGAGCTGGTCGTTCGGGATGCCGACGCAGCCGCCCTGCTCGGGGATGCACACGTCCTTGGTGCACACAACGCCGTCATCGCACAGCTCGTCGCTGGGGAAGTACTGGCAGCCGTTGAACATGTTGCAGATGTCGACGGTGCACTCGATGTCGTCGTCGCACTGACGGTTCATCGGGATGTGCACGCAGGTTCCGGCCATGCACAGATCCTGGGTGCAGGCGACGTCATCATCACACACGATGGGCTGATGGACGCAACCCAACGCCGGATCGCAGGTATCGGTCGTGCAGGGATCGTCGTCGTCGCAATCCAGCAACTCGTGCACGCATTCGCCGGTCAGCGGGTCGCAGGAGTCCTGGGTGCAATCGATCTTGTCGTCGCAGTCTATGGCGATATGGGTGCACTCGCCGGTCTGTAGGTCACAGGAGTCCTGGGTGCAGGCATCGCCGTCATCGCAGGCGGGCTCGAACACACATTGACCGGTCGCCGGGTCACAGGAGTCCACCGTGCAGGGCAATTTATCATCGCAGTCCAGGGGCTCGCTGACGCACTTGCCCTGGAAGCAGATGTCGGTGGTGCACAGATTGTCGTCATCGCAATCACTCGGCGTCTGGCAGGCGCGGGTGGGCACGCAAATGCCGTTTTCACATACCTGATCCGGCGGGCAGACCACGGGGGCGTGAATACAGCCGGTGGCCGGGTCACAACTGTCGGTGGTGCAGGGATCGCCGTCGTTGCACGTGATCTTCGGGTTGACGCAGCCCGTGGCTGGATCACAGGTGTCGGCGGTACAGGCGTTCTTGTCATCGCAGTCGACAGGAGTGTTCGAGCACCGCCCGGCAACGCAGGCATCATCGGTGCAGGCACTCATGTCGTCGCAATCGTCGTCGGTGGTGCACTCGGAGGCATCCACGCAGATGCCGTCCACACACACCTGGCCGGGATCACAGATGACTGGATCGTTGACGCAGCCGGTGGCCGGGTCGCAGCTATCGGCGGTGCAGGCGTTTCCGTCGTCGCAACTGATCGGCGCGAACACACAGGTGCCGGCGTCACAGGTATCCGTGGTGCAGGCGTTGAGGTCATCGCAGTCGTCGTCGGTGGTGCAATCGGGCAGATCCACACAAATGCCGAGCACGCACACCTGGCCGGGATCACAGATCACTGGATCGTTGACACAGCCGGTGGCCGGGTCGCAGCTATCGTTTGTGCAGGCGTCCCCGTCATCGCAACTGATGGGATCGTTGACGCAGCCGGTGGCCGGGTTGCAGCTATCGGCGGTGCAGGCGTTCCCGTCGTCGCAGCTGATCGGGTCGTTGACACAGCCGGTGGCCGGGTTGCAGCCATCGGCGGTGCAGGCGTTCCCGTCGTCGCAGCTGATCGGGTTGTTAACGCAAGTGCCGGCATCACAGACGTCGGCGGTGCAGGCATCGTCGTCGTTGCACTGATCATCGGTGGTGCAGCCTACCTGGACGCAGGTGAAGTCTGCCAGAAAGGGCGTCAGGCCGTTGTTGTAAAACACGGTCAGGTCGCCCGAGACGTTGAAGCCATTGTTGACCGTGAACTGGGCGAGCAGGGTCTGTCCGCTGGCCGGATCGGGTATGCCCTGTCCGCTGGGCGGATTGCTGCAGAACCAGCCGCCAACCACTCCACCACCGGTGTTGAACAGGACGGTGTCAAAGTCGGGGTCGACCGTCGAGCAGTCGGTACCACCAACCGGGACGCTCTTGATCCCGATGGTCACAAAGCTGTCGCAGGCCAAGTCTGGAAACAAGCCGAGAAACAGTTGCAGCGGCGCGGTGTTGGATCCCCCCATCGCCGCGGGAAACTGGAAGAATCCAGCGGGGTCGTTGGTGGTGATGTTCGCGAACGCCGCACTCAGCAGATTGTCGCTCAGGGTATCGAACTCGACGAACAGGTTGCAGACCACCAGGCCCTGGGTGGTGCAGGTTCCGACTTCCGGTGTATTCTTGATCTCCGTCACGAACCCTGTGGGGTCGGCCAGGAGCGCTTGTGTCATCGTGGCGTACAAACAACAGACGCACACCGCCAAGACTTTTCTGGGATCTTGCATGGTCATCTCCCTACCATCTGCTTGAGTTATGAGTTCTCCGGACTCCAGTCATGCGGGAAGCAGAACGTGGCGCCCTCCCATTTTGGGCTCGTTGCCCAAGCGCTGTCCGTGGCCCCGAAGGAACTGGGGTCACACGTACAATGCGAGGCTTATGTTAATCTGGGATTGCCGTGGTTACAATGGGGCCGGCAGAAGTGCACCAAAAAAAGATCTTCATCCGCAAAACTTTGCCACCCATGCTTGACACGTTTTTTTGGGGGTCTGAGGTTCCAGAACCACAGAAGTTTGGGGCTGTGGATCGGGTAGCAGCACAGTTCATTGTTGCTTTAATCCTAAATCTTATCGCTTGAGCAGGGCTTCCAGTGCCTGGTCCATTCGGGGCGCCGCTTGGGCCCATTGGTAGCGCCTCACCGCGGCGACTGCTCGTTCGTGGTCTGCGTTGCGTCTGCCCGCCGCGGGCCAGGTGGCCGCCAGGTGACGGAGGGCGCGGGCGAGAGTGGGGGCGCTCCCATCATATAGGAATGGGCCCATTGGTTCTGCCGGCTCCAGGATCTCCGGGTAGGACAACCGGTCGGGAAGCACCGGAAAGGCCCCTGCGGCGATGGCTTCCACAATGCTGATTCCGAAGAACTCGTGCACCGCGGTGGACACGATGACATCGGCATCGGCGAGGGCGGCCTCATACGCCGCTCGGCTGGTCTGGTAGCCCCAGCGGTCAATGTGGCCGGCAAAGCGGCTGCGGGCCTGATCGAAGATCGGCGGCTGCGCGCGAAACTGCTCCCCGAGGACGCTGACCCGGAAAGGCACCCCGTTGTCCTGAAGCAGTCCCAGTGCTTCGAAAAATGTTTCTGGATTCTTGTCGTGTTCCCAGCGGGCCGCCCACAGGATCCGCAACGGGCCCGGACGGCGCAGGCCCCTTGGGGCCGGCGGGCAGATGCCGGGGGGGTGAACCTCAGCCTTGGCACGGATGCTCTGGATCTGCGGCAACGGCTGATGGTCGGGCATGCGCTTGATAAATGTTGGCAGAGCGGTCAGAAACTCGTCCCGATGAAATGCCGAGTTGAACCAGACGGCGTCGGCGGCCAGCGCCGTGGTTAGATTGCTGATGGCAAAATGATAATCCCGTTCGTCTTCCCGGCGCACCGGGTAGGTCAACTGGTTTTCGTGAAAATACGCCACCGTCGGTCGCGGCGGTAGTGTCCCGCGAGCCAGCCCCAGGAATTCGGCGAGGTTCAACATGTCGCTGCAGAGCAGAAGATCCCACTCGCCTCTGGCCTGGCGCACTTGGTCGGCGAAGGTGATCGCCGAGTGCCGCATTCGCCATTTCCACTTGTTGGGTGGTAGCGTCAGCAGGCTCCAGTCGTGGCGGCTGTGGTGCCGCCAGCCGTCCAGAAACGCCTGGTGGCTGCCGCCGTAGTACGGTTCGAGTGCCAGGACTCTCATAAGGGGGCTCTGCGTGAACGTTGGCCATCGTAGCGGCGGGTTCCGCGGGTCGCAACCGTTGCTTCGGCCCTGGCATGCGCTGAGGGACTGACTACAATGCAGTCATCCGGGTGGAGCCAGTTATGCATCCTGTTGTTCGCCGTTACCCGCAGAACCCTATCCTGACCCGAGACGACGTGCCCTATCCGGTGGCGACCGTGCACAACGCGGGGATGGCTCGCTACCAGGGGCGCACCATCATGTTGTTTCGGGCCCATCGCCACAATGGCCGCAGCATCATTGGACTAGCCGAGAGCGACGATGGTTATCGGTTTACGGTGCGCCCGGAACCATTCCTGGTGCCGGCCACGTCGGGGGTGTTCGCCGAGTACGAGGCGTTCGGGGTCGAGGACTGCCGGATTTGCGAAATCGAGGGTGCCTTCCTGCTCACCTACAGTGCCTACTCCGCACATGGCGTCCGCATTGCCCTGGCCCGGACGCACGACTTCCTGGCGGTCGAGCGGGTGGCTTTGATCACCCAGGCGGATCTGCGCAACGTGGTCCTGTTTCCGCAGCGATTTGCTGGCCGCTATGTGCGTCTGGACCGACCGCACTCGGAGATTTCGCCGTGGGCGATCTGGATCAGCTACTCGCCGGACTTGGTGCACTGGGGCGATTCGCGGGTGGTCATGAAGCCGGTACCCTATCATTGGGACGAAATGAAGATTGGGCCTGGCGCAACACCGATCCGCACCCCACGCGGCTGGTTGCACATTTATCATGGCGTGTTCCCGACCATGGACGGTTCGGTGTACCGGCTGGGCGTGGCGCTGCACGACCTGGCGGATCCGGCCCGGATCCTGGGCGTCGCGGACGACTGGATCCTGCAACCGGAGGATCCCTGGGAAGTCACCGGCTATGTGCACAATGTCGTTTTCACCTGCGGCGCCATCCCCGAGGACGACGGCACGGTGACCCTTTATTGGGGTGGAGCCGACACGGTGATGTGCGCTGGTAGTGCCCGGCTGGACGACCTGGTGGAGTTGTGCCTCAGCGCCGGGCGTCCGGCATTGCGGTCGTGAGGCGTTGCCGTGCCCTCGGCCGGAGGGGCCACATTGGCTACCCCCCGGTTCGGAGTTGAGTTGGGCACGACCTCCGCATGGTTGGGCCTGCGGCCTTCCGGGCACGTCGTCTACGAACAGGATTGGACTTCCGGCGAGGCGGGATCGCCGATGTATGGAGTGAGTGCGATGAAGGCGGCCGAGCTGTTCATCAAGTGCCTGGAGCGCGAGGGTACGCCGTTCATGTTTGGCCTGCCCGGTGAAGAGAACATGGAAGTCATGGATGCCCTGCTGGATTCGAGCCTGCGCTTCATCCAGACCCGGCACGAGCAGGGGGCGGTGTTCATGGCCGACGTTCAGGGGCGTCTGACCGGCAAGGCCTCCGTCTGTTTGGCAACGCTCGGGCCTGGGGCGACCAACCTGGCCACCGGGGTCGCCGATGCCAACATGGATCGGGCGCCGCTCATCGCCGTCACCGGTCAAGCGGCCATCGATCGGCTGCACAAGGAATCGCATCAGGCGATGGACCTGGTGCAGTTCTTCCGGCCGATGACCAAGTACACCGCCCAACTGGTGACGCCGGAGATCATTCCGGAGGTAGTTCGCAAGGCGTTCAAAGTGGCCCAAACCGAGAAGTTCGGTGCCACGCACATCGACTTTCCGGAGGATATCGCCACGCGAACGGTGTCCGAGGAACCGCTGGTCATCCAACAGGCCCTGGCTCCCGAACCGTTGATGCGGCAGGTCCACAAGGCCGCCGACATCATCAACGCGGCTCGGTTTCCCTTCCTGCTGGCGGGCAACGGTGTCGTCCGTGGGCAGGCCGCCGAAGCGTTGCGCCGTTATGTGCAGCGCACGCACATTCCCTGCGCCCACACCTTCATGGCCAAGGGCGTGCTGCCGTATACCGATCCACACTCTCTGCTGACGGTCGGTCTGCAGGCCCGCGATTTCGTGAGCTGCGGGTTCGATCGTGCCGATGTCGTGCTCGCGGTCGGCTACGATCTGGTGGAATACCCGCCGCAGCGCTGGAATCCGGACTGCAACAAGCAGATCATTCACATCGATCGGCTGCCGGCGGAGGTCGACAGTCACTACCAGTTGGCCTGCGGGATCGAGGGCGACATCGCCTTGGCCCTCGACGAACTCGGCGATCGGGTCACGCCGCGCGACACCCAGGACATGATCACGACCCTGCGCGACACCATCCTCAGCGAGCTGCAGGAACTCAGCGGCGATCGCGGTTTTCCCGTCAAGCCGCAAAGGATCCTCCACGAAGTTCGGCAGGTGATGGGCCCGAAGGACATCCTGATCTCCGATGTCGGTGCCCACAAGATGTGGATCGCCCGGATGTATCCGTGCCATCAGCCCAACACCTGCATCATCTCCAACGGGTTTTCCAGCATGGGGATCGCGCTGCCGGGCTCGATTGGCGCCAAGCTGTTGTATCCCGACCGGCGGGTGCTGAGCATCAGTGGTGACGGCGGATTCTTGATGAACGTCCAGGAGTTGGAGACCGCGGTGCGCTGCGGCGCCGCGGTGGTGGCCATGGTCTGGCGCGACGGAGCCTACGGGCTGATCAAGTGGAAGCAGCTCAACCAGTACGGGCGTGCCAGCCACGTCGACTTCGGCAACCCGGATCTCGTCGCGCTGGCCCGCAGCTTCGGATGCGAGGCCTACGGCATCGAGGCCGCTGATGACTTGCGTCCGGCCTTGGAGCAGGCGTTTCGGGCCAACCGCCCGGTGGTGATTGATTGTCCGGTCGATTACGACGAGAACATCAAGCTGACCGACAAGCTGGGCCGGCTGGTCTGTCCGATATGAATGCGCCGCCCGTGGGCGCTACTGCCGGGCAGCGCTGGGGTCTGGCGAACCCCGTGTGACCGGGGCTTGGGCCTCGCGGCTGCGAACCAGGGAGGCCACCAGGCGGTCGCGGCTGATGACCTGCTGCGAGGCGCGGTCGATCTGGCCGAACTCCAGCACGCCGGTGGGGCAGGATTGTACACAGGCGCTGCAGCGCACGCATTCCGGGTCCTCCATGGGCCGGCCCTTGTTCGCAAAATTCATGACGTCGATGCCCTGGTGGCACACTGTGGTGCACACGTTGCAGGAGATGCACTTCTGCTTGTCCGCCAGAATGCGAAAGCGCGAGAAGCGGGCGAAGATGTGCATCAGCGCGGCGAGCGGGCAGGCAAAGCGGCACCACACCCGCCCGCTGAACCAGAAGTAGAATGCAACGCCGAGAATGCCCGCCCACAGCAGGTCCACGAACCAGACGTAGTTCAGGAATTGCAGGGGGAAGCCCAAGGCGCCTCCGCCGGGGGTCTTGCCGTGCAGGCCACCGGCGTACAGGGCGCTGCTGACCCGCTGCAACGCGCTGCCGTCCGGCGCGGACCAACTGACCGCCCGCAGCACCAGCAGCAAGCCCGCCAGCAGCAGAAACAACTGGCCGAGGAGGTTCAGGCGGTTCCACTGGGGGCCGTGCGGCATCTTGTGGCGGTGGGCGTCACCCATGGTCTCGGCGAGGGCCCCGCAGGAACAGATCCAGCCGCAGTAGGCGCCCTTGCCCCAGTAGCGGATCAGCAACGGGATGAGCACCACGGTCTGGATTCCACTGAGGATCAGCCAGGCCCACAGCGGCTGGTCGGTGAACACGTTCCAGAACATCAGCGGCCAAGCCAGGATGAAGCCGACCGAGCGCCAGTACTCCCGTCCCTGGGGGTCCCAAGGGCTGACCGGAAACAAGGCGTCGGCCACGGACTTGCCCAATCCGTCGTCGAATACTCCATTGTGTCCCAGCCACGGCAATAGCACGTACGGCAGCACAAACAACGGCCCGCACTGCACGGCGGCAAGGGTCAGGGTCTGAAGGGTGACGTAGGGGGTCTTGCGGCGGCGGATTCGCCGAATTCCGAACACGATGATGCACAGGCAATACACTCCGGAATAGTAGAAGCTGGGGCTCCGCATCGAGATTTGCGCGGTGCCCAGGAGGCTGGCAGGATCTTCAGTGCCGCCGAGGTTAAACGGGAACCAATGGTGGCTCTTGAACATCCGGTTGATCGGGATGCCGGCGTCACTCTTCCAGTGGTACAAGAACACGCAGAACACTATGAATGTCAGGCATCCGATCCAGGTCCCGGCCCGCCAGTCACCGCGGATGCGGACGCCGCAGCGCCGCAGGAAGTCGAGCGGCGGCTCGCGACCGATCATACTGAAAACCACGTCGTTGTCGCGGGCGAGAACCTGCCCGTCGGCGTCGCGAATGAGCACCTGGTGTTCGCGGATCTCCTGGACGGTGCTGCCCATCAGCACTTCGATCGGACCCGGCCGGTTTCTGGCGCCCGCCGGGTCGCCGGTACCCGGGGTTGTTCGCCCGGCATGAGGAGGCGCGCCGGCCATCGCGGCACGAGGATCGCGGATCAGCGCCCTGAGCTGGTCCACGTTCTCGGGCTTGGGCCGGCTGAACTCCCGGTCGCGATACGACAGGGTCACCGCAGCGCCGCAGCGGGCCAAGGCGATGGCGGTTTCCAGGGCGCTGTCGCCGCCGCCGACCACCAGGGCCTGCTGCGCGCAGAAGTCCTGGGGATCATGCAATCGGTTGTAGACCTTGTCGAGCGACTCGCCGGGAACACCCAGTTTGCGGAAGTTCCCGCTGCGGCCGACGGCCACGACGACGCGGTGGCTCCGCAGGTGCTTGTCCTCGGAGATGACCACGTCGAGCATCCCGCCCTTGCGTGTAACGCGTTGCACTCGGGCAAGGGTCGGTTCGATTCCTTGGGCCAGCGTCTGGCGGCGCAGTTCCTCGACCAAGGACTCCTTGACGGCGGCATGGAGCTGGAGGTCGCCCGCCGGTGTCATGTCGGTGGGGTAAGTGTAAATCGGCTTACCGTAAGGGAAATTCATAATGGTGGAGAACGGCTCGGAGGCTTCCAGGACGCGAAAGGACAGGCCCAGCTTGCGGGCTTCCAGAGCGGCCGCCATGCCCGAGACTCCGGCCCCGACGATGACTACGTCCGGGAGGTCGGGGTTGCCGCCGCGGCGGTTCAGGAAGGCGGGATCCCGCAGGAGGGTTCGGATGACCCGGGTGCCGCTGTCGGCGGCAAACTTCAGCAGCGGGATGCCGGTGAGATCTCCGGTGATGTACAGCCCTGGGACGTTGGTCGAGCCGTCGGGTTGGACCTCGGGCAGCTTCTCGACCCGGCCGGCGGGCCAGCCGGTATGCAGCCATCGAATGTAGTGCTGGATCAGTGCCAACATCCTAGCTGCCATTCAAGCTCCAGTCGTAGTCCAGGAACTCGACCTTGATCTCGGTGTCGCCTGCCACGTCGTCGAACGGGGGGGTGGCGTATTGGCCAGCGTATCCGGCGAGGGTCTTGCCGCCGGCTCGAAAATCGTCGGCGAACCACTGGTAGATGGGGGATAGAGACACGGCGCGGTCCTGTGCATCATAACGAAAGTGCCGCGGCTGCCGGTGAAAGCGGCGGGCTTGGTCGTCGAGTTGTGCGTCGATCCGGTCCGCGCGGTAGGCCTCGTTGCGCAGCGGCGGGCAGCCACGTGAGGCACAGACAATGGCGAAGTGCACGCGCGGTTCGTGGAACCGGCCGCGCAGCACGGCGTGCTCCAGCTCGTTCAGCGAATGCGTTTCTGCGGCGATCCGCCAGCGGCGCGCATCCCAGCGCTTCTCGGCGGGGATGTCCTTGATTGACTGGATGCCGGGGTAGTGCTCCAGAACGAGTTCCAGAGTGGCGGCGTTGTACGCGTTGATGTACAAGGCCAGCAGGAAGTCGCGACCGTGGCGGGTCGGATCCACGTCGGCCAGCGACTTGAGATAGGTCTGCAGTGCTTTTTGCTCCGTCTTGAGGCCGCCATAATTCACGCCGTCGTCGCCGACGTATTGCCGCAGCAGGTGATCGAGCAGGTCGTGATCCGGTGTCGCCGCGCCGGCTGCTGGGAGCACGGGTGCGGCAGGGCTGGCGCCGGCCGGCGGGCGCAGGTGCCGCCACTTCTGGCAGCCCTTGATCCCGATGGGCAGCAGGATCAGCGCGACGAGCATTTTGCTGGCGGTAGCGCGGGTCATCACCCATTATCCTACAGCGTCATTCAGCGGCACCCGTGCGGCCCGCAGCAACTCGAGGGCGGCGTGCTCACATCATGATCGAACCCCTTGGTTTCGCGAGGGTGCCGGGGGGCGGTGCGCGTACAATCGAACGGTTGGGCCTGAGCGGGACTCACCGGCTTGAGCGGTTCGACGGGGAAGAAATGGTCGCGGTACGGCGCCCGCTGGAACCGGGCGAAGGACTTCTCGCAGACCGCGGCACGCTGCCCCCGTACGAAGGTGTGCCCGTCGTCATCGCTGACCGCGCGGAACGGGCCGCGGTAGATCAGGGCTTGATGGTGCTCGAAGCAGGGGCCTTCCTTGCCTTTGTGGGCCACCACCGTGACCGCCCGGAATTCGATGCCCTGCACGGTGCGCCAGGGCGCCGCGTCGCGCTTGATCAGTTCGACGCCATAGAAACCCGCGTCGAGGAATGCCTGCAGGAAGGCTTGCTCCTGGTAAGCTCCCGAGATGCAGCCCGACCACAGCTCCGGATCCTGCTGCATCGATTCGGGCACGGCCTCGTCGCTGACGATGTCGGAAATGGCTGCCCGCCCGCCGACCTTCAGCACCCGGAATATCTCGGCGAACAAGTGTCGCTTGTCCTCGCTCCGCACCAGGTTGAGCACGCAGTTGGACAGCACGATATCGGCGGTCTGGTCGGCGATCATGGGGTGTTCGCGGCGCAGCGCAGTCGCGTGTTGCTCGAGTTTCAGGAGGTCGTCGGCGGTGCGCACGGGATGGGTGCTGAGGAAGCCTTCGAGCCGCTCCAGGTCCAGGGCCAGGTCCTGGATGCGGCCGCGCCTGAAGTCGACGTTGTCGAACCGCAGTCGATCAGCGACTTCCGGCTGGTGCTTTCGGGCCAGGGCCAGCATGTCGGAGTTCATGTCCACCCCGATGACCCGGCCGGCCGGGCCGACGATCTGGGCGGCGATGTAGCAGATCTTGCCGCCCCCGGATCCCAGGTCCACGACGGTATCACCGGGTTGGACAAAGCGGGAGGGATCACCGCAGCCGTAGTCCCGCTCGATGATTTCCCGCGGAATGGCCTCCAGCAGGGCGCTGTCGTAATCCACCCGGCAGCACAGCTCTGCCTGCATCCGACGGGCGCCGCTGCTGTAGCGCTCGGTCACTGCGGCTTCCACGTCGGGGGTCTTGACCTGGGATGTAGCACTCACAGTCATGCTCCTTCCTCAAGGGGATGTCCGGTCCGCCGGTAGGGCGTTGCCGGAATTGTAGTCGGAAAGCGGTCGTAGGGCGGTCGGAGCCCGGGCACAGTGGGGAAGCAGCGTGAACCCGTTGGACGCCGTGGTCCTCCGGATGCCGTCCCGCCGCCAGCGCCGCGAGTTGATCTCCAGCGGTTGCGCCATGCGGATTGGCGGACCCAGGGTCGCCAGGCATGTGACCCGACTTCGGTCTTCGGGGGCGCCGTGCTCGACAAACCCGCCGCACTGCGCGAGGGCGTCACGGTGCACGAACAGTCCCTGGTCGCCGAACGGTAAACGCAGCATCTTCGATCGCATCGAGATGCCGATATCGATCAAGCGGTAGCGCAGCCCGCCGCTGTCCAGGCGCGGCTCAAAGTATCCCCAGCTTCGCGACTGAAAACGACTGAGGACCTCGAGCAGGGCCCGCAGTCCGCCAGGAGGAATCCGGCAGTCGGCGTGCACGAACCACAGCCACTCGCCGGCGACCGCGGCGCTACCGGTATTCAACTGTCGCCCGCGACCGGCCGCGGACTGGATCACCCGGGCTTCGCAGGCCGCGGCCACCGCGGCGGTGCGATCGGTGGACCCGCCGTCCACCACGACCACTTCGGCAGCCTCGCCGCAGGCTGCGACCTGCCTCATCAGCACCGGCAGGTTGTGGGTGAGGGTCTGCGCTTCGTTAAGCGCGGGGATGACCACCGACAGCAGGGGTGGCAAATGGTGCAAGTCTTCAGGGCGGTCCACGTCGACGATAGCGGGCAATTCGACCAGGGTCAAGCCGGCCTGGCGGGCCCGCTCGCGAGTCTGGCGGAGGACCCGGTCGCTGCTCCAATCGATCCCCCCAAAAAGCTCGGGGAGCGACCGCGAGAGGGCGATCAGGGCGTAGCCGCCGTCGGTGTTGGGGATCACGGCGGCATCGGAATAATCCAGGGAGGCCAGTGCCTGGCAGACCAGTGCTCCGTCGAGTGCCGGGTTGTCGGTCCCGACCACCGCGACCCTACGGGCTCCGTCCGCGAAGGCGTCCTCGAAGGCGGTGCCCAAGCGCACACTCAAGTCGCCGTCGGGCTGCACCTGGTAACGGCGCGCTCCGGGCAGCCACTGCCGAAAGTCGGCGGACGAGCCGCCGGAGCCGAAGACCGTGAGCTCGACGAGGTTGGCAGACTGCAGGGCCAGCAGTCGACGGTGCGTCCGGTGCGCCAGGCGGCGATAGATCCATGCGGCTCGGGGGTTGCCGACGGCGGCAGCCAACCGCGTTTTGACGGCGCCGGGACGCGGGTACTTGACGAAGCCGATGACGCGGTCCGCGGCCCCGCCGGGCCAGCGCCGGCAGGTCGCCGCAAAGCGGGCGAACGTCCAAGTGATCTTGCCGCAGGCTCGGAGGGTGCCCGCCAGGGTGCCGCTGATCTTGGAGGCCCCGGCCCTGCGGCGCCGCCAGCGGACCGGAATCTCGACCACCCGCAGACCCTCGAGCACCGCCTTGATCTGCATCTCCAGGGTCCAACCCCAGGTGGTGTCGGCCATCCGCAACCGCTCCAGGGCACTCCGGCGGATCGCCCGGAACGGACCCAAATCACTACAGCGCACCCGCCAACGCAACCGCACCAGCGCACAGAACAGCGCGGTGCCGAATCGCTGGGGCAGGGTCATGGATCCCGGTTCGGCGAATCGCCGACCAATGACCAAGTCGGCCTGCCCGCGGCGCAGCGGATCGAGCAGAGCGTCGAGGCGCTCGAGGTCGGCCGCTCCGTCGGCATCGGCGAAAACCAGCAGGTCGGGCCACTCGCCCAGATGGGCCAGGCCTCGCAGACAGGCCGCCCCGTAGCCGCGGACGGGTTCATGGACCACCTCGGCTCCGGCTCCGGCCGCCAGCGCGGCGGTGTCGTCGGTGGAACCGTTGTCGCAGACCACCACGCGGAATGCATCACCCTGTGCGGGTCGAGCCCGCAGTTCCGCAATGACTGCAGGCACCGCCGCGGACTCGTTGAGCGCCGGGATGATGACGCCGATGCGCACGGAACCTCCGCTCACGAGACCACCGTGCCGCCACAGGACGAACCGGATCCGGCGGTGCAACCGAAACAGTGGGCCGCAGTTCGGATCGGGCGGTGCTCCAGCACGAAGGCGTCAAAATCGCGAATGTGTTGCGGAACGGTGTCGGTCACCTTCATGTCGACCATCTGGTTGAAGTCGCAGTCGTAGAGGTACCCCTCGTGGCTGACGGAGATGAGCGAGCGGCACATCAAGCGGTCTAGGGTGGCCGGATTAAACGCCCGCTCCAGCAGGCCCATGTAGGCGTCCAGGCCGCCGCGGCGCTGCAAGTCGTGCCGAAAACGGCTGATCGGCATGTTGGTGATGGTGTACAGGCGATTGAACTCGATGCCGAAGCGCTCCCGCAGGCGGCGTTTGTATTCGTGCTCCAGCGATTGCTGGGGTGGCGGCAGGTCTGGTCCGGTGGGGTTGAACACCAGGTTGAGGATTAGGCCGCTGCCGGGGTGGCCGTAGCCGATGCGGTTCAGTTGCTGCAGCGCCAGGATGCTATTGTCAAACACGCCGGCGCCGCGTTGACCGT
Source organism: uncultured Planctomycetales bacterium (assembly GCA_964619935.1). Lineage (GTDB taxonomy): Bacteria > Planctomycetota > Phycisphaerae > UBA1845 > CAIVHJ01 > CAZUGO01. Next base: position 30,546 of record CAZUGO010000093.1, on the reverse strand, counting down.
CGACATTGACCTGCTCGTAGCACGGCAGCGATGCGGAGATCTCAATGCCGTGGTTTGCCAGAAAGGCGCCCAGGTCTTCTTGGCCGGGTTCAAAGAAGATCGTCAGGTTGGAGCGGTCGATGACCCGGTCGCACAGGCCGGTAGCGCTGGCCGCCAAGTATCGAAAGTGGGCGTTGATTTCTGGCGCACCGCCGGTAAGGTCCAGGGTCTCGAAGGGATACCTGCGGAGCACGGCGATGACCTGTTCGACCGTATCCAGGGTCATTTCCTCGGTGCGCTGCGGCCCGGCGTCCACGTGGCAGTGTCGGCAGGCCTGGTTGCAGCGCTTGCCCAGGTTGACCTGCAGGGTGGTCAGCCCTCCAGCTTGCAGCGGGAGCATTCCGGCAGCCCGGAGGCGGTGTTGGAAGCGGTGGGAGGGTTCAGGTTTCAAGATGGGCAGAAGTTCGCGCATGCTGCCTCTGACTTGCCGTGATGGTCAGGTCCGGCCCCGGAAGTTTGGCGTTCTTGATTATAGCGGCAAAAAGGCCCAGGTGAACGCGGCCGTCCCGGGGGTCAGGTCGGCCGCCTCCGGTTGCGGATGAACCTTCCCAAGTCCGCCAGGGCGCTGCCGAGGAGCCATAACCACAGGGTGCCGTGTTCTACCGCTCGGATGGCGAGTTGCCTGCCGGCAGACCAGCCCTGGTACTCGGCATATCGCAGCCCGTAGTAGCAACCGAAGCAGCCGGTCAGAACGACGGCCCAGCGCCGCGGTTGCACGGTTGCCACGGCCAGCGGGCCGACGGCATACCACGGAAAGCACGCCGGCGCCCACAGCAACCAGCCCAGCAGGCAGGTGCACAGCGCCCGCACCAGATCGTCGGCCGTCCGCTGGCTGCAGGCGAGGCGCACAGCACTGAGCGTGGCGATGCCGCCAATAGTGACGGCGGCGACCGCTCTGGGATGATCCGATGCGCGGACCAGCAACTCGAAGGCTCCGGCGTTATTGATCCAATGCTCCGAGTAGGTTCGTAGGCCCTCGGTCATGCGCGGCAGGCCCACCGACAGGAACGGGACACAGCCGAGGGCGATCACGGCACCGCCGGTTGCGATCACGGTGGCGATGTTGAACAGCCGCCGCGGCGGGTGGACCAGAATCCAGGCCACGCAGCAGGGGGCCAGCAGTGCGGGATACAGCTTGGCCAGGACAGCACCGCCCAGGGTGGCCCCCAACGTTGCCGACCAGACCCCGTCGCGCCACCAGGTTGGGGATGGCGAGCCCGAGTTGCGGAGCAGCAGCACTGCGACCACCGCCACCAGCCAGAGGGCGGCCAGGCTGTCCGCGTGGGCGGAATTGGCGATCTCCTTGATGATCAGGGGATTCCAGGCGTACAGCACGATCCAGGTGAGCGAGAACCCGCGTTGCCGGAGGAGCGCTAGCAGAAGCAGCAGGGTGAGCAGATCGCACCCCAGCAGCACCACGCGCTGGCCGATGATCTGCCAAGGTGCCAGCGCGGCCCCGGCCGCAAATGTTGCCAGGGCCAGCGGCGGGTAGAGAGTCGGAACCTCAGGGTTGTTGACCCGGGCAATGACCTGGCGGGCAGACGGGCCGTGGACGTTGATCAAGCCGTCCGGGATGTGCTGGCGAACCTGTTCCGGGGTCAGTCGATAGGGGTTGATGCCGGCCAACAGCGACTGGCCATCCAGGATGTATCGATAGCAGTCGTCGCTCTGGATCAGGGCGGAGGGTAGGAACAGCCCCCGACCCGCCAGTCCGATGGCGAGGATGAGTGGGAGGGCCTGCGGCGAACCCGATCGGCGGGCGAAATGGCAGGCCGCGGCGTAGCCGGCCCAGCAGATGGCGTACAACCCGCAAAACAACAGCAGCGGGCGTTGTTCGGGAGGCTGCTCTGGGCTGAGCCGCTCGGCGAGGGCGGCCATGGAGCCCAGTCCGGCGAGCAGGGCGCCGCCGGCCACCCACCACCCGCGCATACTTACGGAGGCGTCGTTCACGTGGGTAGTATAGGGATCGCGACTGCCAAGACCCACTGCGGACCCGGTCAGCCGGCGACCGCGGCAGGGTCTCGCCGGCGGCCGGCGGATTGGGCATCGGCCTGGTATTCAGGGACCAATTCACCCAGTCGGGCCTGGATCTCGCCAACGGTCGCTGCATCGGCCTGGGCCAACAAGGCGGGCAGGGCTTGGACCAAGGACTCCCAGTCTTCCGGTCGATGCCGCCACACGTGAATGTTGGGGTGCTGCGTGGGTGACAGGCCTTCGCCCTGGATGTACAGCTCCTCGTGCAGCTTCTCGCCGGGACGCAGCCCGGTGAAGCGGATGGGGATGTCGACATCCGGGGTCAGACCGCTGAGGGTGATGAGATTTCGGGCCAGGTCGACGATCCGCACCGGCTCGCCCATTTCGAGCAGAAAGATCTCACCGCCTTGTCCCAGGGACCCGGCTTGCAGAACCAGTTGGGCGGCTTCCGGGATGGTCATGAAGTAACGGGTGATTTGCGGATGGGTGATGGTCAGCGGACCCCCGGCGGCGATTTGCTCTTGGAAAATGGGAATCACGCTGCCGCGCGAGTTCAGGACGTTGCCGAAGCGGACGGTGATGAACTGGGTATCGTGTCGTTCGCTGAGCCCTTGGACGTACATCTCGGCGATGCGCTTGGTGCAGCCCATGATGCTGGTGGGATTGACGGCTTTGTCGGTCGAGACGTACACGAACTTGTCGACCCCATGGGCGACCGCCAGATCCGCCAGCGTTCGCGTTCCCAGGATGTTGTTCTTCAACCCCTCTCCGGGGTGGGCTTCCAACATCGGCACATGCTTGTGCGCAGCGGCGTGGCACACGATGTCCGGGTTGTATTCCGCGAACAGGTTGGCCATGCGGGCCCGGTCACAAATGTCGGCCAGGCAGCCCGACAGGGCGATGGCGCCGCACCGCGGACCCAGCTCGCGCTCGATTTCAAACAGGTTGTTCTCGCAGTACTCGACCAGCACCAGACGTTTGGGGGCGAACTGAATGACCTGCCGACACAACTCTGACCCGATGGAGCCGCCCGCGCCCGTGACCAGCACCGTTCGATTGCCAAGGTACCTGCCGATGGCTCCGCGGTCCAGCACCACCGGATCGCGATGCAGCAGGTCTTCCACGCGGACCTGCCGAAGCTGGCTCTCGATGGTCACGGGCCCTTCGATCAGTTCGGCGAGCCCGGGGACGATGCGAAAGCGGACGCCGGCCCCCTCGCAGTGTTGGATGATGCGCCGGATGCGCCGCCGCGGCGCCGACGGCACGGCCAGCAGCACCTGCTCGACGCGGCGGGTATCGCACAGTGACTTGACGCAGTCGGTGGTCCCGATGACCTCCACGCCGCGAATCCGGCTGCCCAGCTTTCCGGGGTCGTCGTCCAGGAACCCGACGATGTCGTATTGCTCCCTCGGCATGCGCTGGATCTCACGGAGCAAAGTCTCGCCGGCGTCACCGGCACCGATGATCAGCGTGCGCTTCCCTTCGGCTCCGCTCAGGCGGGCTTGCTCGACGCAGCGGCGTCCGGCGAACCGGGCACCCATGACCAGTGCCACGCTCAGGAGCCAGTCGTTGATCAGCACTGCGCCGGGGAAGGCGGCGATCCGGGCCCAGACCGTCCCGGCCGCCAGCTCCCGAAACAGGGCGAAGATGCCGGCGATGATGGTGGTGGCAATGGCCAGGGCCAGCGCCGTGGACAGGGCGTCGCGATGACCGGCGTACCGCCAGGAGCGCTGGTGCTGGCCGGTGAACGACAGCACGCAGTACTTGACCGCCAGCACCGCTGGCAATGCCATCATGAATTGGGGGAAGAACCACTCGGCGGTCCGGGCGAAGTTGAAGACCAGCACGAAACTGACCAGCAGGCTGAGGGTCAGCAGGGCCATGTGGACGATCGCCGAGACAATATCGCGAACGCGCGGGTCACAGGATGTAGGGCTTCGGAACTCGGTCATGGCGGCCAGCGGCGCGGTCCGGGCGTCGTGTTCGCCGGCAGCACCCCGGACGGCGTGACCGGCGCGGGCGATCGGCCCGCGGATTGAGCCAGTCCGCGGGCGGCAATCGACCCTATCTTCTTGTCGGAAGCCGCCGGTTCAGGCACCAGTGGAATCTGTGAATTTGGGGGCGTTGGGACCTGTGCGAGGGGCTCAGCGAACCCCATGGAAGGTTTCGGTGGCCTACCGCGCGGTGGGGGCGCGTCCGGCGGTTCGCCGCTGGGACTCGGTGGGGATCTGCTGCAGCCGGAATTTCAGCTCCTCGAACATCTGGCGGACGGGCTCGAGGGCCCCATGCACGTTGCGCTGGTACCTGGGGACGTCGGCGATCTCATCATGATGCGCTGAACGGAACCGCGTGGCCCGCAGGATCAGGTCCTCCAGAATGGCATTGCAGGCGTTGCGCTGCGGTTCGTCAAGAGCGAAGTACCGGATGAACTCCAGGACGTACCGCCGCCAGGTGGACTCGTCGCCGGCAATCGACAGGGTTTCGAAGTGCGCCGGCATCGGCGGCAAGCGGCGCACCGGGTCCAACAAGCCGTCGCGCAGCGCCTGGGCGTGGATGGGATCGTCCTGCAGCCCCCAGTCCGCTGGCTGCCACTCGCCATGCTTCCAGGATTCGCTGGAGTCGATGATGTACTTCATGCGTTTGTGCAGGCTCTCGACGTCGCGCTCGAAGATGCCTGCCTGCGTGGGGTTGAGCCCGCCCCGGAACTCGTCGGTGAAGCGGTCCATGTCCGCCTGCCAGTCGGCCATCAGCGGCGCGAACTGGTCGGCCCAGCGGGCCACCTGTTCCGGCGTGAACGGTTCGCCGCGCATGCGGGTTTGCAGGGCCTCCTGCATCTGCTGCATGACGACCTGCCCGTATTTCATGGTCATGCCCCAGGCGTCCCGGGCGATCTGGCCACGGAAGCGCTGGGTCTGGGCGTCGTCGAGTGCGTAGCGATCGCGGACGGTGTCGACAATCAGTTCAAGCCGTTTCTGGAATTGCCAGGGAGGGATCTGCTCGATGCGCAAAGCGGTGTCCCGGGCGAAGCGGTCGGCCTCGCTGTCCCAACGGTTCTGCTTCCAGAGGTTCTGGATCATGGTGGCGAACATCGGGTACTGCTGGTCCCAGTCGCCGAGCTGCTGCGAGAGCTTGGATAGCTCCAGGTCCAGCTCGGTGATGGTCTGATTCGACCGCTCGTTCTGGGCGGCGGCACCGCCGGCACACAGCAGCACGATCAGGATGGCGGGCAGGTCGGGTCGGCTCGGCATCGCCAGAGGGTCCTCCTCTGGCCTATTGTACAGGTCGAGATCCGGAATGTCGCGGGGATCATCGTCGGCGGCCGGCGTCCGCGGCGGATGCGGGCCGTGTGATTGCGGTATTGGGACCCCAGCGGCTAAACTGGCAATTTCGCCGACCGATACCGTGATGGGGCCCGCCCGCCGGCGGCCGTGGAGGTGACTTGTGTCCGAGTTCAGTTTCGGAAGCCATTTGCCGAGGCTGGTCCAGCAGATCGTGGACAGCTACTGGTCGGACGAGCGCACCCATCATATCGACAAACGCTTCCTGCCCTCTCGGACCCGGATCATCCACGCCACCGAGTTGTTGCTGGAGTTGATGTATCCCGGCTACTGGGGCCGCCAGCACCTCACCACCCACAATGTCGCCTACCACGTCGGAGAACTGTTGCCGCGAATCGGCGATATTCTGCACGTCGAAATCTACCGCAGCTTCTGCTTCGGCGACGAGACCGCCCACCGTCCGGTCGGCGGGGATGCGCGCCGCGAGGCGGTCGAGGCCCTGGTGGTGAGCTTCTGTGAGACCCTGCCCGAGGTCCGCAGCAAGCTGGCCGGCGATGTCCAGGCGGCCTTCGACGGCGACCCGGCGGCCACCGATACCGCGGAGATCGTCATGTGTTACCCCGGGTTGCTGGCAGTTACCGTTTATCGCCTGGCCCACGAGATGTACCGGCTCGATATCCCGTGGGTGCCGCGGGTGATGGCCGAATGGGCCCACAGCGAGACTGGAATCGACATCCATCCCGGCGCCAAGATCGGCCGAAACTTCTTCATCGACCACGGCACCGGAGTGGTCATTGGGGAGACCACCGAGATCGGCGACAACGTCAAGGTTTACCAGGGCGTGACCCTGGGGGCGCTCTCCTTTCCCAAGGACGAACGTGGCCGCCTGATCCGCGGCTACAAGCGCCATCCCAGTGTGGGCGACCACGCCACGTTATATGCCAACGCCATCGTGCTGGGTGGCAACACCACCGTGGGGCAGTCTTCGGTCATCGGCGGCTCGGTGTTCTTGACCAGCAGCGTTCCCGATGGCTGCACCGTCAACATCAAGGCCCCCGAGTTGATCATCCGCAAAGGCAAGGGCAAGACCAGGACGGAGCAGGTGACCACGGTCGAACCCATCCGTCTTGATTACCAGATCTAGCCCGCTAAGCTGTGGGGTTTCCCGAGGTGCGGAAGTGGCGTGGGCCGCACCGGTCAGGGGAGGATCTTGGGGGGGGCGCGCCGCCGATGAGTGATTCCAAACAGAACAGCCCATGGCTGGCCCACCGGACAGCGCCCGGATCGGCCTATGCCGCCACCCTGCTGGGGCGCCTCGATGCCCGGGTGCTGCGGCGGCGTTACGGACCGTGGATCATCGTGGCGCTGTTCGCCGGGGTGCTGCTGGTGCCGTCCATTCAGTTTCTGGACAAGATCCACGAAACAAAAGAATCGGAATGGCGCGACCGGGTCAGCCAGCGAACCGCCGTCGGCCGCTGGCTGCCGGATGCCCGGGCGTTGCAGAATGGCGGGGCGCCGTACGGCGAGAAACACTGGTTTCCGGCACCGCCGATCGTGCTCATTGCCTTGGTGCCTTTCGCCCGGCTGCCGTTGACCCTGACCGCCGTGGTCTGGGCCCTGCTGAAGGTGGCGGCCGTGGTCACCGCCTGCGCCCTGGCAGTTTCGGCCGCCTGGCGAAAAGGGATCGGCGTGCCACTCGGGGTGCTGCTGCTTGCCGCAGTGTTTTCCGCCCGGCCGATCATCGGCGACATCACCCACGGCAACATCAACATCTTCGTGTTTCTGGAGGTCGCCCTGGCTTGGTACTTATTCGTGAACCGCTACGATTGGATGGCGGGCGTGGTCATCGGGCTGGCGGTGTGCACGAAAGTCACCCCCGGGCTGTTGGTGGTCTACTTTCTGTACAAGCGCAGCTGGCGGGTGGTCGGTGGCGCCGGCATCGGGCTGCTGCTGTTCGGGGGAGTGCTGCCCTCGCTGATCGTCGGGCCAGCACGCAACCTGGAACTGCTGGCCGAGTGGTACCAGTTGATGGTCGCGCCCTATCTCCATCACGGCTACGTCACCGTCACGCCCATCAACCAGTCACTGCCGGGCACGTTGCTGCGGATCCTGGGCTATTCCGGCGTACTGGAGGTGCAGGCGTTGACCTCCGCAGACCATGCCCGGACCTTTGGGGTGGTGCCCGGCGAGATGGCGGCGCCCGCCACCCTGGCCGGCAGCATGCTGATTCGCGGTGCGAACCTGGCGGTGATCGCGGCTCTGGCCCTGTTGTGTCGCACGCGCACCGAGAACCGCCGCGATGTGCGGCTACTGCTGGAACTGTCGCTGGTTCTGGTCGCGATGCTGCTGCTCAGCGAACGGACCTGGAAACATCACCTGACCACGCTGCCGCTGGTGTACCTGGCGACCTGGCTGGCGCTGACTTGTTATCGCTGGCCGCGGCGCCTGACCCAGCTGGCGCTGCTGGGGCTGGGGCTGCAGTTGGTGCTCCTGGTGTTGCTCAAGGGCAATGTGGCCATGTTCATCGGGGCGATCACCTGGGGGCTGGTGCTGTGCTTCGTTCAAAACGGCGTTCTGTTGCGCATGCTGCAGCGGCGCCCCGAAGAATCGCCGACCCTCGCTGCCCCTCAGCCCCGCCCGGCGGCTGACCCCGCGTAAACGTTCGTTAGAGCAGGGCTTCCAGCTCCTGCAGCCTGCGGATGCGATAGGTGGGTTCAACGGCAGCATAGTCCTGAGGCGGCCATGGTGAACGCACGGCTGGGTGCACGATCAGGGCGGTCTTCAGGCCCAGGCGCTGCGGGCCGGCGACATCACATTCCGGCGAGTCACCCACGAAGAGAATCCGGTCGCGGGCCGTGTCCTGCGCGGAGCGGCGGATGCCGACTTGGTCCAGGGCGTGGAGGTAAATCGCGGCGGACGGCTTGCGCACGCCGACGGCACTCGAGAAGGACAGGATGCTCAGATGCGGTCGCAAGCCCAGGCGCTCCAGTTGGACGCAGCAGAACTCCTCGGGGGCGCTGACATTGCTGACCAGACCCAAGCGGTAGCCGCGGGCCGCCAGCCGGGCGAGCACCTCGTCCGCACCGTCGAGGATGTCCAGGCAAGTGGTCCAGGCCTGCCAGAAGCCCCGGGCGGCGGCGGCAATTGGAGCCACGCCGGCGGGAAGACTGCCGGTCTCGCTCAACCCGCGGCGCAGAACTGAATGCAGGTCCAACTCCTGGTGTTCGGGATCGCCTGCCATCCGGGTTCGGGCCTCGCCAAACTGCCTTTTGATCGCAGCGGCGGCCCCGTCCGGCAGCACCAGGCCATGATTGCAGAGCGTCATCACCGCTGCGTTCGCGCAGGCCTGCCAGGCGTCGTCCTCGCGGCGCACGCATACCAGAGTGTTGCCCCAGTCGAACAGGATGGTGTCGATGGTCGCCATGGATGCTATTGTCGGTCGGCGGTTCCACCGGGTAAAGCAACCGGGTATATTGAGGGCCAGGCGGGGTCGGACACCCGTCGATCACACAGGAGGACCCGCGATGCACGTTTCCATCGAGTACTGCGTTCAGTGAAACTACACCCCCCAAGCCGCCGGTCTGGCGGATGCGATTCAAAGCGCATACGGCGTTACCGTCGAGTTGATCAAGGGTGGCGGTGGCGTGTTCGATGTCAAGCGCGACGGCAAGTTGATTTACAGCAAGCATCAAACCGGCAGATTTCCGGAGGATCGTGAGGTGCTCCAGGCCCTCAAGTAGCCGCCGTCGGAAGCCCAGCGATCCGTGGCGAACTCGCCGGGTCGTGCCGGTCGTTGGCCCATTCCCGTGCGTCCGAGAACTGCCGCCGGTTTGCGCAGCTCAGTCTGCCGGGGCCAGCCGCCGATAGCCCAATCATAGAGTATTGTGATGGGCTCAACCCGAAAGACCTCGAGTTTCTGGCGGCGGCTGACTCCCGCCATGCGCCTGGCGGTGGTGGCCACGGGCAGCGTGGTGGTTCTGGCCGTGCTGTGTGCCGGGCTCGCCTACCGCCGGTCCGTGAATCGCCAGGAACTCCAATTCGAGCAACACGTCGCCGCCGCTGAGCAGTTGACCCGCGAGGTTCTGCTCAGCGATGCCCCCAGCGCGCCGGGGACGCTGCTGCAGCGTTACTTTCAATTGGAAGCCCGCGAAGCGACGCTGGATTATGCCGCGGTCATCATCGGAACGCGCATCGAGATTTCGCACAGTCGTGACTGGCAAGGCCTGGAGCCGGCCCAGGTGCTGGGGCCGGCGACCTGGGAGGCCCTGACGGCAATGCCGCCGACCGGCACCCTGAAAACCCGTGAGAATCAGGAGCTGGGCCGCCGGGAGGCCCTTGTGGTATTGCCGGTTACGCAAGCCGATCGCCCGGTGCTGCTGTACCTGGCAGTGGACCACATCGAGATTGCGGCCGGCGCCTGGGGCCTGGCGTGGGCGACCTTGCGCCACGGCCTAATGATTGCCGTGGGCGTTGGCGTCGTCACCTACCTGGGCTTTCAGAGGGCGGTTGGCGAACCGTTGGCACGTCTCCAGCAGCACCTGGACGAGACCGGGTTACCGCCGGAGTTGCACTCCGCTCAGTTGGGCGAGTTGGGTCGTCTGGCCTGGGCCTTGGAGCAGGCGACCTTGCGGTTGCTCAAGGACGAAGGTGCCAAGCAGGAGGCGCTCAGCCGGCGGTTGCAGCGTACCGTCCAGGAGTCCGAGGTTCAGACCGGCGTGCTGCAGCACATGGTCAAGGACCTGCGTTGCTCAATGTCGGCGGTCCTGGGGCACGCGGAGCTGTTGTTGGCCAGCGACACCAAGGCGTCCGAGCGCATCAACCACATTCGCAGCATCCAGAAGGAGGCCCGCCGCATCGCTCGATTGGTGCGCGAGCTGCAGGACTTGCTGCCGCCGCTGGCGTCCAGGGTCGGGACGTCCGAGCAGGCGGCATTGCCGCTGGACGGCTTCAAGCGCCTGATCGAGGAGTTGTCCAGTTCGGGGTCGGCCACCTTGCATTTCAGCACGCCGGAGCGCCGGCGGACGGAGCTGCCGGCCGGCGACGACCCAGGCGGCGTACACCCCAGTGGTTGGCGGGTGGCCGCCGACGAACCGGCCGAGCCGCAGCGACTCAGCGGGGCGGTGCTGCTGCTGGGTCGACAGGACGACGGAACCCGGGCGCTGCTGTTCGAGCTGCACGAATTGGGACTGGACGCCGTCTGGGTACCGGACCTGGCGGCCTTCGACAGCGAGATGGCCCGCAGCGGTTGTGATGTGGTGTTCGTGAATCTGTCCCGCGGCGATCGCAGCACCCGCGAGTTGGCTGGAGCCCTGCGGGCCCACTACCCGGACGGGCCACTGGTGGCCGTGCTGCCGCACCACGCCCGCGGGGCCGGAACTGCAGCGGTGGGGGAGGGCCTTGACGACTACCTTTACGCCCCGATCAACCGCCCTGCGATCCTGGCGGTGATCGGCAAGTACGTCGGCTTCAAGCCGCTGGCCTGAGATCGGCTCAGGGTTTGCCGCTCAGGAGGGTGATCCGCGAATTGCCGTCGAGATTCACGGCGCTGATCTCGCCGTCAGCCTTCTTGATTCGCAGGCGAGCCAACCACAGCTTGTCGTTCTTGCCGTGGGCATACCAACTACCAGTCGGTTCCATTTCGTGCGACAGCACCTCGCCTTCGATCTGGGTGTGCCAGTCTGCGTCCCGCTGCACGATGCGCTGTTCCACACGCACCCGCGTTCCGGGTGCCAGAGGCTTATGAATCATGGGGAGCGACATGGTTGTGGTTAACTCCCTTGGGCGCGGGTTTCGGGGGGTGGGGCCGGTGCGCAGGCATCGTTCAGCAGGGCGTCGGCAAAAGATTTCAAATCAGGAAACTGCTTCACCACGACCTCGTGGTCGACGGCGGATTCGCCGCGGCGGTTGATCCACACGCACGGCAGATGCAAGGCCAGGCACGGCTGGATGTCGTGAAAACGGCTCTGGGCCACATGGAGCACCTGCTCGGCGGCGAGCCCGGTATCCTGAAGCAGTCGTTCGAAGTGCGCGGTGCCCGGCTTGTAGTAGCGGACATCCTCCGCGGTGATCACCACATCGAACGCAACCGGCAACAGGCGGGCACTCTTGGCAAACAGATCACGGTCGATGTTGGACAGGATGCCCAGCGGGTGGGCCTGCTTCAAGCGCCGCAGCGCGGCGACGGTGTCGTCAAACGGTTGCCAGCCGGGGAGCGCTTTGGCCAATCGCGGTTTGGGCCCTGCCGTGACGCCCAATTCCCGGAGCAGTTCGGTTTCGGCGGCGTTCAGGATCTCGCGGTAGGGGCGGTACGCGGTGCACTGCAGGCGGGACTCGATCTCGAGGTAACGCTGGAAGTGGCGTTCCTTCCAGCTCAGGCCACAGGCTGCCAACTGAGCACCCAGCGCCTGGCGAATCCCGGATTCCCAATCGATAAGCGTGCCGTAGCAATCGAAGGTGATTAGCCGCAGCCGGCCGGAATCGAAGATCGCGTCGCCCATGTTCAAAGCCCACCGCGAAGCCCATCAGGGGACGACACTGTACCCCGGATCCCAGCGGATGGCGACGGCGGATCGCGCGGCCGACCCAGGGGCGGCGCGGCACGACCCGGCCGCGGGGCGGCGCGAACTGGGCGCCCGCGCACCGCCGCGAGTCGAATCGCCACTGGACCGCCCGGGCGGTTCCTGATAAAATACAACTCTTTATTGTAGTTGTACTTACTCGCCGCGCGTGAGGTTCAGAGGCCTATGGCAGACACCCCCGAACGAATTGTCCTGCAGCCCATCGTGGAGGAGATGCAGGATTCCTACCTGACCTACTCGATGAGCGTGATCATGGCCCGGGCATTGCCGGATGTGCGCGACGGCTTGAAACCTTCGCAGCGCCGGATTCTGGTGGCCATGAACGACCTGAATCTGGGACCGCGTAGCCAGCACCGCAAGTGTGCCAAGATTGCCGGCGACACCTCCGGTAACTATCACCCGCACGGCGAGCAGGTCATCTATCCGACCTTGGTGCGCATGGCACAGAATTGGAACATGCGTTATCCGCTGGTTGATGGCCAGGGCAATTTCGGCTCGATCGACGGCGATCCACCGGCGGCCATGCGCTACACCGAGGCTCGGATGGCCCCAGGGGCAGTTGAAATGCTCGAGGACCTCAACCTCGAGACCGTCGACTTCGAGCCCAACTACGACGAGACCCGCACCGAGCCGCTGGTCCTGCCGTCAAAGCTGCCCAACCTGCTGGTCAACGGTTCGTCGGGCATCGCGGTGGGCATGGCCACCAACATGGCGCCGCACCATCTCGGCGAGGTGGTCGATGCTGCGGTGAAGCTGATCGACAACCCCCACGTCACGGTCGCCGAATTGATGCAGGTGCTGCCGGGTCCCGATTTTCCAACCGGCGGCACCATCTGCGGGCGTCGCGGGATTCTCGATGCCTACACCCATGGTCGCGGCGCCCTGACCCTCCGCGGCAAGCTGCACGTCGAGGAAGGCAAGACCGGACGGCAGCGGATCGTGATCACCGAGATTCCGTACCAGGTGCTGCGCTCCACGGTGGTCGAACGGATCGCCGAGCGGATCAAGAGCGGCCACATCAAAGACGCAGTGGACGTCAACGACGCCTCCGACCGCCGCAATCCCATTCGCATCGAGGTCGACCTGCGCAAGGATGCCAACGAGGAAGTGGTCATCAACCAGCTCTTTGAGTACACGCCGCTGCAGACCAGCTACCACATTGCCAATGTGGCCCTGGACGGTCGCCAGCCCAAGACGCTCAACCTCAAGGGATTGCTGGAATGTTATGTCGTCCATCGCAAGGAGGTCATCCGCCGGCGCACTGTGTTCCTGCTGCGCAAGGCCCAACAGCGGGCCCACCTTCTGGAGGGGTTGATTCTGGCGGTCAGCGACATCGATGCCATCATCGAGCTGATCAAGCGTTCGCCCGATCCGAAGACCGCCCGCGAGCGGCTGATGGCCCGGGCCCTGCGGCTGCCGGAGCAGGCCACCCTGCGGCGGCTGTTGCCGGTGTCCTTCGTGGCCCAGACCTCAGCCGATGATCGCTTCCTGACCCAGGTGCAGGCCGATGCCATCCTCGCAATGCAGTTGCAGCGGCTCACCGGGCTGGAGGTCGAGAAGCTGGCGCGCGACTACGGCAAGCTGGTCGAGGAGATCCAGGGCTACCAGGCCCTGCTCGCTGATGAGCGGTTGATCCTGGACGTCATTCGCGGGGATCTCCTCCAACTCAAGGAGCAGTATGCCGATCCGCGCCGCACCGTGATCGAGGATGCCGTCGGCGAGTTCCGCATGGAGGAGTTGATTCCCGATGAGCCGGTCATCGTGACCATCAGCCACTTGGGATACGTCAAGCGGGTGGACATGGACACCTACCGCACCCAGGGCCGCGGCGGTCGCGGGGTGAAGGGCGGCGATGCCCGCGAGGGCGACTTCATCGAGTACCTGTTTACCGCCAGCACCCACGACTACCTGTTGTTTTTCACCAGCCGCGGGCGGGTGTACTGGCAGAAGGTCTACGACGTTCCGGCGATGGCCCGCGTCGCGCGCGGCCGCTCGATTGCCAACCTGGTGCAGTTCCAGGAGAACGAGACCCTGCGGGCCGTTCTGCCGGTGCGGGCTTTCGAGGAGAACTTCGTGTTCTTCGCCACCGCCAAGGGTGTGGTCAAGAAGACTCCATTGGGCGCGTTCGCCAACATCCGGGCCAACGGGATCATCGCGGTGCTGCTGGAAGCCGACGACGAATTGATCAACGTCGCCCAGACCCGCGGTGAGGATCAGATCGTTCTGGGGACGCGCGACGGCATGGCCATCCGCTTTCCCGAGGGCGACGTGCGGGCCATGGGCCGAACCGCCCGGGGGGTCCGCGGCATGGACCTGCGCGGCGAGGATCGCTTGGTCGACATGGCCGTCATCCAGGGCCCCGGATCGTTGCTGACCGCCTGTGAAGGCGGCTACGGCAAGAGGACCGATATCGAGGAATACCGCCTGGTCCATCGCGGCGGCAAAGGAGTCATCAACATCAAGACCTCGGCGCGCAACGGCAAGGTGGTGGCCCTGAAGTCGGTGGTCGACGAAGATGAGTTGATGATGATCACCGCCAAGGGCATCATGCTGCGGACCACGCTGCAGGCCCTGCGGACCATCGGGCGGGCCACCCAGGGGGTCCGCCTGATTCGGCTGGGTGCCGGCGACAAACTGGTGGCGGTCGCCCGGGTGGCTGCCGATGAAAACGGCGGGGATTCCGCGGGTGAGGATCTCCAAGGTGATGGGCCGCAATAGGCGACCGCCAGTGGCGAAATGGCGCTGGCGCACGTGCGGTCGCGCGTATAATAAGAGGTTGCTCGATTCGCTCACCGGCAACAAGGAGTGTGGCACATGCGTCGTTTGAACCAATCGGTGCTGGGATGTGCGGTGGGAGTGACCCTGACTTGCTGCTCCGGGGTCTGGGCCCAGAGTGAAGACGGCAGTAAGTCGGTCAAGGTTTATCCCCGCAGTGGGGCGGTGGCCGCCCGGGCCCCCGGTTTGTGGGTTCGCGATGCCTTGGGTCCGCTGGAGATCACCGCCACCGCCGACATGCCCCCGACGCGCCAGCAGCAGATCCTGATCGACTCCATCACCTCGTTGTTCTTGGCCCTCAACACCATCATCCCGCTGCTGCCCAGCGCCATCGGTGACGGCCCGGGTGGTGGGATCGGGCAACTGGTGCTCACCGAGATTGCCAACGACGGCAGCAATACATTTGTCGAGGTGTTCAACCCCAGCGGCATTCGGATCGAGTTGGACAACTGGGCGCTTTGCAAGACCGACGGGTGCACCGCGGTCTCCGAACTGGCCGGCCGGGTCATGGAGGGCGGTGATATCCTGGTATTTCAACTCGGCGGCCAGCTCAATAGCAGCCTGGCAAACGGTGTGGTCACCTTGCAGACCGGGACCACGGCTGACGACATCGGCTTGTACGACTTCACCGGGGCCGACCGCGATCCGCTCGACTCGGCGCCCATGCGTGATTATCTGCAGTGGGGCACGTTCATTCAGTCGTTCGGCCTGGAAGACGTCGCGATCTCGGCCGGTCTGTGGGCCTCCCAGAGCAGCATCGACAGCAGCCTGGGCAACCAGTCCTTCCAGTTGCGCGCCGATCGATTCAGCATCGGCGGCAATTCCGGCGACTACATCGTCGTTCCGTTTGCCGACCATTCGCTGGGCGCGGTGAGCCCGGCCGATCTGGAATCATCCACGGCCCCCGCGGCCCGCCTTCGCTGAGCACGGGTCAACCCATGCGCTGTCGGGTTCGGCCGGCGGGTGGGCCAACAGTCAGTTCCGCGCGCTGCTTTTAGTCCGCCACGCTTGCAATTGGCCATTACCGAACTCGGGGTGGGGGGGGGCCCAGCGCCTGGTGATGGATTCCCTGCCGAGGCCGCCCCGGTCGGCGGTTGATGTCTGATCGACCGCCGGATTGGCTGGGCGCGGTGGCTCCGACTAAGGCGCCGGTGGGGGGCGCAGCTCCGATGCGGCGTCGGCCGGCGGTTGAATGTCGGAGATGGTGACGTTGTTGTACGACAGCAGGGTGCCCTTGGCACGCTCCAGGCGGGCGATGGCGAGGTTGTAGGTGACCAGCGATTCCAGGAGCCGCCGGCGGGTGCCGGCCAGGCGCTGGCGGGCGTCCAGTTCGACGTTGAGCTGGGCCGGGTCCTTGCGTTCGGCCCGGTCTTCGAGGGCCTGGACTTCATCGATCTGCGATTCCACCGAAGTCAGGTTGGCCCCAATCTGCTCGTAGCTGGTCATCAGGTTGCGGAAGGCGACGTTGACTTCCAGCAGGATGCCTTCGATCTGCAACTTGAGCTGAGCCAAGGCCTGGGCGTGTTCCAGGCGAGCCTGGCGCACCGCCGCCCGCGGGCCGCGGTTGCCGATGGGCCACTCGAACTGCAGCCCGACCGTATAATTGTGGAAGTCCAGGTCGCTGAGGTTGCGGCTGGAGTCGTAGAAGCTCTTGCCCAAGGCGTCGTACACATAGGAGAAGGTCACGTCGAATCGCGGCAGGGCTTCGTTCTTGGCGGTGCCGACGTTGATCTTGGCGACCTCGATGGCCAGCTCGGCTTCGCGAAGCTCCTGACGATTGTCCAGGGCGGCCTGCAGTTCGCCGAGGCGGTCCAAGGCGATCTCCTCGGCCGATGGGAATTCGATCGGGACAATCTCGATGTCTTCAGCCAGGTTCAGTTGCGGATCGTTCATCAGGCTCTTGAGCTGGTCTTCGGCGTCCTTGACCCGCTGCCGAACGTTGGCAAAATCGGCGATTTGGATGTCCAGGCGGGCCTTGGCCTGCTTCAGTTCCACCGGTGAGACATCGAACTCGATGCGGGCCTCGAGGTCGTCGTGCACCTGCTGGAAATCGGCGATCAGGCGGCTGGCGATCACCAAGTCGCGGCGGGCGGCGACCAGCCGCCAATAGGCCTCCTCGGCGTTGAGCAGTTGCTCCATCACCGCGCGGGAAAACTGGTACTCACTGATGTCCCGGCGGCGCTTGAAGATGTTGATCTGGCGGCGATTGTAATCGAGCCCGAATCCCTGGAGCACCGGCTGCCGCAGTTGGAAGGCCATTTCGTTGCGGTAGGACGGGTTCAAGGTGGCGAACGGAAAGTTGGCGTCCACCTCGTTGCGGGTGACGCTCCAGGCCGCCTCGACCGACATGCCGGTGGGCAGCAGTTTGCGGATGCCGGTGTTGAACTGCGTCTGGTTCGAATCCGAAGCCTGCAGGGCGCTGGCGGTGGGGGTGTTGTTCTTGTTCCACAAGGCGTTGGAAAAGAACAGGGCGTCGAAGAACGACTCGGCCTGCACCACCCCGGCGGCGCTGATCGCCGGATCGTAGCTTTGGATGCGGATGGCGTAACTGTTGTACAGCGTTCGTTCAACGGCGTCCTCGAGGCTCAGCTCGACCTTGTGCGGGCGATCGATCTGGTTGATGTAGCCCATGCCCTCGACGTAGTACTGCCGCTCCGACTGCGTCAGCTCGAGCCGCAGTTGGGCCTCCACGAAGGTGCGGGCCGCCGCTGGGTCGGGAACTTGTGCCTCGAGCTTCTCGTAAAGCGTGGCGCCCCGCGGCTCGGCGCCGGCGGGCATCACCGGCGGCCGGCGGTCGGCCTCGGGGGTGTCGTCCTCGGGTTCGGCGGCGGCCATTCGCTGTTCGTATTGAGCGAGCGCCAGCGGAATGAGCACCGACGGCGCGGGGGTTCGGCAGGCCAGTTGCAGGGTCGCGAGGGTCATCAGTTGGGGGATTACGAAAATCATTGTCGTCCTATGCCGTCGCTGCATGGCATCCTCTGCACTTGCATAACCACTGGTCCTGAACGGATCAATCGCGCCGGATCCATGAAGCGGGCCATTATAGGTCAAGCCGCTGCAGTGGCAAAGACAGACCCCGCCCTTTGTGATATCATGACCGCCCGCGAGCGATCGGCGGCGGGCCCATGGCGATTCAACCCCTAGAACAATACCGGCGTTACTGTCCCGGCGAGGAGCACATTCGGATCTCCGATTCGATCTGCTTCGGGCGGCGGCGCGCCAGCTATCCCAAGTGCGGCGGCTGCCAGTTCAACGACGACGAGAAGGTGGCCGCCCGCCGCCAGCGGATCGTGGCCCCGGGTGTGGTGGTCCGCGGCGAGGATTCCGGGGCCTGCGAACGGGCGTTCGGCCCTTGGGATGTCCGCGGAACCAGCCCCGGCGAACTCGACGAGGAAGTCGCCTGGCGGGTCGGGTTCGGCGCCGGCAGTTACCTCAAGCCGACCTTGCGGGGCATCGACCTGGCCGACCCGGAAATGGGCCGGGTGGTGGTGGGACGCGACAATCGCGGCACCAGCCCGGCGCTCAGCGGGGCGCTGATCGACGGCATTCGCAGCAGCGGCGCCGGGGTCATCGACATCGGGGTGGTCGACGCCGGTCAATGGGTCTTCGCGGTCAACCGCTTCAAGTGTTGCGGCGGCGTGCACACCACCGCGGGCCACCAGCCGGCCGCGATCAACGGCTTTCGGATCTGCAGTCAGGGCGGCAAGCCGGTGGGCAAGGACACCGGCCTGAACGACATTCGCATGATCGCCCGCAACACCAACCGTCACGAGACGCCGGACCTGCCGGAATTGCACGCCGCGGACCTCTCGGGGGCTTACCGCGAATTCATTCTCCGCCAGTTGCAGCCGCTGCCGCGCGCGCTGCGGGTGGTGGTCGATGCCGGTTTCGGCACGGCGGCTGCGTGGATCCCGCGGTTGTTCGGCGGCGTGGAGCGCCTGAC
Source organism: uncultured Planctomycetales bacterium (assembly GCA_964619935.1). Taxonomy (GTDB): domain Bacteria; phylum Planctomycetota; class Phycisphaerae; order UBA1845; family CAIVHJ01; genus CAZUGO01. The sequence goes on along the minus strand of CAZUGO010000093.1, from coordinate 11,959 downwards.
CCTCGACGCATTGAACTTCGGTGATACCGTCCGCGACGACCATCCGCCCGATCCGGCCCATCCGGGTCACCTCAAAGTTCTGGGCGCGCGGGTCCGCCGCATTCGAGCCGACGTCGGGCTGGGCTTCGATGCCGATGCCGGTCGGCTGGTCGTGGTCGACGACCAGGGCCGCCCGATCCCCGGCGATCTGCTCACCGCCGTGCTCGCCCGGTACTTCCTGACCCGCATCCCCAATGCCACCATCGTGTACGACCTGTGCTCGTCGCGGGTGGTCGCCGAGTCCATCCGCAAGGCGGGCGGGCAGCCCTATCGCTCGCGGGTCGGCCCGGCCCAAATGGCCAAGGCCCTGGCCGAAAACCGCGCATGGTTCGGCGGGGAATGCTCCGGGCAGTATTATTTCAAGGACACCTGGCAGTGCGAGTCGGGCTTTGTGGCGGCGGTCCATGTGCTGAACCTCGTGGCCCAGTCGACCACCGGGTTAAGCCGGATGATCACCCCGCTGCGCAAGTACCACCGCAGCGGGGCGCACAACTTCGCGTGTCCGGATCCCGGCGCGGTCATCCGCCACCTGGGTGCGGCCTACGCCGACGGCCGGCAGGATTTTCTTGACGGCTTGACCGTGCAATACCCCGCCTGGTGGTTTAACATCCGCAGGTCGAACACCTCGGCCCTGTTGCGGCTCAACCTGGAGGCCAATACGGCCGAGTTACTGGAGGAGCAGCGCCGGGCGGTGACGGAGACCCTCCGCGCGGTCATCCAATCCCAGCAGGACACCCGGGGGACCCAGGCGTGACGGTTGCCAAACACACCCGACTGGATTGCGGTATTGAGTTGGCCGTCCACGAGCTGCCGCAACGGCAGGCGGTGTCGGCGCAGATTCGAGTACTGGTGGGATTTGCCCACGAACCGCCCGAGGCCCTGGGCCTCAATCACGTGGTCGAGCAGACCCTCTCCAAGGGCACCGTTTGCCGCAGCGGCCGGCAGCTATCCGATGCCTTTGATGCCATCGGCGTTCGCTGGTCATCGTGGGCCGGGCGCGAGAGCACCGGCTACCAGTTCACCAGCCTGCCGGAGTTTGCGGATCAGGCCTGGTCGCTCCATGCCGAATTCCTGCGGGAGCCGACCTTTCCGGACGACGCCGTCCGCGTCACGGTGGACAACCTGCTTCAGGAAATCGACACACTGGACGACGATCCCGGCGATCTGTCGGCCAAGCTGTTCAATCGGCAGGTCTACGGACCGATCCTGGGGCGCCACGTGCTTGGCGAGAAGGACACCCTCCAGGCCCTGTCCGCCGGCGATGTGCGGGCGCACTGGCAGCGCTATTACCACGGCGGACGGATGCAAATTGCCGTGGCCGGTCCGGTGCAGATGGGCCGGGTTGCCGAACAGCTCGAAATCTGCTTCGCCGGCTGCGGCGCTGCGGCACCGGCGGGCCGCGAACCGTTTGCCTACCACTTTGAACCGCAGACCTGTCACCACCACAAGGCGCTGGAGCAGGAGCACATCGGCATCTGTTATCCGGGCGCCGGATTGCAGGATCCGCGGCAGTACACCCAGCGGGTGGTGTGCACGGTGCTGTCCGGCGGCATGAGCGGGCGGCTGTTCACCGAGTTGCGTGAGAAGCAGGGGTTGGTCTACTGGGTCACCGCCCACACCGAGCATCCGCGCGGCATCGGCATCGTGTACCTGGGGGCCTCGACCACTCCGGAGCGCTGTGCCCGCACCTACCAGACCTTGCTGCGCGAAATCGACCGGCTGGCGGAGGATCTCGAAGCGGACGAGCTGCGGCGGGCGATCAACGGCCTGGTCAGCCGGGCCGAAACCCGCGGCGACATCACCCGCAGCCGCTGCAGCGAACTGTCGGAAGACCTGTTTCATTACGGCCATCCGGTGCCGTTGGAAGACAAGATCGCCCGCACCCGGCAGGTCACCATCGCCGATGTCAAGGCCTACCTGCATGATTTCCCGAGAGACCAATTGAGCGTGCTGACCCTCGGGCCCGCTGAGTTGGGCGGCCTCGCGGCCGACGGTGACCGCGCCCTGAAACCGATGAGCCACGAAGGCGTATAAACTGGAGACGGTCGATGCCCAGCGTCTTTGAGCAGCAGGCCCTACCGAACGGACTGCGCGTGTTCACGGAGGTCATGCCCGACGTCAAGAGCGCCGCGGCCGGGTTCTATGCCCGGGCCGGGGCCCGCGACGAACAGCCGGCACTGGCCGGCGTGTCGCACTTTCTGGAGCACATGTGCTTCAAAGGCACCCCCAAGCGCGGCTGGCGCGAAATCACCGTTGACTTCGACGAGATGGGCAGCACCTACAATGCCTACACCATGAAGGATCGAACCTTCTATTACGGCTGGGTGCCATCCCACAAGATTGCCGACCAGATCGAACTGCTGGCGGACATGATGCGCTCGACCCTTCCGGAGGACGAGTTCCAGATGGAGCGCAACGTCATCCTCGAAGAGATCGCCATGTCTCACGACCAGTTGGACAACCTGGCCTACGAGTTCCTGCACGAGCAGGTCTACGCCGGACATCCGCTGGCCTGGCCGATCCTGGGTTACGACCAGACCATCCGGGATCTGCAGCGCGACCAGATGGACGACTACTTCCGCCGCCGCTACGCCGCCGACAACCTGGTGCTGGTGGTCGCCGGGCGCATCGACCCGCAGCAGGTCATCGACCTCGCCACCGCGTTGTGCGGCGACTGGCAACCGGCAGGCGCCCGGGCCCCGCGGCAGGTGCCGACGTTCGTGGCCGGTAGTTCCTGCAAGGTCTGCGAGCGCTTCAACCGCCAGGAGCTGGCCGGCGTCTTTCCGGCGGCGGGCGGGCGGGACGCCTGGAGCGAAACCTCGGACGCCGTGGCCGCCATCCTGGGCGGCGACAATTCGCGGTTCTACTGGCACATCGTGCAGGAGGGCATTTCGCCCCGCGCGGGGGTCTGGCGGATCGATTACGAAGACTGCGGACTCATGGCCCTGTCCGGTGAGTGCGATCCCGAGCAGTGTGAAGCCCTGGCCGAAGCCATGCACCGGGAAGCCGTGCGACTGACCCGCGACGGCGTCAGCGACGAGGAGGTCCAGCGGGTCAAGAACTGCCGCCGCACCGCCTTGGCGGTCGAGAGTGAATCGCCGTATTACCGGCTCGGGCAACTGCTCGATGACATCGATTATCACAATGGGCCGCGGACCGTCGCCGCCCGGCTTGCCGAAGTCGATGCCATCACGCCGGCCGGGATTGCCGAATACCTGGAAGCCTACCCCATCACCACGGGCGGGCACTTTATCAGCGTGGGCCCACGGCAGTGGGTTCCGGCGGATTGAGTCGATCATGCGCCTTGATTCCGAGACCTTTCGTCACGAGCTGGCCGGCGAGCTGCGCAGCGCCAAATCGATGAGTTCGCCGCTGGGGCGGCTGGCCGGGCTGTGCACCCTGGTGGCTCTGGGGGCCTGGTGTTACGGCGGCTTGTGGGCCGCCGAGTTCATGCGCGATCGATTCCTGATGCTCAAGGCCAGCCAGCATCTCGGCCATAACATGCAGTTGCAGGCCGCCAGTCCGCCGGCGCTCGACACGGAGCCGGTCGATGTATCGGACGTCGACGACCCGGTTGGCGAGGCCCGCAGACTCATGGGCCAGCGCAACCAGGCCCGGCTGGCCTTGAAAGCTCAAGTGGTGTACCGCAAAGCCCGTAGCGAACAGTTCGCAAGGCGCATCAATGCCGAGCAGGCGGCCCAGATCCGCATCGGCATCCTCTGGGCCGGCACGGTGATCGTCGCCGCCGTGTTCCTGCTGGGCGCCGCCCTCGCCGGACTGACCGGATCGCCGCATGGCCGCAAGTGGCATCTTGCCGCCGCGGTGTGGATGCTGCTGTCCACAGCCGCGACCGCTGGGTCGATGTGGGCGCTGACCCGCTGGGGCGGGTTCCCGCCGATTTCCAACCCGTGGATCGTGGCGAGGATCGTCGCCGTCCAAGCCTCCTACGCCGTACTCATTCTGGTGCTGCTGCTGGCCACCCTGGGCCGAAGGGCCACGAACTGATCCGGTGATCAGGCCGACGTCTTGCAGGTCGCGCCAAGCGCCCGGGCCCGGAGGGCAGGGAATGAGACCAAGGGTGCGACACAGCCGAGCGATCTTGGCTGCCGGATGTGAGGCCTGGGCCCCACCCGAGCGGGCCGCATTCAGCCGCCCAGCACCTCGGCGTAGCACTCTTCATTGAAACCCACCAGCAACGTCTTGGCGACCCGCAGGGTCGGGGCCCGAAGGTTGCCGGTGGGACCCAGCAGGTGTTTGAGCAGCTCGGCGGGGGTCGGCGGAGCGCGCTTCATGTCGAACTCGACCACCGAGCGGCCTTTGGCGCAGATGATCGTGTTGACCGCTTGGGCCAGTTTGAGCGCCTCGGTTCGCCCGAGCCGGGCGCGGGCGGCGTCGACCGTTTCTGTGATTTCGCGCTCAGTCTTCGCAAGGAACCCCTGCGCTTTGCCGCAGGACGTTCACCCCTTGCGGTGATAGTACCAATCGATCTTCCTGGGCATCATCCGCTCCTGTGATCACGTCCCGGGAAGTCGTTCATGGGAATTCCCTGAGACCGGCGTTCTTGGCGATTTTGATGGCGACACTCTTGAAGTCTTTGTAGGCATCCGAGACGGCATAGGTGTGTGCGCCGAGCGCGCCGTCTGCCGGCTTTAGGAAGAACATGGGCTTCCGTGCTTCCTGCGCCAGCGGCATCAGGCTACGGTAATCCTTGAGTTTGGCGATGCAGTTTGGATCTGTATCGATCGTGAGGCTCGGATCCGGCGGCTGCTGGAGTACGGCCTCGGCGTAAGTCGAAGGAATTCGTGCAATCCAACGCTCAAATGCTTTGACCGGTCGATCGAGTCGGATTGAGTGACGGAGTACGATGTAGCCGATTGGGAGGATGCTCCCAGGGGGTAGTTGCAGGTCAGGCACCGGGTTCTTCAACAGTCGCTCCGTCCATTCTTCCCGCCATCGTCGCAACGCAGGGCCGAGGTTTTGAAGGCCTTGCAGCGAGAAGAGATCGGGCCCTAATGGAATCACTACGAAATCCGAAGCAATCAGTGCCGCGCGGTTAATGGCGCCTAAGTTTGGACCGAGATCGACGAGAATGACATCGGCACCGTGGCTTTCGCCGGCTAACTGGCAGACACGCCAAAATGCGGAAATGGCGCGAAATGCATGTTCATCGCGGTCCATGCACTTCGGCCAGGCTTCGGATAGCTGATCCTCAAAAGAAGACAAAGCCATGTCGCCGAGAATCAATCCCAAGCGATCCGAGACGATCTCAACGTGAGGGGTCGTGATGTCGCCTATTCCACGCTTGAAAGGTTGGACGGCGCCGAATACCGTTTGTGGGTGACCATTACTGGGCATAACCTCTTCAAGGCGGTCTTCATCAAGAAATGCGGCAGTCAGATTGCTCTGTGGGTCCAGGTCCGCGGCAATAACGCCCAATCCTCGGTCTGAGAGCATCCACGACAGGTGGTAGACCATCGACGTCTTGCCGACGCCGCCTTTGTTGTTAAAGAAAGCGATGACGGGGATACTCATGGCTTTTTCCTCAGAACGACAGCGACGTGCGCGTCCTCGACTAGAAACGGGACCTGCACAAGCCTGGCTCCGGTTCGCGCTCCACCAACAGGATGTAGCCGGCGCTCGGTCATTGCGTATCACGCATGTTATAGTGGGGCGTGTGCCTGTGCCAAGGGGAACCCGCTCTGGCCAGTGGCACCGGCAAGCCTGAGCGACGGGCGGGGATACCGGTCCCGCAAGCAGGTTCCCGCGTCGAATCGACTTTCGCAACTCTTGGTTGAGCAGCGAGTGCGCACGCGGCCTGCTTGGCCTGCGGGTCAAGGCGGAACCGAGCGACGTGAGTATGTCCTTGCACAAGCAGGCAGGCCGGTGCTTGACCAACCGGCGGCAGCCGGGCCCCCGGACCTGTTTCCAAGCTCATGGGCGCCATCGTGCTTCTGTGGTGCTCGGACCTTCCAAGGCGGCCTCTTGCCGATCGGGAACTCGAACATTTCGACTTTTCCGGGATTGTTCTTACAATCCTGCGATCCTGCAATGGCACAGACGGATTCTCTTTATGAAAGGAACCCTGAGATGACCCCGTGCAAATCGATAGTCGCAACGGTGATGACTGCCGTCCTGTGGTCCGCTCCCGCGCTGGCCGACCCGATCGATGACGTTCAGAAGAAGATCGCCGCCGCCGCCGAGAAGATCAAATCCATGACCGCGGATATCACCATGAACATGGACATGGTCCACGAGCAGATGACCATGAAAATGAGCGGCAACGGGACCCTGGAGTTCATGAGAAAAGGCAGCGCGCATCTCTCGCGCAGCGAGATGACCACCTCCATGGACATGGGTGGCGGCATGCCGAGCATGAAGAGCCAGGTCTTGACCGTGACCGATGGCGAATACACCTACACGCTCAGCGAGCAGATGGGGCAGCAGATGGGCACCAAGATGCGGATCGATCCAGCGAGCCAGCAGGTGCCCTCAGAGAAGATGTTCGACACCATGCGCGAGCGCTACACCCTCAAGCTGCTCCCGGACGAAACCATCGATGGCAAGCAGACCTATCCGATCGAGGCCACCCCCAAGGTGGCGGATGGCCAAACGGGCAAGAGCGTTTTCCATTTCGATCAGAAGACCGGCATGATGGTCAAGATGGTGACCTTCGGCCCGGACGGCAGCAAGCCGATGCAAACCACGACCATTACCCAGATCAAGACCGACGTCGACATTCCCGCGGATCGCTTCGTGTTCAAGGCCCCGCCCGGAGTGCAGATTCATGACATGACCTCCGGATCCTGAGCGGGCGCCGGGCAGTCTCCTGGGCAGTTCATGACGTTCGCGTGGGTTGCCCCGCGGCGGCGCGGCGGCCAGGGGCGGGTCCGGCCTGCGGTGGGCGCGCAAACCCGAAACACCGGAGCCGGCGGCAGATGAGCCTCAGGGCGGGCCACCCGGGAGCGCGTGCCGCCGGTCAGTGTGGCGCGGTCATCGAGCGCGGGTCGAGGACCTCGGAGAGCTGCTGTTCACTGAGCAGGCCTTGCTCCATGGCGACCTGCCGAACGGTCTTCCCGCTACGGTAGGCTTCCTTGGCGACCGCGGCGGCCTGATCGTAGCCGATGACCGGGGCCAGGCTGGTGCACATGGCCAAGGACTGCTCGACCAGTTCGTTGCACCGTTTGCGGTCGGCTTCGATGCCCTTGACGCAGCGCTGAGCGAAGGTCGCGGCTGCGGCGCTGAGCAGCCGGACCGATTCCAAGGAGTTGTGGGCGGTCATGGGCATCATGACGTTCAACTCGAATTGGCTGTCGCGGCAGCCGATCATCACCGCGGTGTCGTTGCCGATGACTTGGGCGGCCACCTGGATGAGCATTTCGCACATCACCGGGTTGACCTTGCCGGGCATGATCGAACTGCCCGGCTGGGTGGCCGGAATGCGCAGCTCGCCGATGCCGCAGCGCGGCCCGCTGCCCAGCAGCCGAATGTCGGCGGCGATCTTGGTCAGGCTCACCGCGATGGTCCGCAGGTGGCCGGAGGCTTCGCAGACGCCGTCTTTGGCGGCCTGGGCCTCGAAGTGGTTCTGAGCCTCGACGAATTCGATTCCGGTCTCTCGGGTCAGATCGGCACACACCTTGCCGGCGAATGCCGGGTGGGTGTTGATTCCGGTGCCCACCGCGGTGCCGCCGATGGCCAGTTCGCGGAGCGCCCGCACCGCCTTCTGGCAGCGCATGACGCTGAGCCCGGCCTGGGCGGCATATCCGGAGAATTCCTGCCCCAGCCGGATGGGCGTGGCATCCTGCAGGTGGGTGCGCCCGATCTTGATGATGTCATCAAATTCGCGAGCCTTGTCGGCCAGGGCCTGTTCCAGGCTTTGCAACGCGGGCATGAGGTCGTGCTGCACGGCCTCGGCCAGGGCCACATGCATGGCGGTGGGGATGACGTCATTGCTGGATTGTCCCATGTTGACGTGATCGTTGGGGTGCACCGGATCGCGGCTGCCGATCTTGCCGCCGGCCAGCTCGATGGCCCGGTTGGAGATGACTTCGTTGGCATTCATGTTGCTGCTGGTGCCGGAGCCGGTCTGAAAGATGTCCAGCACGAAGTGGCGATCGAGCGTGCCGTCGATGACCTCTCCGGAAGCCTGCTCGATCCACTGCGCCAGCCGCGGCTCCAGCCGCTTGAGCTGCAGATTGGTACGGGCGGAAGCGCGCTTGATCAGGCCTAGGGCCCGGATGAACCGCCGGCTGAAGCGGTAGCCGCTGATGGGGAAGTTCTCGACGGCGCGCTGGGTCTGAGCGCCCCAATAGGCATCCGCGGGAACCTTAATCTCACCCATGCTGTCCTTCTCGATCCGGTGGTCGGCCATAGCATGCTCCAAGCGTGACGCTGCCAAACGGTTACGGTCCACCAGGCGGGTCCCGGCAGGCCGCCGCCAACCCGCATTCTCTCACAACTTTTCGCGAACTCAAGTCCGCCGGAGTCGATAGAATACTCACGCGCCGGCAGCCCGGCCGGCTGCCGTGGGCCCTCGTGATTGCCCGGCAAGCGCTTGGAAAGGTCTGGGACCTGATGGCGATGATTGAAGCCCAGCGGTTGGTCAAGGCGTTCCCGCAGCCGGACGGCAGCGAGAAACGGGCCGTTGACGGCGTCAGCCTGAGCATTGGCAGCGGTGAGATCTATGGGCTGTTGGGGCCCAACGGGGCCGGCAAGACCACCACGCTGCGACTGCTGAGCGGCATGATGCAACCCACCGCCGGGTTCGCCCGGCTCAATGGGTTCGATGTCTGCCAGGACGTCCAGGAGGTCAAGAAGCAAATCGGCTTTCTGACCGCCAACACCGGCTTGTATCCGCGGCTGTCGCCCCGCGAGCTTCTGGTGTTCTTCGCGGAGATGTACGGCATCGAGCGCCGCCAAGCCTGTGCCCGGGCCGAGGCCTTGATCGATTGGCTGGACATGCACGAGTTTGCCGATCAGCGCTGCGGAGCACTCTCGACCGGCCAGAAGCAGCGCACCAACATTGCCCGCTCCCTGGTGGCCGACCCGCCCATCCTGATCATGGATGAGCCGACCCTGGGGCTGGACGTGCTGACCAACCGGATTATCCTGGAGTTCATCCGCCGGGAACAAGCCCTCGGCAAGACCGTGCTGTTGTCGACCCATTACCTGAATGAGGCCGAGGACATGTGCAGTCGCATCGGCCTACTGCACCACGGCCGGTTGCTGGCCGAGGGCACGTTGACCGAGTTGCGGCGACAGTCCGGACGCGACAAACTGACCGAAATCTTCCTGGAACTGATCAACGCGCCGCCGGCGTTGCTGCCGGCCGTGGGCTGAAGGGTGGCGTTCTGAATTACACACGCATCTCACGCCTGTACTTGAAGGACTTGCTGGACATCCTGCGCGATCGCCGCACCCTGATCGCCATGATCGTGGTGCCGATCGTGTTGTACCCGGCCCTGATGCTGGGCTCGATCCAGGCGGCGAGCCTTCAGCGCGACCAGATCAAGGAGCAGGCCCTGGTGATCGCCGTGCAGACCACCAACGTGGCCGACTGGCTGGAGCACCTGCTGCTCGAAGACGCCCGGCGGGTGGATGAGCAGGTGGCCCGCGCCGAAGCCCAAGGCGCGAAACCTCCCGGGGGCGAGCCGGTTCGACATTTTGGTGTGGTGTCGCTGCAGGACGGGCTGGATGCCACGGAGTGGGTCCGCCGCGGCAATGGCGACTGCGCGGTGATTTTCGACAGCGACGATCTGCCGGTCCCGCGGCGGGTCGACGACCTCAAAGCCCGTAAGCCCAAGGTGGTGTTCGACTCAGCGGAAATCCGCAGCGCCATGGCCGGGCGGCGGGTGATGCAGGCCCTGGAACGCAGCGGCTGGTACATCCTCGAACAACGCAATGAACTGGCCGGCATGCCGCACGCCTACATCGCGCCGATGATGGTTCGGGAAGTGGATGTGGCCTCCGCCGAGAAGCGCGGCGGGTTCATGCTGGGCCAGATTATTCCGATCATTCTGATCCTGATGACCATGACCTCGGCGATCTATCCGGCCATCGACCTGACCGCCGGCGAGCGGGAGCGCGGCACCCTCGAGACCTTGATGGTCTGCCCGATCCCGGTGGTCGAGATCATGGCCGGCAAGTTCCTGGTGGTCGCGACCATCTCGCTGATCGGCGCGATTCTGAACCTCAGCAGCATGGGGCTGACGCTGCACTTCGGCGGCTTCCACGAAGCGCTGTCCATGGGCGCTGATACGGTCATCCCGCTGGCCGTGCTGCCGCTGATCCTGCTGTTCTTGGTTCCGCTGGCGGTGTTCTTCTCGGCCTTGATGCTCGCGGTGTGCAGTTTCGCCCGGACCTTTAAGGAGGCCCAGAACTACATCACCCCGGTAATCATTTCGGTGCTGGTGCCGGCGGGGCTGGCGGCCCTGCCGGGTTCGGAACTGCAGGGCACCATGATGGTGCTGCCGGTTGCCAACATGGTGCTGCTGACCCGCGAGATGTTGCTGGGCAACGCCGACGCCGGCGTGATCATCGCGGTGCTGCTGTCCACCTGTCTGTACGCCGCCACGGCGGTCGCCGTCGCGGTGCGGGTCTTCGGGCAGGAGGCCGTGCTCTTTGCTGATTCGGGGTCCTGGCGGGCCCAGTTCGATCGCCACATGATTCGCCCGAGCGCCAACCCGCGACCGACCCTGACCTTGATGTACGTGGCGTTGCTCTTTCCGATCTGGTTCTACCTGCTGCACGGCGTCAACCTCAGCGGCGATCATTTTCGGCGCTCGCTGACCGTCATCCAGTTGCTGATGATCATGTGCTTCGCACTGATCCCCATGATCCTGATCGTGTACTACAAGGTCGACTTGCGCAATGGGTTCGGACTGCACCTGCCGCGGCCGAGACATGTGCTGGCGGCATTGCTGCTCGGCTGCGGAACCTGGGCGATGGCCTCGGAAGTGACCCTGTTCCTGAAAACCTTTGCGCTGTTCGGGTTGACCGACGAATGGCTCGAGCAGGTCGCCGGGTTCTCGCGGCAGGTCATGACCTTGTCGCCGGTGATGGCCGTGGTGCTGCTGGCGGTGGTGCCGGGAGTCTGTGAGGAGCTGCTGTTCCGCGGGATGCTGCTCAACGGCTTGCGCCACGCCTTCCGCAAGTGGACCGTCCTGATCGTTGTGGGCCTGGTTTTTGCGGCCTACCATTACCTGATTCAGCGCTTCGTGGTGACTTTCTGCATGGGCCTGCTGCTTGCCTATGTCACCTGGCAGGCTCGGTCCATCGTCCCGGCGATGATCGCCCATATCATGCACAACGGCATGCACATCCTGCTGGTCTTGCCGGCCACCGCGGGTCCGCTGAACGACATGCTGGGCATCCCCGAAGTGGCCGACGTTTCGCTGGTCCATCTGCCGCTGCACGTGGTTCTCGCGGCCGGGGCCTGCGTGGTTCTGGCACTGGCCTTGTGCCGCAAAGCCAAGTCCCCGCCGGCGCCCAGCCCTTCCGCTGAATACGATGCCAAATTGCAGACCGCCGGCTGACCGCTGCGTCGCTCGTGGGGCTAAAGACCACGGGGCGCGGCCCGGCCCCCAGCCCCATGCTGCATGGGGTCCGTTTCGCGGACCGACTATGTGCCTGCGGGATTCGGAGCGGCCGACCGTTCTTCGTGTCGGACCTGCCGAGCGCGTTGGGTGTTCGCACCCCACGCTGCAGCGCACGTGAGTGCGGCTTGAATGACCACATAACAGCCCAGTTCCCGATGCGACCCGGTCGACCTGGCGAAACGACCGGGTCGACCTGGCAGAACGACCGGGTCGACTTGGCGAAACGACCGGGTCGACCTGGCAGAACGACCGGGTCGACTTGGCAGAACGACCCGGTCGACCTGGCGTAACGACCGGGTAGACCTGGCGACACGACCTGGTCGACG
>CAZUGO010000092.1:0-1972 GCA_964619935.1 uncultured Planctomycetales bacterium | reverse complement strand
GTGCACCCATGCCACATGTAGTATGCCTCATGAAGCCGCGCAGCGCAAGTAAAGTGTTGCGCGACATCTTGCGTTGTGGCGCGAACGGTGGGCCTCATGGCAATCACAGTGCCGAACAGGATTGTTTGTGTCCCCCGAACTACACGAGCCGGACCCCGCTCACCCCAAATGGTATCACCAGCATGTCCAAATGAAGATACCATTTTATTAAAATGGTACCACGAAATGAATCAAATGGTGGTACCATTTGAGACAAATGAAGATACCATTTGGTTAAAATGGTGGTACCATTTATTGTCAGCGCCCCGTCTGGACCGGCTGCTTCCCGGGCTTGCCGGGTTTCGTTTCCCCGGGGTGCGGGTTTGTACTTGCGAGACTGCTGCTGGCGGTTCTGCGTGGACGGACCGGCTAGAGCAGCATCTGCTGGTACAAGCGACCGGTCCAGCGGCCCGGCTTGCCATCGCCGATGGGCTGTCCGTCGACCCGGACCACCGGGAGGATGTCGATGGTGGTGCTGCTCAGGAGGGCCTCGTCGGCCTGGAGCAATTCGGCCAGCGGCACCGGCTGCTCGCGAACCGCCAGGTTGATGTCGCCGGCGCAGCGCAGCAGGTGCACCCGGGTAATGCCGGGAAGAATGGTCTCGTCGGCCGCCTGGGTGATCAGGCAGTCACCGCGAATCATGAACAAGTTGGCTGCCGTCGCCTCGCGCACTTCGCCGCCGGGTCCGAGCAGCAGGGCATCGTCATACCCCCGGCGGCGGGCCTCGTCTTTGGCCAGGACGTTCGGGAGCAGGCCGATCGACTTGATATCGCAATGGGTCCAGCGATCGTCCGGCAGGCTCATTACCGACAGCCCCTCCGTCCGTTTGCGGGCCTCAATGACCGGGCGGGCTCGGAAGGTCAACACCACCGTCGGCGGGCATTCCGGAATCACGTGATTGCGGGGGGCCACCCCGCGCGTCAACTGCACGTAGACCATCGTGCTGTCAAACCCGGCACGGCGGACGCCTTCGGCAATGATGCCCGGCAGATCCAGCCGATCGAGATCCAGGGTCAGTCGAATGCCGCGGCAGCTTTGGGCCAGCCGGGCGAGATGAGCCTCGAGCATGACCGGTCGGGCGCCGCGGTACACCAGGACTTCGTAGACGCCGTCGGCAAACTGAAATCCGCGATCCTCAACCGAAACAGTGGCTTCTTCAATAGGGCAATACCGGCCGTTGACGTAGGCGAGATTGGGCATGAGTCATCCGTTCACATTATAGTGCGGGGGACACAAACCACAATTACCGTGCGATGCAGAGCCCGCGGGCAATTATGGTTTGTGTCCCCCGAACTGCCCCCGAACTGCCCGAACCAGTATTGTGTACCCGGAAACCCTACGGCTTAGGGCTCTCGCAAGAATAAGTTGAACGATCATTCGGAGAAGACGGCGTAGAACACTGGCTACAATGGCAAATCCCGAGACCAATCGTTTAACTTGTTACGGCACGAGCCCTTACTGCGAAAAACAGTCTCCCCACGCAGCCAATAGTAGCGCGAGGTCCGCGGCATTCACCACGTCGTCTGCGTTAAGGTCTGCGACGTGTCCCGGATTCGGGCCCCAGGCGCCCAGCAGCAGCGCCAGGTCCGCGGTGTTGACCCTGCCGCTGTGATCCAGGTCGCCGGCGCAGGCCAGGCAATCATTCAACAGCAGCGAGACATTTGCGTCATCGAGATTTGCGACCACCAGGTCCATTTGGGTAATTCGGGGGACACAAACAATCCTGTTCGGCACGACAATTGCTCTGTTCGAGTTATCGAGGATAGTCGCTGGGGAGGGGCTTCATCCAGCTGCGTTGGGAGGAGCGGCGTTGCGCAGCGCGCAGCAGCAACCGCCGGGCTAGCGAGCGAACACCAGCCGTTTAGGCAGCCTGGTCTTTGAGCTTTTCGATGTGCCGCTGCAGTTCGGCCAAGCTGGCCCAACCGCTGAAGTA
>CAZUGO010000091.1:0-2913 GCA_964619935.1 uncultured Planctomycetales bacterium | reverse complement strand
GATACCGGCGGGCGGTACACCACGGGGCTGACGCACAAGATTATTCTGGGCACTGCGCTGATCTGGTCCCTGTTCCAGCTCTGGTTCGCCTCGCCCATACCGTTCATGGTCGGTGTCGGTGTATTCAACGACACCGAGGCCCGATCCATTCACCTGGCATTCGCGATCTTCCTGGCGTTTCTGGCCTATCCGGCCGCCCGGACCCCGCTCCAGCTGACGCTGGGCTTGGGCGTCCCAATCTTGCTCGGTTTCCTGTTCTGGTTCGGCGGCGACGGCGACATGCCGTTTTGGCTCGCTGCCGTCATCGTGGCGGCCGTGTGCGCAGCAATCTTGCCGGGCTCGCCCAGGGATCGCGTGCCGCCCTGGGAGTGGGCGTTGGCCATTGTCGGCGCTTTCTGCGCGCTGTATCTGTTCACCTTCTACCGCGAGCTCTCCGACCGACCCGGCGCACCCATCTTCCAGGATCTCGTGGTCGGTAGCCTCGGCTTGATCTTGCTGCTGGAAGCCACGCGGCGGGCCCTCGGGCCGGCGCTGATGATCGTCGCCTCCGTGTTCCTGGTTTACACCTTCCTCGGGCCCCACATGCCGGCGATCATCGCCCACAAGGGCAATTCCCTCACCGAGGTTATCAACCACCACTGGATCACCACCGAGGGCGTGTTCGGCATCGCCCTGGGGGTGTCCACTAGCTTTGTGTTCCTGTTCGTGCTCTTCGGCTCCTTGCTCGACAAGGCAGGGGCGGGCAACTACTTCATCCAGGTCGCTTTCTCGCTGATGGGGCACATGCGTGGCGGGCCCGCCAAGGCGGCGGTGGTCTCCTCGGCCATGACCGGGCTGATCTCGGGCTCCTCTATCGCCAACGTGGTGACCACCGGCACCTTCACCATCCCGCTGATGAAGCGGGTCGGGTTCAGCGCGGAAAAGGCAGGAGCCGTGGAGGTGGCCTCGTCGGTCAATGGTCAGATCATGCCGCCGGTGATGGGGGCCGCGGCCTTCCTCATGGTCGAGTACGTGGGAATCCCGTACTTCGACGTGGTCAAGCACGCCTTCCTGCCGGCGCTGATCTCCTACATCGCGCTGGTCTACATCGTTCATCTGGAAGCCAGCAGGGCCGGCATGGAGGGTCTGCCGCGAAGCGTCCAGCCCAAGCCCTGGATGCGACGGGTGATTGGCTTCGTCTTTGGCGTGTTGGTGCTGTGCGCAGTGTCCTTTGCCGTCTACTACGGCATGGGCTGGATGCGCCCCGCATTCGGTGCGGCCGCCAGCTGGATCGTATTCGCGTTGCTGGTCGCGGTGTACGTGGCTCTGATCGCATTTGGCGCCCGCTATCCAGAGCTGAAGATGGAAGACCCCAATGCGCCGATGCAGAAGCTTCCGGTACCGGGTCCCACGGTGAAATCCGGCCTCCACTTCATCCTGCCGGTGGTGGTGTTGGTGTGGGCGTTGATGGTGGATCGGCTATCGCCCGGGCTGTCCGCGTTCTGGGCCTCGGCATTCATGATCTTCATACTGCTGACCCAGCGGCCGCTGTTTGCCATCTTTCGCAAGCGCGGCGATGACGTCGGTGCTGCCTTGAAGCAAGGCTTCCAGGATCTGGTGGACGGCCTGATCGCGGGCGCCCGCAATATGATCGGCATCGGCATCGCCACCGCGACCGCTGGCATCATCGTCGGCGCGGTCAGCCAGACCGGCGTCGGCTCCGCCCTGGCGGAGGTGGTGGAGGTCCTCTCCGGCGGCTACATCATGGGAATCCTGTTCCTCACCGCGATCCTGTCGCTAATTCTTGGCATGGGCCTGCCCACCACGGCGAACTACATCGTGGTGTCGGCCCTGCTGGCGCCGGTGATCGTGACCTTGGGGCAGCAGAACGGCCTCATCGTGCCGCTGATCGCGGTGCATCTCTTCGTGTTCTACTTCGGCATCATGGCAGACGTGACCCCGCCGGTGGGACTGGCCTCCTTCGCCGCCGCCGCGGTCTCGGGGGGCGACCCAATCAAGACCGGTTTCGTCGCCTTCTTCTACAGCCTGCGCACGGCGGCGTTGCCGTTCCTGTTCATCTTCAATACCGACCTGCTGCTCATCAACGTGGACCTGCTTCACGGCTTCGGGATATTCATCATTGCCACGGTGGCGATGCTGTTATTTGCAGCAGCGACTCAGGGCTGGTTCCTGGCCCGCAGCCGGATCTGGGAGAGCGCGGCGCTGCTGTTGATCGCGTTCACCTTGTTCCGGCCGGGATACTGGATGGACATGCTGTTCCCACCCCATGTGGAGCGAGCTCCGTCCGAGCTGGCGCAGGCGGCCTTCAACACCCCGGCCGGTCAAAATCTACGAATGCGGGTCGCGGGCCTCGATCAGTACGGCGATCCCATCGAGTTCGTAGTGCTGCTGCCCATGGGCAACGAGGCCAGCGGCGAAGAGCGGCTGGAGGCGGCCGGATTGATGCTGCGGACCGACGGCGACAAAGTTATCGTCGACAACGTGACCTTCGACTCGGCAGCCCAGAATGCGGGTCTGGACTGGGATCAGGAGGTGCTGCGCGTATTGCGGCCACAAGAGGTACCATCCAAGTATTGGATGATCCTTCCCGCACTCGGTGTGCTGGCGTTGATCGTTTGGCTGCAGCGGCGGCGCCGAGACGTCGAGGGCAAGTCCGCGACCGTGACCGCGACCTGAGCCCCAACCGCCGGCACCCCCTGGTGCCGGCGGCTCTCGGGCATCAAGCGTAGGGGGACCTAAAAATGTACCGCTCGATTCTGCTCCCGGTGGACTTGAACGCCGAGAGTTCGTGGAAAAAGGCCTTGCCCGTCGCCCTGGCCGTTGCCAAGGCCTTCGGAAGCAAGCTGCACCTGGTGAGCGTCGTGCCGGGATTGGGGTCCGGCATCGTGGCCAGCTACTTCCCGGAAAACTACG
>CAZUGO010000090.1:0-98632 GCA_964619935.1 uncultured Planctomycetales bacterium | reverse complement strand
CCTCCTGTATTGCCGATCAGATAGCCATTTCGAATGGTGAACCCCTGGATCACCGTCTCCCGAGTCTCACCATGAATGAGAAAGAAGCCTCGATGAAGCGAGGACGGGCTTCCCTGAATATCGATGATGGTTACTTCGGGGCCGCCACTTGAGCGCACGGTGATAGCCTTTCCGAAGATGCTGATATCTCGGTTGCCGGCTCCCGTGTACGTTCCCGGAGCAACGAGTATCGTGTCACCATCCGTTGCTGAATCGATCCCCTGCTGAATGGTGCAGAATGGGTCCAGCAGTGTTCCCGCAGCAGGGGGCTCGCAAGATGCATTCACATACCACGTTGTCTGCGCCTGCACCGGGCATGCCAACGCCCCCAGGGTAACCGGAACAAAGAATAGCCATGCCCGAATCATCACTCAAGTGCCTCCATCCTATTATAGGAGTAGTTCGAGTAGTTCGGGGGACACAAACCACAATTACCATGCGAGCGCTTTCGGTCCGGGTTTCATCGGCGTCAACGCGCTCCGCGTTCTGGACTCAACCAGGCGCACGAAGTGTACACCTCCACAAAGCCGACGGCTGCAGGTCTTGGCCCTGATCGAGCGGTTGATCTCCCGAGTGTAGCAGCGATGAGCATCGCCGATGCCGCGTGCCAGGGAAGATTCGGATTGCGGCACGCCGACGAGGTGCACGGGGTTCGACCAGGCAGCCAGGACCAACGCCCACACAAGCATCAACCTGCTGCCCCTTCGGGTAACGCATTTCACTATAAGTATTTTACTCGTTTTGAGTTTTGACCTGCTCGTCAATCAGACGAGAGGTTTCACCAAACGGGGCAAAGGAGTGTGTTGTCGGGGTGTAGAGGGCGAATTGGAATTAGGGAGATTTTTTCTGCGGCGGTGAAGAAAGTGACCGACTGCACAGAGGGTCAGTGTCACGACGGGTTCAGCCCCAATGCCTTGCGTGTCCGAGACTCCAACTCAGTAGAGTCCTTTTCGTCGAAGCCCGATGAAGTATCAATGACCACGCCCTCTCGGTCAATCCAGAATGTCCTGGGCACGCCAGTTACATCGTATTGCTTTGCTACGGACTTACCCTTGAGAAGAACAACAGCATTCTCCCCCAAACCACCTTTCTTGGCATACTTCTTCACCGAGATCCTCCAATCATCCCAAGCATTGATGCTTACGACCGATAAGCCATCGTCTTTGTACTTCTGTTGGAGGGCGACCAAATGGGGGGATTCCAGGAGACAAGGAGAGCACCCTACACCAAAGAAATTAAGGATAATGAATCTGCCTTGATACGAAGAAAGTGTAAAGGTCCCACCATTCAGTTTCTCAAGCGTGAAGTCTGGTGCCTTAAAGGGCACAAACGTTGCCGTGCGTTTAGGAGGAGCCTGATTCTCAACCACGCTTCCTCCTGCGTTGCTTGCCCGTTATTCGGATAGAATTGGAGATTGTCGAAATCCGCCGCAGCGAAAACTCTGTTAGACGAATCGAGTAGCCAAATACGATTCTTGTCAGTTCGAACTTCGAATTCCATCTTGTCTCCGACGTCCCTTCTCACCAAAGTCCCACTGACTCTGCGTTGTCCTTCGACCGATGCCGAAGAAACAACGAGTTGGTCAACATATGGCGTTGTCTTCCAACGATTGAACCACTTCTGCTGTCTGAGAATCTGAAAATGCCTTCCAGATTGAGAGTATCCCTCAAATTCCAGAGTGCTAATGCCGTTGTCTACGCAGCCACAGATTCCGCTCACAAGCAGAGCGAGTACCACAGTCGCTGGTTGCCTCACGCCTTTTCCCCAAAGTTAGTCATCTCCACACTCGGCAGCACAATTTGCAAGCCAGTGGATGCACCTGGTTGTGTTATCGTCACAAAGACAACACAGTTGACCGATGTTGCAACAGTGAATGACGCCTTCTGAACTTGAGTAGCAGCATCCTTGAAGGGCTCCACAGCACCCTGGACCACAGCACACGCCGTCACAACAGCGTGCTGATGAATTGTTGGAGGTTACCGGGCAGCAGTCCTGCCAAGTCCAACAGATGCATTCTTCGCCATCGCAATCCTTCATAAACAGCGGACAGCAGCGGAGTCCAGTTGAATCGGTATACGCCAGTGGATTGGCTCGCACATATATGTAGAGGTTGAGCCCATCCATTTCTCCCCATGGGTCTCTTTGCAAGAAGCGTCGCATGGGGTGTGGGCGGGCGCGTATCGCTTTCAAACGGGTTACCATGCAGACCATGTTACCACAGCCGCTACCTGTTTTCAGCAGGAAACGCCGTTAGGCCTTGTCCGCCCGGCGAGCGCCCATGTCGGCACGCTCTGGCTTCTCCTTCCTCTCAAACGGCGTACCGCATTCGGGGCAGCGTTGCTCGGGGAGACCGTGGAGGGAGTAGCCGCATGTTGTGCATAACCGCACAGAGAGCCTGCGCCTGTCTAAGGAGTATAACATCGCAGGCACACTGCCAATCAGGATGCAGACTAATTCGATTGCAACAATAGGAAATGTAACCATCGTGGAGACGGAAGGGAGACATGCTGTGGCACTCGCTGTCCGCCAATATACCCTGCCATTATCAACGCCAAGAAGATGTCCATATAAGTACGACTCCACACTCTGACGGCTCGCTCCAAAGCTGTTAATATGCGCTATTCCAAGAATCGTCACAACAGCTACACAGCTTTGCAGGGTTAAAAGCCTGGCTTTTCCAAACCCCAAGTACCCTCCTAAGTTACGGGACAGTCGAACTACAACAAATATTACAAGGCAGCAAAGTAGTGGAACCCACAGTGGTATGCTTATTCTAGTTTGCCATGAAGTTGGTGTGATCGCTACATACAATATACCTGTCCACGTTACGGCACCGGCACTTGGATCCCAGTTAAACCCAGGGTGCCGAAAGAAGCCAGCATCATAAGAAATTCGCTCAATCTGAATACTACCAGCCGTGACAGCGATACAAGATGTAATACCCTGTTGAGGAGTCGTTGCTGCGGCGCAGTAAGAGGGTCCCCATAAACTCCCTATCCACACACCAATAGTCAGTAATACTATTCCTCCTAATAGTGTGTAGGTTCGCATTGTGTATACAAGTAGGTGTGTTTAATTACAATAATTCGCAATCTGAGTATTTACGGTACCTAATCTTGTAGTCAATGAAGTACAGCACGCGCCCTCCATACACAGTAGGCATTGCCGTTCGGCCTCATACCCACGGCATTCAAGCCAGTCTCTTATTGAACTATCTACAGCGAGACACATGCCGGGAGTGCAGCCAGTAATAGGAATGTCGATCAGGTGCTGTTCCTCGTGATGCACACCGCACGCGCACACCGGTGAATCACAAGGATCCTCATTGGAAGAGCCATTACCGCAGGGCGAACCCGGAGGTGCAAAAATATTGGGGCCGCCGCCCGCGGTGCACTGGATAAGAAACAGGGCGCCTCCAAATATGGGATCACTACATGGCAACCAGTAAATAGGTGGTGTCCCCGGCGGGCTGGTAGGCGGGAGTGGGGCAGTAGGTAAGTGATTGTCACTGGAAGCGCATTCACCAACCCAATCAGTCAATACCAGGGGATTGCTTCTCAAGTACTGATAAAGGGTCGCACCGTCGGCATACTGTAGTACATAATCAGATTGGTTGTGATGCAAGGGAACAATTGTTCTGTCTAGCGGATCTCTTTGCAAGAAGTGTCGCATGGCTCGGATGTGCCCCCGTTTGACGTTTGACCGCCATGGACGGCCATCTCGAACAGCACTCGCGGTGAGCCCTGCCATTGTATCCGGAGCAGGCAACGAGGAGCAACCTGCCAGCCGTAGGCCCCGCGAGAGTGCGACGAACCACCTCTCAAGGAAATTAGCAACTGTCCTGACGAGTCGGCTGATGGGGGGATAAGAGCTTTCTCCTTAAGGGGAGAATCATTGGTTACCTTCGAGTGCATCGCGATGGATAATTACAGGTCCGGTCGTGCATTAAAGGCATAATTGGTGCCTTGCCGCGGCGCGGGCGTCCTTAGCGGCCTGCGCCACGGCCGCGGCCCGAGAACTCGGTTTCGCCACCACCGCAATGAGGTGGGGGCCAAGGCGCAAGAGCCGGTCCGCTGGCGTTCCGTTGCGGACGTTGCTCACGCGCAGCGAGCTTAGTTCGGCCAGCAGGCCGGGCAACCCATCCAGGATGTCACGGTCGGTGGTCATGTTCACTAAAATCGGTAAGTTGACGGCGCATTCAACATCGGCATTTTAGTCAACCTGACGAGGCTGTCCAACTGGCCGGTTTGCACGGGCGGCGGCGGGCCCGCAGCGTCGCCGCCTTGCACGAAGGCCCAAGTAATTTTGACCCTTGCGCCAGCACTTGCGGCTGCGTCGCCACGGAGACCGCTCAAACGGGCCGCAAGAAAAATTGCGTCATTCGCAAGCATGCGAACAAAAACGGCCTGAGAGTAGGAGTTTGTTAGGTTTCACCACGTGGCTCGGCCTTCGGGGGCGCGGACGGCCCAGAACAACGGCTCCTTGGGGTCGATCAGCCACGGGCGGCGCGGTAACGCTCCAGGCTGCCCGCCGTGACGGGGCGGCGCGAAGAACGCGCGACCGTCGAAAAGGCCAAAAGGTCCAGCACCTGCTCGGGGATGCCCACGCCCGCGCCACCAGCGGCCGCAAATGGCTAATCTACCTAAGCCACCATCCCGCGCACCCTCACGACGCCACCCACACTGGGTGCTCACCCCCGACCCGGCAGCAGTTTGGATCAGTTGGTACCACCATAAATAGCAAATGAAGATACCAGAATATGCAAATGGTACCACCATTTTGATCAAATGGAGATACCAGAACTAGTAAATCAAGATACCATTTGATTAAAATGGTACTACCAATTAAACTGAACGGGGATACTGGTGACCTTGGACCCTTCCGGGGCCGGCGTTGGCGCCGGGGCGGGTTCGCATTGGAGATCAATGATGTCGGAATTGGAAGTTCGCCTGGTGCCGACCTCGGGTGCCGGCGAGGGCAAGCTGCGGGTGGCGTTGGTCACGGGCAAACGCTACCCGCTGGAGGCGTTTCTGGAGTACTGCGAGCAGGGCTCCACGATCACCACAGCGGACGCTCGGGCGGTGCTGGACTCAGCGGCCAGTTGGATCGCGACCTGTGCCAAGCGCGGGCGGACCTGCGATCTGGGCCCACTGGGGCACTCGCGGCTGGCTTTGCGCGGCGCTTTTGAGAGCCGGCCCAAGAAGATCATGGACAAGGACGTGACCCTCAAAGCCACCTGGGTGCTGTCGCGGCAGATCAAGAACCAGGTAATCATTGCGGGCCGCGCGCTGGTCCGCAAGAAGGTCGCTCCCGACCACGGCGCCAAGTTCACCATCGTCGAGTCCTTCGACAGCAAGCTGAGCGGATGGCAGGCCAACACCTGGCGGGCGGGTGCGGTCCTGCGGATCCGCGGGGCCCGGCTGAAGTTTGATTCCTCGCAGACCGACGAAGGCGTGTTTGTCAGCGCCAAGGGCAAGCACTGGACGCGATTGACCACCTACCAGGACGTCCGGCCGGCCGAAGTCCGGGCCGTGGTGCCGCCGGAGCTGGCCCGCAGCGGAACGCTCAAGCTGGCCGTACGCAATCGCCGCCAAAAAAACAGCGAGGCAGTGGTCAGCAGCGAATACACCGAGTCGCTGAGCGAGGCGTAGTGGGCCCAGAGGACCACCTGCTCATCCGCAGCGCGGGCCTGCGCGCAGCCGCGGGTGGCGGACCTGGGCCGGCCGGTCAGGCGTCAGCCGCCGGGCGGTGCTGGGGTTTCGGCAATGTGCCGAAGACCCAGTCCCACAGGGGGGAGGTTACACCGAAGCTGCGCTGGTTATTCTCGTAATGATGCCGCAGATGATGCCGGCGGAGAAACTGCACCACCGGGTGCTGAAACCCGGCATGATCCATCAAGTGGATGGCTTCGTACAGCAGGTAGCCCGTGAGCAATCCGGCGTGAATGAGCAGGGCGGTGGCGGCGTCTCCGACGCCTGCGTACACCAGGCCGTAGATCATCACGGCCAATGGGATGCTGCCGCGCAACTTCAAGACGGCATGGGGCAGATCCTCCGGCTCGCGGTGGTGCCGCAGGTGGGCGCTGTCCTGGAACCGGCCCATGGCGGCAAACCACGGGCGAAGGTGCATGGCCCGGTGCAGACTCCACTCCAACAGGGTCCAGATCACCAGGCCCCCCGCGGCCAGCGCAGCGCCGGCCGCGCTGCCGCGGCGGCCATGGGTCAGGGCCCACAGCGTGATACACGCAATCGCCGGTGGATACACCAGGAACGGCCGGACCATCAGCAGGCGGTTCTTGAGCAAGCTCATGGCGAACAGGACCTCAAGGGCAGTTCCCACTGATGATAACCGCCGGGCGATCGGGTTGCCACGGCAGTCGGCCCGTTGCCGGCCGGCTGGTCACCGGCGCGCCAAGCCCCTATAGTCGTATACGGGACTCATGAGCGATTCCGCTGTCAAATCCGTTGACTTGCCGCTGCGCTGGGCGACGCCGCAGCGCTGGGCCACGCAGGCCTTGAGCGAACCGCTGGCGTTACTGAACGATCATGCCCACCTCGAGAAGAAAGCTGCCCGCAACGCTTTGGAGCTGCTCGATCGCTGGCCCGATCCGGCCCCGCCGGCCCATTGGGTACAGACCCTGGCGGCCATCGCCCGCGACGAGGTGGAGCATCTTGCCCAGGTCAGCCGGATCCTGCAGCGGCGGTCGGGTACCATGAGCAAATACCATCGCAACCCATACGCCAGCGAGCTGCGGCGGCTGGTGCGGTTGGGCCTCGGCACCCTCGATCTGATCGATCGCCTGCTGGTTTCGGCGCTGATCGAGGCCAGGTCGTGCGAACGCTTCCGGCTGCTGGCCTTGCACGGCGGCGACGCCGACCTGGTTCGGATGTATGAACAACTGTGGGCGTCCGAACACGGCCATTACCGCGTCTTTCTGGAGATGGCCCGCCTGGTGGAAGCCGCCGCCGTGGTGCAGAACCGCTGGGACGAGCTGCTCGATGCCGAGGCCGCCATCATCACCCGTCAACCCGCCGGCCCGCGCATGCACAGCGGCGTGACCTGACGGGCCGTCTCAATGGATTGCCGGGCCGGGCGCCGGGCGGGGGCACAACTGCTGTCCTTCGGAAATGCAAGTCGAGCCCCGACCTGCAACCCGCAGCGCGACCGGCGTTCGCAGATCCACGCCCTGCCCCAGCTCCAGCATCAGGTCCGCGAACCAGAGCAACACCCCGCGGGTCAGCGGCGCTTGGCTTCCTCAGCCATTTTCTCCAGGCGGGCCAGGAACCGTGGCTTGCGCAGGGTCCGCTGGCCGGGGGGCGTGAGCTTGGGCGGCGGCCGCCGCTTGGCGGCTTCGGCCTCCTCGCGAATGTGCTTGCGGATGAAGTACTGCTCGATCAGGCCGAAGAAGTTGCTGGCCATGATGTACAACGTCAAGCCGGCCGGGGCGTTGTAGAAGATGACCACCATGAACACACTCATGAAGGCCATCATGATCCGCTGCTGGGCCATCTGATCCTGGCTCTTGCCGCCGGTGGGCGGGGTCGCGGGCTTGGGCATGTACTTCTGCTGCAGCCACATGCCGATCCCCAGCAGCGGCGGCAGCAGGTTTACCGAACTGACCGGTCCGATCATGCCACTGAGCAACGGAATGTGCACCGGGGCGAAACTGAGCAGGGCATCCGGCGCCGTCAGATCACGGATCCACAGGATGAACGGCTGGTGCCGCATCTCCACGGTGAAGTTGAGCGATGCCCACAGGGCCCCCCAGATGGGCATTTGCAACATCATCGGCAGGCAGGTCAGCGGCATCTGCGCGGCCGGGTTGATGCCCTCCTGCTGGTAGAGCTTCATCATCTCCTGGCCCATCTTGCTCTGGTCGGTGGCGTACTTCTTGCGGATCTCCTCCATCTTGGGCTGGAGCACGGCCATCTGGCCGGACATCTTGGTCATGTTGACCTGGCCCTTCTTGGTCAGCGGATGGAGAATGGTCCGCACGATCAAGACCAGAATAATGATGGCGAACCCGTAGTTCGGAATCAACGCGTACGACCCGTTGAGGATGAACAACAGGACATTGACGATCGGGGCCCAGGCGCAGATGTAATAGTCATCGTTGATCAACTCGACATACTGGCGGGCGACATAGGCCGGGTCGGCGGTAAACAGCTTCTTGGACTTGGGGCCGAGGTAGCAATCGAAGCCGCGAACCAGCGTCTGACCGGGCGCCACCGCGGCCGGGCGGGTGACCATCTCGAACGTGGCCGAGGGCTCCTGGCCGGCGACTCCAAGAAGCTGGATCGCCGAAAACTCGCGCACCCAGCGGATCTGACCGTCGGCCGCCTCGGGCGCCATGATCACCGCGAAGAACTTGTTGCCCATGGCCACCCAGCTCAACTCACCGGCGGTATCGCCTTTATACAGCGGGTCGCGTTGCTTGTTCAGCCGGTTGGCCAACTTGGAGGTCAACGACAACTGGCCGGCCTCGCTGACCGCGGCGGAGACCTTGCGGTTGTCGGAGCGCGGGTCCTCCATCCGCATGCCCACCGGGCCCCACTGGGTGATGATGACCTCGCACGGCGCGGTGCCGAGGTTCTCAAAGCGCAGCTCCATGTTGATGTCGCTGTGGCCACTGCCCGGCGGCTGCTTCTTCAAGAAGTAGGTCTTGGTCAGCCGGCCAAACGGCGGGCCGCCGGCCGGGCCGAAGTCCAGCCAGAACACCGCCCGCTGCTCCGCCGGCAAGACTTCCTTGCGCTGGTGCCACAACTGGTCGGAAAGAACGTACTCCTCCAGATTGAGGTTGATCTTGTCGGTGGCAAAGGACAATTGCTCGGCAAGCGGGGTGCTGACCGGGGCCAGCAGTTGGTAGTGCTGCTGGCCGCGGACCGCCGCGAAGAACCGCGACAACTCCGCTGTGCGCACCGCCGCGCCGCGATTGCTCAATTCGATCCGTGCCGGGTAGGCATCGGCCCCGTTGTGGTCCTCGAAATCACCCAACTCCAGGACCACCTCGCTGTCGGCACCGTGTATCCGGGCCTGGTCAGCAGCGACCGCCGGTTGGGACGGCTGCGGAGCCGATTCGACCGTGGTGGGCAGCGGCGGGGCCGGCGGCCCCGCCGGCGGGAACAGCAGGGTCCACAACAGGAACGCAATCAGGGCAGCCATGACTGCCCGGAACAATGTCTCTCTGTCCATGGACCTGGTACCTTTACGTAACCGCTGCGGACAGCGGGTGGTGTGAGACCCCCGGCGGCCCCGGATCGGCCGCGGTGTGCCCGGCGCGCCGGCGCTCGCTGCGGGTCTCAGCGACCATCATAGAGTCGCTCGCCCAGAAAGTCGTCCAGTTCGCTTACGGCCTTCACCTTGGCAACCGCCTTCTCGATGTCATATTCGATCCGCACGAACTCGACTTTGGGCACCGGCTTGGGATCGCCCGCCGCCGGGGGCGCCAGCAGCAACGGGCGCTCCTCCTCGGGACGGTCCACGGCTCGTTCGAGTTCCTCGAGCACCTCATCGTAATGATGAATCAACACATAGCAGGCCCGCGGGTCGCGATCCCGCGGCTGCCCGACGCTGCCGACGTTGA
The DNA here is from genome assembly GCA_964619935.1 of uncultured Planctomycetales bacterium. Taxonomy (GTDB): domain Bacteria; phylum Planctomycetota; class Phycisphaerae; order UBA1845; family CAIVHJ01; genus CAZUGO01. Next base: position 89,010 of record CAZUGO010000090.1, on the reverse strand, counting down.
TCAGGGCTTTTTCATCGCCGGACAGCTCGAAGATCCCGGGCTCCGGCAGTTCGTCGGGCGGATCAAAGTAGGGGTCGTCGAGAAACACCCCCGGCACGTGGGTGTGGCCGTTGAAGCAGGCCCGCTGGTGGGTATCCAGACGCTCGAAATTGGCCAGGATCTTGTGGGGATTGGTGTACACGTCTTCGGCAAACAGGTATTCGTTAACCGGCCGCCGCGGCGATCCGTGCACGAATAGCAGGTCTTTCTGCTCGATGCGAAACGGCAGCTTGCCCAGGAACTCCCAACGTCGATCACGGGCGGACTTCTTGGGCTCCTGCTCGAAGACCTCGCGGGTCCAGAAGCAGGCCCGCTCGGCCCCGACGTTGAAGTTGTAAGGCTCGTAGAACACCGCCTGGTCATGGTTGCCGCACAAGCACAAGCGGGTCCGCTCAATTACCAGATCCAGGCACTCCTTCGGGCTGGCACCATAGCCGACCACATCTCCCAGGCAAATCACGTCCCTGACCCCACGGCGATCGATGTCGGCCATCACCGCTTCGAGGGCCTCGTAGTTGGCGTGGATGTCGGAGATGATCGCAAACATTCTTGGACACTGTGGTTAGGAGGACCCGAGAACCCACCGGACTTCAGGCTGAGGGGCCCGGGGTTCGAAACCTGGGAAATTCGATTATGCTAGGGGCTCGCCGGATCAGCGTCAATCCGGCGCGCCCCGTGCGTTGCGTCCGCGGGCACCGTCCCCTCCCCTCAGTGAGCGCGGCCATGAGCGACGCTCCGGACATTCTGGCAATCGACACCTCCAGCCGCCGCGGTGGCGTGGCACTGGCTCGCGGCGACCGCCTGCTGGCGGTCCGCTATTTCCAAACCGACTACAACCACGGCATGCAGTTGCTGCCGACCATCGAGTGCCTGTGCCGCGAGGTCCACGGCTCGCCGAGTTCCCTGACCGCAGTGTGCCTGTCGATCGGTCCGGGCAGCTTCACCGGGTTGCGCATCGCGGTTACCGTGGCCCGCACCTTTGCGGCCGTTCAGTCGTTGTCTGTGGTCGGGGTCCCGACGCTCGAAGTCATCGCCCAGAACGCCCTGTCGATTGCCAGACCGCCTGAGCAACTCGGCGTGATCCTCGATGCCAAGCGCGAACAGGTTTATGCCGCTGCCTTCCAGCGAAGCAGCGACGGCTACATACCACTCCACGAAGCGGCCGTCTGCGACCCGGCGGATTTTCTGAACCGCCTGGACGCCCCGCGGACAATCATGGGCGAGGGCATCCCCCACCATCATAGCGCCCTGGCAACCGCTGACCATCTGGTTTTGCCGCAAGAGACCTGGCTGCCCCGGGTTGAAATCGTCCATCGACTGGGCCATGCCCGCCTGCAGCAGGGCTTGCACACCGCCGCCGCCGACCTCAGACCGACTTACCTGCGGCGCCCCGAAGCCGAAGAGGTCTGGGACCGCCGCCACCCGACCGGATGAAGGAAAGGGATCAGGTGCCTGCTTCGACCCACTTGGGTGGGTGGGGGCAACGGTGCACGCCAAGCGTGCCCCGGCGCGACCGCCGGCACCCGCTCAGTTGGGCGGGGTCGCTTGGGCGCCCGGAAAGGCGAGGCGCTACGGCATGTCCCCGAAGCCGGCGAACAGCGCCTGAATCAGGATGTTCGACAACGAAATCGAGGTGGTTTCCAGACCGCTGAGGACGGCATCACGTACGTTCGGATCGCAGGATGACAGTTGGAAAACCGCCCCCCCGGTAGCCATGATCATCATGAGACGGCACACGTGGTGCCCCAATCTGCGTCGCATAAGCCAGTGCTCCTTCCTCGTCCGACCATCCCGACTGAATCGTCGCGCTATTATACAATCGCGTCAATAGCCGGGCGCACCCGCACGAACGACGACCGCCTGCGCCGCGGTCTCCGCAAGGACGGGTCCGGGCCGAAAGAGGCCCTGGACGAGCGCTCTTGAGCCTTCTGCGGCCTCAAAATGGAGGCCGGTGACAGGATTATGGTCGAGAAACAGGCGCGATCTGGCTTGGGCGGCACCTTGCCCCGGCGGTGCCGCAGGTCCTGAGATGACAGCAGATTACCGGACCCGAGGGCCGCAAGGGCCGGTCGACGGGCCGCGGACCACGGGCCGGCCTCCCCCCAACACCGTGGCGGCGAGACCTACAGGCCGCTGCCGCTCGTGGTGGTGCCGTCGCCGATGGTTTCGGGACGTCCCGCCAGGTCCAATCCAATGAACAAGGCGTCGGCCAGCCCCACCAGCAGTCCGGTGCTGGCGGCCTCGAGGCCGGCAAGCACCAGCGATCTGGTGTTGGCATCGCAACCGCTAAGCTGGAAGGCACTGCCCCCCATGGCCAATACAGTCAATCCGGACATGGTCTTCCGTAGCATCACGTTCTTGCGCTTCATTCGCATTGGTGAACTCCTGTTTCGCCGGCGGACTTGCGGCCGCACCAGAAAGTGGCGCGGTCCTACCTTACCATCGGCGCCAGCCCCGCTGCAGGTTTAGCGGATTGCCGATCCGTCGCACCGCAGGACCTGCCAGGCCACTGCGGCTTCAAGCTCAGCCGCAAAAAAAAGCCGCTGCAGGAGGTCCGCTCCGCGGCCCAAGCCGTGTGCCGCGACTCATTCAGGGGCGATTCTAGTAGGTGCGGCTGATCGCGACGCTGGCCAGCCGATTCCGCAACTGATGGATGGGAAAGCGCTGCCCGGGGCACTCGGTCCGCTGGGTGACATCGCCGTGGCCCAGCACCCGAGCGGCCGGAATGTGGAACTCGGTCATCAAGTGCCGCACCAGGGTCTCCAATGAGACCATCTGGGATGAGGTCGGCGGGGCCCCCCGGGCAAAATCGCCGACCAGACAAATCCCGATGCCGTAGAGGTTGTAGCGGTTGTCTGGCGTCTTGCAGTGGGCACCGTGCTTCTGCTTCGGCCAGCGCGACCCGACTTCGATCTCGCCATCCCTGGACCCGTGGCCATTGCCGATCACGAAATGATAGCCGAGTTCGTCCCAGCCCTTGACGGCGCGGTGAAACCCGTCGAAGCGGCCGGCACTGCCCGAATCCGTGGCGCTGTGGTGAATCACAATGTATTGCCAGCCGTTACCGTTGCCATGGATCCAGACGTCCCGCGGCAACGGTGGGCCCCGCCACGCGCCCGGCGGCGGCGGTGCCGCGGGGGCAGGTTGGGCTGGCGCGGGGATGTACGGAACCACGACTGGAGCGGACACCACCGGGCGCGGCCGAGGGCGGGCCCGCAAGGCCGGCTCCGGGAGCCCGGCGACCGATTTGTGCTTGGGCCCGGCGCATCCCGGGAAGCACACCAGGACCGCCAGACAAACGCCGAGCGCCTGCACCGATCCAATCATCCGTGGGCGTTTCACGTTGAACTCCATGGGCGGGATCCGAGTCCAAAACCAATGTATCGGCGAAAGGCGGCTGCCAGGGTCAACAAGAAACCTCCGGCGGCGGGCCGCCGGAGCGTCCATCGGGGGTCTTGTGGTGAACCCACCCCAGATTGGCCGATATCCACAACACCAAAGCCGATCGAGGACGGCCGCCATGACCCGCAAATCACAGTCGAATCCACTGCATGACTACGAGATTGAGGCCGGCGCCGCCAATCCGGAGCGACTGCAGCGGCTGATGATCCTGAAACAGGCCATTGCCCGCGGCCAGTACCATGACGAAGATCTGTTCAACTGCCTGCTCGAAAACATGTGCCGCAGCATGTCGCAAGCCGACGACCCTGACGCCACCTGATCCGCCGCAGATTCTAGGCCACCTGCTCGGCGAGCGATACCTGGTGGACCGCTCCGCAACCGGCACAACTCACCGACCGGGTCGTTGGCTCCGCAGACGCCCGTACCGCCTGAATCGCCTCGATCAGCGGTACGACAACATCGATCGACAGCCCTGCCGGCAAGGTCAACCCGATGACATAACGGCTGCCCTGGGCACAGCCCGGTGAGCAGGGCTCCTGCGGCCCGCGGCGGACCACTTCGATCCGCACCGGGGCTCGCGGAACCGGTTCGGCGGGCTCGCGGCGGGTCAATCGCGGCGTGGATTGACCGGCATCCACTTCGACCACGTCTTCATCGAGATCCAGTGCCCGGTTGACCAAGGCGTCGGCTCGGCGATTGGCCTCACGCGGGATGTGGTGCAGTTCCCAGGTGTCGACCGCTCGCAGTTGGCGGTGGACGTCATCGAACAGCGGTTTGAGTTCGGGCGACCGGACCTTGTAGTCGCCATTGACCTGGCGGACCATCAACTCGCTGTCGGCATAAATGGTCAGGATCCGGGCCTTCAGCCGGGTGGCGGCTTGGACGCCCATGAGCAGGGCGTTGTACTCGGCCTGATTGTTGGTCAGGACCCCCAGCAGGTAGCCGGCTTCCAGCAAGGCCGCGCCTGCGCCGTCCTGAAGGACCACGCCGGCCGCCGCCGGACCGGGGTTGCCGCGGGCGCCGCCGTCGACGTGCAAGATCAACTGCTTACTCATTTATGAACAGCACACGCCCACAGTTTATGCACACCTGGATTCGGTCCACCCCGCGCAGGGCCACGTATTGCTCAAATGTGACGGTCATATTGCAGCCCTCGCAGATGAACTCCTCGCGCTTGGGGTGCGGCTGGACGACCAGTGCCAAGGCCTCGCCTTCGTGGCGCTCGGCGACCCGCTCGAATATCTTGAGGGCCTCAGCCGGAATGACGGCGGCCGCCTCCTCCCGCCGTTTGAGCAACGCATCGAATTCGGCCTGCGACTGCCGCTCGAACGCCTCCACCACGGCATTGGCGTTCTGCAGCCGGTGCTGCTCCTTGTGGAGTTCTTCGGCGAGCGTTTCGACCTCTTTGCGGGCGGATTCCAGGTCGCCCATCAGCGCCAGCACCCGGTCCTCCAGCTTGCTGTTGTCCGCCTTGGTGGTGTTGATCTGGGTGAGGATGGCCGCATATTCCTTATTGGTCTTGGATCGATTGAGCGTCTCCCGCAACTTGGCGACCTCGGCGTCTCGTGACTTGATCTCGAGTTCGAGTTGGCCCACGGACAATTGTTGGCGGAGGAGACCCTGCTTTTTTTCGGCCTGTTGTCGTTCGAGTTCGACAATGCGCCGCTGGTGGGTTCGGACGGACCGCTTCTTGTCGCTGACCTTGGACCGCAGCGCGGTCAGCTTCAACTCCACCTGTTGGAGAACCTGCAGCGCATCGAGCGTTGCACCCATGACGACTCTCTCAATTCGTAGGCCGGTGAAGATACCGGCGTCGGTATTATCAAACAATTCGGCGGCGGGTTCAAGGGCTGCCGCCAATCGGCTGATCCTTCGCCGGAATGGGCCCGGACGGTGGCGACGGCACGCGCCGGCGGCGGCTCCGGCGAACGCGCTGCATGGTTGCAGCGCCCGCAGCGATGTCGCGTCCCCCGGGGTGGAATCGGCCGGGAGGGGGGAACGGTTCTGCGGGCCGCCCGGCGCCACGATTGCCGTCGCTGGCGGCGTCCAGCAAACGGTCAGGCAGTGCGCGACCTTAGGCCGGATGTTTGAACAGCGTCCCCAGGGTTCGCAGGAGGATGACCACATCCAGTTCGAAGGACATGTGCTTGATGTAGTACAGGTCGAGGAACAGCTTCCGCTTGGCGTCGGCCACGCTGCAGCCGTAGCGGTAGTTGATCTGGGCCCATCCGGTGAGCCCGGGCTTGATCAGATGGCGCTCATCATAATAAGGAATCTCGCGGATCAGTTCCTCGACGAATTCCGGCCGCTCGGGGCGCGGCCCGACAATGGACATGTCGCCCAGCAGAATGTTCCACAACTGGGGCAGCTCATCCAGATGCGTCCGGCGAAGCAGGCGGCCCAGCCGGGTGACCCGCGGATCGCCGGGAACCGCCCAGGCGTGGCCGTCGACTTCGGCATCAACCCGCATGGTGCGAAACTTGGTCAGCTTCAACAGCCGGTTGTGACGGCCGACGCGCATTTGCGAATAGAACACCGGGCCGCCGTCGAACAGCTTGATGGACAGGGTGATGATCGGCCACAGCGGCGCGCTGGCGATCAGCGTCAGCAAGGCGAACACGAAGTCGAAAGCCCGTTTGATGGTCGCCCGCTCGGTACGGTGTCCATCCAGATCCGCAAACAAGAACCAGTCGGTGGTGATGTGGTCGACCGGCACCTCACCGAGCACCCGCTCGTGGAAGGTCGGCTGATTGGTCACCCGGCAGCCCAGCCGCAGGCAGTACATGATCAGGTGAGCCAATCGCGGATCGGCCGAGTGTTCGGCCCCGATGACCACCTCGTGGGCGTCGTTGGCCAGGCAGATGGCCTGGATGTCCTCCACCCGCCCCAGGCAGTCACAGTTGGGTTCGGGATCGGGGCGCTCCTGGCCGTCGATGGCCACGTAGCCCAGCAGGGTGTAGTTGCAGGCCTGCTCGGCCTCCGCCAAGGCGGCGGTCATCCGCCGGATGGAGTCACCGCCGCCGATGAACAACACCCGGGTCTTCAGGTTCCGCAGGACGCGGTAGGTCAGCATCCGCAGCCCGCCCGACAAGGCCACGAACGCCAGCGGACTCAGAATCGCAATCCGCCGGCTGTAAATCTCGTACAGCAAGGTTTGCAGCACCACGTAGGAAATGGCCATCGCCAGCCCGATGGTCAGCAGCGACCGCATCACGATGCGCGAGCGGTGACGCAGCGTTTCGTTCTCATACAAACCGACGGCCAGCCCGCAGACCACGAAGCTCAGCGCCGCGACGGCGTTCGCCAGGGCCATGTCCGCGATCCAGGTGCTGGTCGGGAACTGGAAGCGAAACAACTGGTAGCCGATGTAATTGCCGAGGCACACCGAAGAGGCGTCCAGAAGCGCCCACAACGACTTGGGCATGTGCCGCAGGAACCCGGCGATGCACTCGGCCCGACTGCGGTGATGCTCAAAAGTGATTCTCGGACGATCACTCAGGGCCCGGGACAGGTCGGGCCGAGCCGCGGGAGTCGAAGAACGGGTTGTGGGGTGCGTATCGATCGCCATGGTGGAGCCTATAACCAACTGCCCGGATGTCATCGGAGCCCGTGAGCGGCGATTTGAGGTATTTTGCCGGGCCCGCCCGAAACGATCGCCCGGGCCGGCAGCGGCGGTCCCGGGGCACCGGCATCCTTATCGGACACAGTCTGGTCCTATCGAATTCGCCAACGGCAGAGCCACCCCCGAACCCGCGACGAGACGCCATCAAAAACCCGCCCAAACTCGATCGCCCGGCTCGACCCGCCGATGATTATGTGACGGTTAAACCCGCGCCAACCCGGCTGCATGCAGAGACCCGATTCATGAACAAGCCATTCATCCTCGGACTGATCACCGTACTGGCTCCGACGACATTCGGCGGCTGTGCGGTCAAGCATCGTGCCATGCGCGTAGCCAATTCGGTCACCGTCGCTGACCTGGACCAGGAAACCGAAATCGCCAGGAACCTGGTGCTGTACTTTGACTCCAAGCCGTCCACCGGACGCTTCCCCACCGCGCTGGCTGTGGTCCGCGTCGCCAAAGTCTGGGACACCCAGGGTTCCGAATTCAGGCTCAAGATCCAGCCGTTCCTGCCCTACGAAGCACCGTTCTGGACCGAGCTGTTCGATGGCACGCCCGAAATCCGTTCCGTATTCTTCCTGCACCAGAAGAGCGTCCGCGGCGACTGGATCACCGTCTCGGAACTGCTCAAGGCCGCGGCCACCGCCAACGCCGGTTTGTTGTTGGTCTACGGCTACGACAATGCCGCGACACCCAGCACTTGCGAAGTCGGCGGCATCCTCTACGAAGTGCCGTCGAACGAGCGCCTGGCGGCCATCAGTAACGGAACCACCCTGGAAGACGCCGCTGCGGCGGCCGAATCCCTGCCCCTGGAAACCAAACCGGTCACGCCTGAAGACTGGGACTTCTATGTCGACTACGTGGCCTTTCGCGGATTCGAGCACAAACTGCGCGACGGCGTTTGGCACCTCATCGACCGCGACCAGGCCTCGGAAGTCCTGGAGTACAATCCCTACGCGGATCCGACGCTGCCGGGCGCCGACCGATCGCGGGCCGACATCGAAACGGACTGACCATGGCCCACGGCTTTGGTCGCCGGCCTATCTCCAGTGAACCCCTGATCAACCGGATCCACGCCCACCGAGACTTCATCAGCATCCTGGCGGTGACGATCTTCATCCTGTACGCCACCGGTCTGCCCACCCCGGGGATCGTGCCCGCCGAGCCACCCGGAGCACCGTCCCGACAGGATCTGGTCCAGAATATCGTGCTCTATGTGCCGCTTGGGCTGGTGTTGTCGCTGGCCGGCAAACGGCGCCGGCTGAGCGGACCGGCCAACCTGATGATGACGCTGGCCGGCGCCACCCTGTTGTCCGCAACGGCGGAGTTCGCCCAGCAGTTCCTGCCGGGCCGGCATGCGGCCGCCCACGACATCCTGATGAACACCACTGGGGCCGGGATCGGCGGTGTCAGCGCGGCCGTGCTGCACATCGGGGCCCGCGGCTGGCGCCGCCGCTGGCGCGAGGGGCTGACCCACCAGCCCCTGTTTCTGACGTTTCTGGCGGCCCTGGCCCTGTTCGTGCTCAGCTCGCTGGGTCCATTCCAACTGGATGCCACCCCGAGACCCGAGCGCACGCTGCTGAATCCGGCCCGCTTGGCCGCCTGGACCGCTCGGCCCGCCGCCGAAGCGGCCAGCGCCCGTCAACGCTGCGAGCACCTGCTGGACCTCGCGGCGACCGTGGGCGGTTTCGCCGCGATCGGGTTCCTGGCCTGCACCTCGCTGCAATCAGAGTTCGGGTTCCGGCGGCTGACCAGCGGACTGCTGGCCGGATGGATGATCGCCGGCACCGCGGTCGCGGTGGTGCTCCTGCAGATGTTCATTCCGCCGCGCGGCTTCGACGCCGGCGTCGTCCCGGCAAGCCTCGTGGGCGGCGCGATCGGGATGCTCGCCACCTGGGGTGCCACGGCACGCGCCCGCTGCAGCGCCACACCGGGCGCGGCGTGGCTGTGGGCCGCAGCCGGACTAACCATGATCCTGATCGTGGTCCGAGAACTGGTTCCGTTCGCACTCAACCTCAACGCCGAGCATCTGGCGACCCGCGCCGGCCAGATCAACTGGATCCCGTTTCGGCGTTACTTCAGCGGCAGCGGACCCGCAACTGCATCGTCCGACGTGCTCGCCAAACTGACCCGCTTCTTCGTGTTCGGAGCCCTGCTGAACGTCGCCCTGGCTCAGCGCCCGCTGCAGGCCCGGCTGGGCGCGGCCGCCGGGCACACCCTGGCCCTGGCGACGGCGCTGGAGATCGTGCAGTTGGGCGTCGCCGAGCGCTCCGTCGACCTCACCCACGTCCTGCTGGGCGTGTGCGGCGTGCTCTGCGGCATGATCGCCATGCAGTGGTGGCTGGACGTCATCGCCAGCCATCGCCGCCCTCAGCAGCCGGACGCGCCGCCGCGCTGACCCGGGCCCTCGTCCAGCGCATTGACGACATATCGATACTTACCCGAACGGTGCGGCGGCAGGTGCGCTTCGTATTGCAACCGCAGCTCAGTCCGCGGACCCAGCCGGCGGGCCACGAAGCGATGCATGTGCCGCTCAGCAGCCGGTGGATCGAAGCGCTCATTGATCACCAGCACGATCCGCACGGCCAACGGCTCCTCTTGGATGATGCGATACTGGACGATGCCCTCAATCTCCTTGAAGTCGCGGCTCAGGCTGACGCCGGTCACTCGGGTGCCGTCATTGGTAATCAGAAAGTCGAAGGCCCGCCCGGTCGGCCGGGACATGGTCGGCAGCGTGCGCCCGCAGGCGCAGGGCGCTGCGCCCAGCGCACCGCGGTCGCCGGTCGCGTAGCGGATGAAGGGCATGGCGTAGGCTTCCAGGTTGGTGATGACGATGTCCCCTTCGTGTCCGGGCGGCAAGGGGTGACCGTCGTCGTCCAGAATCTCCACCAGGACGTTCTCAGCGGTGATGTGGTAGGACCCAGCCGGACATTCGTGGGCGATGAGTCCGCCTTCGCGACAGCCGTATTCTTCGGCCACCGCGCTGCCCAGGGCCCTGATGATGTCGGCCCGCCAGGGGGCCGGCAACTGCTCGCCGGTGGCAAACACGGTCTGAACCGCGCCGTGCAATTCAGGGCGGCAGTCCGCCACAAACGAAGCGAACCGCCAGGCGGTCCCGGCGTAGGAGTACATCGAGCGCGGTCGAATCCGGCGCACGGTGTCCGCGTAGGCGTGCAGGCAGCGCTCGTTGAGTTCGAAGGCATTGAGCAATTTCTCGTTGATCAACCAGTCGCGCAGGGCCTTGAGGCGGTCCTGGTGCTCCAGTTCGATCCGCGAACCCCACAGATACACCGCCGGATCGCCGGGGTGAATGTCAAACCAGGCGTGGGCCCGCAGGCGGGCGGCGACATCGGACCGGCAGCGCCGCCGGTCCACCTGAAAGATCAGCGGAGATCCGGTCGAACCCGAGGTGCACGAAGAGATCAATCCGCGACCCTGAGGCTGAGTAAGCATCGCGGCCGCGGCGCCGCGAATGTCCGACTTGGTCAACACCGGAAGCCGCCCGAGAACCTCGAGCGCCGGCGACTCGGATGGACCCAGGCCGCAATCGTGAAAACGCTGGGCATAGAACGGTGCGGCCCGGGCCTGCTGCACCAGGGCCCGCAGCTTGGTTGCCTGTAGGGCGCGGAGCTGCTGCGGATCCCAGCGCTGACTGTGTTCCAGGTGCTTCCAGTAGCGCAGCGAATCGCGGCCGCACAGCACATCCTGGGCGGGGTAGAACACGTGGCGGGCCAACCAGGGGCGAATCACGGTCGGCCTCCGTCCAGTAGCATCCGGTACAAGCCGTCGAGCCGCCGGACAGTGACCTCCTGCCGAAAACACCGCCGAACCTTTCGCCGTGCCGCCTGACCCATGGCCGCCCGCAAGTCGGGGTCCTGCAACAACCGCGCCAATGAATCGCTCAATGCCGCGCGGTCGCCGATCGCGACCACCAGGCCTTCACGACCATGTTCGACGACCTCCGGAATGGCGCCGGCAGCGGTGACTACCACCGGCAGTCCGTAGGCCATGGCCTCCAGCAGGGCATTGGGCAGGCCCTCCGCGTGACTGGGCAGGGCGAACAGGGCCGCCGCGGCCAGTTCCTGGCCCACTTCCGCCGCGGGCAACGGCCCGACCACGGTCACCGTCTGCTGCAGGCCACGCCGCCGAATCAAGGTCTGAATGGCCGACGCCCGGCCGTCGGGATCGGGCCCAACCAACCGCACCTGCACGCCATCGCGCTGCCGCCGGGGCAGCGCCGCGACGGCCTCGATCAGGTCGTCGACCCCTTTGGCTTTCCGCAGCGCTCCCACGAACAACACCGTGGGTCGTGGACCCTGCCGCGGATCGGCGACCGCCTCGGGCAGGTTCACGCCGTTGTGCAACACGAAAGAACGGATCCGTGGTTCGAACCCGCGAAGGCGCTGCTCCCAGCAGGCGCTCAAGGTGATCACCCGATCAGCCTTTAGCAGACCCTGCCGCGCAAACCAGCGCCCCAGGCGTGTCGCGCCCTTCAAGAACTCCAGGAACTGACCGCCGCGCACATGCAACAACGTGCGAGCGCCGTAGCGCCGGGCGATCCAGAGATCGATCACCGACCGGTAGAAGGTCGTCCCGCTGCAGGTGTGAATGTGCACGACCTGGGGGCGGTGCCGGCGGAGCAGTTGCTGGAGCCGCAGGGTCTTGCCGAGTTGTGACCACACGCCTTGGACCAGTGGTCGGCCCGGCGGGGTCTGCTTGCTGCAATCCAGCGCCATCAATTGATAGTGTTCCCCTAGCCGGCTGCCCAACTGCAGCCGCATGGACGTGGCCATGCCACCGACGCCGCGCATCGGGCCGATGACCAACACGGTCGGCCTGGCGTCAAGAGACCTCACCCGACACCCGCCCCGCAGGTCGCGGGCCTGCCGGCCAAGGCATCGTAGACCGATGCGTAGGCCTCGACCATGCCCTCAAAACCGAACCCGCGCTGAACCTGGGCCCGGCCGTCAGCACCCATCTTCAGGCGGCAAGGGTCGTCTGCGGCCAGGGACTCCAGGGCCTCGACCAGGGCACCGCAATCCGCGGCACCAACCAACCGGGGCAGCCCGGTCCGGGCGTGGAGTTCACGGCAGCCGCTGGACGCCACCGCCAAGGCGGCAACCCCGCAGGCCATGGCCTCGAGGACCGCGGTCGGCGAGCCCTCCTTCAGGCTGGGCTGCACGAACACGTCCATCGCCGCCAGATACCGGACCACATCCGGCTGCCGGCCGCAGAATCTGACGGCTGCGGCCAGGCCGAGCCCCGCGGCCCGCTGTTGCAGCGCGCTCAGCAGCGGACCGTCGCCGACCAGCAACAACACGGACGGTCCGTGCCGCTGCCGAAAGCGGGCAAATGCGTCGATCAGCAGGGCGTGGTTCTTGACCGGGCGCAGGCTGCCCACCGAACCCACCACGAAGCAGTCGGGCGCGATGCCCAGGGCCTGCTTGCCATCCGCCCGCTGCCGCGGCGGCGCAAAGCGCTCGGTGTCGATGCCGTTATGAATCACCCGGACGCGCTCAGGGCTAATGCGCCAGTGTCGCCGAATCTGGTCGGCCAAGCCGTGGCTGACCGCCACGAAAGTAGTGTGCGGTTCCATCAGACAGGCGGCTGCCTTGCGCCGCAGGTGATCGAGTTCAAAACTGGTGGACCCGTGAAAGCTCTGGACCACGCGGACTGTTCCCGAAGTTCCAGCAGCCGCGGTGACGCAGTCCAGCCAGGTGCGATACGCCCGGCCATGGATCACATCGGGCCGGAAACGATCGACGATGCCGGCCAGGAACCGGGCGCTCGCGGGAAAGGGCAGCCCCGCCCGTGGCAGATGCAGCGCCACCGGCAGCGCGGCGGCCAGCGCCGGGTCGACCTGCGACGTCAGGCTGACCACGCACTGTTCAAAGCCCCGGGCTGCCAGCGCTGGAATCAGGCGGCAGGCGTTCGTCTCGGCGCCGCCTCGGGCGAGGCTGGATAAGACATGCAGGACGCGCGGCACTCCGGGCATCGCCGTCATCCCACCAGCCCCACGTTGAGCGCAGCGAGGCCCCCGGGCTCCGCGGACACCGGGTTGGCCAACTTGCGCAAGCGGGCCCGGTAGGTCCGCGAGATGTTGTACAGACAGCAGCTCATGGCCAGCAGCAGCCACATGCCTTCCACCCACAGCCGGCTGGTGAAAAAGGCGCTGACCATGAAGCCCGCCACCGCCACCTCGTTGGCGGTGGCCAGCAGCAGCAGCGTCCGCAGGTCTTCGCCCAGTTCGGGGTGTGCCTCGACAAGATTCTGCCACGGCTTGCCGGTGGAGCGGGCGTGTTCGAACTGGTACAAGGAAATCATGATGATGGACAGCAACAGCAGCAGACCGGGATACCCCAGTTCGGCCAGACACTGGAAGTAGGTGCTGTGGGCGGAGCGGCCCATTTCAAGGTCGCTGACGTACTCCGGGACCAGCCGGCGGAAGTTGCCGACACCGACGCCGAAGGGATGTTCGGCCGCCATCTTGGCCGCCGCCTTCCAGTAGTCGTAGCGGCGCGTTATGGACTTGTCCTGCTCGGGGTTCTTGAGGGTCCCCATGCGCTCCCACCAGCCCTCGTCGGTCAGCCGGATGGATAGGAACAGCCCCAGGATGATGCCCAAAGAGCATTTCAATCGCACCCCGCGCGGCAGCCGCAGCAGTCCGAAAATCATCAGCACCAGGATCCCGGGAAAGGCGTTTCGCGTGCGGGTCAAGATGATGGTGTTCACCGCGAACGCGGCGGCCAGCAAGGCAAAGAACTTGCCCTGTTTGGATTTCGAACTGTAGAAGAGGAACCCGGCAATCGCAATCATCGGCACCAGGTGTGCCGCCAGGCCGCTGGACTGGTTGAAGTCCGGGCCGCCCAGCCCGCCCGACAGTCGGCCCGACACGGTGATGCCGATTCCGCTCCAGGCCTGGTACCCGATGTAGATGGTCCCTGCCATCCAGGACCACAACAGCCAGCGGAAGTGTTTCGGCGTCCGTACCACCCGGATCATCATGAACACAAACAGGCTGATGCGGACCATCTTGTCCAGGCGCATCTGGCTGCTGGTGGTGCCGATCGGCTCGCTGCTGGTGGTGGAGGCCAGGAAGCTGTACAGCAGGAACAGCAGCATCAGGATGAACATCATCGGGAACTGCGATTCGGTCCGGCGCATGCGATGCCAGTTGAGCACCATGCCGATGGCGGTGGCGGCCGCGATCACGAACATGGTTCGCGGCACCCAGACCTCCACCCGGAACCCCCACCATTGGGACTCCGGGTACAGGTGGTAGACCAGCACGTACAGTAGGATGCCGTACACCGGATTGAACAGCGCCCCGGCCAGACCCGCCAGAAAGATCAGCCAGTAGATCGCCTCAGTCGGTGACATGAGCGGGTCCCGGACAGGCGACGACATCCGACGGCCGCCCCGGCGCTGCCGCCGCCACCGGAGCCTGCTGTTCCGGTGGGCAGCCCGTGTCCGCCAGGGAGGGTGCGCCCTCGAGCCATCGCACCAGGGCGTGCTCGGCCTGCTTGACGGTGATCAGGTCCATGCAGGTCGGCGACAGCTCACAGTGCCGTCGATAGCAGGGTGCGCATCCGATGGTGGACACCAGCTTGACGCCGCGCCCATAGAGATCAATTTCCTGGGGGCAGGTCGGCCCGAAGAGCACCACCACCGGAACCCGCTGGGCAATGGCCAGGTGCATCGCCGTGGTGTCCCCGCTGAGCACGACGGCGCAGCGTTTGATCAGGGCGGCAAAATCGAGTTCGCCGTGATGGCAACCCGGGTCGACAATCTCGCCGCCGACCTGCCGGGCGATCCAGGCATTGCGGTCCGCCTCCTGCGGCCCGCCCAGCAACACGACGCGACAATCGCCACGCCCTTGCAGATTCCGGGCCAGCGACACGAACTTGCCGGCCGGCCAAGTCTTGTGGGCGATGGCATCACCCGCACCGGTGTTCAGTCCGACGAGCCGCCGGTGCGGGTCCACGCCGGCCCGGTGCAGCGCCGCGCGGGCGGCGGCATGATTGGCGGCACCTGGAAAAACCGCGTAGCGCTGGCCCTGGTAGTCCAGTCCCACCGCTTCGTAGATTAGTCGCTGGTAGCTGCTGCGGTTCTCATGAAACTTCAGGTCGTTTGACAGGCCCAGCGCGAAGTAGTAGTGCGCTTCGGGATTGAGCGGATAGGTCGTTCCCTGGCGGCTCAGGCCGATGCCCCGGCGATCGTCAGCCTGCACCTGCATGGCCAGGGCCGCCGGCCCGGGCTCTTTGTCCAGATTGATGACCAGGTGGAAGCGTTCCCAGCGCAGGTGGCAGAGCGTTTCGGCATCGAACACCAGGCAGCGGTCGATCCAGGGGTTGTTGGCCAGCATGCGACAGCCGTTCGCCCGGCTGACCCAGGTGATCTGCGAAGACGGGTAACGGGACTTGAGCCCCGGCAGCAGGGCCTCGGTCCGGATGACATCGCCCAGAGCGCCCAGCTTGATGATCAGGATCCGCCGGCCCATCGGTTCGTAGTGAGCGCAGCCGCCGACACAGCCCTGGGCGCAAGGACGATCACCGCGATAATGTCGGCAGTCGAGCCGCACGCACAACGACCCCGATTCGGCGGTCTGCGGGAGCGCCGGCGGGCCGCCAGCGGCGTTCACTGACATGGGGTGCTGCCTCTCGATCAGACGCACTCCTCAAAGACATCGACCATGGTTTCGGCGGTGCGCCGCCAACTGTATTGCTGGAGCCGTTCGCGACCGCGGCGGACACACTCCCGGCCCAACTGCGGTTCGGACAGCAGGCGCGACAATCCGGCGGCGATGCTGGCGGGTTCACTCGGGTCACAGTACACCGCGGCGTCCCCGGCAACTTCCGGCATGCTGCTGACCCGGGAGGTCAACACCGCCGTCTCGCAACGAAAGGCATCCAGAATCGGCAACCCAAAGCCCTCGTATAGACTGCAGAAGGCCAGCACCTCCGCCGCACAAAGCAGTGCCGGAACGTCGGCCTCCGGCACAAAGCCGTGCAGCCGGCAGCCGTCCGCGACGCCCAGTGCCTCGATCAGAGCGGTGAGCTGGGCCCGCCGGGCCGCGGGCTCGACCCCGATGATCACGAACGCGAACCTGCGGCGCAACTCAGGGTCAAGCAAGGCGAAGGCCCGGATCATGCCCTCGGTGTTCTTGCGCCGGGAGCGTCCGGAAAAAGCCAGGACATACGGCCTGGTCATGTTGTATCGGGACCGTACCGCGGCCAATTCAGCTCGATCTCGGACAACGCCGCAGCTGGAATCCGCTGCCCAGCCGATGACCGTGATCTGCTGCGGGGCCGCCCCGAAGTCCGATATCAAATCGCGGCGCGTGGCGTGCGACACCGCGATGATCCGCCGCGAGCGCCGCAGACAGCGGCGGATCGCCGCCCGAAAGGATCCTGCCGGCGGGGCCCCGGGGTCCGCAATCTTCAAGGGGATCAGGTCATGGACGGTCGACACCACCGGGACGCCGCCGAACCGCGGGCAAGAATTGGCCGGACAATGCAGCAGCCGGGCGCCATCGCGGCGCGCGGCCTGCGGCAGGCCCAGGTGCTGCCAGAGGTCCCAGCGATCGCCGGGCATGCGCAGCATCCGCGGCACGACGGTGGGCCAGCCTTCGAAGGGGTTGGGCACCCCCGGCGTGCGGTGATACATCAGCAGCCGCCACTGCGGACGGATCTCGGCCAGGGCGCGGTAGGCGTCGATGAGGTTCTTGCCGGTTCCCCGACGGGCCCGGGCGAACACGGTCCTGGCATCCACAGCAATGGTGATGGCCGATCGGTCGTGCACCATAAGTCACCAGGACGCTGCCGGGCGAATCCCTCAGCCGGACACCGCGGCCAGCACTTGCCGCCGGCTGATCTGCGGCGACACGTGGGACACGCCGCCGTGGGCCGTGGGTTCGACCACGTCAAAGACCTTCACGAAATCCAGGTTGACCCGCTTCTCATAGGTGACCCGGTCGAGCAACAACAGCACGACCGAATAGGTCCCGGTCAGCAGGCTGGTCACGAAATCGATGTCGATGGTCACCGGGCCGCGCTGGTCATCGTCCAGCGGCAGGCTCAAGTTGTAGTCGGACACAATGAAGCCGTCGGTCGCCCGCTTCAACCCGAAGGTCAGCAAAAATTCCGACGGCGGTCGATCGAGCACCACGTCGAAACTCAGCCGGGCCGGTTCACCGCTGGCGAAGTGTGTGCTGTTCCGGCCGGCGGCGTTGACCAGCCGGACGTGGTCGACCCGCACCGCCCCGTCCTGCCGGCGGGTCTCCCGGTCGCGCATCGAGCGCAGGTATTCCTGGATGGCGGCCGAGGTGCTTCCCAGGTGGGCCCGCCGGCCCGACAGCAACAGCAGGGCCTGCGGGCACAACTCGGAGATGGCCTGCAGATTGTGTGAGATAAACACGATGGACCGTCCGGAGTTCGCGAAGTAGTGCATCTTCTCGAGGCAGCGCTGCTGGAATTCGGCATCGCCGACCGCCAGCACTTCGTCAACCAGCAGGATGTCCGGATCCATGTGGGCCGCCACTGAGAACCCCAGGCGGGCCTGCATCCCGGAGCTGTAGCGCTTGACCGGCGTATCGATGAACTCGCCGACGCCGGCAAACTCCACGATGCGGCCGATGGTCCGGCGGATTTCCTTGCGGGTCATGCCCAGCACCGCCCCGTTAAGAAAGATGTTCTCCCGGCCGGTGAGATCGGCGTGGAATCCGGCCCCGACCTCGATCAGGGCGGTAAGCCGCCCGCGAATGTGCACCCGGCCGCGATCCGGGGCCATGATCCGACTGAGAATCTTGAGCAACGTGCTCTTGCCGGCGCCGTTGGGCCCGATGATGCCCAAGGCTTGCCCGCGCTGCACCTCGAAGGAGACGTCAGCGAGGGCCCAGAACTGACGGGCGTCCAGTTCACCGGCCGGGCGACGGAACAGGCGGGCCGCCAGCGCCGGAATGGCATCGCGCAAGCTGTTGCTGCGTTCCCCGCGAGAAAACTTCTTCCAGATGCCGTCGCACTCAATCGCCGGCTCGGCCATCGATCACATCCTCGGGGCCGGGCCGCCCCACCACCAGCAGGTGCTTCTCGCGCTGTTCCGTTTCCAGCCACACCGGCTGCACATGCCTGAGCATCAGGCCCAAGGCCTGCCAGCCGCGGCGGTAGTCCTCGAGCGTCCGGTAGCAGACGTGCCCCGGCACGTCGACCAGGTCGGGCGGCCGGCCAATCGTCTGGAGCGCCAGGATGACACCGCCCGGGGCGAGGTGCCGCTCGAAGGTGGCCAGCGTCCGTCGCCAGGTTGACACCGCGGCAATGGCCACCAGCACGTTGACGCTCATGATGACCTCGAACTTGCGGCCCAGATCCAGGCGCGCCAGGTCGCCAATCTCAAAGTGGAGTGCCGGATAACGCCAGCGCGCTTCCGCTACCGCCACGTCGCTGAGGTCAACGCCCATGACCTCAAATCCGAGCCCCGCCGCCAGGTCGGTGAAGTGGCCCGGCCCGCACCCGGCATCCAGCAGGCGGCGACCGCTCGGCGGACCGCCGTGCTGCAGCAAACCGGCCCTCAACAACGCCATGACTTCGCGGGCGCTCTGCCGGTTCTGCTCCTCCGACAGCCGCAGGTCGCCCGCCGCCCTCCAGCCGGCGCGGTCCCGGGCGAACCGCCGGTTCCAATAGCGGCGCGACTTGGCCGACGAGCGGCGCAGATGATCCAGCATCTCGGAAATCACTCAGGGATCCCCCCGTCGGCGGCCACCTAAATGTGCTCCGCGAACTTCGGCTCCATGCGGTGAAACAGGGCCCAGGATCCGAACATCAGCAGGGTCGCCACGATCGCGACATAGAGAAAGGCCCCGTGCAGCGGCAGCCGCCCGCCGATGATGCAGTCGCGATAGGCCACGATCAGCGGGTTCATCGGATTCAAGTTGATCAGCCAGTTGTAAATCGGCCGGCTGCTTTCCAGCGGATAGACCACGCTGGTCACAAACATCCACAGGTAGATGACCACCGAGAATACAAAGCGGACGTCGCGAAAGAAGAGGTTGCCCATGGCCAGCAGCAGGGCCAGCCCGATGGTCAGCACCGTCTGCACGCCGACCACCACCGGGATGAACAGGATGGCCGGATGGGCCACGAAATTCCAGGCGGTGAAGTAATGAAAGTAGGCGATGATCCCGACCAGCAAGGTCGAGGCAATCAGGAAGTCGAAGGCGCTGCTGGCCACACAGGCCATCGGAAAGGCCTCGCGTGGGCAATACACTTTGGTGACCAGACCCTGGTTGGCCACCAGGCTGTTCACCGCCCCGGTCAGGCTGGTGGAGAAGAAAGTCCAGGGCAGCAGCCCGATGTAGGCGAACACCGCGTAGGGCATGCCGTCGAGATCCAGCTTGCCGTGGAACTTGAGGGCTTTGGTGAACACGAACGTGAAGATGATCATCATCGACAGGGGCACGAACAGCGCCCACAGCACGCCCAGGATCGACTGCTTGTAGCGCACCCGGATCTCGCGGAGCGTCAGGCTGTAGATCAACTCGCGGTATTGAATCAATTCGCGAAACAACGGCGGACCTCGGGCGTTGACTTCGGACGGCCGCCCCAGCCGTGATGTTGCACCTGCGTCCCGCTGCGGCCCAGGATGCGCGAGGCGGGCGGATGCTCACTATGTCGGCGGATGCCGCGGCACGGGCGAGTTATCGCCCCCCGGCGCTGCCGGCGACGGCGTCCGATAAGCGCCGTGAACCGCCTGCGTCCGACTGCAGGATCGGTGGCGCGATCTTGGTGATTGCTGGAGGGCGACGCGATATCGGACGATATCAAGTGGCGAACCTGCAGCCGCCGGCCAGCGCTGCCCACAGGAGTTCCCTCGATGTCCATCGACCTGCCGCTCACCGAGCCGTCGCCGTTGTCGCCGCTGACCCTGATGGTCAACCTGCTGATCGGCACCGCATTGTCCATGATCCTGGGGTGGCACTTTGTGACCTTCGCCCAGACCCTTGGCAACCGCACGCAGCTGGCCCGGATCCTGCCGTTCGTGGCCTTGACCACCGTCGTGGTCATCTCGGTGGTTAAGTCGTCGCTGGCCTTGTCCCTGGGGTTGGTCGGCGCGTTGTCCATTGTCCGCTTCCGGACGCCCATCAAGGAGCCCGAAGAGCTGGCCTACATTTTTTTGGCGATCGCCATCGGATTGGCCCTGGGTGCCGACCAACGCCTGCCGGTGGTCATCGCTTGCGCGGTCATTCTGCCGCTGATGGCCGCCCGGCGGGGCATCGGCGGCCGGCGGCGGCCCTCCAATCTGTACCTCAATGTCGAGCTTCCGGTCGGTGACGGCGGCGACAATCGCCTGGCCGCCCTCAATGCCCTGGTGACCTCCAGCACGCGAACCACCGACGTTCGCCGCATCGACGTCGGCAAAGACTATGTGCATGCCACCTATTTCGTGGACTGCGCCAGTGAGCAGCAAGTGCTGGGGCTGCTGCAAGGCCTGCGCAGTGAGCTGCCCGATGCCACGGTCAGCCTGGTGGATTCCGGCGGGACGGTGTGCGCCTGATCGGCCGCGGCACGTGCCCTGCGGCCGGCCGGTGGATCCACCATGAGCACCCGAGCGTGATGTGTGAATGAATTCTCCGAAGGTGATCCAACATCCGAACGAAACCCACCGCCGCCCCGCTCCTGCATCCGAGGCGGCGGCCTCCAGGAACACCCGCCGGCGGACGACGTCGCGGCAGCCGAGCCCGCTGCCGAGCCCGCCCCGCGATCTGCGGTACGAGATCAAGCTTCCGGTTCCGGGCCGTAGCGCCGTGGAGGCGGTCATGTGGCTGCGGCGGCATCCGGCGGGTTTCCGTGAAGTCTATGCCGCCCGCCAGGTCAACAATCTGTACCTGGACACGCCCGATCTGGACAGCCTCCAGGACAACCATTGCGGGGCCGCGATCCGCACCAAACTGCGGCTGCGCTGGTACGGGCACGACCCTCGGGCCGTGGGCGGCACGCTGGAACTCAAATGCAAACGCGACCACAGCGGCTGGAAGCTGCAGGATCTGCTGCACCGCCCCAAGGACCTGACCCGCTGGCGCTGGACCGACGTGCTCGATTCGATCCGGGTCGAAGCATCGCCCCGCCTGCGCCGCGAACTCGATGCCCGCTTCTGGCCGACGCTGCTCAACCAGTACCAGCGACGGTACTTCGTCTCGGCCGACGGGCAGGTGCGGGTGACCCTGGATGGGTCCCTGCAGAATTTTGACCAACGGTTGGCACCGCGACCCAACCTGACCCGCCGGCACCCACAGGGATTGCCGGCGATCATCGAACTGAAGGCCGACCTGACCCACCGGGCGGCGCTGGCCGACGCGGCGGCAGGCTTTCCGCTGCGGCCCGGACGGTGCTCCAAGTATCACAACGGCATGGACGGCCTGCTGCTGAACCCGGCGTACGAAGGGGCTTGCTGGTGACTCGGACCCCAACCCTGCCGATCCCCGCCCCGGCGTGCCACACCGCGCGGCTGCTGATCATCCTTCCTGCGCTCAACGAGCAGGCCACCATCGCCGACGTCATCGGCCGGGTGCCGCCACACATCGACGGGGTCACCGACATCGAGATCCTGGTGGTGGACGACGGCTCCACCGACGCCACCGCCGACGCCGCCAGGGCCGCCGGCGCCGACGTCGTGTCCCATCACAAGAACCTGGGCGTCGGAGCGGCCTTTGCCACCGGCGTGCGCCAGGCCCTGGAGCGCGGCGCGGACTTCATTGTCAACATGGATGCGGACGGCCAGTTCGACCCGGCCGACATCCCCCGGCTGATCGAGCCGCTGTTGTTCGGCGGCGCGGCGTTTGCGACCTGCACGCGATTTGCCGACCCGGACTTCGTGCCGCGCATGCCGCTGATCAAACGGTGGGGCAACGCCTTGATGACCCGCTTGATCAATCGCCTGGCCTGGCGCTCGCAGTTCACCGACGTGTCCTGCGGATTTCGGGCCTACACCCGTGACACCCTGCTGCGGCTGAATCTCATGGGCGAATACACCTACACCCAGGAAACCCTGCTGCATCTGGCTGCCCAACCCATTCGCACTGCGGAGGTGCCGCTGCAGATTCGCGGCACCCGCGAATTCGGCGAATCGCGGGTCGCCGGCAGCCTGGTGCGTTATGTCGCCAACGCGGTGCCGATCATTCTGCGGACCGTTCGCGACCTGCGGCCGCTGTTGTTCTTCGGGGTGATCGCGATCGTGGTGCTCAGTGCCGGCGTGGCCCTCGGTGGGTTCGTGGTCCTGCACTGGATGCGCACCGGCCTGACCTCGCCCTACCGCTCGGTGCTCATCGGCAGCGCCGTGTGCATCATGCTCGGCTTTCTGCTGGCGGTGCTGGCGTTGCTCGGCGACATGCTCACCCGGCAGCGCCGGCTGCTGGAGGAGTTGCTCTACCTCAGCCGCCGCCAGGCCCAGTCGCCGCCCGCCGCGGAGGCACTCCCAGCGCCGCCGCTTACCGAACTGGAGAGACCATGCCCCAACTGCAGCTTAGAATGAAGGTCCCGCTGCTGGATCTCGGCGCGCCGCTGGAGACCCTGGGCGAAGACATCAAGCGCGCGGTGTGCGCGGTGATCGACTCTGGACACTATGTCCTCGGCCCGCCGGTCGCCGAACTGGAATCCGACCTCGCGGCGTACGTCGGAACCCCCCACGCCGTGGGGGTCTCCTCCGGTACCGACGCCCTGTTGGTCTCGCTGATGGCCCTGAGCGTCGGCCCGGACGACCTGGTGATCACCACGCCGTTCTCGTTCTTTGCCACCGCCGGGGCCATCAGCCGGCTGGGAGCCACACCGGTGTTCGTGGACATCGACCCGGGCACCTACACCCTGGACCCCACCGCCCTGCAGGCGTGGTTTGATGCCAACGCCGAGCGTGCCGGGCGGGTCAAGGCGATCATCCCGGTGCATCTCTTCGGGCAGTGTGCCGACATGGACCCCATTCTGCAGATCGCCGACCGTCATGGGGTGGCCGTCGTGGAGGACGCCGCCCAGGCCCTCGGAGCGCTCTATCCGGCGGCCGACGGCTTGCGGTCGGCCGGCAGCATGGGCACCCTGGGCTGCTTCTCCTTCTTCCCGAGCAAGAACCTGGGCGCCATGGGCGACGGCGGCATGGTGGTGACCCGCGATCCGCTGCTCGCCAAGAAATTGTCGCGGCTGCGCAACCACGGTGCCCAACCCAAGTACTACCACTCGATCGTCGGCGGCAACTTCCGGCTGGACGCCATCCAGGCCGCCATTCTGCGCGTCAAGCGGCCGCACCTGGACCACTGGCATGCCCAGCGCCGCAAGAATGCGGCCTACTACGACGCCCACCTCACGCTCGCCGCGGTCCAGCGCCCGCGGCTGGCCTACGGTCGGGACTGCCACACCTACAACCAGTACGTCATCACCGCCGAGCGCCGTGATCAATTGCGCGAGTACCTGCACAACAGCCGGATCGGATGTGAGGTGTACTACCCCCAGCCGTTCCACCTGCAGCCCTGTTTTCGCCACCTGGGCTACCGGCCCGGCGACTTCCCGAACAGCGAACGCGCCGCCGCCGCCGTGCTGGCGCTGCCGATCTACCCGGAACTGACGACCGCCATGCAAGATGCCGTCATCGAGGCGATTGGAGAATTCTATGGCTAAGCGGATTTGCGTCGTCGGTGCCGGTCGCTGGGGCCGGCGGCACATCGCCACGCTCCAGGAGCTGGGGCTGCTCGGCGGGGTGGTCGAAACCGATCCGGCGACCCGCGACCGGCTGGCCGCGACCCTCGGCGATGTGCCCCGCTTCAGCCGCGTGGGTGAGGCCCTGGCCCGCGGCTTCGACGGCTTCACCATCGCCACGCCGGCCGGCACTCATGCCGCCCTGGCCAGCGAGATTCTCCACGGCGACACGCCGGTGCTGGTCGAGAAGCCGATGGCCCTCAGTGCCGCTGAGGCCCGGGCGATCGCCGACCTGGCCGAACGACGCGGGGTCAACTTGATGGTGGGACACGTGCTGTTGTTTCATCCCGCCATTCAGAAGATCAAGCAACTGATCCACGACGGAAAGATCGGCAAACTGGAGTACCTGTACAGCAACCGGCTGAATCTCGGCACGGTGCGCAGCGAGGAGAACATCCTGTGGAGCTTCGCGCCGCACGATGTGTCCATCTTCCAGCACCTCATCGAGGCGGAACCGCTGGAGGTCGTCTCGCGCGGCGGCACCTTTGTGCGCCCCCAGATTCAGGACACCACCATGACCATTCTCAGCTACCCGAACAACGTCGTGGGCCACATCTTCGTGAGCTGGCTGCATCCCTTCAAGGAGCATCGCCTGGTGGTCATCGGTTCCAAGGGCATGGTGTCATTCGAGGACTCCGCGCCGGACCGGGCCCTGCGGTTTTACGAGAAGGGCATCGACTGGATCCGGGGCGAACCGATTACCCGCGACGGCCCCAGCGAAACCATCGAATACGGCTCGGACCTGCCGCTGACGGCGGAACTGCGCTACTTTGCCGATCACCTGGACGGCACCCCCATCGAACTGGGCGATGCCCGCGGGGCCGTGCAGGTCATGGACATTCTGGAGCAGGCCAGCCGCAGCCTGGGCGGGCCCGCCCCGACCGCCGCGGCGCACCCCGACGCGGTCATTCACGGCACCAGCCACATCGATGACGGCGCCACGGTAGGCGCCGGAACCCGCATCTGGCACTTCAGCCACGTGGACCGCGGCGCGGTCATCGGTCGCGACTGCACCCTGGGCCAGAACGTCTACGTCGCCGCCAACGTCACCATCGGCGACCACGTCAAGATCCAGAACAACGTATCGGTGTACCAAGGGGTCACCCTCGAAGACCATGTCTTCTGCGGGCCGTCGATGGTCTTCACCAACGTCCCCAACCCGCGCGGCAAGTATCCGCAGCGCGGTTCGGAACACTACCACCGCACCCACGTGCAGCAGGGCGCGTCGATCGGCGCCAACGCCACCATCGTGTGCGGAAACACCATCGGGCGGCACGCCTTCATCGCCGCCGGCGCCGTGGTCACCCACGACGTCCCCGATTATGCCCTGATGATGGGCACACCCGCCCGGCAGAAAGGCTGGATCTGCGAGTGCGGCGAGCGGCTGCCGCCGTTTGGCCGCCTGGCCACCTGCCGGCGCTGCGCGCGGCGCTACCGCCTGGTCGACGGCCGGCTCGAGCCGCTGGCCGCCACGGCCAACGGGGTGGGGGTCCGGTCATGAAGACGGTGGCCTTCCTGCCGGCCCATCCCGCCCAGTTGTGGGTCCTGCGGCCGGTCGCCGCGGCGGTGTCGGAGTTCGCCCGCTGCCTGTGGATTCTGCGCGACAAGGATTGCCTGGTGACCCTCGCCGACCGCCTGGGCCTGCGCTACACGGTGCTCTCCACCGCGGGCCGCGGCGTGTTCGGCAACTCTGCTGAACTGCTGGCCAACATCGTGCGGGCCTGGCGGCTGACCCGCCGGGAGCACATCGACCTGTGGGTCACCAAGTACGGCGCCGGAAACATCGCGGCTCGGCTGGCACGCCGCCGGAGCATTGCTTTCAACGACGACGATGCCGACATCGTTCCAGCCATCGCCGCCACCAGTTATCCGTTCGCTGAGGCCGTGCTGGTCCCGCGCGGCGTCCGCATGGGACGCTACCAGCGCCGAGCCCGCCGCTACCGGGGAACCCACGAATTGATGTATCTCCATCCCGATCGCTTCACGCCCGACCCCGCGGTATTCGGCGAACTGGGCCTGCCGCCGGACGGCCGGTTCGCCATCGTGCGGCTGGTGTCGCTGCAGGCCCATCACGACGTCGGGGAACGCGGGATGTCCGAGTCGTTCCTGCGGCGGCTGCTGGACGTCGTGCCCGCGGCCCTCCGCGTGTTCATCACCAGCGAGAACCCGCTGGCATCGGAGTTCGAGCCCCACCGGGTGCCGCTGCCGCCCGAGCGAATCCACCACGCCCTGGCGTTTGCCGAGTGGTTCGTCGGCGACAGCCAGACCATGACCCTGGAGGCCGCCCAGTTGGGCACGCCGGCGCTGCGCCTGAGCAGCTTCACCGGGCGGATCTCGATCATCGAACAAATGGAACGGCACGGGTTGTCCTTCGGGTTCCGTCCGGGCCAGGAAGCGGCGCTGCTGGAAACGCTGGCCGGGCTGTCGGCCTTGGATGATCGCCGGGCCGAGTTTCAGCGCCGCCGCCGGGCGATGCTCGCCGAGCAGAGTGACCCGCTGCCGGTATTCGTGGGAGCCATTCGAGCGCTGCTGGAGGAACCCTCCGGCGTGCGGCCCGCTGCCTGGGCCGTTGACGGCGGAACCCCTCCATGAGCAGCAACCCGCACGTCCAAGTCGTCGTCGGCGCCCGGCCCAACTTCGTCAAGGTGGCCCCGCTGTGGCAACGGTTGCAGGGCCAGGAACGCCTCCGCTTGAGCTTGATCCACACCGGGCAGCACTACGACTATGCCATGTCCCAGGTGTTCTTCGAGCAGTTGGAGATTCCCCGGCCGCACCGCTGTCTGGATGTCGGATCGCAGAGCCACACCCGCCAGACCGCCGAAGTGCTCCAGCACATGGAGGATGTGCTCCTGGAAGACCGCCCCGATGTGCTGGTGGTCATCGGTGATGTCAACTCGACGCCCGCGGCGGCCCTGGCGGCGGTCAAGCTGGGCATTCCGGTGGCGCATGTCGAGGCCGGCCTGCGCAGTTTCGACGGCACCATGCCGGAAGAAGTCAACCGCATCCTCACCGACCGGATGTCCACCCTGCTGTTCGCCACCGAACCGGCGGCGCTGGCGAACCTCCAGCGCGAAGGGTTTGACGCGGCCGCCGTGCACCTGGTGGGCAACGTCATGATCGACGCCCTGCACGCCCAGTTGCCTGCCATCCGTGCCCGGGGCGCCCCGCACGGCCTGGCGCTTGGCGCCCAGCCCTATGTCGTCTTGACCGCCCATCGCCCGGCCACAGTGGACACGCCCGAGGGATTAACGCAGCTTTGCCGGATCGCCGAGGTTGCCGCGGGCGACGGCCTCGTGGTCTTTCCGGTTCACCCCCGAACTCGAAGCGCCCTGGAGCGCTGCGGGCTGAGCGGCGCCTTCGAACGCCTGCCGAATGTACGCATGGTCAAGCCGATGGGTTATGTCGACTTCATGAGCCTGGTGGACTCCGCGTATTGCGTGTTGACCGATTCCGGTGGGCTGCAAAGCGAGGCGGCCGGCCTGAGGGTTCCATGCATCACGCTGCGCGAGGTCACCGAGCACGTCATCACCGTGGAACACGGCAGCAACCGGCTGGCCGGGTTGGATCCGGACCGGGTGGCGGCCGCCTTGGAATGGGCCCGCCACTACGATCGCCGGGCGGCAACCCCGCCGCCGTTGTGGGACGGTCACGCCGCCGAGCGCATCGTCGCCGTGCTGAATCAGTGGCTGGACCGGCCGCGGGAGGCCGCCGCATGATCGTGGTGGTCGACTACGGCATGGGCAACTTGCGCTCCATCGCTCACAAGCTCAGCAACGCCGGTCTGGCGGTCACGGTCACCTCCGATCCCGACGTGGTGGCGCGTGCCGACAAATTAATCCTGCCGGGAGTCGGCCATTTCGCCGAAGGCATGCGCCATCTGAAAAACCGTGGGTTGCGCGACGTGCTGGACGACAAGGTCGCCCGGCAGTGCACCCCCATCCTGGGAATCTGCCTGGGTCTGCAATTGTTCAGCCGGCACAGCGAGGAGGGCGATGCCGCCGGACTGGGCTGGCTGGATGGCTGCACCCGCCGCTTCGCCTTCAACGGCCATGGGCCCGCGCTGCGTGTGCCCCACGTCGGCTGGAACACCCTCCAGCCGGCGGGGCCGCCGTGGTTTCCGGCCGATGCCCATCAGCGGTTTTATTTCACGCACTCCTATCATCTGTGTGATGTCGATCCTGATGCGGTGCTGGCGACCACGCGCTACGGCTACGACTTCGTGTCCATGATCCGCCGGGGCCATCTTTACGGCACCCAGTTCCATCCGGAAAAGAGTCACCGCCGCGGGTTCGCCGCGGTCGAGGCTTTTGCCAGGAGCGCTTGAGCGATGTGGCGACCGCGCGTCATTCCCTGCCTGTTGCTCCGCGGTTGCGGTCTGGTCAAGGGGACCCGCTTTCGAAACCACCTCTATGTGGGCGACCCGCTCAACGCGGTCAAGATCTTCAATGACAAGGAGGTCGATGAGCTGCTGTTTGTGGACATCGCCGCCACCGCCCGCGGGTCCTGCCCGGACGTCAACATCATCCAGCGGATCGCCGACGAGTGCTACATGCCGTTTGCCATCGGCGGCGGGATCCGGAGCCTGGCGGACATTCGCCGGTTACTGGCGGCCGGCGCCGAGAAGGTCACGCTGAACACCGCAGCCGTGGATCGCCCGCCGTTCATTCGGGAGGCCGCCGACTGCTTCGGCAGCCAGAGCATCGTGGTCGCCATCGATGTCTGCCGCACCTGGCGCGGCCGGCGCGTGGTGGTGACCCACTGCGGTCAGCGCAGAACCAGGCTCCAGGCGCTGGACTGGATCCGCCGCGCCGCCGACCTGGGCGCCGGCGAGATCCTGCTCAATGCCGTGGAGCGCGACGGCACCGCACTGGGCTATGACCTGGACCTGATCCGCGAGGCGGCACAAGCGGTCGAGATTCCGGTCATCGCCGGCTGTGGCGCCGGCCAACCGGCACACCTGGCCCAGGCCATTGCCGCCGGGGCCACGGCCGCCGCGGTCGGCAGCCTGTGCGTGTTTCACGGACCGCGCCGCGCCGTGCTGATCAACTTCCCGGAGCGGGATGAACTCAGGGGTCTGACCGCCAGCGCCCCTGCGGCCGCTTCGGCCGCAACCGGGATCAGCGCATCGGCCTGACCCGCGACGGGTTGCAGCGCGACCGGTTCGGCGGCTACCAGCCATCCCGTGGCATCGCCTATGATGGTGGCGTGGCTGGGACCTTCATGCGCGCCTACTTTGGCTGGGTCTTGCGGCACCGCGTCACCGTGCTGGTCATCTGCGCCGCCATCTCCGGGCTGGCCGCGCTGGGCCTGTCACGGGTCACGATGTCGACCTCGCTGTCCAAGCTGTTTCTGCAGGATACCGCCGACCACCGCCGTTACATCGAGCGCCTGCAACGCTACGGCGGCAGCGAACAGTTGATCATCGGCATCGCGCACCCCGCACTCCGTGATCCTGCGGTGCAGCAGCGGCTCCGCGGGGTCGTCGAAGCACTGCAGACCCTTGACGGCGTGGCCCGGGTCGACAGCATTTTCAGCGTCACGCCCGCCGGCCGCCCGGCCGACATCGACGCCCTGGCCGCCGATCCGGCGGCCGGCGGATTGCTGGTCTCGACCGACGGGCGACACACCGCCGTCGTGCTGGAGTTTCATTCCGACGATCTGCACTCATTGGAACGCGCCCCAGCGGCAATCCGTGACATCAGCAACCGCTTCGAGCGCAGCGGCATCGACCGGGCGGACCTGCATTTTGGCGGGTTTGTCGCCATGCTCGCGGAGATCGCCCGGCAGGGACGCCGGAACCTGGCCTGGATCACCCCGCTGGTTGGCGGGCTGCTGCTGTTGACGGTGTACGGGTTCTTCCGCAGGCTGTGGCCGGTGCTGCTCACCGGACTGGTGGCCGGGCTGGCCATCCTCTGGACCATGGGACTTTCCAGCCTGCTCGATCCCCGGCTCAACGTCCTGCTGGCCGTGGCTCCGGCGTTGATCCTGATCGTTTCCTTTTCGGACGTGGTGCATTTGTGCAGCGCGTACGCCAAAGAACTGGCCGGTGGCCGTGCCCGCGACGAGGCCATCATGGCGAGCGCCGTCGACGTCGGCACCGCGTGCATCATGACCTCGCTGACCACCTTCGTGGGCTTCGTGAGCATCTCGCTGATCGGCGTGGCCGCCTTCCGGCACCTCGGCATCGTGCTCGGATTCGGAACCGCCGTCGCACTCCTCCTGGCGATGACCCTGGTCCCGATTGTCTTCTCGTTCATGCAACCGCCCCGGCCGTGGACCCGCCCCGATCGCCGGGCGCCGGGCCGAATCCTGGACGACGTGCTCACCTGCTGTGAGCGGTTGGCCACCAACCATCCCTGGGCGGTGCTCAGCGGCACCGTGCTGCTGATGGGCGCTCTGGGCTGGGGCTGCACCCGGATCCACATCGAAACCGATTTTGTGGCCCGTATGTCGCCCCACAGCGCTCTGCGCCGCGACACGACCTATTTCAACGACCATTTCTCGGGGACCCTCGCGATCGAGTTGTTCCTCACGGCCGAGGACGACGCCACCTTCGGCCTCGGCATGCTCCCGCGGCTGGCCGCCTGCCACCGGATCATCGCGGCCTATCCCCAAGTCACCAAGGTCCTGCCACCTCTGGCCGTCAGCTCGCTTCAGCCCCGAGCGCTGACCGAACTCACCCGGTTTGTCGATGTGACCCGCCGGGAAGTCCACCTGGTGGCCCTGGTGCGCGAAACCGGTGTCACCGCTATTTTCACGCTCGGTGAACGGATGCGCCGCGATGTTCAGGCAGCACTGGGACCGGACATCACCGTTGAACCTTCCGGCTTCTTCTACCTGGCCGGCCGCTGGCTCGACGCCCACCTGGTCACCAACCAGCGGGCCCTGCTGGTCGCTTTCGCGACGATCTCGGTCATCCTGGTGCTGCTGTTCCGATCGCTCCGGATCGGCCTGTGGTCGCTGTTGCCCAACCTGCTGCCACTCCTGGCGGTGGGTGGCGCCCTGGGGATCGTCTGGGGTGCGGTCGATTCGGACGCGGTCATCGTTCTGCTGATCACCATTGGAATCGCCGTTGACGACACGATTCACTTCCTGAGCCGCTGGTCCATCGAACACCGCCGCGGAGCCACCCCCGCCGCGGCCCTGCACCGCGCCTATGGATTCGCCGGGTCGGCCATCGTGCAAACTTCAGTCATCTTCGCGATCGGATTTGCACCCATGGCCATCAGCAGCTACCTGCCCTTCCGCATGCTGGGCATGCTCATGCCGCTGGCCGTGATCACGGCGCTGGCCGGCGACATGCTGGTCCTGCCGGCGCTGATTCGCAGCGGTGCCATCCGCATGCCCTCGGCCCGCCAACCGTGACTGCTTGCGGGCCGGATCACCCGGGCCCGCACCCGGGCTCCGGACATCGAGCCAGCAGCAGTCCTCGACCCGCCGCCCCCCAAGCGACGGACTCAGCAACAACGGAACGGCAATTCGCAGGTGACCTGACCGTCCTTCCCAAGTCGGCCAGGCCGGATGCCGATAACCCGGGTATCTCGATTCCCTGCCAGGAGCACCTGGGTGAGCCGCAGCGACACCGCAGTCTGTCCGACCGAGGCCCAGCGGCCCGTGGGCCGCGCCGCGGCAAGCCGCGCGCCCGCTGAACGCTGCACGCGCTGCGTCCTGACCGCCGGGGTGCCCGGCATTTTTTTTGACGACCACGGGGAATGCAATTATTGCGCCCTGCACGATCGCCTGGCAGCGCAATGGCCACTGGGCGCCGCCGGCCGGCGACAGCTCGACGTCGTGGTCGAGCGCATCCGGCGGTGCGGGCGGCGCGGCAAGTATGACTGCATCATCGGGGTCAGCGGCGGCACCGACAGCACCTACCTGTTGTGGCTGGCCCGTGAGCTGGGCCTTCGGCCGCTGGCCGTGCATTTCGACAACGGCTGGAACTCGGAGATTGCCGTCCACAACATCCAGCGGGCCCTCAAGACGCTGGACATCGACCTGTTTACCTATGTCGTCGACTGGGAAGAATTCAAGGACCTGCTGGTGGCCTACCTGAGAGCCTCGCTGCCCTGGGCCGACGGCCCCACCGACCTGGGCATCACCGGGGCGCTGTACCACGTCGCCGCCCGCGAAGGGATCCGGCACATCATCGTCGGTAACCACTTTCGCAGCGAAGGCAAGATGCCCACGGAGTGGACCTACATCGACGGCCGGACCATGGCCGCCATACACCGCCGGTTCGGCCGCCGCCCGATGCGCTCGTTTCCGAACCTGACGCTGACCCGCTTGTGCCGCTACAGCCTGCTGCAGGGCATTACCATGGTCCGGCCGCTGAACCACATTGAGTACGACAAACCGCAAGCCCAGGCCCTGCTCAGCCGTGAGCTGGGCTGGGAGGATTACGGCGGACACCATTATGAATCGCTGTACACGCGTTTCGTGTATGCCTACCTGCTGCCGCACAAGTTTCAAATCGACAAGCGGATCGTGACTTGCTCGGCCCAGGTTCGTTCCGGCACGCTGGCCCGCGAACAGGCGCTGCGGGCCTTGGCTGAACCGCCGGGCGATCCGCAGCGCCTGCAGGCGGACCTGGACTACGTCATCAAGAAACTGGAACTGTCATCGGCCGATTTCAACGCCATCCTGGCCCTGCCGCCGCGGCGGTTCAGCGACTACCCGTCGTACTACCCGCTGTTCCGGCGCAACCGCAGGATCATGAAGCACCTCGCCCGGCTGATCCTGCCTTGGACCCCGCCGTTTCTGCACGAGATGGATTTCCGAGACCGGCCCGGAAGTGAGCGCCGGGCATGATCCTGAAATGGACACCACGCGGTTGATTGCTGCTCCCTGATTCCCGGAGGCGCCGGCCCTGCAACCCCTGCAGTTCAATCTGCTGGACCACTATCGCCGCCTGTGGTTCTACAATTTCCACCGGCACGAAGGCCGCAACTATGAACGCATGCGCCGCTACCTGGCCCGCGTGCTGATCATGGAACTCGAGGAATTCATCGATCTGGACGACTGCCAGGTCCTGGACGTCGGCGGCGCCCGCGGCGAGTTCTGCCAAGTGCTGCACCAGCTTCGCGGCTGCCGGGCCACCAACGTCGATCCGGACCCGGGAATCCCCCTGTGGCCTGACACCGTGCGCTGCTTCGCCGACGACATCCCGCTGGCCTCCAATCGATTCGATCTGGTGATCTGTCGTGGCGTTCTGGAACACATTCCCACGGTGCGACAGCAGGCCTCCATTCGCGAAATGTTCCGGGTCACCCGCCCGGGCGGCCTGTGTTACTTCCTGATTCCACCGTGGTTCAATCCGCACGCCGGACACACCCTGAAACCGTTCCATGTGCTGCCCTTCAAGGCGGCGCGCTTCCTGCGGCAATTGTGGTTCCGAGAGTCCATCCCGGCCCGCTCGTATGCCGAGGCCGGCCTGTACCCGATCACGTTCCGCCGGATGCTGCGGCTGATCTCAGGAGCGGGCATGCGCCTGCTGGCCACCCGCGATTCACATTTTCGGCTGCACTTCATGACCCGCATTCCCGTCCTGCGCGAACTACTGGTCCCGTCGGCGGCCTTCATCCTGAAGAAGCCGCCCCAGACGGCGGACCGCAACGAGGACGATTCCCCATTGCCCGGTGCGCACGCTGTGCGGCACGAACCGGACACCCCTGCTCAGTCCACCGACACGCCACCCTTGCCACAATGAAAACTGAGATGCCGCCGGGGGGGCAGGGCGCCGGTTTCCCGGCGGGGCGGTTGCGTTGCAACGTCCGTAGAGGCCTGGGGGTCACACCCGCCGGGTCTGCGGAGCGCGCTCCCGGGGTGTTGGGGTCGAGCGCCTGCTGCGCCGGGAGGCGTTCCGTACCGCGCCGGCGCGCAACCCGTACCGCGCCGGGAGCCGGCGCGTACTGCGCCGGAGTCCAACCCTTGCCGCGCCAGGGTCCCGGTCCTCACCGCGCCGGCGAACCACCCCTTGCTGCGCGGGCCCCTTTCGAATGCTTACCGCGCGGCCCCACTCGGGCCGCCGGGAATCTGGACCCCTGGGCTGGGTGTTCCCAGCTCACCGGCTCCCGCCCAGGTCCGGCGGAGGGTTCTGGAGTTCGGGCGGGAGGCGGATCCGGTCCGGGCCGTGCCACCGGCGATCGGAGCAACCCTAACCGAATCCATATTGAATTGAAAATCTCACAGGCTTTTTGATATATAACCAATTATATTACAGTTAGTTATAAAGAAACGCGACAGAGCCTCTGTGATCGACGATCTCCGTCGAAACGTATCAAAACACCTCCCAAACGCGCCACGGGCAAATGCATAACATACTGTAAAACAATGATTTATGAGAGCAGCCGCTATTCCTGAAATCGTAAGTCCAAGGGGCCCAATAGAAGGTTTCTTGGGGATCCGCAGCGTTGCGACGGTCCTGAAGCAGCCCGCCGCAACGGGTGCTGGGTATGCTTGGCCCTCAGGTTCTCAACAGCCCGGCCCCGACACCCGATAAGTATGAAGCCTGGTATCGCGGCTGTCCGCTGGCGGCCGGATCTCGCCAGACTGCTACATGGAGATGATCCCGCATGAACACCGGCGCCCTGACCCCGGGTTGCGACGCAGCCCGACCACCGCTGGCGGTGGACCCCGGGCCGACGGCGTGGCTGCGACTGGGTCGCTATGAGCGCCGCCGGCAGCGGCTGCTGGCCGCGCGGGCCCAGGGGCATCACATCCTGGACGTCGGCTACGCGGCCATGCCCAACCCGCACCTGCCTGCTTCCAATCGCCGCGTGACCGGCATCGACCGGGTCGCTCCCTCCGCCCCGGACGATTACGACCAGCACCTGGTGGGCGACATCTTCAGCCTGCGACCGCTCAGCGGACAGCAGCGCTACGACACCATCATCGCCGGTGAGTTTATTGAACACCTGGAGAATCCCTACGCCCTGGTCCGCGAACTGGCCGGCTCGCTGAATCCCGGAGGTCGCCTGATTCTGAGCACGCCCAATCCACTGAGCTTCCCGGTGCTGCTGTGCGAGTGGCTGCGTTCGCGGCGCTACTTTTTCGATCCCGAACACACGTATTACTTCAGTCCGCGCTGGATGACCCGGCTGTTGGAGCGCGCCGGCTACGGCGTGATCGAGGTCGCCGCCGTGGGGTTGTGGCCTTACGGGCTGCCCTGCCCGGTGGGATTCAGCTACCAGGTCATTTACGTGGCCGCCCGGTGCTGACCCAACCGGATCACGCACGGTGCCGGACATGAACCCAATGGCCCGCAGGCTTGTCGAAACCGCCTTGATGATCACCATGGTCGCGGCCCTGGCCGCCTACCTGGTGCACCATCGCGACCTGCTGCTGCGCGGCTGGGCGCTGACGCCGCAGCGCTTCGGCGTGATCACCGCCTGCACCTGGCTGAGTTGGCTGCTGAACACCATCACTCTGGCGGTGGCCCTGCGCGGCCTGGGGATCCGGGTGCCCTTCGGTGAGCTATTCGGTCTGCAGGTGGCCGGCGGACTGCTCAACCATTTGCCGATGCGCGCCGGAACCTTGTACCGGGCCCGCTATCTCAAACGCCGCAGCGGGTTGCTGTATGCCCATTTCGCCAGCCTCTTCGTCATGAACAGTCTGCTGATGATCGCGGCCGCCGGCCTGACCGGCAGCATCGCCCTGGCCGCGACCTACGGGCTGGCCCAGCCCTCGGCAGTGGTGTTATTCGTGCTGCTCAACGGCTGTACGCTGGCGGCTTTGGTCGCGCTGCTCGTTCCGCTGCCCGAAGTCCGGGCGACGCACTGGTTCGGACGGGCCTGGAATGACCTCCGCAGCGGCCATGCCCAACTCCGGGCCCAGTCGGCGATCATTCCCACCTTGCTGCTCATGCACACGCTGTCGTTCGGCTGTGCGGCCGCCGGGTTCGCGTGTGCCTATCGGGCCGTCGGCCTGGAGGTCCCATTGGGCGGCTGCCTGTTGCTGGGGACCATCGGCGTGCTGGCGGTGTACGTCAGCATCACGCCCGCCGGGCTGGGAATCAACGAGTTCGTGATCGGTGCCGCCGCCAGCCTAGTGGTGGCGCCGCTGGCGACCAGCGTGCTGGCCAGCGCCGTCATGCGCGGCGTTGCGTTGCTCTGGTTTGTGACCGCAGGACTGCCGGCCCTGGTGCGGTCCTGGAAACATCGATCCCCGCGTGAAGTGCTCGGCCATGTTGCTTAGTTCGCTGGCAGTCCTGGTGTTCGCCTCCGGCTTGACCCGGGCGCCCGCGGCCATGACCCGCCAGCAGGAGCCGCGGATCCCATGATCGCCGGCGTGCCACCCCCCCGATCCCAGGCGACTCTTGACGCTGCCGATGTGTCGCGACCGGTGCGGATGGTTGGTTTGCTGGCAATCCTGGCCTTGGGCGTGTGTCTGCGGCTGGTGTTCGCCGTCGGTCCCGCGGCCACTGACGACATGCGCTACATGCGGGCGGCTGCCACGCTGGCCCAGGGTCAGCCGCTGGAAATCGTCGACCACGCCTGCGTCAGGGCGGCCTTCATTCTGTGGCTGGCGGCCTGGATCAAACTCGGCGCCGGTACCTGGGGATTGATGATCAGTGACGTGGCGCTGTCGGCAGCCATCATGGTCACCGTGTTCTGGCTGGCCTTGAAATGGACATCGGCCCGGGCCGCCCTGCTGTCCGTGCTGTGGCTGGCGGTTTTTCCATTGGAGTTGTTGTGCAGCGGGCTGGTGGTCTCCGATCACCTCGGGGTGCTGCTGGGCCTGTTGTCGGCCGGGCTGACTTTCGAGGCCCTGACCTCGCGGTCGGGCGGCGTGGCCTTGCGCGGACTGGGCGCCGGGTGTTCCATGGCCTTGGCGGTTTCAGCGAAGGAGGTCTACGTCATCCTCCCGGTGCTGTACCTCATCTGGGCCGTGGGCTGGGTTCGGCCGCTGCCGGCGGCGCTCCGCCGACTGGTTGGAATCGGTCTGCTGGCGGCCGCCGTCTTTGCCCTGGAGCACGTCTTCTTCTGGGCCTGGACCGGGGACTGGGCCTATCGCTACCACGCCGTGGCCCGGGTGTACACGCCGCAGCGCTCTGCGCAACACATCGGGCTGCGCGAACTCCTCTATTACCCCATGCAACTGCTGGGCAACACGGGTGTCTGTGGTGCATTCGGCTGGCTGCTGTGTGCGGCCATGTTCCGCACCTTCGGAAAACTGCGTGATGCCCACTTCGTGGTGTTGTGGACCCTGGGCTTTTTCGTCTTCATGCAATACGGAACTTCCAGCCTGCACCACTACCAGGCGCTGCCCAAGCAATGGCGCTACATGCAGCCCATGGTGGTGATGGCGTTCATTCCGCTGGGCCACTGGATGGTGTGGTGGTGGCGATCGCGGGCTTTGGGCCGCTGCGGCACCGGGCTGATCAGCGCCGGCATCATGCTGTCGGGTGTGGCCGCCGCCAGCCAGCGGTCGGCCGAGGGTTTCTATTCCGAGCAATCACTACGTTGCCTGGCACTGGCGCGCAGCCAGGAGACCGGCACGCGATGGTCGCGTGTGGTCCTGCCGCAGTGGGTGGCCCGCGGCACGGCCCTCGACCTGGCCGAGCAGATTCGCGGCTGGCCGAAACTGGATTTGTCAGACGGCCTGGATGCGGGAGAGACCGCGCTGCTGCAGTCCGAAGGCACGGCCTTGCTGGTACCGGAAGTCCTGTGGCATCACAAACACGCGGAACCGGGGTACGTCGAGAGCCGGCGGCAACTCACCGGCCGGGCCCGATCGCGTCCGCTGGAAGACTGGGCTTCGCCGCTGGATCGGGTGCTGGGCAGCGTTCCGCCGCTGCGCCGGTTTGCCCACACGGCAATCATCGGTCGCTACTACTGGATCCCGCCGCAACCGCAGACGGTCGGCCATCACGGCGCGCCGCCAGCCGATCTTTGATGATGGCCGACAACTGTTCCACCTTCGCCGGCCAGGTCTGGTGCTGGACGAACGCCTGGCGGATGCGCCGCTGATCGAGACTGCGCTGCTGCAAGGCGCCGGCGCAGGCCCGTTCGAAGCCGTCGACGCCGTCGCCGATCAGGACATGCGGCCGGCAGTTGCGGACCTCCGGCAGATCGGTGGACACCACCGGCAAGCCGGCCGCCAGGTACTCGCGCAGCTTGATCGGATTGACGTTCAAGGTCAGCCGGTTGATCTTGAACGGAATCAGCCCGACGTCGAACGCCCGGCAGCAGCCGGGAAGTTGCGCATAAGGCAGCCGGCCGAGGAAATGCAGGTTCCGGAGTTCCGCGGCGCCCGGCGGCAGGTCGGTGTCCAGCCGGCCGATCAACACGAATGACCATTCCGGCCGGCGGCGGGCCACCTGCGTCAGCAGGTCCAGGTCCACCCAGTCCTGGATCAGCCCGAAGAATCCGAACACCGGCCCGCCGATCCCGCGGAGCCCTTCGGGGATCGGCTGGGTGTCGTCCGTGGCCTGGGCGAAGTGGGCGTAGTCCACGCCGTGGGTCACCAGGTGAACATCGGGATGAACCTGGCGCTTGGACTGCTCCAGGTGACCGGCGGTGGTGATGACCAGGTCGCAGCGCTCCATCAACCGGCGTTCGAGCCGCCCGATGGTGTTCGCGGAATAGCCGCTGAAGGCGCTGAACTCATCCACGCAGTAATACAGGTCCAGCTCTTCGCCGAATCGCCCCACCAGGTAATCGACGTCGGGCGCAAAGCTCCACAACTGCACCGGACCGGGCGGAAAGCCGGCCAAGGCCCCTCGAATGGCGCGGACCACGAGGCGCTGATTGCACCGCCGGGCCCAGGCCGACCCGGGAATCGGCAACAGGCCGGGCGTCAGCACCGTGATGTTCTGCTGCACCGCCCGCGGTCCGGCGATGACCTGTTTGAGCCTGCCGAGCGCGGCCCGCAGGTCGGCCGCCGAGGCCGAAGGCCGCCGCGACCCGTGGTAATTGACCCACAGCACCCGATTGTGCTCGGCCAGGCAGGTCATCAGGTGATGTTTGCTGGTCGGATCAAAGTGCCAGTTGCTGGCGATGGCAATGATGTTGCGGTCGGAAATCACTGGCGGGTGTGCACCGGCGCTGCCGCGCCAAGCAGTAGCTGTTCAAATTGCGGCATCCGCCGCGAGACGTCGTAATGCTGCTGCATGAACGCCACCGCCCGGCGGCCCAACGCCGTACAGGCCTCGTGATCGTCGAGCAAGGTGCACACCGCTGCGGCGAAGGCGGCCGGGTGATCCGCGACCTGGTAATCCTGCTGGGCGGCGCCCTGCACCCCCTGATGCCCCTGGGTGGTGGTGACCACCGCCCTGCCGCAGGCCATGGCCTCGAGCACCTTGGTGGGAATTCCGATTTCCGATTGCAGGGGTGCGGCAAACACGCGGATGCCGGCCAGATACGGCCGCACATCGTCGACGTCGCCGGTCACGGTGATGCCCGGCTGGGCGGCCAGTGCGCCCACTTGGCGAGCCGGGCGCCGCCCGACAATCCACCACTCGGCCTGCGGATGACGTTGCCGGACTTCAGGCCAGACCTGGCGATAGAACCACATCACCGACTCGACATTGGGCGGGTAATCCATGGTGCCGAGGGTCCCGATGACCGGCTGGGGCGGCACGGCGCGGACCGCAGCGTAGTGATCCAGATCCATCAGCGTCGGGAAGCTGGCCAGCTTGTGCCGCAGCCGCGGGATGTTGACCCGCCTGGCCTCACGATCGTTGACCACCAGGGCCAGGTCGACCCGGTCGATCAATTCGACCTCGCGCCGCGCCAGCCGATGGGCCTCGGTCCGCAGCAGCGCTGAAACCGGCCAATTGCGTTTGCCCGCAAAGTCGGACCACTTGTGGCTGTCGAAATCCACCAGGTCCAGCACCCGGCGCCCGGCCGGTATGTGCTCCAGGTAGGCACCCATGCACGACGAAAACCCCAGGGCCACGTCGAAGTAGTGCTTTTCGGACCAGTCCTGGACCACCCGCCACATCCCACGATGCCCGAAATAGCCCTCGGTCATCGTCTTGCCACGGAGCAGTTGGAACCCGCCGCGGGACAGGGCCAGGCGGCGGCTCAGCGGGACGGCTGCGAATTCATGGCAATGCTCGCTCACCGCCGGCACATGGGCCCAATCCTGCTCGTCGTCGACAAAACAGGCCACCCACAGGCGGTGGTGCCGCGACAGGTAGTCGACCTGCTGGTAGGCCCGGGTCTTCTCGCCCTTGTTGGGCGGATAGGGCAGCCGATGATAGAGCAGCAAGAGGTCCATGATGTTCCTATTCATGCTTCGGCGAGCCGCGGCCGAATCTCCAATCAAGCGCTCGGCGGCCGCCGCCGGGACCCGCTCAGCCGGGGATTGAGGCCGACAGCCAGCCACCCAGCGGGCGGGTCAAAGCCAGCGGCAGGTGCCGCCACAGCCGCTGGGCCAGGTGGAACTTGCGGTTGGCAGGCGTCAGATTGGGCACCTGGCGGCCGCGGGGCACGTCGAATTGATATCCCAGCAGCGTGGGCTGGAAGCCCTGGTTCTTCTTGAAGTGGTAGGAGCCGTGGTTGTCCAACCGGGTGCGCCCGAAGTCGAAATGCTGCAGTCCCCGGGCCACGGCGTGCTCCATCAGGGTGGCATACAGGTAGTTGTTCGCCCCGGTCGGCCCAGCGCCCGGCTCGGCGCTGCCGCTGTAGTAGGGCAGGATGGTCTGGCGATGGATGAAGCTGAGCAGCCCGGCGACCGGCCGCCCGTCATGATAGACCACCGAGAGCACGTGGGCCGCAGGCAGCGCGGCGCGCAGGGCCTCAAAGAAACGCAGCGGCAGGTTGGGTGAGCCCAGCCGCCGCATGCTCCGCGAGTACAAGGCCCACACCGCCGGCAACTGATCGCCGTCGAAGCGAACCTGCAGCCGGTCGCGGTCACGGGCCCGTCTCACTGCGGCGCGGGCCTTCCGCGGGAAGCCGTCCAGGACGTCGTCGACCCGCGCCGGCAGCGGCTTGCAGAAGCTGGCATAGCGGTCCACGGTCGGCAGGTCCGACCAGCGGGCCACTTTGGAGCGGATCTCGATATATGCGGCCTGGTAGCGGCGGGCATACCGCCGGGCGGCCTGCAACAGCGCATCCCCGGCGGCCGGCTCATCGCAGAGCACGCCGCCGTAGACGGCGTACGGAATGCTGACCACGATCGGACCGGCCAGCAGGCTGCGCACGGCAAACAGTGGGAACACGCCCGCCAGCCGGTCGCCGCGCCAGGCCATGAGGTAGTGCGGCGTGTGCGGGTAGGCGGCGCGCACCGCATCCATCCAGGCCAGGGTGTGAAACAAGGTGGCGTCGGGATGGGCCGCGACGTAGGTCTCCCAGGCCCGGCGCTCAGGCTCGGATTCCGGCGGCAGAGGATCGATGCGCAGGTCCATTGCAACCGTTCTGGCCGACCGGACGGCCCGCCTGATCAATAGGGATCCGAATAATACTTGTAGTAGCCGTAGTAGTAGCGGCGGTAGCGCCCGCTGCTCTCGCGATGACCGGCCAGGATGCAGCCCAGCACGTTGACGTTGTTGGCCTGCAGCAGCCGGATGGTCGACCGGGCGATCGGTTCGGGCGTCCGGCCCATCCGGATCACGAACAGCACGCCGCTGCACAAGGGGCTGATCACGCTGGCGTCCGACACCGAGCTGGCCGGCGGGGTATCGATGATGGCGTATTGGTAGCGGCGGCGACATTCCTGGAGCACCTGGGCCGTCTTGTGCGTGCTGAGCAGTTCGGCGGCGTTGAACTCCTGGGTGGTGCCGGCAGGCATGACGTGCAGATTGGGCAGCGGCGTGGGGCGAATGACTTCATCCAGCCGGGCCTCACCGCGCAGCAGATCGGCAAACCCGGGGAACTCGGAGATGCCCAGCATGTTGGCCAGCGAACTGCGCCTGAAATCACCGTCGATCATCAGCACGTTGAAGTGCTTGATCTCGGAAACCACCCAGGCCAGGTTCATGGTGGTCACGCTCTTGCCTTCCTTGGGAATGCTGCTGGTGATGGCAATGAGCTGGTTCTCGCCGGTGGTGTTTTGTGCGGTCAGCCGGGCCCGCAAGGAGCGATACTGTTCGGTTATCTCGGCAGCCTTGTCGTGGTACGCCACCACCGACGGATGGATGTTGAAGCCGTGATCTTCGCCGGCGGGCTGCGGCGTCCAGTCCCGGGCCGCCGACGGGCCTTGATCGATCGCCTGCTGCAGACCGGCGGGCACGTCCACCAGCTCGCCGGGCGGCACCGGGGCGACGTCGCCAGGGATGCTGCCGGCCTCCGACCCCGGAGTGTGCCGGCGACGCTCCGCTTCAGCTCGCTTCAACGCATCGGAAATCAAACCCATGAACAGCGATCCTCTTGTTGCGGCGCCGGGCTACAACTGCAGTTCCTGCCAGGTGCGATTGGCTTTCTCGACAATGTGGTTGAATCTCTGGGGGTGCTCCAGGCTCATGTACGCCAGCCCCGCGGTGGTCAGCAGCGCGCCCAGAAACAGGCAGGCCACCGGCACCATCAACAGCCTTCTGACCAGAGCGCCGCGGCGATCGGCCGGCAGCAGAATTTCATCAATCCCCTCCAGCACGGTGACGCCCAGCGAAGTGCTGACCGCGCTGGCGGTGTGGAAGGTGTGATCGAAGAACTCGCGCAGGAACACCACGCAGGCCCCGAAGGCCAGCCCCACCCCCAGGGCCAGCATGGTGATGGCCTTGGACTTGGGCGACACCGGACGCCGCGAGGTGCTGGCGTCTTCGATGGTGATGAACTTGATGCCCTGGTCCTTGGCATCGATCTCCAGCACCCGGGCCAGCCGCCGCTCGTCTTCCTGCAGGCCTTCCAGCGTGGCCCGCTCGTGCTCCAGCGACATCATCCGTTCGTCGTACAGCGACCGCTTGTCGGCACTCTTGC
This sequence comes from uncultured Planctomycetales bacterium, assembly GCA_964619935.1. Classification (GTDB taxonomy): domain Bacteria; phylum Planctomycetota; class Phycisphaerae; order UBA1845; family CAIVHJ01; genus CAZUGO01. The sequence goes on along the minus strand of CAZUGO010000090.1, from coordinate 46,360 downwards.
TGCGCAGCGCATCGTGGGCCTGCAAACTGGCGATCACGTTTTTCATCTGTTCCTCGGCGACTTCCAGCGCGGCCCGGGAGTCGGCGATTTCGCCCATGATTCGCTGTCGCTCGGAGCGTTGCAAGGCCACCACCGCCGGATCGCTGCTGAAGCTGGTGTCGGCGTCATCTGCGACCACTCCCAGCTTCGCGTCGAGTGCGGCCAGGTCGCGGCTGGCCTGGGTCTTCTTGGTCTTGAGTTTCTGCATCTGCGGATGCGGTTCGAGCATGCCGTCCTCGAGTTTGTGGGTGGTGATCTCGCTCTCGATTTTCATGATGTACTGCTGCAAGCGCCGCCGCTCGCGTTCCATGTCGGCCCGCGAATCGAGGAAATCGATGTTGAACGACAGGGCCTCGGCCTCCAGCAGTTGCGGCACCGGCAGGTGCTCGAGCTGGGTGCTCAGCCGCGAGATCCGGCGGCGGTATTCCTCGATCTTGCCCGCCAGTTGCTTCTTGTCACGTTCGGCGGTGGAGGCGTCGTTCACCGCCGCCCGACTGGTCGCCGGGTTGACATACGGAAACTTGGCCTGCAATTCATCGAGTTCGCATTCGTGCAGGTAGATCGACTTCATCACGGCGTCGATCTCCTCCACGTAGAAACCGCGGGCATCGCGCAGCCGCCCCAGGAACCGCTCGCGGCTGTGTTCGAAGTAGTTGTCGCGGACACTGTTGACCAGTTGCACGACTTCGTCGGGATCCGATCCGCGGGCCGAAATCTGGATGCGGTCCAGTTCGGGGCTGGTCTTGAGGGCCCGGTAGTCCAGCATGCCGCGCAACCGGTTTCCCTGGGCCCGGAGGGACTCAGCGCGGCGGGCGGCGGCGCTGGGATCGTCCGGGACTTCGCCGCCCAACCCCAGGCGCTCGGCCACCGACGTCATGGCGTCCTCGCCGAGGATGTCGTATCGCATGGAATCGTGGATGTCGTCCATGGACACCGGCCCGCTGCGCTCCAGCACCTTGGAAATCGGAATGGGATTGCGGCGCTCGAAGACCGTCTGGGCCCGGTACTCGCGCGGCAGGCGATGGCTGGAGATGAACACGGCCGACGCGCCCAGGCAGAAGGGGATCAGGAACGCCCAGCGCCGATGCACCACAACGCGGATGACCTCACGGACTGTCCGCTGCAGTTCTTCCTTGGTCTGCTCGAAATTACCCGACATATTCGCTCCGCGCCTGAATCACCCGGGCTGGGCCCGCGATCAGCCGTGCCGCTCGCCGCTGCTCAACGCACCTGCAGCCGTCCCAATAGATTGCTCGATCCGTCATCGCCGTCATCGTTATCGTCCGTGTAGACGTCGTTGGCGCTAATGACCTGGGCCGGGGTCCGATAAGCCAACATGATCGGCGCCACCGGCTGCAGGATTTCACGAATACGATAGCCGACCCAGGCCATCGGCGTGGGCGGAACGTATACAATGTCGCCTTCCTGCAGCAGGATGTTCTGCCGCAGGTCACCGGTGCTGATCATCTTGCGGAAGTCGACAACGATTTCCTGGTTATGGTCGGGATGCGCGTCGTCGGGCCGGATGACCTTGATCTGGCTGAGCCAGGCATTCTGAGACGGTGGATAGGTGGTCAATACATCCATCAAGGTGTCCCGCCCGGTCAGCGGCCGCACCGCGCCGCCGCGATCGCCGCCACCGCCAAAACCGGTGGAACCGCGAACGCCGACCTCACCGAACAGGTAGAACACCCGGCCGGTGGGCCGCTCCACGGTGATGTCCACGGCCGGCTCGCGGTAAAACACGCTCAACTCCTTCTGGATCTTGGCCGCCGCCTCCCGCCCGGTCAGTCCGGCAATCCGCACCTCACCGAGCAGCCGCAGATGAATGGTGCCGTCGGCCCGCACCGGGACGGTGGAATCCACCTCCGGAGCTTGCGGGGAGTGGATCCGAATGATGTCCGGGGGCGACAGCCGATAAGTCGAACCGGAAGCCACGTGATCCTTGGCCTTGATGAAGGTCATGGCGTCTTGATGCGTCGGGGCGGTGGCGCAGCCGGCCAGCCCGGCGGCCGCCCACAGCACGGCCCCACGGGCAAACCACCTGTGTGTCTGTCGATTCATCAAGACGGTCCCTCACTTGCATCCTTGCCGAAGGGCGCGGTGGGCAAGCATGTGGATTGAGCCCTGGACACGATTGCCTTTCGTGTAATCGGACTGCGCCGATGGTTGCTGAATTGATTTGTAGGACCGATTGCGGTGAATTGACGGCTCGCGGCGCTGCAACCCCCTCCGTTCCGATAAAGGTGCCGGTCCCACCGGCTGGTGGGTCTTCGTCGCATTCGGGGGCGGCCATCAGCCCGCCCGCTTATCGGCCCTGGGGTGGCATGACCGAGACGGTTGGGTTCAGCGCGGACCTCGCCGGACCCGCGCTGAACCGCCGACCCGTTTGGGCCGATGTATCCGGATGCGCATCGCCGTCAACCGATCGATCCCTCGGCCGCCGTCCCACCGGCGGCGCTGGCTGGCCCGCGGGGCGCCCTGGTTGCTGCTGCCCGTTTTCGGGCTGCTCGGCTTCATGGCCCACAAGCACCAGTGGCATCAACCGACCCTGGCCAAGGCGCTCGCCGCGCTTGAGCCGCAGCGGTTGGTGTCGTTGTTGCACGACCCTGAACTGCCCACCCTGTACATCGACGTCAAGTACAAACACTTTCGCCGCATTCAGCAAAAACGCAGCCAAGCGCTCCAGGCCGGCCTGCTGCTGTCGGACTCGGCAGACTACGTTCCGGCGCGGTTGTCGGCCGGCGGCGCCGAGACCGTCCGGGCTGCGGTCCGCCTGAAAGGCGATTTTCCGGATCACTGGAACACCGACAAGTGGTCTTATCGGATCAAGATCAAGGACTCCGGGAGCGTGCTGGGAATGAGCGAGTTCTCCATCCAGCACCCGGCGACCCGCAACTACGCCTACAACTTCCTGTTTCATGAGCACGCCCGCGATCTCGGTCTAATCGTCCCGCGCACCGGATTGGTGCAGGTGGTCTTCAACGGCGAACCCAAGGGCCTGTACACCCTCGAAGAACATTTCACGCAGGAGATGTTGGAGCACAACCGGCGCCGCCCCGGAATCATCATGGCCCGCAGCGAGCACGAGTTCTATGAGCATTGGGTGCAGACCGGGATGAGCTATGGCGGGCTGCGGCCGGACATGATTCATACCGCCGACGTCCACATCTACGACGACAAGGACGTCGAGTCCTCCGAGGCCCTTCGCCGGCAGCGCCCGGAAGCCATCAGCCGCTACCGCTCCTTCGTCGAAGGCCGCCAGCCGCTGGACGAGGTCGTCGACTTGCGGCAGTGGGCCCGGTTCTACGCCCTGTGCGAGCTGTACCAGGGCACCCACGCCCTGATCAACGCCCGTTATTACTACAATGCCATCACTGGGCGCATTGAACCGGTGGCCTATGACCCGGCGGTGCTCAAGTCGCACGCCGAGGCCTTGATTGTCAACCAGAGCCAACAGCCCGACCGCCTGTTCAGCGACGGCGACTTCGTGGCCTTGTTTCTCGAAGAACTGCGACGGCTAAGCGAACCCGCAGCGTTCCAGGACCACCTGGACCGCGTCAAGCCGCGCTTCGAGTATTGGAATGGGCTGCTGAAGCGCGAATTTCTGGCCGAGAACAAGATGACCGCCCCCTGGAGCAAGCTGCGCCGGCGGGCCGAATTGATCCAAGTCGTACTACAGCCGGCCAACCCGGTGCTGGCGTATGTCGACCCTCCAGCGGTGGGTTCCACGGCGCTCCCACCGCTGACCCACGAGATCGGCATTCGCAACCTGCTGCTGCTCCCACTGGAAGTCGTTGGCTTCCGCATCGGCAACGGGCCGCTGATCGCAGCCGGCGCCGTCGCAACCGAGGACTCCGCAAACATCCGCCGATCCAGGCTCAACGAGGCCGTGTATGTCCAACCGGAGCCAGCCACCGGCGAGCGGCCGTATGCCCGCTTTCGCATCCCCGGTGTACACGTCAGCGCAACCGCTGACGCCACCGTCACCGTGGTGACCCGCTTGCCGGGCGATCCGAAAACGGTGTCGTCAGTGGCCAGGCCAACGCCCGCTCCCAGTTGGGTGAGCCACCGGCCGCCCGGCCCTACGGTAGCCCAATTCCAGGCCCGCTTCCCGGACGCCCGCCTCGACGAACACACCGTGACCTTGCCACGACGCACCTGGCACCTCACTGAGGATCTGATCACCCCGCAAGGATACACCCTGGTGGTCGAAGCGGGCGCCCGCCTGGAATTCGACCCCGAAACGGTGTTGCTGACCACCGGACCGATCCGCCTGGCCGGCACCGCCGAACAGCCCATCGTGCTGACCGCAGCGCAGTCCACCTGGGCCGGTCTGCTGGTTCTGCAAGCCGGCGAACCCTCGCTGCTCCGCCACTCCCGCATTGAGCACACCGCCGGGATCGATCGTGACGGCTGGAGCACCAGCGGCGGCGTCACCTTCTACGACAGTCCGGTCACGATTCACGATTGTGCGTTCCTCGACAGCCAGGCCATCGATTCGTTGAACCTGGTGCGCTCCGACTTCGATCTCGGCCGGACCCGGTTCTCGGGATGCGCCTCGGACGCCTTGGACGCGGATTTCTGCAACGGGCAGGTCTGGCACTGCGCCTTCTTCGATGCTCGGGGCGACGGCCTGGACTTCAGCGGGGCCGACGTCCGAGTCAGCGATTCGCGCTTCGATGACATCGCCGACAAGGCGGTGTCCTGCGGGGAACACAGCCGCATCAGCGCCCGGCGGCTGGACATCAGTCGGACGCGCATCGCGGTCGCCAGCAAAGATCACTCCGAAGCACTACTGGAAGACATCCGGATTACCGATGGCGACATCGGACTGGCCGCCTACCAGAAGAAATCGCACTTCGGGCCAGCGACCCTCCGAGCCCAGCAAGTCCACCTCGAGCGGGTCGACCGCCCCGTGTTGCTCGAAGAGGGGTCGACCCTCGAACTGGACGGCCATGCCCAGCCCGCCCAGCGGCTCGATGTCAAGCAGTTGCTCTATGCCACCGAACCCCACGCAGCCGGACCCGTCGGCCTCCAGGCTGCTGCTACTAGCGCCACCGCTCCGGAGTGAACGCCCAGCCGTCCGGCGAATCAACCCAGCCCGCGCTGCAGAACAAGCTGCCGGGGCGTTCACGTTCGATTCGGCCCGGCACCCAAGAAAAGCCGCCGGCATCCGCGATCCAATTCCCGCCGACCCAGAATTCGCCAGCGTTCATCTCGCGCGCTGGGGTCTCCGCCGGCAGTGGCGGCGGCTCCTGCTCAGAGAACATCGTCACGCGATCCTGCTGGAGTGTGAGGCCGCGCGTGTCCGCCGCTGCGCCCGTCGCTGCGCCCGTCGAAGGATATGAAGCGACCGCCTGTCGCGACTCCACAGCCGTTGAGTTGTCACGGGACTCGGTGGTCCGTATCGGCGTAGCCCGAGCAGCGGAGCATCCGCCCCCTAAGGCCAGTAAGACCGAAGGCAGCAAGGCGGATACAAGGATGGGTGCTTTTCGAAACATGTGGTTCTCCTTCTTGTTCAGGTGGTTGTCGGAATCTCGATCGTGACGTCCTGAGTCACTGCGATCCCATGGGCGACGCAAAAAAAAACCGACGTCACTAGGCACCCACAGGTGCCCAATCACGTCGGCTTACTCTTTAACGAGCTCCCCGACCAATCGGGTCGCTCTTCACTTAGTCATCCGAGCTGGCGTTCAAAACCCCAGCAGATTCGTTGCTACCTAAAGTGTAGACCAAGCAAACCGAAAGGCAATGTGAATCCTGCATTCTTTTGGCTTTCGCCTACAAGTGCAAGCCGCAGATCATGATGGCTCGCTCTTGCACTGGCCGACCCTGCACGTGAATCCCTGCGCCCCCCGCCGGGTCGCCGTCCTGGGGGCGAGTCGGTCGCAAGTTCTTGCCGTCGGTCATCTAGAACAGGGTGTACACAAACGGCGCCGCGGCGGACGAGCCGGCCACCAGCAGGACGCCCAGCAGGGCCATTGCCGCCAGGATCGGCGCCAGCCACCACTTCTTGTTGTGCCGTAGAAAGCTCCAGACCTCGGTGACCACGCCGCAGCGTGGGGCCTGGACTGCGGATTCGAATCGGCTGTATTCGTTGGGACTCATGGTCTGGGCCCTCGCCCGGCTCAAAACTGCCGGAAGTAGGAGGTGGCATCACCGGCAGGTGGCCGAGGACGCCAGTAGCTCCACGCCTCACGATCAAAACGCCGCTCCAAAGGATCGCGACCACCCAGGCGCAGGAGCACGCCGATGGGTGTCAGGACGCCGTAATACAGCACGGCCAACAGCACCCGCGACATCAGCCAGCCCACCGGAAAAGCCAGGATGCTGAGTCCGACGTAGGCGAGTTCGGCCACACGCAGGTCGATGCGGCTGCCCAGCAGGATGATCACGCCGACGGTGGCGCAGCCGACCACCGCCACGCCGGGCACGCCTGCCAAGGCCGCCAGTCCCGCCCACAGGGCAAATCCCGGCGGGGCCAACCAGGCAAACTGCCGGACGGTCTGTTCGTCGGGTTTCCAATTGATGTGCATGGATGCCTCCGCATCAGAACTGAAAGTAAATGAACGGCCGATAGTCGCTGTGGGCCAAGCCAACCATCAAGAACACCGCCAGGCTGCTGGCACCGGCGAACGCCCAATCCGGCAGTCGACCCAGCGACTTCCGAAACCAGTTGTGAAGCGCCGCGTAGTGCAACAGGACCAGGACCGGCAACCAGGCGACCGAACCCAGGTCGAGTTGCCTGGGGCCCTGGGACTGGCACAACACGAAGCCCTTGAACACCGTTCCCGCGGTTGCCAGGTCGGTGGCCCGAAAGAAGATCCAGGCCACGCAGACCCAATAGAACGTCACCGCCGGGCCCAGTGGCTGCAAGACAACCGCCAGGCGCCCGTCGCCGAGTACTTGGCGGTAGACCTTGTGAGCCACCAGGGCCGCCCCGTGTAGCAGGCCCCAAATCACGAAGTTCCAGGATGCCCCGTGCCACAACCCGCCGAGCGCCATGGTCAGCATCAGGTTTCGGACCGTACGACTCGCACCGGCGCGGCTGCCGCCCAGGGGGATGTACAGGTAATCCCGCAGCCAGGTCGACAGGCTGATGTGCCAGCGCCTCCAGAACTCGGTAATACTGCCGGCGAAGTAGGGGTGGGCGAAGTTCACGCACAAGCGATAGCCCAACAGCCCGGCGCAGGCGATGGCCATGTCGCTATAGCCAGAGAAATCGCAGTAGATCTGCACGGCATAGGCCAGGACGGCCATCCAGGCACTGACCGCGGAAAAGGCCTGCGGATCAGCGAAGTAGGTGTCCACGGTCTGGGCCAGGTGATCGGACACGCAGATCTTCTTGAAGAAGCCCACCAGGAACAGCAGCACGCAACCTTGAACATCCACATCCCGCCAATGACGGTGCTGCTGCAACTGCGGCAGGAAATCGCGGGAGCGCACGATGGGGCCGGCCACCAATTGCGGAAAGAAGGCGACGAACAGGGCGACATCCAGCGGGTTGCGGGCCGGCGCCTGGGTGCCGCGATACACATCGATGCTGTAGCTGAGTGTCTGGAAGGTATAGAAGCTGATGCCCACCGGCAGCACTACGTCCAGCACCGCCGGGCTCAGCGGCACGCCGAGCACGGCGGCCAGGCCCGCCGCCGATTCTGCGAAGAAGTTGTAATATTTGAAGACACCCAGCATGCCCAGGTTGCCGACCACGCTGACCGCCAGTAGCGCCCGGCGGAACCGCGGACCGCGGCATCCGCCCAGCAGCAGACCGACCGTGTAGTCCAGACCGGTGGACAGCGCGATCAGCGACAGAAACCGCCAGTCCCAGGCGCCATAGAACAGATAGCTGGCGGCCAGCAGCCATGCCTTGCGCCAGTGGTTGCGGCGCAACAGCCAGTGGCCGGCGAAGACGGCCGCAAAGAAGAGCATGAAGCGGAGTTCAACGAACAGCATGGACGGTCTCGGTCGGCAGTTGCAAGTAGGGGTACAGGGTGTCGGCCATCAGCCGGTGGCCCCGGGCGTTGGGGTGCGGGTCGTCCGCGGTGACCCACAACTGCTCGGGGGTCAATTCACGAAGCGCCGGCAGGGCGTCCACGAAGGTGTAGCCTAGCGACCGGGCGGTGTGTTCCATGGAATCATGGATGTCCTGAAACGGATAGTGCTGCAGGTAGTGCGGCTCGGGGGTCATCAGCAGGTACAACCGTATGCCGCGGGTCCGGGCGGTCTCGGCCAGCGCCGCGAGGGCCTGTTGCATGGCCTCCCGACCGGGCGATCCGCTGCGGTACAGGTCGCGGTAGTGGGTCAGCAACGGCGACCCGAGGCGGGCCTGCGAGACCGCGTTGCGAAACGACCACAAGGCCACTGCGAGCTGGCTGTGCCGCAGCAACAGGTTCTGGTTGCCGCCACTTAACTGTTCCGCGTCGTTGATGAAGTAATGCACGACGACGTCCGTCGGATCCAGCGCCTGCAGCCGGGAGTGGAACAGCGCCACATAGCGGGCCGCGTTGTAGTTGCCGATCCCGGCGTTGAGCACCTCGACCTCGGCGCCGTCGCTCCGGAAGTGCTGCTCCAGCAGCTGGGTGAGGGTCTGGGCTTCGGGAACACCCCAGCCCAGCGTGATGGAACTCCCCAGCACCAGGATGCGGCGGACATCCGGCCGACGGGGGCCCACCGCCGGCCCGCGTAGTCCCCAGTTGTTCAAACGGATGTCGGTGCCTTGGAGGTAGGCGGTCGCACCCGCAACGTGCTCATGACCAAGCACCGGATTGCTGCTGCGCTGCTTCAGTTGTCTGCTGTAGCGCCACATTTCGACGTCATAGTTGGGATCGACGCTGTTCTTGACGCGCAGCCCGATCTCGGCCAGCACCATGGAGAGCGCGATGGAGCATGCGGCCAGCGCCAGTTGCGGCCGGCGCGGCCGCCGCGGCAGGTAAACGACGTGCCGTTGGTGATCCAGAACGAGATCGGCCATGACCGCTCCTAGTTCACACTCGCCGTGGGCGCCGGGGTGCCGTCGCCGGATTCCTTCGACAGCACCGGAGCGAAGTAGTCTGCAAGCAGGGCGGCCACGCGGTCGCACCCGGCGATGTTGAAGTGGTAGTCATCAAAGAACATCGATGCATCCTTGGCCAGCGCGGCATCCAGGTCCAGGACATCCACGGCGTACTCGGCTGCGACCTGCTTGAGCACCAGGTTGTAACGCCCGACCACTTCCTGGGTGATCTCGCCGGCGACCAGACCGGACTCGTCATACCAGCCGCCGCCCAGTTGCCGCTCCAAGTCCGGCGGCAGGTCGGCCGTGTCGTGGATCTGGGCGTGGGTCAACAGCAGCACCCGCTGCCCCCTGGCCTGGCAGGTCCGGATGATGGCCTGCACGTTGCGGCGGAAGTCGGTCAGCCCTGCTTCCAGCTCGGGGGGCAATTCCCGAATGACGTGGCGGTGTTTGAGTGATCGCCGCCGGGCCCGGGCACGTTCCATCCAGCCGCTCCAGTCGCCGGCCACGACATCCGCCGCTTCCGCCGGGTGCTTCAGCAGCGCCGCCACCCTCTGGTAGAGGCTCGACCGGCTGTAGTACGGACGGTGATCGTGCCCCACCGTCAGGGCGTTCAGGGCATCGCGGTTTCTCTTCTCGAAGTTCCCCTTGAACATGGTCACGACATCGGGATAGACGCAAAGCGCCACCACCCAATCGAACGCTGCGGCCGGAGCGTAGTCCCGCAGTAGCTTCATGCAGTGCGGCGTGGCGTAGCCCTGCACACCGGCGTTGCCGACGTATACTGAGCCGTCCACCCGCCGTGACAGCGCTTGGTTGAGCCGCTCCGGCCAGGCGTGCTCGTCGCTGACGCCGATGCACTGGGTGGTGCTGGCCCCCACGCATAGGATCTTGTGGTCGATGCGCCGCAACTCGGCCAGCGACATCGGCCGCCCGCGCAATCCCAGTTGGTTGACCGTGAACGTCACCCGACCGCTGACACCCGGCAGGGCATCGCCGGCCTCGGCGACCTGCCGGCGGGGCGCTTGCGGCAGATTGGCCGGAGGCACCGGGCTCAGGATCCGGGCGGCGAATTCGCCTGCCGCCACCGCAATGCCCAGGGCCGCGACCAGCAGCCCCAGCCGAGCCAGCATCCGCGGGCGCCGCCGGTTCGAGAATACCGCCGTGACGTAACCGAGAACGCCCAATTGCAGCAGGAAGTCCAGCGACCCGAACTTGACCCATTCGACCCGCCAAGACCACCACAGCTCGCCACCCACATGAACCGCCACCGGACCGAGCAGGATCAACAGCACCGGCCAGCCCACCCGTCGATCGGAGGACCGTCTGGGCACGGAACATGGAACATTGAGCGGCGGCGCGCTGACTTGTTGAGACACGCGGTTGCTGACTCCTGACGGGGGTGGAAACGCGTATCGGCGTAACGTTTCCGGACACCGCTCAGTATTATCGGTGGGGCGGGGCGCCGGAATCAGTGTTCGGCGTGCTTTGGGTTATCGGATCAGCGGGTCCGTCGGGCGCGAGGGCATGGGCACACCGCCAGGGGCCGGGGTCTTGGCCAAGGCGTGCGGCGCTTATGGGACGACCGGAAAGGGGGTGCTGCCGCTTCTGGGCGGCCCTCCGGTGATTGAACCGCGGTGTGACCGCAGGCGGTGTTGGTTCAGGGGGCGGGCCGGAAGTTGACGAACTGGTCGAGCGCTTCGGGGTTGGCCAGCGCGTCGCGATTGGGGACTGATCGGCCGTGAATGATCCGCGATACGGCCAGTTCCACTTTCTTGCCGCTGATGGTATAGGGGACCGCCGAGACCTGATGGATGTGTTTGGGGACATGCCGCTGGGTGGCCCCTTCAGCGATGCGGGAGCGGATGCGCGTGGTCAGGGCGGCGTCCAACGTCAAGCCCTGGCGCAGCACCACGAACAGGCAGACCTCGACGTCGCCGCCGACCTCGCGCCCGACCACCAGGCTGTCGGCGACCTCTTCGATGGACTCGACCACCCGATAGATCTCAGCCGTGCCGATCCGCACGCCCCCAGGGTTCAACGTGGCGTCGGACCGCCCGTAGACGATGACGCCACCGGTGGGCGTCAGTTCCACGAAGTCACCGTGCCGCCAGATGCCGGGATAATGTTCGAAGTAGGCACTGCGGTACGCGGCGCCGTCCGGATCGTTCCAGAACCCGACCGGTTGCGACGGGAAGGGTGACACGCAGACCAGCTCCCCTTTGACACCGATGACGCGCTCGCCTTGGTCGTCGAACGCCCGCACGTCCATGCCCAGTCCCAGGCTCTGGATCTCACCGGCGCGAACCGGAAGCAGCGGATTGCCGAGCATGAAGCAACTGATGATGTCGGTTCCGCCCGAAATGCTGGCCAGTTGGACGTCGGCTTTCACCGCGTCGTAGACCCACCGGAAGTTCTCGACGGTCAGCGGGGCACCGGTCGACAGCACGCTGCGCAGTTCCGACAGGTCGTGCTCCGTGCCTGGGGTGTGCCCGCGCTTCTGACAGGTGGCCAGAAACTTGGGGCTGGTGCCGAACACGGTGACCCCCAGTCGTTCGGCCAGGTCCCACAGATGGTCCAGGGTCGGGTGCGCCGGGCTGCCTTCGTACAACACCACGGTCGCGCCGACGCCGAGGGCGCTGACCAGCCAGTTCCACATCATCCAGCCGCAGGTGGTGAAGTAGAAGATGCGATCATCGCGCCGCAGATCGCCGTGCAGCAGATGTTCCTTCATCTGCTGCAGCAGGGTGCCGCCGTGTCCGTGAACGATGCACTTGGGCATCCCGGTGGTGCCTGATGAGTACATGATGTACAGCGGGTGGTCGAAGGGAACCGCGGTGCAGACCGGCGCGGCTCCCGCGCCCACGAACGCGTTCCAACGGACGGCCTTGGGCAGGCCGGCGATCTCGGGAGGGTCCTCCAGAAAACCGATCACCACCACCGTGGCAATGCCTTCGAGGCGCTCGGTGATGCCGGCGATTCGCTGCCGGCAGTCGATGGCCCGCCCGTTGTACTGGTAGCCGTCGGCGGCAAACAACACCTTGGGCTTGATCTGGCCGAAGCGATCCAAAATCCCGGTGATCCCGAAATCGGGCGAGCAACTGGACCACAGGGCCCCCAGCGACGCGGTGGCCAGCATGGCGATCACGGCCTCAGGGATGTTCGGCACGAAGCCGGCCACCCGATCACCGGGCCCGACCCCGACGGCCTGCAAACCGGCCGCACACGCGGCCACGACTTGGGTGAGTTCATGGTAGGTCAGCCGCCGCCGGCGGCCGCGTTCGTCCTCCGCTTCAATGGCGACATGATCGTCGTTGTGCCGCAGGAGGTGCCCCGCGAAGTTCAACTCCATCCCCGGAAACCAGCGGGTATCGAGCATGCCCTGCCCGCGGCGCACGGCCTCGGCGGGCCGGGCCGGAGCGATCTCAGCCAGGTCAAACATCGCCTGCCAGAAGTCGTCCGCCCGGGTTACCGACCAGTTGTGCAGGTCGGGCCACCGGGGCGCAAAACCGTGGCGGCGGGATTGGTCCTGCATGAACTGGTACATCCGGCTGCGACCGATGCGCTCGGCCGGGGGCTGCCAGAGAATGCTTGCGTCCGCCATGGGCCTGATCGCCGTGGGGTCAGTAGGTGTAGTTTTCCAGGTAGTAATCCTTGATGCGCTGCTCGGCGTTGAACACGTAGCCCAGCAGGGCAGCGCGCATCCACATGCCATTTTGCACCTGGGTCCAATAGCGGGCCCGCGGGTCATCATCGCAATCCGGATGGATTTCTCCTCGGCGCGGCAGCGGGTGCATGATGGCCAGCGTTGGCTTGCAGTGGCGGAGCTTCTCCGGCGTGATGCAGAAGCGCTGATAATCCACGGCGGCCGACTCTCCGCTGCGGAGGTCGTGCTCGTCCTGGATGCGGGTCATGTACACGGCGTCGGCTTCGGGCAGCAACGGATCGAGGTCGTGCGATTGCTCGTAGCTGACCCCGTGATCGGCGAGGTAGTCCTGGATGTCCCGCCCGATCATCAGCTCGGGCGGCGACACGAAGTGCAGCCGCACCTGGGGGTAGCGGCACAACAGGTAGCACAGCGAGCGCACCGTCCGGCCACGGAGCAGATCACCGACCATGACGATCCGTTTGCCGGGAAACGGATCGTCGTTCTCGCCGGCGGCACGGCTGACCAGGGCCCCGCCGCTGAAACACTGGTACAAGGTGTAGATGTCCAACAGGGCCTGCGTGGGGTGCTGGTCTTTGCCCGACCCGCCGTTGATGACCGGGATGGTGCGGTGCATGTCATTGATCATGTGGGCGGTCTTTTCGGCAAAGCCTTCCTCAGGATGCCGCATGATGATGACGTCGAAGTACTGGCTGAACACCCGGACGGCGTCCTCCTCAGACTCGCCCTTGATCTCCGAGGACGTCTTGGGGTCGCGAACCTCGTTGTAGCGGATGCCCATCAACTGGCAGGCCGCGGTGAACGACAGGAAGGTGCGGGTGGACGGCTGGGTAAAGTACAGCATGGCCCGGCGGTGGGCCAGTTGGGTCCGCAGGAAATCGGCCCCCTGGCGGGCACTGTGGATGCGACGGACCATCTCCGCCAACATGCAGATCTCGTCGATGAACGGGCGGCTAAACTGCTGAGCCAGGATGATGTGGAAGATCCGCCCGCTGCGGCAGAGCATCTCGACCCGGTCGCGGGCGGGTAATTCTAAGATTCTGTTAATCCGGTTGAACATGGTCTTAACCTAACGGGTTTTCCTTATAATGCAGCCGGATCCAAAGTATAGCACAGTCGCCGCGCCAGAGGCAGCCATGAAGGACAAGACCATCCTGATCGTCGATGACGAGAAGGACCTCGTCGAGCTGATCGAGTACAACCTGCATCGCGAGGGCTACCGCACGCTGGCGGCCTACGACGGCGTCGGCGGCGTCAAGCTGGCCCTGCAACACGTGCCTGACCTGATCATCCTGGACCTGATGATGCCCAAGAAAACCGGCCAGGAGGTCACCGTTGAACTGCGGGCCCATGCCGTCACCCGCCACATCCCGATCATCATGTTGACGGCCAAGTCGGAAGAGGCCGACATGATCATCGGCCTGACCCTCGGCGCCGACGACTACGTAGTCAAGCCGTTCAGCTTCAAAGTGCTGCTGGCCCGAATGGACGCCGTCTTGCGGCGTGCGGCCCAGGGACCGCAGCCGTCCGATGTGATGACCTACGGGCCGCTGCAGATCGATCGTTCCCGGCACCGGGTGGAACTCGGCGGCGAGCGGCTGGCGTTGACGCTGACTGAGTTCCGCCTGCTCGAGGCCCTGACCTCGGCCAACGGACGGGTGCTGAGCCGCGATCAGCTAATGGACCACGCCATGGGCAACGAGACCACGGTCACCGACCGCACCATCGACGTGCACATTACCGCCTTGCGCAAGAAGCTCAAGCGCCACCGCGGGGTCATCGAAACCGTCCGCGGGGTCGGCTATCGCTTCGCGCCCGATGGGCCCTTGGCCCAGGACACCTGATGGCCGCCGGCCACCCGCGGAGCCCCTTGATGAGTGGATTATCGCCCATCGCCAGCTACCCGGTTGGCGCCCCGGAGTTCGAGATCGTGACCCGCCGGATGCGCGAAGGCGTCATCGGGTTGGATGGCGAAGGCCGGATCTGCCTGAGCAATCCTGCAGCCGCCCAAATGTTGGGGCTCGACGTTCCGACGGTTCTGGGCTGCGCGTTCGCAACCTTGATCAACCACGCCGAGTTGCTGGGGCTGCTGAACACCGCGGCCGCGCTGGACGACCGGGCGGTACACCGCCAGATTTCAGTGCAGGTCAACCGCGAACCGCGCCTGATCGAGGTCGCCATCCACACTCTGGCCGCGACTTCCGACCAGCCGATCCACCGGCTGATGTTCCTGGCCGACGTCACCGCGCTGGCCCAGTCCGCCCGCATGAAGGCCGATTTTGTGGCCAACGCCTCGCACGAGCTGCGCACCCCGCTGTCGACCATGCAGGCGGCAGCCGAAACACTGCTGGGCTCAGCGGCGCACTTCGATGCCCACCAGCGGCGCTTTCTGGAGGTCATCACCAAGAACGTGGAACGGCTCAAGGAGCTGGCCCAGGATCTCCTCGAATTAAACCGCGCCGAATCGCCGACGTTGAAGGTCCAGGCACGGGCCACCCGCCTCAAGCCGATGCTGGGGGACCTCCGCCGTGACTACGCCGGGCGCATGGTCGAACGGGGTATTGTCCTGGAGATTGAGCTGGACCTGCCGGTGATCCACGCCGACCCCAAACTGCTCAAAGTCGTTCTGGCCAACCTGCTGGACAACGCCGTGAAATTCGTGCGCCGGGGTGAAGGTCGCATTGAGATGCGCAGCGGGACCGAAGGCAGCCACGCCTGGATCGAAGTTGCCGACAATGGCATCGGCATTACGCCGGAAGACCAGCAACGCATCTTCGAGCGGTTCTACCAGGTGGACCGGGCCCGCAAGGAAACCGGTGCCTCGGGCACCGGGCTGGGACTGGCGATCGTCAAGCATGCCATCGCCGCCATGGGAGGCCGCGTGTCGCTGATCAGCGCTGTCGACCGCGGAACCACCATCCGGCTGCTATTGCCCCAGCCCCGGGCGGAGGATCCCCAGCCAGGTGACTGAACCGGCCTGCGCCCCCCCTGCCCCCTGTGAATCTTGAATTTCCGGAGCATTCCTCTAAGCTATGGGGGTTTGTGTCGGCCCCTGCATATTGATCCAGCGCACGCATAGGAGTGAGGCCGTGTCCAAACCCAAGGAGGCCCCCTCCTTACTGGAGGTCTACAAACGCGTTCGGGCGGAGCCGCCGCCACCGCCGAAGCCGGAACCCGAGCCGTCGGCGACACCCCAGGTGGCCGAGCCGGCCCAGACTCCAAAGCCCCCGGGCCCCGAATTGCCCGCCTGGCTGCGGATCAACGGCGACCGCATGCGGTTCTCGTTGAGTACCCTGGGGCTGGCCCTGTTGATCACGGTGGCGGCCGTGCTGCTGCTGGGGATGTACCAGATCGGTCGGCGGTCCGGCTACGACCAGGGCCTTGCGGACGCCATCAAACGGGCGGAGATGATCTCCGGTGACGAGTTTCACCGCCTTCGCCACGAGCCGCCGACCCCGGGGCTGCTCGAGGATCTGGGACAGGTCGAGCCGGCCGTGACCGCGGATGCGGCCCGCAGCGATCGAACCCAGCGCCGCGAGACCGGCTTCATCGACGGACTGAACTACATCTGGGTCGAGCGGTGCGACAGCCGCAGCGACGCCCTGGCCGTCCAGCAGCATCTGGCCGACCTCGGCGTCGCGACGACGGTCAGCCCGCAGCGTGACGAATGGGTGTTGATCTCCAACCAGGGCTTCGACTATCGCCTCCCGGAGGAGCGCAGCGCCAGCCAGCGACTGCAGGAGCGAATCAAAGCGATCGGCAAGGCGTATCTCAAGTCCGGAGGGCGCTACCGATTCGATTGTTTTGTCAACAAGAAGGAAGCCCAGGAAACCTGGTAGCGGAGTGTGATCATGTCGATTGATAAGTCATTGAAGACCGCCAGTGCCTTGGCCAGGCATCGCAACGTCCTGTCCCGTGCGGAACGGATCGCCCACCTGAAGGACGAGGGCCGCTGGGACGACGGCAACCTTCCGTTCGGCCTGGTCAAGGTCGCCCACCGCAAGCCCAAGGTCGGCGCCAAGGTCAAGAAGAAGACTGAAGAAGCCGCCGCCACAACCGAGTCCAAGTAGCCGACCGCCGTCGGACCGCGCTGCGGCGGCGCCGTGGGTTCGCCCCCCGCGGGGCGTGCCGGCGGCCGCCGGCAGCAGACCACCATGGCCGTTCATGACTTCATTGCGGAGCGCGCCCGGCGCGTGCAGGAGTCCGGCATCCGCCGGATCTTCAATCTGGCGGCCTCGCTGAAGGACCCCATCGACCTGTCCATCGGCCAGCCGGACTTCGACGTCCCGGAGCCGGTCAAACGTGCCGCCATCGACGCCATTCGCAGCCGCGGCAACGGGTACACCGTCACTCAGGGGCTGCCGGCGCTGCGGGCCAGGATTGCCGTGGAGCTGGCGCCGCACTATCCCCAGCCTCCCGCCATTCTGGTGACCTCCGGGCTGTCCGGCGGTTTGCTGCTGGCGTTGATGGCGACGGTTAACGACGGCGACGAAGTGCTGTATCCCGATCCGTATTTCGTAAGCTATCCCAACCTGGTGCAGTGGCTGGGCGGCACCCCGGTAGCGGTATCCACCTACCCGGGCTTCGCCTTGTCACCCGAATCCCTGGAGGCCGCGATCACCCCGCGGAGCAAGATCCTGCTCATCAACAGTCCGAACAACCCGACCGGTGTGGTCTACGACGCCGCGTCCATCCGCGGGATCTGTGCCCTGGCGGAACGGCACAACCTGCTGATCATCAGCGACGAAATCTATTGCCAACTGGCGTACGACGGCGCGGTGCCCTCGCCGCTGACCTGGGCCCCCGACCGAACGCTGTTGCTCCGCGGGTTCGGCAAGAGCTATGGCATGACCGGCTGGCGGATGGGCTACGCCGCAGGGCCGCCGGAGTTGATCACCCAGATGGGCAACATGCAGCAGTACACCTTCGTGTGCGCGCCCAGCATCGCACAGCACGGTGCCGTGGCCGCCCTGGATACGGACTTGACGCCCCAGATCGACGCCTACCGGCGGAAGCGCGACCTGGTCGTCGCCGCCTTGGGCTCCGCCTTCGAATACACCCGGCCGTCCGGCGGCTTCTATTTCTTCTTGAAGGTCCCCCAGCGCTACGCCGGTGGCACGGCATTCGTGGAGGCCGCCTTGCAGCGCAACCTGCTGTGCGTGCCCGGCGGGGTGTTCAGCACCCGCGACACGCACTGCCGCATCAGCTACGCCACCACCGATGACACCCTCACCCGCGGCTGCGCCGTGCTTCGCGAGTTGGCCTGACCCCGGGCGGGCGGCATCCGCCCTACATCACCGTGAAGTAGTTGGTCATGGCGAAGTCAAAATCTTCCTTGGTCATCAGCGCTCGGCGCCCCTCGTAGGCACTGAGGTTGAGGATCTGCTGCAACAAATCGCGGGGCTGGCAGCAGCGAAACGGCCGGCCTTCCGCGGCGTAGCGGGAGACCAGGTGGCTGAGGGCCTCCGCATCGGGCTGGATGTTCATCCGCTCGCTCATGATCTGCATGAGCTGCCGAAACTCACCCTCGGTCGGATCGCTGATCTCGATCTTGTAGGGAATGCGCCGTAGGAAGGCGTCGTCGACCAGGTCCTTGGGCTCCAGGTTGGTCGAGAAGATAATCAGTTGGTCGAAGGGGACCTCGATCTTGGTCCCGGTGACCAGTTGCAGAAAATCGAAGCGCTTTTCCAGCGGCACGATCCAGCGATTGAGCAGTTCGAAGGGATTGATTCGCTGGCGACCGAAGTCGTCGATGACCAGCGACCCGCAATTGCTCTTGAGCTGCAACGGGGCGTGGCTGATCTTGCTGACCGGATCGTAGCGCACTTCCAGAGAGTCCATGGTCAGTTCGCCGCCGACCACGATGGTGGGGCGTTTGATGCGGATCCAGCGCTCATCGTGCTGGTTGGCCTTGATGATACTGGAACCCACCGGCACGGCTTCGTGAACCTGGGGATCGTAGAGCATGATGATCAAGCCGTCGATTTGCAGGGTCCGCGGGATCCAGACTTCCGACCCGAAACAACTGGTGATCCGCTCGGCAATGCTGGATTTGCCGTTGCCCGGCGGTCCGTAGAGAAACATGCCGCGGCCGGAGTTGATGGCCGGCCCCAGGCGGGCGAACAACGCATCGCTGATCATCAGGTCGCCGAAGGCCCGCTCCAAGTCCTGCCGCACCGGCCGCTCGTCGGCGATGGTCTGGGCCCGCACCGAGGCCACGTAATCCTCCAAGGTCACCGGCGCCGGCCCCAGATAGGTGCACTCCTCGCTGTACTTCTTGGCTCGTTCGCGGCCCAGGTCGGTCAAGGCATAGGTGAAGTCGAGCTGCCCGGCGTCTTTGTAGAACACCACTTGCTGGTTCTTCATGGCATCCAGGAGGGCTTTGGTATCTTTGAGCGGCAGCGCCAGACCCTCGGCCATTTGCCGTCCGCGCACCGCCCCGTGGGCCAGCAAATACTTGCACAGCAGCGATTCGGCCAGTGCCGACTGAATGCCGGCGGCTTCGTATGATTCCGGCACCTGGGGCACGAATGACGCCTTGGGGCGCGGCCGGCCGGCGTCCGCCGCGGTCCGACCGCCGGCAAACAACTCCTCCAGAGACGGTTCAGCAACGGATGATGGATACACGCCGGATACCTCCTCATGGTTCGCGGGGTTCGGTCGGCGGAACCGTCGACCCGAATGACGCGCGGTCGGGGCTGGGCACCGTTCAAGTGTACGATTCGACGCGCAGCGGCGGGATCGCTATCGGACGGTGGTCGCCCCCCGGTCCCGGGCAAGATCGGATCAGGCGATCTGCGGGATGTGTCGGGCGATGTACTTGAGCACGTCCTTGGTGCGGACCATCGCGATGGGGATGCCATCCTTGACGATCGGCAGGTGGCGGTAGCTTTTCACCGCCATGCCGTTCAACCCGAAGGCGATGGAGTCGCCGGCCTGGAGCACCTCCGGGTCAGCGGTCATGAACTGCTCGATGGGGGCTTCGGCGAGTTCGTGGTAGCGGCCGGCAATCTTCATCAGGCAGTCGCGCTCGGTGAACACCCCGACCAGCTTGCCGTCGGCCACGATCATGACACCGCTGGCGTGGCGGTCAATCATCAACCGCACCACGGCGGCCACCGGGGTCTGCCGCCCCACGGTGAGGTTCATTTCAGGATTGAGGTTCAGGATGGGCTCTTTGAGGAAACGCTGGCCCAGGCCCTGAGCGGTGCTCTGCGGCGAGCCGGCATCGCTGAGATCCGCCTGACACTGCTCGCAGTGGTCGGCTCCCTCGATGTTCGCGTGGCCGCAGGATGGGCAAGAGGTCATGCGCGGACGCTCCACTTGGGCTGCGCCGGGTGGCGCGCGCCCGGGGTCAGTTGACGTCCCAGGCTTCCGGGCCCTGGAGCAGGGCATCGATGTCGCCTTCGCCTTGCTTCTCGCGGGCGGCCTGAATCTGCTGGACCATCATCTCTTCATAGGTGGGCCGCCGCACCCGGCGAAAGATGCCCAGCGGCTCTGGGAAATTCGGGACGCTCATCCGCGACAGCAGGAACGCCAGGCTGGGATCTTCAACGGCTTCGTTATGAAACAGCAGGTCATCCTCGGTGACGCCGTTGCCCAGGGTCACCACTTCGGGGTTTGCCCCGTTGAGCCGGATGCCCTTGTCGCGATCCTTGCCGAAGACCAGCGGTTTGCCGTGCTCCAGGTACAGCACATGGTCGGCCTTCATGTTCTTGTCGCTGGCGTATTCGAATGCCTTGTGGTTGAAGATATTGCAGTCCTGGTAGATCTCGACGAACGCCGTCCCGTGATGCCGGGCCGCCTCGCCCAGCACGTCACCGAGATGTTTGACGTCGACATCGACCGCACGGGCCACAAAAGTGGCCTCGGCAGCGATGGCCACCGACAGCGGCCGCAGTGGGTAATCGATGCTGCCCATCGGGGAGGTCTTGGTTCTCTTGCCCAGTTCCGACGTCGGCGAGTACTGCCCTTTGGTCAATCCGTAGATGCGGTTGTTGAACAACAGCACAACCATCCCGACATTGCGCCGAATGGCGTGCAACAGATGGTTGCCGCCGATGCTCAGACCGTCGCCGTCGCCGGTGATGACCCACACCTGCAGATCGGGATTGGCACACTTGCTGCCCGTGGCGATGGCCAGGGCCCGCCCGTGGATGCCGTGCAGGCCGTAAGTGTCGAGGTAGTACGGAAAGCGGCTGCTGCAGCCGATGCCGGACACAAACAGGAACTGTTCCTTGGCGAATCCCAGCGTCGGCAGAATCTTCTTGACCTGGGCCAGAATGGAGTAGTCGCCGCATCCCGGGCACCAGCGGACGTCCTGGTCCGAGGCAAAATCCTTGGGCGACAAAGTCGGCAGTTCGACAGTGGGATTCATACAGTGACCTTCTCTTTGATCATCTCGGAAATCCGGCCGGTGATTTCCGTGACCAGGAACGGCTTGCCGGCGACCTTGTTCAGGCCTTCCAACTCGCGGCAGAGCTTGGATTGCAAATACGTTCGGAGCTGGCCCATGTTCAACTCGGGCACCAGCACCCGTTCGAAACGGCCGACGATCTCCTCGAGATCATCGGGCAGCGGATTCAGGTAGCGCAGGTGGATCGCCGACACCGGCAATCCCTGGCGCTGGCACATCTGGACCGCCGTGGTGATCGAACCATAAGTGCCACCCCAACCGATGACCAGCAACTCACCGCTGGCGTCCCCGAGGATGGGGGTCGGCGGCAACTCACGGCTGATGTTCGCGACCTTGCGCGCGCGGGTCTCGGTCATGAAGTGGTGGTTGTCAGGATCGTACGAGACGTTGCCGGTGCGATGCTGCTTCTCCAGACCGCCGAGGCGATGCTCCAGCCCGGGGGTGCCGGGGATGGCCCACGGACGGGACAGCCGCTGGTCACGCTCGTACGGCAGGAAGCGATCGCCGTCGTTGGGCGCCGTGGGATGGATCACCGGAAACGGCGTCAGGTCCGCGAAACGGGGAATTTTCCACGGTTCACTGCCGTTGGCCAGATAGCCATCGGTCAGCAGAATCACCGGGGTCATGTACTGCAGGGCAATCCGCGCCGCCTCCAGGGCGGCGTAGAAGCAATCCCCGGGCGACCGAGCCGCGATCACCGGCTGCGGACTCTCACCGTGGCGCCCATACAGCGCGATGTTCAGGTCCGACTGCTCGGTCTTGGTCGGCAGCCCGGTGCTGGGGCCGCCGCGCTGGACGTCGATGATGACGAGGGGCAGTTCCATGGTCAGGGCCAGGCCGATGGCTTCGCCCTTCAGCGCCAGGCCCGGACCCGCCGTGCTGGTCAACGCCAGGGCGCCGGTGTAGGCGGCGCCGATGGCCGAGGTCACCGCGGCAATCTCGTCCTCGGCCTGAAAGGTCTTAACCCCAAAATGCTTGAAGCGGCTAAGTTCCTCCAGAAAGCTGCTCGCCGGCGTGATCGGATAGCTGCCCAGAAACAGACCCTTGTTGGCCAGGCGGGCGGCGGCCACGAAACCCAGGGCCAGGGCCTCGTGACCCATGATCTTGCGGTAGCGCCCGGGTTCGATCTTGGCGCCGGGCACCACGTACTGCACGGCGAAGCTCTCGGTGGTCTCGCCGAAGTAGTACCCGGACTTGAGCGCCTTCGCATTGGCCTCGGCCACCTCCGGATTCTTGGCAAATTTCCGCTGGATCCAGTTCAAGGTGGTGTCCATGGACCGGCCGTACAACCAGTACACCAGACCCAGGGCAAAGAAGTTCTTGCAGCGATCCACGCCCTTCGCAGTCAGTTGCGAATCCTGGAGCGCCTCCTTGTTCATGGAAGTGATCTTGACCTTGTGCAGTTGGTACTTCTGCAGGCTGCGGTCCTGGAGTGGGTTGTCCGCGTAGCCGGCCTTCTTGAGGTTGCCGACGGTGAACTCGTCCTCATTGACGATCAGCACGCCGCCGTCGATCAGGTCGCCGATGTTGGACTTCAGGGCCGCCGGGTTCATGGCCACCAGCACGTCGACCAGGTCGCCGGGCGTGTAAATCTCCTGGGAACTGAACCGAATCTGGAACCCGCTGACTCCGGCCAGCGTCCCCGCCGGCGCCCGGATCTCGGCCGGGAAGTCGGGCAAGGTGCTGACGTCGTTTCCAAATAATGCAGAGGTATTGGTGAACTGGGTGCCGGCCAGTTGCATGCCGTCGCCCGAGTCGCCGCAGAAGCGGATGGTGACGGCTTCCAACTCCTGCACGGGCTTGAGGCCCGTTTGATCACCCGTTTTCGCGATCATCGTCGTCGCAACTCCTATTCTGTTGAATTATAGAACTCGTTCTCTCCCCAGAGGCACAATTCTAAAAAGCACCAGCGCTAGGCACCTTCCCTCGACTCCACAACGGTCGAAGAGTCCGGTGGCAGGTTGTAGACTTCCTGCGGGAAGTGTTCCACCAGATATTCGAAGACCCGCCGGATCGACACCAGCCCGACCGCCTGGTGCTGGTCATCGACCACCGGCAGGTGCCGCAGCCCTTCGCGATGAAGCAACTGCAAGGCGCGGGTCACGGTATCGGTTTCCCGCACGCACGCCAGCTTGGTACTCATGACTTCAGTCATCGGCGAATCCGGCAGCACACGTTCGCCGATAACGCGGCGGAGCACGTCCCGCTCGGTGAAGATGCCCACCACCGTGCCCGATGGGTCGCAGACCAGCACGCAACCTTCCTTGGTCCGCTGCATCAGGGCGATGGCTTCTCGGACCGGAGTCCCAGGCTGCACCACCAGCGGGGTCTTGAGCCGCAGGTGTTTGACACGGTCCGATCTCAAGCTGTGGGTCAGCTTCATGCCGGCATCTTCCCTCTAATGCACAAACGCTTCAGAATAGACCTTCGTCCGCAAAAAACAAGCCGCCGCGCTGCAAAAGCGGCTAATATTTTCCGTTGCCGACCCCTGCGGCGCTGACCTCGAGTGCCGGCGGGTGTCACCACCCCGCCGGCAGCCGGTTGGCGCTGCGGGCCGGCCGACCTAAGATCAGCGGCGGGAACGGTTTTTTCGGCTCCGGTGGATGACCTGCCAATGAGACCCAGCGCGCGCTATGCACCTGCCATCGTCTGCCTGCTGCTGGTGGGCTGCAGGCCCCCCGCCGTCGGCACTTCGCCGGCACCTGCCGCCGCGGGGTCGGTCCCCGTCCACTGGGGCCCAGACGCCACCTGCAGGGACGAGGCGGTCAACCGCTTCGTCCGCAACGCAGTGGCGGCCGGCGCCGCCGGCGACTACGACCAGTACCGGCTGTTGTGGGGCATCGAGCGCCAGCCCACCAGCCGCAAACGATTCGCCCAACTGCTGAGCGCCATGGAGCATCTGGAGGTCAAGACCCTGCGGCCGGTCCGCTTCCGGAAGGACGGGATCCTGGTGCCTCAGGACCAGCCGATGTACTTGTTGCACGCCTTCCTGCGGATCAAGGATGAAGCCAAGCAGCGCTCCGAACGGCTCCAGGACCGCGATGTTGTCCTGCTGGTGGTTCCAGAGCAGGAACACTGGCGCTTTGAACCCGCCCCAGCGCGCGTCAAGCAGGCCTACCTCAACCAGTTGGCGGCCCGATCGTCTCATTCCTGATGAACCCACCCCATGACACTGCCGACAGGACCTTTATGGGCGTAAAGATGACTGAAGTCCTCGGCCACACCGCGACGCATGACTTGGCGCCGATGGTGCGCCCACGAACGCTGGGACGAGTGGTCCTGGGTGGCGTCCTGATGGGGCTGGCCAACCTGGTCCCCGGGGTCAGCGGCGGAACCATGATCCTGGTGGTGGGGCTGTACGATGACGTGGTCAGCAGCGTCGCCGACCTGACCCGGCTGAAATTCAGCCGTCGCGCGCTGTTTCTGGTTCTGACGATCGCCGGTTGCGCGTTTGCGTGCATCGTCCTTTTGGCAAAGTCGGTACTGGCCTTGGTCACCGCTTACCCGGCGGCGATGTACTCCCTGTTCATCGGCCTGACCCTGGGCGGCGTACCGCTGCTGAACCGCATGGTCCGCCCCCTGAATGCTTCCGCCGTGCTGATGATCATCCTCGGGCTGGGGGCCATGACCGCGGTCGCGGTCACCCGCACCCCCAAACCGAATCGCGCCCACATCCAGGCCGAGATCGCCGGCGGAACGCTCCAGATCCAGCCCCAGTACACCCTGGACCTGATCGGTGGCGCGATGGCCGCCGCTGCCATGGTTCTGCCGGGAATCAGCGGGTCCTACGTGCTGTTGGTCATCGATCGGTACGAGACCGCGCTGGCAGCCATCGACGCCACCAAGGCCTACCTGTTGTCCGGCGGGAGGCAGGGCGATGCGCTCGGGTTGCACGTGCTCATTCCCCTGGCGGCCGGCACGTTGGCCGGTCTGGTCACCATGACCAACTTGTTGCGCTGGTTGCTCCGGCGCCACGCCAAGCCGACGCTCGGTCTGCTGCTGGGCATCCTGTTGGGATCGGTCGTCGGCCTGTGGCGGTTCGACGCCGAATCGACCCTCTCCGATTACGCCGGCGGCCTGGCCCTGGCAGCCCTGGGCTTCGTGGCGACCTTCGTGCTGTCGCGCTACACCAGCCCGGCTCCGGGCCGGTGAGCCCCGGAGCGGATCCCGCCAGCCGCGCCAGGCGGCGCTTGCGTTACAATAGACGACATGCCTGCCACCGAATACCAGAAAGCGCTGCTCCAAGCGGCCCGCCGGGCGGTGGCCGCCGAAGTGACCGGCCGCCCGTGTCCAGCCCCCGGAAGCCGGATAGCGGCGCAAGTCCCTATCGGCGGGGTGTTCGTCACCCTGCGTGTCCGCGGTACCCTGCGCGGCTGCATGGGAACTTTCTCCGTCCATCCCGAGGTGCTGACCACCGTCGGGCAGGTCGCCGCCCTGGCGGTGCACGACCCGCGTTTTGACCGCCGGCCGCTGACCCTGCCCGAACTGCCGGACTTGGTGATCGAAATCACTTTGGCCGATTTTCCCCGGCCCACCACTGACCCCTTGTCGTTGGAACTGGGCCGCCACGGCGTTATCGTGGAATCTGGAGGGAAGTCCGGCTGCTTTCTCCCTCAGGTGGCACTTGAATTTCGTTGGAGCAAGGAGGAATTCCTCCGGCGCTGCTGCCGCGATAAGGCCAAACTGCCTGCGGACGCCTGGAAGCAACCCGACACCCGGGTGTCGCTGTTCACCGCCGAGCGTTTTGCCGAGCAATCCGACGCCGAGCCCTAGACGGACACCGGCTTGAACTCCCGCCGACCGCGCCCCACGGCAGCGCATTAATTTGGAAATTCCCTGGTGACATTGCTTCGCGACGACGTTATGATACAGGCGTCTTCGGTGGCACAACCGTGACCCTGCCGGGGTTGGGTTGGATCCTTTCCAACTGTCGTTAATTTCCAGAATGACAGATTTGATTCCCTGAGCCGGCGCCTGTTTTTGTGGCTTTTCCGAGCCCGCCGGCCCCGGCAATTCTGGAGATCACGACCCCCGGGAGCGCCAGGTGAAGAACCGAAAGCCACTGGTGGGTGTGGCAGGCGGGATCGCGTCGGGCAAGAGCTTGGTTGCCCGCCTGTTTGGGGAGCTGGGAGCCGGGGTGATCAGTTCGGACACGCTCAACCATGAAGTGCTGCTCCGCCCTGACGTCAGACGGCTGATTCAGTCCTGGTGGGGCGCTGACCTCTATGACCCCTCCGGACGGCCTGATCGCCGGCGGATTGCGGACATTGTGTTTTCCGATCCGGAGCAGCGCCGGCGGCTGGAGCGACTGACCCATCCGCTCATCGATGAGCGGCGCCAGGAATTGATGCAGCAGTTGATGGCTGATGATCGTGTCCCGCTGATTGTGCTGGACGTGCCGTTGCTGTTCGAAGTCGGGCAACAGGAGTTGTGTGACCACGTTGTCTTTGTGGAGGTGACCGAGCAGGAGCGCATCCGGCGGGCCCAGCGCGACCGCGGCTGGGATGAATCCGAACTGCGGCGGAGGGAAAAACTGCAGAATCCGCTGGACACCAAGCGAAACCAATCCGATTATATTGTAGAGAACAACTCTGATATCAACACGCTTCGCAGCCGGGTAGCAGACATCTACCAGCAATTGATTACCTCTTAATTTTTCCACTTTCTTTCACGAACGAAGCATCGTTGAAATCACTTGGCTTGCCGCTGAGCGTTTCGTGAATGGAGCAGCATTTCAGAATCCGCGTTAGGATTCTCACACACAGGAGGAAGTTTCATGGCCAGGAAGAATCAAGGACAAGGCCAGAGCCGAGGCCGAACCGGCAAGTCGCCGTCGTCGAAGCACCGCGGGCCGCAGGGCACCTCGACCGCGATCGCCACCGACGACGTCGACACCGAGCATGCCGCAGTGGCATCCCCACCGGAACCGGCGGTCGACGACGAAACCCATGCAAAATACGAAGAAGTCAAGCGCGGTGAGCTGCACATCACCGACTTGCAGAAAATGACCGTCGCCGAACTCCACGACATCGCCAAGGAGGAGGGCATCGAGGAGTACGTCGGCCTGAAGAAGCAGGACCTGATCTTCCAGATTCTGAAGGGTCGCATCCAGCAAAACGGGCTGATGTACGGCGAGGGCGTGCTGGAGATCCTCCCGGACGGCTTCGGGTTTCTGCGCAGCCCGGAATACAACTACCTGCCCTGCCCCGACGACATCTACATCAGTCCGTCGCAGATCCGCCGCTTCGGCCTGCGCAACGGGCACATCGTGGCCGGCCAGATCCGACCCCCCAAGGAATCCGAGCGCTACTTCGCCCTGCTGCGCGTGGAAGCCATCAATTATGAAGATCCGGAAGTGGTCACCGAGAAGACGAACTTCGAGGACCTCACGCCGCTGCACCCGGAGCAGCGCCTGATCCTGGAGACCAACCCGGAGGAGCTGAACATGCGCATCGTGGACCTGGTCACGCCCATCGGCAAAGGCCAGCGGATGTTGATCGTGGCCCCGCCGCGCACCGGCAAGACGGTGCTGCTGCAAAAGATGGCCAACGCCATTTCGACCAACCATCCGGAAGTCTACCTGATCATCCTGTTGATCGACGAGCGCCCGGAAGAAGTCACCGAGATGGAGCGCGCCACCCAGGCCGAGGTCATCAGCTCGACGTTCGACGAGCCGGCCTCACGGCACGTGCAGGTGGCCGAGATGGTCATCGAGAAGGCCAAGCGGGTGGTCGAGTACGGTCGCGACGTGGTCATTCTCCTGGACTCGATTACCCGGCTGGCCCGGGCCTACAACACCGAAGTCCCCCATTCCGGCAAGATCCTGTCGGGCGGTGTGGATGCCAATGCCCTGCAGAAACCCAAGCGGTTCTTCGGCGCGGCCCGCAGCATTGAAGAGGGCGGCTCGCTGACCATCATCGGCACGGCATTGGTGGACACCGGCTCCAAGATGGACGAGGTCATCTTCGAGGAGTTCAAGGGCACCGGCAACAGCGAACTGCATCTCGATCGCCGCCTGGTCGAACGCCGCACCTATCCGGCAATCGATATTCCGGCATCGGGCACCCGCAAAGAGGAACTGATTCTCGACGCCAAGGAGCTGGAACTGGTCTACAAGCTGCGCCGCGTGCTGTCGGACATGAGCGTGGTCGAATCGGTCGAGCTGCTGCGCTCGCGGTTGGCCAAGGTCCGGACCAACGCCGAGTTCCTGATGACCATGAATCTGTCCTAACCGGCAGCGGGCGCCCCGGTAAACTCCGCGATCAAGGCCCGGCCGAGCCGGCCGAGCCGCCTTCGGCGGGCCCCTCGGGGAGATGATGGTAGCCCAGCATGTCCACCGGTGACGTCACCGCCGTGCAGATGTTCGACAGGTGCGAGCTGATCCGCTTGTAGTGCCTGGCCAGCAGCACTTGGGCGGCTGGTTCCGGGACTTCGGAATCGGTCGCCTCCAGAATCTGCTGCACCATAAAATCGGTTTGCCGGGACACCCCACCGGCCGCGTGGATGACCTGCTGGGCGGCCGCCAGGTCGCCCCGCGAACACGCCTGGCGGGTCAGCGGCAGCATGGTGCGGACCTGCCCGCGAATGAGCTGGAATTCGCCGACGTGTACCGAGGCGTAGCGCGACGGCCCGCAATACAGCAGCACCTCGAAGATGTTCTTGCAGTAGTCACCGATGCGCTCGGCGTCCTTGATAACCACCATCAACATCAGGCAGGTACTGGCTTCCCCGGCGCCATGGGCAGCGAGATATCGCAGCACGTCGTTGCGAATGCTCCGCTCCAGACTGTTGATCTGGCGGTCGTGGTCGTAAATGTCCTCATACAAGGAGCTGACATCGGCGGTCCGAACATTTTCCGGGCTGGTCTGTGAGAACACCCACTCGGACTTGATCAGCATGTCGTCGAGCTGGTGAAACATCGGCCCGAAGGCATCGTGCCGGTGGGCGTCGGAAAGGTTCTTGAGCATGGGTGTGACCTAGTCGAATTCGTCTCCGCGGAAGATGTCGCCGAGGTAGGTCCGCCGCACCAGCGGATCGTTGATCAAGTCCCGAGGGCTGCCGTGGCGAAGCACTTTGCCCTCGTCAATGATGTAGGAACGGTCGGTCACCGTCAGGGTCTCCCGGACATTGTGGTCGGTCAACAGGATGGAGATGCCGTGCTCCTCGCGCAGCTTGAGGATCTCGCGCTGCAGGTCCTGCACGGCAATGGGGTCCACCCCACTGAACGGCTCATCGAGCAGCAGCAGTTGCGGGTTGGTGATCAGCGCCCTGGCGATCTCGAGTTTGCGGCGTTCACCGCCGGACAGCGTTCGAGCCATCTGGCGCGCGTTGATCGCCAACCCGAAGCGGTTCATCAGACTGCGGGCCTGGTCGAGACGGGCGCCGCGGTCCAGACCCTTGACCGTCTCCAGGATGGCCAGCAGGTTGTCCTGCACGGTCAGGCGTTGAAACACACTGGGTTCCTGGGACAGGTACCCCATGCCGCGGCGGGCGCGCTGATACATCGGCAGTCGGCCCACCGGCTCGCCGGCCAGCAACACTTCGCCCGCGTCCGGCTCGATCATCCCCACGGTGATCCGAAATGAGGTGGTCTTGCCCGCCCCGTTGCGACCCAGCAAACCGACGATCTCGCCCTCCCCCACGTCGAAGGCAACCTGGTCGACCACCCGCCGACCATTGTAGGTCTTCACCAAGCCCTTGGTTTGCAACAGCAAGGAGCCAGCCATGAATCGCGCCTTCCGGGCCTGGAGCCGCCCGGTGGATATCCTGTTGAAAAGCCCGCGCGCCGCCCCGCCGGTGCGCCGGGGGTGCGCCGCCGCGCCGAAACCAACGAACAAACCGCTGACCACGATTCCGGCCCGTGCCCTGGGAGCGACCCGGCCGACTCTAACCACCAATAGCATAACGGATTAGGTCGCGTCCGGCGAGGGTCGAACCCACCCGGAGCACCGCCGCCGCGCCCGGCAGGTCGCCCGCCGTCGCAAACCCGTCCCAGCCCCTGGCCGGGTTGCTGGAATCACAATGTGGATAAAGCATCGCGATCCGCAACTTGACACCTGCCCGTTGCGTGCTGCGGCAGGCGATCCCAAATGCCGGCTAGCGAATCCAGCGCATTTTCCCGGCGTTGGGGATCACCCCGAAGTTCTTCAAGATCGGCAGCCAGCGAATGCGGTACCCACTGGGCCAGTAGACAAAAAAGGCCTGCCCGATCAACTGGTCGCCCGGCACGGTCCCGAGCTGGTAGGCCGGCCCCCGCTTCAAGAGATAGTCACCCGGCTGATTCCACAAACGGGAATCCTGGCTGGCCGGGCTGTTGTCTCCCAAAACAAAATACTCACCCGCCCGCAACAGGATGGGGTTGCCCATGGCGCCCCACCCCGGGTACTCCTTCCGGCTGCTGTTCTTGTAGTACACATCCCGGCACAGCTGCACGTGGTCCAGGGTCACATCCAGATGATCGGCGAACATCTGCACGTGCGAGCGCCGGCGGGCCGGGGCTTCCCGAAGCGAAGCCAACTGCGGTGCGTAGTCCTGGTCTTGGGTCAACAAGACCGGGGGATCCTGCCCGTTGATCCTCACGGAGACCTGGTAGTCGACGTTGGCGAACTCGACCCCGAACGGGATGCCGGGCTGCCACGGCGGCACCTGCCCGGCGGCGAGCACCTGCTGCGAGCGGGCCGCCCCGATTGCCGACCACTTCAACACGATGGCCCCACTGGGCGACAACTCCAGGGTGAACTGGTCCTGCCGCTGAGTGAGCGTCAAACCCAACACGCCGTCCCCGATGGAATCGCCCGGGACCAGCACAAACCGCAGGGACAAGTCGCCCACCGCATCCAAAGGCTCGCCCCCGCGGCGGCGATTATAGGCGTACACATCTTCGATGTCCTTGTTGGAAAACGCGATGACCTGGCGGTCGACGTCGAGCCCGCGAAAACGGATCCGCGGGGTGCGGGCATCCCAGGCGCTGGCCAGGTCCACCGGCACCCATGCCGGAGGCGCCAGCCGCCCGGACCGCGGCAGGTGGTCCTGGTCGAAGACCACATGCCACAGCGCTTTCTGGGCCACCGGGGTCTTCCGCCGGATGCGCAGCAGACCGTCCAGCGCCCGGGTGATGGTCTGCTGGCGCTCGGCAATCTGCAACTCGTGCCAATCGCGGCTGTCGGAGGCCCGCAGCATCTGATGCTTGATGTCGATGACCTCGAACATCAACTGAGCGGTCTGGGGATCCACGTCCTCGAGCGGGCAGGAATAGATGTCGCCATCGATGATTTCCAGCACCTCGCCCGGCATTCCGATCA
Organism: uncultured Planctomycetales bacterium; assembly: GCA_964619935.1. Lineage (GTDB taxonomy): Bacteria > Planctomycetota > Phycisphaerae > UBA1845 > CAIVHJ01 > CAZUGO01. The sequence continues at coordinate 14,942 of CAZUGO010000090.1, read as the reverse complement.
GGCGCTTGATGTAGTTGTCCTCTCCGTTCTGCGGGTTCTTGAAGACCACGACGTCCCAATGATGCGGCCCCAGTGACGGGCCGCCCAGGTCAAATGGCCACTTGAACACCAGGATGCGGTCGCCGCTGCGCGGCATGAAATCCAGGTGGGCCACCCGCTCGGCGGTCGCCGGATCGACCATCGGCAGCGTCGGATCGAACCAGCGGTCATACAGCTTGCAGGCCCGGCCCGGGGCGTGGTACGGCAGATCCTCGTGGGCCGTCGACGTCCACGAGCAATTCGGACAGATAATCTGGTCCGGTTCGGGATAGCGATCCGGCAGACCGTAAGCAAACTCCCAGCCGCAATCGGGGCAAATCTGGGTGCCGTGCTTGCCGTACAACGTGGGCGCCATCGATCCCGTCGGGATCACGAAGGCTTCCACCAGAAACCCGCGAAACACAAAAGCCAGGATGAAGGCGACCACCAGCGATTCAATGGTGTCCTTGACGTTGTCGGGTTGCTCGACGGGCATTACAGGCTGAACGGTGGAACTACTCATGAGGGCTTCCGGCGGTGGCGCTTTCAAACAGGGTGTCCAGTTGTCGGTGCGCCTCTGGCGCCCGGCTGCGGGCCGCGAATCCTTCGCGGAATGCCTGGGCCAGCGCAAACTGCCGCTTCGCCAGGAGCACCGCAGCGGTGACATAGTAAGGCCACGGGGATTCTGGTTCCAGTTGGGCGGCAAATTCCAGGGCCTCCAGGGCATAGGTCGACCGCGCGGCCCCGAATCCGACCGGACCGTCGGACCAGTCGGCGGTGCCCTGCAACACCTCGGCCTCGCGACCTTCCCGGACCGCGAGCAACAGGCGCACCAGGGGCGCAATGGGTGGCCCTGGCTCGGGAACCTGACCGAGCAGCCGCCGGGTGGCCGCCAGGTCGCCGGCGTACCATTGATGCAATGCCGTCCAGGCCTGCAAGTCCTGGCGCTGCGGCTCAGCGGCCAACGCTTGCGACCAGACCGCGGCCGCATCGCGATATCGCTGCCGGGTGCGCAAATAGTCGGTGGCGGCCACCAACGCCCGCAGATCCCCGGGATGGTTGGCGAGCAGGTAGTCGCACTCGGCCGCCGCTTCACGGTCACGCCCCAGCAGGCGCCACGCTAACGCCAGGTTGATCCGGGCCCGAACGTCCAGCGGATGCCACGCCAGCAGGTCGCGGTAGCGGCCCACGGCGGATTCGTAGTCGCCGCGCTCGATCTCGATTTCTCCCAAGGCGTTGATCGCGGCGACGTCGTAGCCGTGGGCGCTGTCCAATGCCTTGCGATACCATTCGGCAGCCAGGTCCAGGCGGTTCTGCTGGCGATAGATGCGGGCCAGAAGATTGATCGCAGGGTTGAACCCGGGTGCCTTCTCGATGGCGGTCTCCAGCAACGAGACGGCCTCCGCGTCACGCCCGCGATCGTGATAGATCATGCCCAGGCGGTAGTAGCTCTTGGCGTATTCCGGTGCGGCGGCGATGGCATCGCGCAGATCATGCTCGGCAGCAGCCAGGTCGCCCGACCGATAGTATTCGGCGATGGCCCGTAGATTCTTGGCCCGGTAGTAGGCCACCGCGTCATCCCGGAAGCGGGCCAGCTCCTCGTTCGCCAGCCGCAGCGCGCCTTCGTAATCACCGCGCTCGAAATGGAACCAGCCCGAGGTGGTCAACAGCGTCGGATGGTCGGGGAAGCAAGCCAGCACCCGCTTGATCTTGGCATCATCGTCGTGGTAGTAGGATGCGGTCAGCCGGCTGACGGTGGCAAGCGCCAGGGCCAGGCCCGCAATCGCCGCGCCCAGCAGCGGCCGGGACCGGCCGGTGCATCGATCCAGGACCACGCTCAGCCAGTGGGCCACACTCCAGTGCAACCCGACGTTCGCCAGGTAGGTGTAGCGATCGGCGACCATCAGGTTTCGGGCCATGACGGTCAGCAACCCCGGTGCGATCGCGACCAGGAACCAACCCAGACCAAGCGCCGTCACCCGCGTGCGCCGCCAGGATGCCACCGCGATCGGCACCATGGCCCCAAGAACTGCCAGCCCCAGCAGCACGCCGCCGTCGGTCCAGGCGATCTCCTTGGGCGGTGCGTAATACGGCGACAACCCCGCCGGCCAGAAATAGTGCGTGACGTACCAGCCCAAGGCCAGGAGCATGCGGGCCGGGACCGGACCGTGCAACTGCTTCTCAGCGCCTTCGAACAAGCCGCTGGCGTCGGTCGCCCCCACGTTCAAGTAGACGAACCCTGCGGTGACGGCCAGCAGCACGCCCCACAAAGCCCACCACCGCCGGTTCGGACGATAGCGCCGCCACAACGGCAATAACAAGAGGAGCAAGGGCAACGTGATCCAGGCCTTGCTGATCATCGCGGCCACTCCGGCCAGCAGCGTGACGCCGGCGCCGAGCCACCCCGCGGGCCGGTGCCGACCCGCCGGCGGCGACCACAGCGGTTCTGACCAGCGGTCGAACGCCATCACCGTGAGTATGGTGAAGGCAGTGTTCATCATGATCATGCGGCCGTTGAGCCAGGCCAGGCACTCGGCATTGAGCGGGTGCAGCAAGAACAGCAATGCCGCCAGCAAGGGCGACAGGTGCCCGCCGACCAGGCGCACCAGGAACCTCCAGATCAGCAAGCCGGTCCCAATGTGCAACAGAACATTGCCCAGATGCAGCAGCCAGACTGTGCCGCCGTGCAGGGCGAACTGAACCTGGAAGGTGAGCAGCGGCAACGGCTGGTACAAGTCGCGGTGCAGGATCCTGAACAACGTGACGGCGTGACCCAGCGACGGGTGGTTCACCAGGGCGTGGTTCATCACCAACTGTTCATCGTCGCCGCTCAGGTAGCCGCCCCGCAGCGTCGGCCAGCCCACCACCAGCCCGGCCGCCACCAGCAGCAGCGCGCCGAGGAGCGCCCGCGACCCGGAGCGTCGGCCCGGGTCATGCGGCGATATGATGTGGTTTGCGGCAGGGCGCATCGCACCTCGGAACCTTGCCCGGCTGTCGGGCCGGCCGGAACAGGCTGCTGAAAGGTGGCAGGATTCAACTAATATATACGCCGCTGCGTCCGCCCCGGGGGGACCCACCCGCGGAGAATCCCGCACTTCAAAGCGCTTTTGCACAACCGCGGCGGTCTTCTCGGCACCATCCGGGTGCTCCCGAATCCGGTGGTCCGCAAACCCCGGGCGGCCGGCATGAACGCAACGTCTGCGTTGCAGCCACGGTTGCCCCAAGAGGTTAGCGAAGAATCCGCCGGCTTGAAACCCGGGCGAACGCGCGTCCGCGCGACGACCGGCACCGCCGGGAGCGGCACAGGAGTTGCCAACCAGAGTCGGCAGGCAGGCAGCCCCCTGCGGTTGCAGCGCAGCGGGTCGGGTGCGCGGGTCTGGGTCGCCCGTTCGACGATCTCGACCGACCCGGCCGGCGGATTAGTGGATTTTGGGGCCGGATCGAAGGAAGATTGTCGCGAAGGGGTTACAATACCGGCAGCCGGTGCCAATGCCACGTGCGAACATCATGATGAACCGTTGGACCAAACTCATTCGCCTACACGCCCCAGCCTTGTGGCGCGGCTTGTGGCTGCTCATGCTTCTGGGTCATGGCCCGGCACTGTGGCGGCGCTTCGGCCTGTTCATGGACTCACCCACCACCGAGGCCGTGGCCTTCGTGGTGCTGCTGCTGGCCAACGCCTTCTTCGTCGCCAAGATTGTGGATGTCGCCTGGCTGCGAGTCCGGACCGATCGCCGATCCGCGGCAACCCTCATCATTGCCGTGGCCTTGATCCACTGGAACGTGCTGCCGGGCCCCAGCGGCGCCGCCGTCCAGAATCACGGTGTGGCAGTACTCACCGAGCTGCTGCTGATTTCGACCTTGATCTGCTCGCGGCGGCTGGTCCATGGCTTCTGCAATTGGGTCCACACCATTCGCGGCGAAACCCTGCGACCCCGCTTTCGCCAGTGGTGCTGCGCCCTCGACGTGGTCCCCAGGCTCCGCCAGATTCCCCTGACCCCTCTGATTCCGCGCTCACCACCGGCGCGCTGCGTTTCCTAAGAGATTCTTGGGCCATCTGCCGGCCGTCCTGGCGGCGCGGCTGCACCTTCCGGCGCCGCGCACCTGGAGTTCGGCTCGGATCCGCGGATGGCCTTTCGCAGGAAACCGGCTCGCGTTTGATTTTCTGAAAGGTGGTTGCACGACATGATCAATCGTATTGCGATCTGCATGGTCGGGTTCGTGGCGCTGGGGTGCACGTCGGCCTCGGCCGAGGAATTTCGGCTGATGACCGGCGTGGACGCCGGTCTGTTTCCCGGGTCATCGCGGCCGCTGCCGCCCGTGCCGGGGCCTGGATTTCCGGGCACGTTCTTCGACGGGCAACGGCTGGCGGGAACCGCGGACGTCGGTCCGGCTGTGACCTTCCTGGGGTCTGGCACTCCGCTCTTTGAACCCAACGCCTTCGGCTCACTGAGCTTCACGTTCAAGCGAGGTTCGGTGCCGGCCGGGCCCCAGGTGGTGCCGCTGATGGGGATCGACTTTCTGGGTGGCCCGCTGCTGGACCTGGACGGTGATCTGGACAACGGCACCCGCAGCCTGATTCCGGTGTTCGATGTCGCCGCGGTGCCCATCCCCGGCAGTTTCAGCTTCGTGGATCTGGACTTTGACCTGGGCGCCGGAACCGTTTCGCTTGCCGGCTTGGACGCCACGGGAACCAACGAGGGCGGCCCGGGCGTGCCGGCGGACATCGCGGTCGTGGTCACCACCATGGCGGGCACCGAGCCCGACGGTACCCAAACCGGACCGATCAACCCTGCGATCGATACCCGCACCGGCACGGTGTCGGCATTCCCGGGCCTCAGCAACCGCCTGACCGGCGTGTACCGCATCGAAGACCTCGGCTACGAGTTCTGGCAGGACACCTTGCTGGACACGTCGTCAACCGCCAGCACCCTGGGCAGTTTGCAGTACCTGGGCACGCTCCGCGGCTGGTTGATCTTGCGCGACGGGCAGACCGGCCTGTTTCCGGTGCTGGCGGGCGAAGGCTTGGGCACCACGCTGTGGCCGCTGGTCGACACCTCGGAAGTCGGCAATCCCTACGACACCGCGAATGGACTGGCCGGCGGCAGCGCCACGGTGTCCGACGGCATTCCCTCGGACGTCTACAGCGCAGCCGGCAATGGCGGCGTCGCCCTGAGTGACTTCGGCGGTGACCTGGGCGGCTATCTCGATGCGGTGGTCCTGCCGCTGGCGGAACCGACGGCGTCGGGCTTGGTGTACCTGGAGTCGGCGGGCTTCGGCATCAACAACAGCAACGACCCGGTGTTCACCGACACCGTCGCGTACGACGTGGTGCTCATCGCCCAGAGCTGTGCAGCGCCCGTTCCTGATCTGAATGACGACGGGGTGGTCAATGCGGCCGACCTCGCCGCCCTGCTGGGCAGTTGGGGGCCGAACGAAACCCCGTGCTGCCCGGCGGATCTCAATCAGGACGGTCTGGTGAATGCGGCGGACCTGGCGGCCCTCTTGGGCGCCTGGACCTAGGCCCGACCGAAAGGAGATGTCATGAAGACCTCTCGACGTCGCGGATTCACGCTGGTGGAGCTGCTGGTGGTGATCAGCATCATCGGCGTCCTGGTGAGCCTGATCATGCCGTCGCTCCAGGGCGCCCGCAACCAGGCCCGCAGCATCGTCTGCCAGGCCCAGCTCAAAGACCTCCGGGATGCGCTGTGGGCCTACTCGGTGGAGCACGAAGGTCGGCTGCCGTTTGCGATCTCGCCGATGACCAACGGCGGAGCCATCGGCCCGGACAACCAGCCGGTCCCCGGTTTCGGGGATGGCGTGTCATCCAATGACATGATCGACCCCTTCGATCGCAAGCACTGGCCGCTGTCGCTGCCCAACCTGCTGTTCCCCGGACAGTCGGAGCCCGCCCGGCGCTTGTTCAGTTGCCCGGCGGCGGTGATCGGATTTCCGCGCGGCGCGTCCCCGCTGACCATGACCTACCGCCCGTCGTCTGCCAATCAGCTCGGGGGCGCCGAGCTGACCGTCGCCGAAGGCGAGTTCGATTACGTCAAGGAACACTTCGGCTTCCTGGATGGCCGCAAGATCAAGCAGCGGACGCCGCCCCGGTTCATCGAGGAACCGCAGACCGTCTGGGACCACATCCACAACGCCTACCAGGCGGCCTTCGCCGAAGCGGTGTTTCTGCGGGACATGGTCGGAACTCGTGATGACCAACTGGTCGGCCCCCACGCCGGGGGCACCAACGTCATCAACCGCCGTTTCGAAGTGGAGTACCGCGACGCCGAGACCATTCAGAAGCAACTGCAGTCCCAGGGGGTCGCGGTGCGCTTCTAGCGCCAGAAACCGCCCCCGCTCACGAAGGGTGGATCCTCTCCCTGTGGCACCCGCAGCCCCGACCCACCTGCCTTGGAGGCCCAGGGATGTCTGCATTCAGTTGAAATGGTGGTACCATTTCAACCAAATGGTGGTACCAGAATCATCAAATGGTGGTACGAATTGAACAAAATGGTGATACCATTTTGATAAAATGGTATCTTGATTTGGTATATTTGGTGGTACCATTTTTTCTCTAAGCCAGCCCTGCCGGCGGACCGCTCCGTCTGCAGGGTGGAGCAGCGCCGGGCAAGTTCGGCTCAATTCAATCGCTGGCCGAGGTCGGGATGACCTGATGACCTGCTTGCCCGATCGCGCCTCCTGGCGCGCGGGACAGGGTGGCGGGCTCCGTCAAGGGGGGGGTTCGGTCCAGGACGGACCGGCTGACGGCGACCCCAGGAGGAGCGCATCGGCTTATGGGGCTGGTCAGGGGTTTCGGGGGGCCCGGGCCAGGATCGGGGTGGGGATCCCCGAGCCGTTGCTGCGCCTGGGGGGCTCGGGTTCCCAGACTCCGGGGATCGGCAGCTCGCAATTCGGGCACCCTGCTGAGGTCATGTGGTTCGCCGATACCCGGAATCCGCTACGCTCGATCAGCCGGGTGCCGCAGGTTGGACAGTGGGTGTGCTCGCCATCTCCGACCAAACCTGGCAGATTGCCGGCATAGACAAAGCGGAGCCCGGCGGCGCGTCCGATGGCATGGGCGCGGGTCAGGGTTTCCGGCGGCGTCCGCGGCGGATCGGTCATGCGATAGTCGGGCCGAAAGGCGGTGACATGCCAGGGCATGTCCACTGACACGCCGGCCAGAAAATCGGCCATCTCGGTGATTTCGGCGTCGCTGTCGTTGTGGCCCGGCACCAGCAGGGTGACGATCTCCACCCAGAAGTCCATGTCTCTGAGCCGCTTGATGGTGTCCAGGACGTTGTCCAGCACGCCGCCGAGGGTGCGGTAGGTCTGGTCGCGAAAACTCTTCAGGTCGACCTTGTAGAGGGCCACATAGGGGCGGATGAAATCCAGGACCTCGGGCGTGGCGTTGCCGTTGCTGACAAAACCGCAGTGGATCCCTTCGGCCTGAGCGAGGCGGAAGATCTCCACGGCCCAGTCGCTGGTAATCAGCGGCTCGTTGTAGGTGCTGACCATCACGGGGCATTCGTGTTCGATCGCCATCGCCACCACCGTATCGGGCGAGACCAACTGCGGTTGGGAAACCGCCTGATCGTCGCGCAGCGCCTGGCTGGTCACCCAGTTCTGGCAGTAGCTACAGTGGAAATCGCAACCCAGCATTCCGAAGGACAGCGCGTTGCGCCCGGGGAAGGCGTGGTAGAACGGCTTTTTCTCGATCGGATCGACCTGAATCCCGGCCACGTACCCGGCCGGGACCCGCAGCACGCCGTCGCGATTGAACCGCACCTGGCAAACCCCGCTGCGTCCCTCAGGAATCAGGCAGCGATGGCCGCAGGCCACACAGCGCACCGCTTGGGGGTGCCGTTCCGATGGCTCCGGGCGCACCAGAGCCGGGGCTGATGGCATGCTGTGTTCGTCCAGGAGGGCCCGTAATGAGGTCGCAGAGTGCATGGACTCCTCATTTCTTCCGCGGGGCGACCGGCGAGCGCCGACGTCCTACCCATATTATACACGACGGACCGGCGCTCGACCGAACGGCCTCCGGATTTGGTGCATGTGCCGCTCGGGCAACGGCTTGGTGTCAGCGGCGGTCTCATGAGGCCTGTGCAAATGTTGTGGATCGGGTCCTGATGATGGCCGGCTGTCCGGAACCCACGAAGGGGTGGAGTCCTGGGCGGGTTCTGGACGCTGCCGTACACTGGACCGCCAAAGGGAACGAGAAACACCGCCCCGAGGGCAGCTAGTCTCTCAGCCTCGCATCGCCCGCGTGGTCGTGCCCGGACTGGCCCCACCCTGTGACCCAGCGCGGGGTTCGCTCGCTGCCCGCGTTCTTTGGCGATGAGGACCGTTTCCTGTCCCCGCGCCTGCTGCAGGCGGGGCTTCAGGCAGGGTGTGGAGATGCTGCACACTTCGTGCGCATGGTTGAGTCCAGAACGCGGAGCGCGTTGACGCCGATGAAACCCCGGACTGAAAGCGGTCGCACGGTAATGGTGGTTTGTGTCCCCCGAGCTATCACAGTACCCTAACCGCAGAGATCGAACCATCGCGGAGCGAAGGACACGGATGACCGCAAGCACGCTCGACGAATTGGCTCGCGCCGACGCACAAGTGACGGAGCGATTTGCCACGTCACTGGTCGCGAACCCACGGCTTGATCGGAAGCCCGGTCAGTTTCCAGGCGAATAAGGCGGTGAACAGTCATCGCTGGTGCAAGTACAAGGAAGGATTCTCTGTTGCACTGATCCGGTATGTACTCAAGGAGGGTCGGCCTCGACGCCGGCCCGCTTGAGCCGGTACGATACTTGCCTATTGCCTCCCGGAGACCGCCTTTGGCATGGGTGATTCTGATTCTGGTGATCGTCGCGGTTGTGGCGATCGCAGCGGCGAGATTGAAGCCGCCGCGGTCAACGCGCCCGCCAGCACGGTCGTTCACGATCACGTTGGAGCACCAGCCTCAACGGTCGCGATCTGTGCCGCCACGTCCTTCGCAGAAACCAGGTCGCGGAGCAACGCCGCTGACCTGGTTTGGCCCGGGCGCGACGCTCGACATCGCCGGCTTCAAGCTTCGTGATCCATGCGTGTATGCGTCGTCCGATCCATCGCAGCGGTTTCTATGGGCGACTGATCCATCCGAAATCCTGCTGCATGCAAACGTCCGGCGGCCCCGTGGCATGATGTCGGAGATGGGCTACTGGCCCTGGTACTCGCGAATCGAGCCGGAGCATCGGTACGTTTACCTCGATTGGCTTGCTTCCGGGAAGCAATCCCTCCCTCCCTTCGAAGGATTGCTCTTCCTCTACTACTACGGTCTTGAGCGCAGGATGCTAATCGACGAACAGGACCGCGCCTGGGTTCTCCGCGAAGTGGTTCGATTGAGGAAACTCGATGAGCCCCGTCGTGCATCACGTGAAGGCGCTTCATTTCGAAGCTATAGCTCCGGATTGCTTTGGTTCGAGGTTGCTCGTGCGCCAGAGCTCTTCGATGAGCAAGGATTCGCAAGGGTTTGCGCGCTGACAGAACAATGGACGAGCGACACGCTTCCCGCTGCGTTGGCGTGGTTGGCCCGACACAACAAGCCTTTGTCGCCAGAGAATGCACGCAGAGTTGCTCAGTTCAATCCGCGCGCCCAACGGAGCGTCGTGCTCAAACGTGTTGGTGAGCAGTTTGACGACCTGTTTGCCAAGCGCTACGAAGAACAGTACGGCCAGGGCGTACAACTCAGAGTCGCCAAGCGCCCGCGCCGGCATTCGTATCGCCCTGCCAGTGGTGGATTGAACGAGGTGTCCTGCACGATTGCTGATCCGACGGCGATTCCCAGCCAGTTTGAGCCACTTGCTGACCTGTGGAACTCGTGCATCGACGACCTCCGACGACTCAGCAAGGTCGCTACAAAGCCAACCTCCGGCGAGCTGACCGTCGAGACTTGGGAGGCGATGCCACCGGACCTTCGCGATGATATTGATCACCCTCTGGCAGCAGCCGTCCATTCGATTGTCCTTGAGGGCAGCCGGGAGGGGCAAGAGTGTCTTGTCCCGACCGGACGGCTGGCTCCACTGCTTCGGCTTGAGCAGCGAGCGAAGCTGACCAGCGCTCAAAGTCGTCGATTGGCCGAGACAATAGAGTTCGCAGGCTATTCGATCGAGCCTGACGCACGCCTGACGGCGCGTGCCTATGGCTGGGACGATCGCGTCGCGGTGTTCCTGCGTACAGATGAGGCGCCAACCGAACTTGGTCGTTATGCAGGGGCTTCATGCATGCTTCGACTTGGCCTTGTTGTTGCTGAAGCTGACGGTGCGATTGACGAGGATGAACTTCGCCAGTTGACTCAGCAAATCGAGACCGTATTTCATCTTCCCGATCACGAGCGTAGACGCCTCGAAGCGCTCAAGGCGCTGCTCCTCGCAACGGGCGCGGAAATCGGCCCGGTGGCGCGGAAGATCGAGCAGACCCTGTCGCCGTCCGCGCGACAGGCCGTCGGTCGCCTGCTCGTGGCCATCGCAGCCGCAAATGGCACGATTGACCGCAAGGAGCAAACGGCGCTACGGAAATGCTACCGAGCGCTTGGCCTTGGCGCTGAGGTACTGGAGCAAACCCTTGCAGACCTTGCACCAGCCTCCGATTCTGGATTGGTCACGGTCCAACCCAGACGCGGTCCAACAGAGCGCGGCGAGACCATTCCACCGCCCAGCGAAACGCGTCTCGAACTGAATCGCGAGGTGATTAGCGCGATCATGGCTGAGACGCGAGAGGTCGCCAAGCTGCTCGCGGATGCGATGGTCGTCAATGATGAAGAACTGGAGTCCTCTGGCTCGGTTGCTGCCGTTGCGATTGCCGACGTTTTCCCCACGACGTCGTCGAAGCCGGAACTGGCTCCTGTGCTATCAGCAAATGAGAGAGTGCGAGTCGTAGGCCAGAAGTGTCCGACCGGTCGGTATGCGAGCTTCTACAGAGCACTCATCGATCGTGATCGCTGGCCTCGCGCGGAAGCAAACGATCTGGCGCGAACGCACGGAGTGATGCTGGCTGGCGCGCTCGAAGCTATCAACGACTGGGCGTTTGATGCGCTCAGGGCGCCCCTCATCGACGATGCCGGAGATGCGATCGTCATTGATCGGTCACTGCTGTAGGATCTTTGCAATGTCACCACCGATCCGCGATAAAGAACGATCCGCCATTTTGAGCGCTTTGGGAGCAGGGGTCGTACCTGCCATCGGGCTTCACCATGTCCAGGTCGGCCGGAAGGCCGAGGTTGGCGCAATCCTTGATGACCTCCAGCGCATTGAGCAGGGCAGCGCGGCCGTACGGTTTGTAGTCGGAAGGTTCGGCTCAGGCAAGAGCTTCTTCCTGAGCCTTGTGCAGACCGTCGCATTGGAGCGTCGGTTCGTCGTCGCCCGCGCAGACATCACAACTGATCGGCGACTGACAGGCTCGGCGGGTGTGGCCCGAGCGCTCTACAGCGAGTTGACCCGCAATATCGCGACCCGCGCTCGGCCGGAGGGCGGTGCCTTGGCCAATCTCATCGAGCGCTGGGTTGCTGATCTTGCCCATGACGTCAAGTCCTCTGGTGGCACCGATGCTGACGTTCAGAGCCGGATCATCCAATCGCTCAAGCCCTTGCAGGAATTCGTCAGCGGCTACGACTTTGCAGCAGTGCTCAACGCCTACTACCGCGGTTTCGCGGAGCACAAGCCAGAGCTGCAGACGGCTGCAATTCGCTGGTTGCGTGGGGAGTACTCCACTAAGACCGAGGCGCGGAACGATCTGGGCGTTCGATCGATCATCGACGACGATTCGTTCTATGACTACCTGAAGCTGATGGCCGCATTCATCAAGCGCGCAGGCTATCAGGGGCTGCTCGTTTGCCTTGATGAGCTTGTTGTGCTGTCGCACAGGTTGAATAATCGCCTGGCGCGTGACCGCAACTACGAAGCGATCCTGCGCATCCTGAATGATTGTCTTCAGGGGTCGGTCGAAGGGTTGGGTTTCCTCTTCGCGGCGACCGAGGACTGCATGATGGACAAGCGGCGAGGACTGTTCAGCTACGAGGCGCTGGTTACTCGTTTGGCGGCCAACCGCTTCGCGGGAGATGGCATGGTGGACCTCTCAGGTCCCATTATCAAGCTGTCGAATCTCACGCCCGAAGATTGCTTCGTGCTGCTCCACAATATTCGTCGCGTATTCGCCAGAGGGAAAGACGAGGAGAAATGCCTTCCTGAAGACGGCATTGTCGCCTATCTGCAAAGCTGCCAGAAGCGCATGGGATCGGCCTACTTTCAGACTCCGCGCGAGACCATTAAGGATTTCATCGGTCTCCTCAATGTTCTGGAGCAGAACCCCAGTGCCGACTGGAAGTCACTCATCGCCGGCATCAAGACGACGACAACCACGGGTGAAGACCCGCCCGTGCCAGAGGTGGACGAGATGTCTGGCGCAGGGGCTCCAACAATTCCACCGGCGACCGTCATGCCGCAGTCGAAAGATGACGACCTGGCTTCCTTTAAGCTCTGAGAATCGCCGAAGATGTCCGAGGCTGCGCCCCAATCTGACAGCAGTTCCGCCTTCGCATTGCTGGCCGAGGGCATGCAGCGTCAGCTTTACCGGATGGGCTGGACGCGCTTGCGACCAATTCAGGCCAGGGCGATCCGCACCTATCTGCAAACCGACGCGCATGTACTGATCACCGCCGAGACGGCCGGCGGCAAGACAGAAGCCGCGTTTCTGCCTGTTCTGTCCTCGATCAGCACTGAACTGCGAGGGTCGGTGCGGGCGCTATACGTGGGGCCGCTCAAGGCGCTCATCAACGACCAGTTCGGCCGACTCGAAGATCTCTGCACCTATTTGGAGATGCCCGTCCAGCGATGGCACGGCGATGTGTCGGCGAGCCGGAAAGAGGCGCTTGTGCGTGAGCCTGCTGGTGTTCTGCTCATCACGCCCGAATCGCTCGAATCGGTTCTCATCAACCGCACCTCGTCCCTTGCGCGCCTGTTCGGTGGTCTTCGCGTGGCAGTCATTGACGAGGTCCATGCGTTCCTCGACAACGAACGGGGCCTTCATCTGGCAAGTCTCCTTACCCGCGTGCGTCGTTACCAGGCCGCCTCTGCGAGTGCATTCCGCGTCATCGGCCTCTCGGCCACGATCGGTGACATCGCAGTTGCACAGCGGTATCTGGCTCCCGACGAACCGGATCGCGTCAGCGTGATCACCGACGACGGGGACTCGAAGGAGATCCAGTTCCGGGTTCACGGGTACAACAAGGATGAGGAACCTGAAGCCGATTCTGAGGCGACCTCCGCGAATGATGAGGAAAGCGATGGCAGCGCCGGCGATGATGGACAACTAAAAGTCATGGGCGTCATCGCCGCAGATCTTGTTGAACACTGTCGGCTGCACAGCAACCTGGTGTTCGCCAACGCCAAGGGGGATATCGAGTTGTATGCCGACATGGCCAACGAGCACTGCCGCCATGCGGGGTTGCCTGAGTCGTTTCTTGTTCATCATGGGTCGCTCGCCAAGGAAGTGCGCGAAGACGCGGAACAGACGATGAAATCCGGCCGGACGATGACGACGATCTGCTCCAGCACGCTGGAAATGGGAATTGACATCGGCTCCGTCCACATGATCGGACAGGTAGGCGCCCCGTGGTCAGTCGCCTCCCTCAAACAGCGAATGGGACGGAGCGGACGCAAGGACAACGAGCCCCGGCGTCTCCGTGTGTACGTCGTCTGTGAGTCATCGTCGAAGGAGAAGGACCCACTTTCGCAGATATCAATCGACGCTCTCCAGGCCATTGCGACATGTGAACTAATGCTCAAGAAGTGGATTGAGCCTCCAAGTCCGCCACGACTCGACTTCAGCACGCTCACACATCAGATCATCAGCACGATTTCCGAGACCGGTGCGATCGACCCGCTGGAGTTACATGAGCGCCTGTGCAAGGCCGGACCTTTTCGCGCCGTCCTAGCGCCGATGTTTGCCCGCATCCTGCGCCAACTTGGCAGTCAGGATGTCATTGAGCAGGGGCCGGATGGGAAGCTCATTCTCGGTCTTGAGGGCGAACGAATCCGATCTCGCCATGGCTTCTATGCCACGTTTTCCAGTCGCGCGGAGTTTTCGATCGTGGCAGGGGAACGAACACTTGGCACCCTGCCGATCGACACCGTTCCTAAGATCGGCGAGCACATCGTCTTTGCCGCCCGGCGCTGGCAGGTTGTCGACATTAATGCGGCGCGGCTCTTCTTGTATGTGCAGCCCGCGCGCCGCCGACGGCGACCACGCTTTACCGGCGCGCCAGGTGAGGTGCACGGGCGCATCCGTGAGGAAATGCGGATTCTGCTGACAAGCGAACACCACCCCATCTACCTCGATAGCGTCGCAGCAGCTGCGTTGGAGGCCGCCAGATCAGTCGCGCGTGGGAGAGATCTCGCTCGCCGCAGGTTCCTTCCGCTAGGCGAGCAGCGGTCACTGTGGTTGACCTGGACTGGTTCATCGAGCCAGCGAACGTTGGTGTCATTGCTTGCAAGCATCGGCATTGATTGCGTAGATCGAGAGATAGCAATCGAGTGTGCCGCTTCCGCAAATGCGCTCGGGGAGCGTCTTCGTGCCTCGTTGCAGCTGCCCCTCGTGCCGCTCAAACTCGCAGAACACGTCGCGCCGAAGCAGTTCCGCAAATACGACCACTTCTTCGATGAGGCACTCCTCAACGAGGCAATCGCGCTGGATCGGCTCGACTGTCCAACTGCACTGGCCGTTCTTCGCGAGTCGGTGCAGCCATCGCCGTGATCCTATAGTTCGGGGGACACAAACAATCCTGTTCGGCACGACAATTGCTCTGTTAGAGTTATCGAGGATAGTCGCTGGGGAGGGGCTTCATCCAGCTGCGTTGGGAGGAGCGGCGTTGCGCAGCGCGCAGCAGCAACCGCCGGCCT
>CAZUGO010000089.1:0-58912 GCA_964619935.1 uncultured Planctomycetales bacterium | reverse complement strand
CGACCGCTGGATCGCAGGTGTCATCGGTGCAGGGGTTGCCGTCGTCGCAGGTGATGGGGAAGTGCTGGCAGTTGCCGCCGGCCGGGTCGCAACTGTCCAGCGAACAGGAATCGCCGTCATCGCAGGATTCAATATTGGGTTCGTGCAGGCAGCCGACCGCCGGGTCGCAGGCGTCATCGGTGCAGGGGTTGCCGTCGTCGCAGGTGATGGGGAAGTGCTGGCAGTTGCCGCCGGCCGGGTCGCAACTGTCCAGCGAACAAGCATCGCCGTCATCGCAATCCAGCGGCTGGTGCTGGCAGCCTCCGCCGGCCGGAGCGCAACTGTCCTGGGTGCAGGGATCGCCATCGTTACAATCCACGGGCAGATACAGGCAGTGTCCCTCGGTGCATTGATCGACGGTGCAGGCATTCTCGTCGTCGCACTCCGGATCGGTTTGGCACAGCCCGACGAAGCACTCGAAGGTGGTGGGGAAGGGATCGCTGCCGTCGTTGGAAAACACCGTCTGACTGCCGCTCACCCCAAACCCATCGCTGACCGTGAACTGGGCGAGCAGCACCTGTTGATCGGCGTAATTGCCCGCCAGTCCCTGGCCGCTCGGTGGGTTGCTGCAGAACCAGCCACCCGAGACGGCTCCGGCGGTGTTGAACGCGCCGGCATCGAAGTCCGGGTCGAGCGTGGTACAATCGGTCGTGCCGATCGCCACCAAGTCCAGACCGACGGTCACGAAGCTGTCGTAGGTCAGCTCCGGAAACATCGCAACGAACAATTCCAGAGGAGCCGTGTTCGACCCGCCCAGGGCGGCCGGCCCCTGCACAAAACCGGCCGGGTCGTCGGTGGTGATGTTCGAAAAGCCGGCGCTGAGCAGGTTGTCGTCCGGCCCGCTGAACTGCACGATGACCCGGCAGGTCCGCAGCCCGGCCGCCAGGGCCAATTCATTGGTGGCGTCAACCGCCAGCACATCCACGATCCCGTTGGCGCCGTTGCCGGCAGTAGCGTTCAGTGCCGGCAGGGTGGCGGGTGCGGTGATGGGCTGTATGACGGTGTGCCCGGTGGCGGCGGCAATCGTGATCGCGCTGGCCCCCGCCGGCAGCACCACCTTGAGCATCCGGTCCTGGCCGAGGCTCTTGCTGGCGACGTACAGGACAACGGCGGGCGCCGTGGCGTTGATCAGAAATGTGCGCCCGGGCCGCAACGGCGTCGCCTCTCGGATCTGCCCGTCGCCGTCCAGGTAGCGCACGGTGACATCTTGAGGGGCATTGGGCGATTGATCCTGGACGGCGATCACCGCGGAGAATGACGACTCCGCGAGCAGGCGACCGGCAGAGCCGATGCTGAATTGCAGCAGCAACGCAACCACGATCATGGCCCGTGTCCAGGTGTGTGACATGATGTGCTCCCTATTCCGATCTCGCTCGAATCGTTCTGGCGGATGTGCACTCACGCATGCGTACCATGCTTCATGGTCCCGAATCGGGCCTCGGCTGTCAATTCATGATCCCGGGGCCCGGACCAGCGCAGGAGCGCGCAGGCGGGCTTGTGGCCGCGGGCCAGGCCAAGGCTGCGGTCGCGGCCGATTCAGGCGAAGCGGAGTTCGACCAGCACGTTCAACCAGTCGTCATCGTCCGGCAGGGGTGTGATGTTGCGGTATCCGGGACCCAGCACATCCCGGTTGACGAAACGCAAGAAGGGCCCGAAGTCATCAAAGCCTTCTCCGAATTGATCTCGCGTCCAACACTCAACCGTGATGCTGCCCTTGCGGATGGCCAGTGGGTCATCGCAGTAGGTGCCGATGCAGTACCGGTCGGCACCTTCGTCTGGCAGATAGCACAACTGGAAATGGTTGGTGAGTAGGTTCTCGTAGGACCACAGCAGCACGGAGCCAAACACGCCACCGTCGCAGATCCGCAGGAACTCGAAGTAGTTCCGCAGGCACTGGCTCGGCGGATCCGGCAGGTTGGTGTTCGGCTCGGCGACGCAACCGACCCACGGCTCCGCATCTTCGGCGATCAGGTGCGCCCGAATCACGGCAACTTTGCGAGAGATGTCATCGATTAGTATTCTGCGATTCTGATCCGAATCTTCGTCCCAGGGAAAAGTTGTCTGATTTGCGGCCATATCTGGTGCAGTCCCAAATGCTTGTTCACTGAATTATGCAGCATGGTCATATTCGTTGCAATATCCGGGCCCCCCAATTGCAGGTCCCAGACGTGATCGACATCGAATCCGTTTTGAATTCGATGGCACAGCCGACGGGAGAACTCCGGGTTGCGCCACCCATACTGCCGCTTGATCCGCCGGATCACGTCCTTCTTGAAGCGCTTGGGCAGCCCGCTAGCCCGCTTGGCGGAGAAGGGTGCCTTGATCAGCGCGCCCTGCTCTCCCAGTTCCTGCAGCGCCCGGGCCTTCTTGTTGAACTGGTGGACGGGCATGTCCGGCATTCGACGCAGGGTGATGGTAACTTCCTTGGGATAGATGCCGTCAAACAGCAGGCCCTGGCGCAAGTCATAGCGTGCGAACTGCAGCATGAACGGGTTGCCGATGCGATCCAGGCCGGCCAGCCGCCGCCCGATGGCACTGAAGGTCTGTCGTTCCGCGGCGGTGGCGACCAGACGCAGGCTGCCGCGGCCCAGCACCGCGGTGGGTTGGCGGGCGATGCCGCCGGCCACTAAGGCCGTTTCGCCGAGTCCCGCGATGAGCCGGCGCTGCCGCTCATTGCCTTCGAACAAGAGAAAGTCCACCGGTTGATCGCTGAGCGCGATGAAGCGATCGTCGGTCAATGAGACGTTGTATGCCGCTTCGGGCAGTGCGGTCAGGCCCAGCAGTTGGAGGGTCCCGAAGGCCAGATCCTCCGGCAGCGAGGTCTGCCGTGCGGCCTGCTGCTGGGCCGCCTTGAAGTCGACAATCGCCTGCGTGGTCTGGCCAATGGCCTCCTGGTGCGCTCGCAACACAGCCCACCCGGTGTCCGACAGGGTTCGACCGGTTTCGGCGAGAATCTGGCCCGGATCGACGGTGACACCGCTGACCCAGCCCAGCGGGGTCAATCCCAGCAGTGATTCGGCTGCATCGCGCAGTTGGCGTTCGTGGAAGGTGCTGATTGAACCCAGGGTGGCCCCGCGGCCGATGGCCTCCTGCAGCTCGTCGGTCTCGCCGTATTCGTGGAGGTACAACAGGTTGACCAGGCGATCCAGCAGCCCGCGGCCCATCGGATCCAGGTAGCGCAGCGGGTTGTCGCCAAAGGCCTGGTACAGATGCATGCCTTCGCGATACCCCAGCGGGTCCGGCTGCAGGAACTGCCTCAGGAGGGGATCGTAGGTCCGGGCCCGGTAATCGTAGAACTGCCGGCTGCGGGCGGGGTCGTCGACCACGGCTTGCCCAACGATGTCGAGCCACCGCCCGTGGAAGAGGTAGGGATTTCGTGGGCTGGCGGCGCTGCGGACCAAGGTGTCTTCCACGCGCTCGAGGCAGAGGTCGCTGCCCTGGGCCTGGCGGTCGCGATCCCCGCTGCGAACAAACACGCGGGTCTGCCCGAACGGCGAGTAATCGTACAGCTCGAGCAACTCGCCGGCTTCATCGACCAGGCCCGCCGAACCAAACCCGGGGCCGGTCAGGTAGTAGGCGTGTTCCGAGCCGTTGGTCACCCGGATGTGCTCGTCGATGTACAGGGCTCCTTGGACGAAATACCGCTGCGGCTGACCTGCCGGATCGTACTCTGCCAAAGCGGTTTGGCCGTCGTGGACGGACACGGCTGCTTCGCGTACGGCGCAGCCATCCTCGGGTGCACGGAGGACGCGGTAGATCCGGCGGCCCAGGGCATCGTACGCGAATTCGGCGACGGCGCAGGCGGTGTGATCAGTGATCCGCCGAATCCGTCCCGCGGCGGTGTACTCGAAATGCCAATTGACTGGAGGTTGTCCATCGACCTCGATGGATTGACCCTGCAGCGGTCCGTGAACCGCATAGGTCGACGACAGGGTGACCTGGCTGCCGTCGGGGGTCAGCCCCTGGGAGTGCGTGATCTGGTTGCGGGGAGTGTTCGCGGCGTAGGCCCAATTCCAGTACCCGCAGTTCAGATCACCAGAGGCCGCTTCGGGATTGCCGAGCGCATCGCGCAAGTAGCCGCGCGGGCCGTCCGGTCCGGATGCCCAGCGCAGTCGATCCAACCCGTCATAGTCAAACTCACGATCGGCGGCGTGCAGGGCGTTACCCCAGGAAGTTTGGCTGACAGTGTTGCCGGCGGTGTCATGGGTCCACTCAAAGGCGGCCGCCGCCGGCCGGTCGTCGATGCGGTTGACCAGGCTCCGAAGACGGCGCTGGTCGTCATAGCCCAGCTCCAGCCGCAGGACGGCCCCCCCGGTGGTGTGGATCTCGCGGGCTACGGGCAGGTCGCCCTGGTATTGGTATGCGGCCAGAGGCTCAGCGCCGGCCGCCGTGGCCCCCTGCATCGCCAGGACCCGCCCCAGGGCATCGCGCTGGTAGTCCAGCCGCAGGCCAATGTCCGCAGGATAGTGCAGGTAGATCTGATTGCCGGCCTGGTCGAGCTCCCGCACGATGGTCTTGCGCAGCGCCGGGTCGTCAAACACGGTCTGGGTTTCAACGATGACGTCGGAGCCGATGTACTCGATGTCAAGGCGGCTGATGGACTGCTCGGCGCCGGATTGAGGCGTACCGCGGCGGGCCAGCGTCAGGCGGCCCAGGGCGTCGTAGGCGTACTCACGGTAGTCGCTGCCCGACACAACCTCCACGCTGCGGATGCGGCCGTTGCCGTCGTAGCCGATGTGGGTCACCGTCTGGTCGGCATCGACCCGGGTGATCACGCGACTGGCAGCGTCATGGACCCAATTCGTCGCCGGGGCCGGATCGGATTTCGGGTGTCCTGCATGGTCGGACGGCGGAAAGGCTGCGTTCCAGGAGCGCTTCAAGGGATCATAGTCGTAGGCCGTAGTCTGCAGGGCGCCGTTGTCATGAGCGATGGGGCGGCGCAGGCGATCGAGGCGATCGAACCGGCGATCAGTGATGCGCTCCAGCCTTCCGGCATCTTCGCAGAGCCGCACCGGCCGGCCCAGCGGATCATGCTCGACGGTGGTGACCTGACCTGCCGGGTCGATGATGGTGTGGACATGGCCGGCGGCATCATAGCCAAGCGTCGTGGTCAATGCGGCCTGGCCGCCCACGTCGGTGACCTGCACCACCCGCTTGAAGGGATCGTAGCCATAGCGCGTGACCTGCACCCCGAAGGCATCGGTGAGTATCCGCTCCCCGGGCAGCCCATCCGCACGATAGGTGGTGCGCACGGTGGTATCGAGTGGATCGCTGAGCTGTGTCATCCGGCCAAGGGCATCGTAGGCCAGGGTGGTGACGTGCGGGTCTGCCGAGTTCATGTTCCGGCAGATGATTGTTTCCGGCTGATCGTCGGCCCGAAAAGTCACGTCGACCACATGATCGATCGCGGGATCGGGGACCCGGTCGGGTTCGGCCATCGGATCGGCCAGGCGTACCAGGCTGCATGGCCGGCGCCCGGCGTCATACTCAATGCGCACCTGGTCTACGGCGATTCCGGTAGCGCCGTCGAGCCGGAGGTTCCGGCTGAGCCGGTTGTCGGAGGCATAGTCGAGCAACGAGTGGTGGCCATCGGGGTCGGTGATCCCAGTCAATCGCCCCAGGGCGTCGTAGGCATAGGTGGTGCTCAGATTCAACTCCCCGTCGCCGACCACGCGCTCGATGAGTTGGCCGGCGTCGGGGTCGTAGGTCAGGCGGGTGATCCCTCCGGCTGGGTCGCTGGCGGTTACCAGGCGGCCGTGGTTGTCGTAGGTGTACACATTCAGGGCATCGTTCGGTTCGACGGCGTCGGGGTTGGCGCCCAGCTTGAAGATCTCGCAGCGCAGGCGGCCGGCGGCATCGTATTCCAGCAGCCGGACACGGTCCGCGGCCTGCGGCCCCGGGGCATCGAGCTGCTCCACATCATGATCGACTCCGGGTTCGACCCGCTCGCGAACGCGGCACGTCCGCCCCCAGTCGTCGTAATCGATGATCGTATCGGCGACACCCGGGATGAACACCCGCAGCGGCAGACCCGCGGTGTTGCGGGTGATCAGGGTCTCGATGGATTGCCCGGAGCACCCGGCAGTCGTGTCGCACTCATAGATGGCGCTGAGGCGGTCGGCGGCATCATACTCGAATTCAACCGCGGTGCGGTCCGGTGCGATCACCCGCCGCAACCGGCCAAAGGTGTCGTAGGCCAGGTCGGTGCGCTGTTCCAGCCCGGATGCCCGGGTGATTTCGGCCAGCGTCCGCCCGGCGCCGTCGCGATGCACTTCGCGGACCACACCGACCGGATCGACAGCCGTGGTCATCTCGCCCTGGTGGTTATGCTGGCAGGTGGTGGTGCGCTCGCCCGCCTCGGTGATTCCGGTCAGCCAGCGACCGCTAGCGTCATAGTGGGCCTGTGTCTGAATCCACACCGCCGCATCGGCGCCGGCGGGATCGGGCGGGGCCGCCGGCCGAAAGGGTTCATGGCTGAGATAGACACTCTCGGTGACGGGGCCGGCCGTCAGTGGATCGTAGGCGTAATGGGTTTGGGTGAACAGCAGCGGCTGGTCGTCACCCGGCTGACCGGCGTAAGTCCAGACCTCCTGCAGGCGGCCGAGGGCGGGGTGGTAGTGATAGGCGATGACCCGGCCGGTGGCGGCACCGCCGGCCGGGACGAGATGCGCGTAGCGCAGTTCATCGTAATCGTTGTAGCCGTATTCAGTGCGCAGCGGCTGGGATTCGGCGGCCCGCACCGTGGCGGTCAGCCGTCCCAGGGCGTCATACTCGAAGCGGTCGGTGGTGGTGCCCGCAGAACCCGGCCGGTGGACGGCATCGATCAGTCCGGCGGCGGTGTAATCGATGACGGTTGCAGCCGGCCGCCCATCTGCCGCGGGGCTCGGCGGTGACGATTCGACGCGCTGCAGATCGCCTTCGGGCGAGTATTCGAAGGCGAGCGCGTGATACTGGGCGTCGGCCGCGAGGGTTACGGTATGGTCCACCGGCAGATAACCGGCATCGGGTCCGATGAAGGCCTGCGTGGTGCGGGTATGCTCAACGCCATTGACCATCACGGTCTGATGCCGGGCGCTGCCCGGCGCATACGGCGGACCTTCCAGCATCCATTGGCGGGCGTTGATCTGGCCGGAGGGCAGGGTCCAGACCACGGAGTCGCCGACGACCTGGTTGCCGATCTCGGTTTGTGAAACGGTCCGGCCGGCGATCTCCGGCGTGCCGCTCGGAGGCGCCCCCCATGGCACCAGGTCCGGGTAGGTGCGGATCTCGCCGAGGCGGCCGTCCGCGTCGACGACTTCCTGTCGGATCCGCTCAAGCGGCCCGTGACTCGGCGAATCCGGCAGCTCAAGAAAGCCCTCCGCATGCCGGTCTTCCGACTGCGGTCCGTAGGCGTTCGGACCGGCGACCGGCAATCGTCGGGTGGCGATAAATCCGCCGTCCGGCAGGTCCTCGTAGGTGCTGTGCTCGAGCACCACCCAGGCGCCGGTGGCGGTGCGCCGCAGCCAGCGGGTCATGCGGTCGTCACAGCGGTCAGCGCACGGTCCGAAGCCGCAATCCTCCGCATCGTGATACTCGAAGGCTTCCAGGAATTCGCCCTGGGGTAGACCCTCTGCGCCGATTTCGGCGGTGCGCAAGTGCGTGATCCGGCCACGGCGATCCCGGTAGACCAGCGGCCGGCCGAGCCCGCAGGGGCCCGCTCCGGCGGCACGGTCGCCAGGGTCCCACACGCTGCCGATGTATCGGCCGCGGGCATAGAGTAGGTGCTCGACGCGAGTTCCGCCGGGGTCGTGCAGGCTGGTGTAGGTCTTTCGGGTACATCGCCCCCGAGCATCACAGAGGCGCTCGATGTGCAGACTGTGGCGATCGGAGGTGCCGCGGTAGGAGTCGGTGAGCTGCGGCAGGTCTCCGTCCGACCGGTACGCATACGACCACAGAACCGTCCCAGCTCGATCGGTCACGGTGTGGTAGTGCAGCACGCTGACCCACGGATCGGCAGTGGCCGCCAGGGTCCCCTGGTAGACGTGGACCGTCGGTGGGGGCGACTCGAAGTGGGTCGGGCTGACCCGGCGCCAACCCAGGGCATGACCTTCGTGCAATCGTCCGTTGTAGTCCGCGGCATTGCGACGGCCGGCGATGAACGGCGCACTGAGCAGCCGTCCCTGCGGCAGGCGCATCTCGAGATCACCATTGGTGTGGATTCGAAACTGCGGGCGGACGTCGGCCGCTTCGGTGAATTCCAACGGCCCGACGTCGAAGGTCACGCGCAGCTCCGCGCATGCCCCGGGCCGATCGAACCGCAAGGTCAAAGGGAAGCGCTGATTGGTGTGATAGGCCCGCACCGAGAACCGCAGCACCTGTCCGGCGGTCAATGGGACATCCTGAGGGGCGGTCAATTCGATGCCGCCGCCGTACCAGGCGCCCAGGTAGGCCCTGGCGTTCTGATGGGCGCCGACGGCTTCGATGGTGTACGTGGTGGTATCGGGCGCGATGAACTCCCCGTTGACGGTTTCGCCCCAGGTGGCCGCGGTGTCGTCGCCATCCGGCAGGGCGTACAGCCGGTAGGATCCGAGGCCCAGCAGCGGATCCGGACGTGACTTGTAGACCCGGATGACAGCATCATGAGCCTGAACGTGCAGGTCCAGCGGCCGCTCTTTGACCCGTGGGCCGCTGAGCTCAATCGAATAAGGCCCGGTTTGGCCGATCTCCGGTGTGATCCAATAGCGCTCATCAGTTAGCTCCGCCTCGTCGAGGCACAAAGCCTGCACGTAGCACTGCATGACCCGGGCGGCCGTGTACGGGCTGGCCCAATCGTTGCCGAACAGCGCATTCCAACGCTGATTCCACATCACCGACTGCCCGGCAAAAAACTCCGGCGTCATTCGGGTGAGGGCGCCGGTATCGCCCTCGGGTCCGGCAATCATGCCACCGCTGACGTCCGGGTTGCTGACGTGCAGAACCACCCGGTGTCGCAATTCGGGCGTGTCGGCGGGCTGGCCCGGGCCGCAGGCGTAGGACCAGGTCGACCCGCGGCGCAGAATGCCAGGACGCAACGGATTGGGGGGCACGTCGGCGGCATCCAAGGTGGGATCCCAGAGGTCCAGCGAGATGCCCAACCGAGCACCCCCGGATGGTGGGGCCACCCGAACCTGGGCGTCGGCCGCGCAGACCTGTTGGACCACCGTTCCGCAGGCTCCCGAACTCTCACTCCAGGCGGTGACCTGGATCGCGGCCTGACCACCGGGTGCCGCGTCGCCGACAATCAGCGCCCCGACGCTCAGCGCCGTGCAGGCTTGCCCATCGAGCAACACCCAGCCGTGGGCAGGCGGCTGGACGATCGCCGGCGAATCCTCGGCGGAGCGTCCCGCCGTCCATTCGTACCAGGCGGCACAGGGCGAGGTGTTGCACAGCTCGCCGGCCAGCGACACTTCCGCGCCGGGGCAGCCGGCGGCACTCTCCAGGCTCAGCGAGCAAGGCCGCGCCGGCTGATCAGGCAGGCATTGCCCATCCAGGCAACAGCGCGGCGCGCAGGGGCCATCGGCGGGGCAGGACGTGTGCAGGCAGACCCCATTCGCACAGGCATCGACCGTGCACGGATCGCTGTCGGGCGGGCACAGCGGCTCATAGAGACACGCACCGTCGACGCAGCCCTCGACGGTGCACAGGTTGCCATCGTCGCAATCCAGGAGGTCGTGATGGCAGACCCCGGCAATGCAGGCGTCCAACGTGCACGGGTTGCCGTCGGGCGGACATAGCGGTGTGTGCACACAGGAACCCGATTCGCAGGCGTCGAGGGTGCATGGATTGTCGTCGTCGCAGTCCAGCGGATCGTGCAGACACGTGCCGTCCCGGCAGGTATCCACGGTGCAAGGATCGCTGTCCGGCGGACAGGCCGCCAGGTGCACGCAGGCCCCATCGGCACAGTCGTCCAGGCTGCAGGGGTTGCGATCGTCACAGTCCAGTGGTTCGCTGAAACAGCGGCCTGCCAGGCAGCCGTCGCGCGTACAGGGGTCCTCGTCCGGCGGGCATTGCGGTTGGTGCTCGCAGGCGCCGTCGGCACACAGGTCAACCGTGCACGGGTCTTCATCGTCGCAGATGAACACGCAGGCATCGTCGAGGCACACCTGGCATTGCCGGACGTCGCACCGCGGCGTGTGGCGACAACCGGCGTCATCACAGTCATCAGCGGTGCAGCCGTCGCCGTCGTCACAGCAGCGGGCACAGTCGTATACGCAGCCGCGAATTCCGGCGCAGACCCTGCACGGCCCGCAATCCACCTCGACGGGGAAGCACTGCGGGCAGTCGCATTCCGGTGGGTTGCAATCGTGAAACCCGTTACAGAAGCAGGTGAGACATTCAGCGGGCGACCCGGCCGCCGCCGTGGAATCTCCCATGTCACCCGCCGATCGGTGATCCGGGTTCGACCGCCGATCGGCGGCCCGACGGCCATCCTCACCCCGCAAGGCGCCTGAGCCCAGCAGCAACGCAACGCATACCACCCCTGAACGTCTTGTCATCAGCTCATTCACCCCGTGCGACGTGCCTTGCGGTGTCGAAACCGTCGATGATGCGACAGCGTACCGACCGCACCCAAACCGTCCGAACTTCCCCAAGTCCGAACGGATGTGCCCCCCGGGCACACCTGGGTCATTGGTAGCCGTTCGTGCGGCGCATCGCAAGACCGCAGTGGGTGATCGATGAGTGGTCAGGGCGTCCGGCGGAGGAGCCCGGCTGTCCAAGTTGCGAGTGGGTATTGCCGATGCTGAAATGTAGCGTGCATTTCTAGGGGACCGTTTGGGATGTGCAGTGCGTCGCGCTGTCGGCGGCGGTAAACAACAAAATACAAGAAACATTTCGCGTCATCCGCGAAAGCTCCCCGACGAGAGCACCTGATCACTGCGGAAAAGAAGGTGATGCTGCGCGCTTATCTATGACGGCTGCACGTGGCTCTGTAACCGCCGGCGGGCGACGGCGATGGCTTGTGGATTGTGGTCGCACCCCAGGATACGGCGCCCGCAGCGCTGGGCGACTACGAGGGTGGTTCCGGAACCGCAGTAGAAATCGGCGACCAGGTCCTGTGGATTTGAGCTGGCGCTGATGACGCGTTCGAGCAGGGCCTCCGGTTTCTGGGTGGGGTAGCCGCAGCGTTCCAGGGCCACCGTGCTCAGGAATGGCAGATCCCAGACGTCGCTCAGAACCGGGCCGTCGGCATGGAAATACAGCCGGCCGTTGCGGGTCATCTTATACGGCCGGCCCTCGGCGTCGCGGTGGAGGCCATCGGTGCGGAAGGTTCCGCCGCGCTGAACGTTGAACGTGTGGGTGCCTTTGCGGCGGGCATAGACCAGCAGCGTGTCATGCTTGCGGCCGAACCAGCGCTTGGATACGCCGCCGCTGCGGTAGTGCCAGATGATCTCATTCAAGAAGTTGCTCGCCCCGAACAGGTCGTCCAGGAACACCTTGACGTAGTGGACCGTGCGCCAGTCGAGGTGGGCGTACAGCGTACCCTTGTCGGTCAGCACTCGGTGCATGTGTCTCAGACGTGGACCGAGCAGCTCCAGGTAACCCTGAATCCCACCGTCGGTCCGATCGGCGTAGCCCTGCTGCGACTGGGAATGGGTGCGCTGCCGCCCGGTGTGAAACGGCGGGTCGATATAGATCAGGTCGACGGATTGATCCGCGACCTGCTCGAGGAGTTCGAGATTGTCACAGCAATGCAGGGTTTCGTCAGGGTTCATCAGCACCACACGAATCGTCAGCGAGTCTCCGCCACGGCCTTGAGTGCGCAGAAGGCAGCGCGCGCCGTCAGCGGTTGAAGCGTTCGGCGACAATGGTGTTCAGGGCATCGGCCAGGGTCCACTGGTCCACGCGGGTCAATTGCCCGTCGTTCACCACCCACTGGCCGGCGACCATCACCTTGTCGGCCCTGGGGGCATGGCAGAGCATCAGGGCGGCCAGCGGATCCTGCTCGACGGCACCGGCCAGGGCGATGTCGTCGCGGCGAAACATGGCCAGGTCGGCGGCGGCCCCCGCCTCCAGGCGCCCCAGGGCGGGACGGTTCAGGCAATCGGCGCCGCCACGGGTGGCGGCTCGAAACGCGTCCGCCACGGTGAACTGCTCGGGCGAACCGAGGACCCGCTGCAACAGCAACGCCTGACGGGCTTCGCCGATCATGTTGCCACCGTCGTTGCTGCTGCTGCCGTCGACGCCCAGCCCGACTTTGGCTCCGGCGGCCAGCAGGCGGCAGGCCGGCGGAATGCCCGAACTGAGCCGCATGTTCGAACTCGGGCAACAGGCGACTCCGGTCTGGGTGCTGCTCAGCAAACGGATTTCATCGTCGTTCAGGTGCACGCAGTGGGCCAGGTAGACGTCCGGCCCGAGCCAGCCGTGCTGCTCCAAGTACTGGATGGGGCGGACCCCGAAACGTTCCAGGCAGAAGGACTCTTCAGCGCGGGTCTCGGCGGCGTGGGTGTGCAGCAGCAGACCCAGCGACCGGGCCAGCTTCTGGGTCTCGCAAAACAACGCGGTGGTGACATTAAAGGGGGAGCAGGGTGCCAGATCGATCTTGCGCATGGCCAGCGGGTCGGGATCATGAAACTGTTCGGCCACCCGCTGGCAGTCGGCCAGCACCGCGTCGTCGCGCTCGGTGCAGTTGTCCGGCGGCAGTCCGCCGGCGGAGCGCCCCAGGGTCATGCTGCCGCGGCAGCCGTGAATGCGGATGCCGAGTTCCTCGGCTGCTTCCAGGACGGCTTCCAGCCGGACGTCGCTGCCCGCCGGAAACAGGTAGAAGTGGTCGCTCGTGGTCGTGCAACCGGACAGCAGCAGCTCGGCGATGCTGACTTTGGCGGCGATCTTGACCGCCCGGTAGTCGACGTGCTGCCAGCGGGTGTACAGCTCGGTGAGCCAGGCAAAAAGCGGCGCATTCTGGGCGGCCTTGAGCCCGCGGGTCAGGGTCTGGTACAGGTGATGGTGGGTGTTGATCATCCCCGGAATCACCAAATGCCGCCCGCCCTCGACCAGGGCATCGACCTTGCGGCCGTCGATGCTGCCGGTCGGCTGCACGGCCTGGATCACGCCGCCCTGCACCAGGACGTCGTGGGCGGCCAGCACCACCGGGTCGCGATCCCGGCAGGTGATCACCGTGGTGTTCCGAACAAGTGTGATCATGTCGATCCTTTGTTGAGGTCGGGGCGGCCGCGCCCGCTGCCGGGCCACGGACTGCGGCAATTGAACTGCGCGAGGGGAGACTCGAACTCCCACGGGTTGCCCCACAGGAACCTAAATCCTGCGCGTCTGCCAGTTCCGCCACTCGCGCACATGGGCATGCACAACTCAAGCAGCACGGGTTCGTGCAGGTACAGCGGGTGCTGGTGACCGCTGCCCGGCCCTTTGGAGGGCGTATCATACTTGCACGGGCACGTTCGAGACAACAGAAATCAAGCAGCCGCCGTGGTGCCACCGCGAGATCTTCAGCCGATGGTCGCGTCGATTCAACCCAAACGGATTCCGGTTCACAGCGTCTGGGCCATCAGGTGACGCGTCCGCGTGGCGGGGCAGGTGTGATGCGCGACGCGGATGTGCTGCTCGGCGTCCTGGTTGCATTCTCGACGTCGAAGCGTGGGGCGGGTGTGGGCGGGCTCCGCTGCAGACATGGGCCCTAGCTCCCGATGACCATGGCCAAGTCGACGGCGTTCCTCAACATCCTCGTATTGCACGTACATACGGCAGATGATCAGGTCCAGGTTCTTCGCGCAGGCCGCAGCGTCCTCACCCTGGTGTAGTTTGGCGAACAGGTCGACTGGACCGGCCAGGACGGGTTCTGCCGCGAGCGCAGCGCCGGCGGGCATGCACATGAGGTTTCGCGTTCGTGGGCGTAACATGAAGACCTCCCGTTTGATATGGCCCTGGGGCGGGCTGCGATCAAGTGGCGATAACGACGCACCTCGGGTTGAGCCGGACGCCCCACAAGTACCAGCCCACGGTCCAGGAAATGCAGGTATGCCTATATTCCTTATTATTGGCGCCGGCCCCAGTACGCCGCCGACCACCGCCCAGGGCGCGTGGGTGCCTGCACGTCCTGACCGGCCCGATTCCCCGGACCCGGGTGTTTACGTCGCAGGTCAACCCGCTGGTGGACATCGTTCAAGGCCCTCCGCCAAGCAGGCCGACTGTGCTGACCCGGCGATGCGACCGGGTCGTTCTGGCAATACGACCGGGTCGTTCCGGCAATATGACCGGGTCGTTCCGGCAATATGACCGGGTCGGCCAGCAGGGATCGCGGCGTGATTCCGGCAACGGGATAGTTCGGGGGACACAAACCACAATTACCGTGCGACCGCTTTCGGTCCGGGTTTCATCGGCGTCAAGGCGCTCCCCGTTCTGGACTCAACCCGGCGCACGAAGTGTGCACCTCCACAAGGCCGACCGCTGCAGGTCTTGGCCCTGATCGAGCGGTATGCAGCTTCGTCATCAAAGTGCAGGTCCTTCCAGTGGGAGACCAGGCCGAGGACGGAGCGATCGGTAACCAATGGGTCCGCATCGCGCTTGCCCATACGATATTGCGCGGAGGACCACCGGTACTCACCGGGCTGCTGGACCCTGCCGGCTCGAACCGGGTTCAGTTCCACGTAACGGATCGCATACAGCAAGTGCTGCTCGTCCAGTACGCAGGAGTAGAACCGACCCTGGAACAGGAACCCGCGTGTTCCCTGGCGAAAGTTGATCTCCCGAGTGTAGCAGCGATGAGCATCGCCGATGCCGCGTGCCAGGGGCTGGCCGGGCCGCTGCGACTTAACGGATGCCGGCAGCCTCAAGCTTATGCAGGAACCAGCGGCCGTAGGCGATCAGGCCGCCGCCCACAATCAGGGTTCCGACTGCGGTCAGGAGTCCGCTGGTTCCGCCGCCGGTGAGGAAGTTCCAGAGGCCCCAGGCGCACAGCAGGGCGCACAGCGCCGTGCAGAAGGCGATAAAGGCCACGTGCATGGTGCGCAAGGAGCCCTTGATCTCGGGCACTGCCGGAGGGGCTTCGCGAAGCTCATGGGGTGTGCTCAGGGGTGTCATGTCAGATCTCCTTCCTGGCAATTCAAGGGTTCATGGAGTCGTATGGCGATCGGTTTGTGCAACCCTTTGGATGGCTCATGTGCGGCGCCGTCGGCAACGGCCCGAATCAGGTCCGTTTCGGCCACGATCCCGCTGAGCCGTTCGGCGTCGACCACCGGCAGGGCATGGATGCCGTGGTCCAGCAGGTGCTGCATGGCACTGCCGATGGTGCTGGAGGGTGCGATGACCCGTACCTTGCGAGTCATGATGGTCATGGCGAATTGGGGCCCAAGATAAAGCGAGCCGCGCTGTTGGGCCTGGGCATCGCGGATCAGGGACTCGCCGAGTGCCCGGCGGGCGTCGCGGTCGGAAATGATCCCGATCAGGCTGTTGCCGACAGCGACCGGCAAGTGGCGGATGCGGTGCGTTCGGAAGGCGTCCAGAACTTCGGTCAGCGACGTCTTGGGCTTCACGCTGATCACCCGGCGGGTCATGATGGTCTGAACGGGGCGACTCAGCAGGTGGCGCCACCGCGGGGCGTCGGGCTGGTGCAGGACGGCCTTCAAAACATCGGACTCGCTCAAGATGGCGACGAGCACACCGTTGCGAATCACCGGCAGCGCTCCGATGCGGCGCTCGATGAGCATCCGGGCGGCATGTTCCAGGGAATCGTCGGCCGACACCTTGACCACCGGTCGAGTCATGATCTCTTCGACGGTGGTCGGTCCGATCACCCGGGCGCTCGCCGGAGTGCTGTGGCGTTCACAGGTCAGCCGCCAGCCGACCATCAAGAGCAGGTCGCGATCGGAGAGCATGCCGACGACGGTGCCGTGATCGACCACCGGCAGATGATGGATCTCGAAGTCCTCCATCAGCGAGATGGCCTCATCGACGGAGCGGCCTGGAGCGATCCAGACCACGTCATGCGTGGCGTGGCGCATCAGGGACATCGATTCTTCTCCCGAGCGCGCAGGGACCTCGGGTCCGCCGGGCGGCGCGCTGGGCCCGACGGTGGTACCAGGGGGCGAGCCACCGGCCGCAATCTGCCACAAAGCACGTTGCGGGTGCGTGAGCCCTCGTTGGGTGCCACGCCGTCCATCGCTGTCACTCCCGTGACCGTTGCCAG
The DNA here is from genome assembly GCA_964619935.1 of uncultured Planctomycetales bacterium. GTDB lineage: Bacteria > Planctomycetota > Phycisphaerae > UBA1845 > CAIVHJ01 > CAZUGO01. The sequence goes on along the minus strand of CAZUGO010000089.1, from coordinate 42,714 downwards.
CCATGTCACCGATGCCAACCATGCGACTTGGGCCCTTCTATGCCAGCGGGGTCACGGCGTCCATTCCATGTATTCCGACCGCCGGTGGCGGTGCCTCGCTGGTTTCGACTCGCGCAGCGCGGTGGCACAAGTAGCGCCCCAGCGATCGAATGGCCTGATCAGAGGAACAGAACACCGGGACTCCGGCTTCACGCAGGGCGGCGGCCAGGGGCTCAAAAGGAGCCCCTGAGTCGATCACGGCCACCACTGGCTTGGCTGACGTGCGGCACAACCGCGGCAGGCGCGTGGCGATCGACTGCACTGCCTTGATCTCGTTGGGCAGGGCCAGCAACCGCTCGGTCATCGGCACGATCGAAACCACGACGGCATCGAACTCGTCGGCGGCAACCAGGGCGTCGGTGCAGGCCTGGTAGACGTCGTCGTCAGCCATGGGAGTCAGGTCCAGCGGGTTGCGGACGTTGACGAGGTGTGCCAGGCCGTGTTGCTCGAGCACCGCGGCGACACGGCGGCGCGTGCCGTCGGTCAGCGGCGGCATCTCGACCTGATACCGGGCCCCGATCAGGGCATCGGCCATGCCGACGGTTTCGTAACCCGCGTTGCTGATCACACCGATGCGCCGGCCGTGAACCGGCTTGCCGTGAAAGGCGGTGGCCAGCTCGAGCAATTGTTCGAACTCCTTGAAGGTGTCAACCACCACCGCTCCGGCCTGGGCCGCGGCCGCCTGGCAGACATCGTAGTCGCCGGCGATGGAAGCGGTGTGGCCTTCCGTCGCGGAACGTCCCTGGGGGGTTCGACCGGCCTTGTAGAAGATAACTTCCTTGCCGGCCGCGGTCAGGGCCCGCACCGCCCGCAAAAATGCCAGCCCGTCCAGGTCGCGGAAGCCCTCGACGTAGACGCCCACGCAATCGATGTCATTTCGGGCGCCGACGGTCTGGAGCAGGTCGGAGATGGTCAGATCAATCTGGTTGCCGACCGACACGGCGATGGCCGGGCGCAGTGCGGGCAGGTTGCTCATGCGTGTGATCATGAACGCCCCGCTTTGAGACAGCAGGGCCACGCGCTGACTGGGCTGATCGCGCCGCGGGTCCAGTCGCTGCGGATCGATGAAGAAGGTGTCATACGCTCCTGGGCGGGAGCGGACCCCCATGCTGTTGCCGCCGAGGACCACCGGGCCGCGGTGTCCGCTGCGGCCCTGCTGGATGGCCGCTTGCAGCTCGGCGAGTAGCCGCCGGCTCCCTGCGGTTTCACCGACACCGCCCGAGATCAGAATCACGGCGCCGACGGTGCCGCTGGCGATGGCGTCGTTGATCAGCGCCGGTGCGGATTGGGCGGCGGTGGCCACGACCCACAGGTCGATGTCCTCCGGAACCTGGCGGATGTCCGCCAGACAGCGGATGCCGTCGATCGAACCGGCGTGTTGCTTGACCACGTACAGGTGTTCCCTGGGGAAGCCGCAGGCGGTGATGTTTTCGAGGATGATCCGCCCGAAGTTGCGGCGCTCGGCCGACACCCCGCTGACGGCGATGGACCGCGGTTCCAGGAGCCGCCGAACGGCGTGCAGCGGCCGGCCCGGCGCGGCCGGCGTGAGTTCGCCGAGGCGCCCGCGGCCGTCCAGCGGCAGCAGTCGTCCGCGGATGAACGCAAACGGGTTGACCTCCAGTTCGACCAGTCCGCGGTGACGGCGCTCGGTCCAGACCGCCAGGTGGCGGGCGATGGCGATAAAGGCCCGGAAGCAGCGCAACAGTTCACCGTCGTCGACCATCCGGCGATGTCCACGGACCTGCCCGCTGAGGATGTCGTAGGCGGCGGTGCCGCGGAATTGCTCGAAGAAGGCCTCGGCGCTGGTCTGCAGGACCGCCGCTTTGGCCACGGCGATTCCCGGCTTCATCTTCGTTGCCAGGTACTCGGTGTCCAGTCCGCCGAGCCCGGCGGCGATGACCGGTCCGAACTCGCGGGTGGCCCGAATGCCGACAAACAACTCACTGCCCACGGTACGATCGTGGGGAACGTACTGCACCAGCAGCAAGCCATCGACGGCATGGCCTGCTGCGGTGTGCCGCTCCCGAAGGGACTCAGCCTCGCGGTTGACGAGGTCGGCGACCTTGGCGGTGAAGACCACGGCGCCGGCGTCGCTCTTATGCACGATATCGGGCGAGACCACTTTGAGGACCACGGTGTCGCCCTCGAAGGCGTCGAGCATTTCCGGAGTGACGGCGTGGTCTCGTTCCAGGAACAGGTGGCGGGGCGGGGAGATGGCCCCGACGAGTTCCATGATGGCATACACTTCGTGTTCTCGGAGGCGGTCGCGCGCTTCGTAGGTGACCTGCTCGAGAGTCGCCGCCAGGGCTTGTTCCTCGGCGGCCGAGAGGTCGTCGCCGCGCTGGTGGAGGCTCAGCAGCGTGGCGTCGGGTAGCGCCGCCGTCGCCAGATCGGCTGCCGGGACTCGATCCAGCCACTGGCGCACGGCCTCTGACTCGGCGCCGCGCCGCAGGGCTTCGCCATAGAGTCGGCCGGCATGATGGCCGTAGCGCAGGGCCCGGATGCTGCTGCGCACGACCTCGGCACCTTTACGTTCAAACAGTTCGGTGATGCTCTGTTCCAGTTCGGCGAGTTCGAACCCGACGATGTCGGCGGCGGCGCCCAGCAACGCCATGTTGGCCGCCCGGGCCGATCCGGCGCTCCGCCCCAGGGCCGGGGCGTCGACCAGCACGTGGCGGTGGTACCGGGCCAACCCGCGGAGGACGGCTTCGATGGGCGGATAGTTGGGAATGTTGACCAGCGCGGCGGTGCTCGCGACGATGGCCCCGTCGGGCGCCAGGTAGTCGACGTAGCGTTGGGCCTCCAGCGGTTCAACCGCCAGGATGGCGTCGGCGGTTCCCCGGGGCACCAGGTCGCTATGGATCGGATGATCCGCAAAGCGCAGGTGAGATTGCACGGCACCGCCGCGCTGACTCATGCCGTGGACTTCGGCCTGCTTGACCTGCCAGCCGCGGCGCAGGGCGGTCTGCGAAAGGACTTGGGCGATGGTCAGAATGCCCTGGCCACCGACCCCCGCCAGGATCAGGTTGCGTTGACCGGCCGTCGACATCAGCGCCTCCCCGGGGCCTGCAGGGCGCTACCCCGTCGGTTTGGTTGTCAGCGCTGCGGGTTCGGGCGTGACCGTGCGCTGGCGCTTCAGGTGGATGCAGCGGCGGCAGGCGACAACCACCGAGAGGCCCGGGTGATCGATTTCGCGTTGCAGCAGCGCCGCGTTGCGTTCGTGGTTCTGGGGCAGCGGGTCGATGCGGATGAGGTGTGCTGGATCCACGCCCAGCCCACGAATGACTCGGATGAGCGACTCGCCGCTGGCAAAGACCTCCTGGGCGCCGGTCATGGCCACCGTGGCGTTGTCCAGAATCACCACGGTCATGTTGACATCCAGGGCGGCGGCTTCCAGCAGCGCGCTCAATCCCGAGTGCACGAAGGTCGAGTCGCCGATGGTGCAGATTATCGGATGGGCCCCGGCCTTGGCGGCCCCGATGCCCATTCCGATCGAGGCGCCCATGTCGACGCAGGTATCGATGGCGTTGTACGGCGGCAGGGCGGCCAGCGCGTAGCAGCCGATGTCGCCGAAGTAATAGGGTCGCTGATCGGGACTGGCGGCGGTGATGGCCTTGAAGGTGTCGCAGTGCGGGCAGCCCTGGCACAATTGGGGCGGGCGCGCCGGCAGGTCCGCCGGCGGCTGATGCGTTGAACCCGCGCCGCGGCCCAGCGCCGCCCGGACACCCTCGGCGCTCAGTTCGCCGTCCGGCGGCAGCGCCCCGGTGGTCTTCCCATGAATCGTGATCGCGGCCGGCCCGAGCAGGCCGAGCAGTCGCGTTTCGAGGAGTGGGTGTCCTTCCTCGACAATCCAGAGCGCGCGGCAATGGTTGACCAGTTGGGCGATCTTCGACTGGGGTGGCGGGTACACGCCGATTTGCAACACCGAGTAAGCCGGGGCATCGCCCAGCACTTCGGCCACGTAATTGCGGGCCAGCCCGCAGGCAATGATGCCCTGCGTGCCGCGTAGGACGAGTAGATTGTGCGGGCTGTCATCGGCATACGACTGCAGCCCCGGCTGCAGGTTGAGCAGCCGGCGATACCGTTGCCGGGCGTTTGCTGGGAGCAGGGTCCACTTGTGCCAGTCGGTGGCCCGGCCCAGCGGCCGGGGATGTGCCGCGGGGCTGCAGCGGACGTTGGCCCGGCTGTGTGCCAGGCGGGTGACCAGGCGGACCATGACCGGAATCTGGAACGACTCGGAGAGTTCAAAGGCTTCGCGAGTCATGTCGTACGCTTCCTGCTGGTTGGCCGGCTCAAACAGCGGAATGCGGGCAAAATCGGCGTAAAACCGGCTGTCCTGCTCGCTCTGCGAACTGTGCATGCCGGGGTCGTCGGCCACCGCCAGCACCAGTCCGCCGTGGGCCCCGGTCAGCGCCGAACTCATCCAGGGATCGGCGGCCACATTCAGGCCGACGTGTTTCATGGACACCAGGGCCCGGCGTCCGGCAAAGGACATGCCCAACGCCTGCTCGTAGGCCACCTTCTCGTTGGTGGACCAGCGCACGGCGTCTGAGTCCTGGAACTGCGGGTGGCGTTGGATGAACTCCAGGATCTCGGTCGCGGGCGTTCCCGGATAAGAAAAAGCCCCGCTGATTCCGGCGTGAATCGCCGCGAGGCCGACGGCTTCATCTCCGAGCAACAGGTCGTTCATGTATGCGATCCCCTTCGAGGCGGCGATCGGGTCCAGGTGCACTGCGCTACCCCTAGCACGTGTCGTACCACTGCGGGGTGGGGCGTGACGGTCGGCGCGGGGGCACCGTGGCGGTGTGCTTCGCGGTCCAGGGTCCGATTATCGGCGGCGCGGTCCCACAGCAGGTGCTGGATTTCGCGCACGGGGCCAGGCCGTTCCGGCGGCGGGTTTCGGCCGGTTGGTCCGATCCACCGGCATTCACGAGCCGCCCCTCCCGGTTCCTGCGGGCGCTACCGCCGCGCCGCGTGGTTTGGCCGTGAGCGGCACGGCAAGTGCAACGGGTCCCGGCGGTGACCCGGGTGCCTGGCGAGCGCGTCGGTCCGTGCACCTCGGGTGGAAGTGAGCCCTGCCGCGACCCGGCGCCGCGCCGCGCCGATCAGTGGCGGACATGAAGGAGGTGTGCTGTGCGACTTACCACCCTGCTGGATGACGAGCGGATTTCCTACACGCGGACCACCCATCCGCCGCGCTACTCCGCCCAGGGGCTGGCCCAGGCCGAGCATGTTTCGGGCCACCGGGTGGCCAAGCCGGTGGTTGTCAAAGGTGACTTGGGCTACGCCATGTGCGTGATTCCGGCGTGCAGTCGCGTCGACCTGGAGCGGATCGCCGACGTGCTGCAGGAGTTCAACGTGCGGTTGGCCAGCGAGGCCGAGATGGCCGAGTTGTTCCCGCACTGTGAGTTGGGCGCCGAACCGCCCATCGGGACCTTGTTCGGCATGAAGACCATCGTCGATGTTCGGTTGCACGAGTGCAGCTCGATTCTCATGCAGGCCGGCAGCCACACCGAGGCGGTGCAGGTCGGCCGTGAGGATTGGGAGCGGCTGTGCGATCCGATCATTGCCGATATCGTTCAGGAATGACCCCGATCCTGCATCGGATCCCTGACCGGTCATGAGCGCGGGCCAGGGGGTTATTCCCACGGCCCCATGACATCGTGAGGGGGGCGCTCATGCACGGGGCAATCATCTTCAGCGCAGACGGTCCGTTGGTCATCCTGACCAGCCATGATGACCTGGAAGATCCCAAGCTGCTTGAACTCCTGGCTCGCAAAGGCATCAAGAAGTTCATCGGGTTTCCAGTGATGACCGAGTTGCTGCGGGAACGGTACGGCAACCACTTCGCCATTGTGTGCGCGAGCCTGCATGAGACCGATGACCTGCGGGTCCTCGACTTCGACGGCCAGCGAGGATTGGAGTTGCTGCCGTTCAAGGCGTTTGGCGCGGCGGTGTTCCACGAAGCCCCGGGCTGATCAACCGCCGGGCCACCGGCTGCCGTGACCCCACATGCCGCCACCACCTGAGCGCGCCGGCCATGGATCCACGGATCGAGTTTCGCAGGATGCCGCCCCTGGAGGGTGGCGGCGCGGCTCAGCCGCCGGAGGTGTTCCATGAGCGCTTCGCCGCAGAGGTGCAGACCCGGTTCAAGAAACTGACCGGAATCGCGGTGGTCAGCATCCCGGTGCACTTGGCGGATCGCGGCCCACTGGACCCGGCGGCAGTCCATCCGCGCTGCCGGCCGTTTGCGCAGTCGGCTTATTGCAGAGTGGCCCGCCGTGATCACCTGGACCGCCTGCGACGTTCCCCCGAGATTGTGTGGCACCACTGCCCTCAGGGCCTGTTGTGCGCCATGGTGCCGTTGTGCCATCAAGGCTGCTGCCTGGCGGCCTGTCAACTGGTCTGCCCGGATCGTGTCGGTGCTTCGCGCTTCGAGACTCTGGTCCAGTTGCTCGAGATGCTGGTTGATCACTTCGCGCAGCGCCGTGCCGGGTTGCTCGCCGGGCTGGTCGATCCGGCCGGCGGGGAGGTCGGGGCGAGCGGTCCGCGTGGGCAAGCGCCGTCGGTGGTGGCTGGCGCCCACCATCCGCGTGTGCTTGCGACGCTCGATTACATTCAGCGCCACTTGACCGACCCCCAGCTCTCGGTCGGCCTGATCGCCGCCGCCCAGGACGTCAATCCCTCCTACCTGGCGCACCTGTTTGCAAGTGAGACCGGCGTGCGGATGAGCCATTACATTGCCTGCCGGCGGATCCGACTGGCCAAGAAACTGCTCCGCGGGACCGCTTGGCAGGTCAAGCGCGTGGCCCTGTCCTGCGGATACGCCCATGCGGACTGGTTCAGCGAGGTCTTTCACGTCCATTGCGGTGTGACCCCCAGCCAGTTCCGCCGGGTGGGCAAAAGCGCCGCGGCTCCCGCAATGATCCCGCGCCGTCTGTAGCACAATTATTCTTCGATGTGCTTCACAATTCTTGGTCGTGACTGGCAATTTCAATCTTCGCTGTCAGATTAACAGTAGAGCGATCTAACAAGCACCCTTTTGCAACCCGGCTTGCGGCGCTTGTTGGGGCTCTGGCCGTGCAGTAGGTACCCGGCCTGAACCCCGGCGGCCCGCCTCGATCAGTGCCGGGGCATCCGTGCCACAGCGTCAGGAGGTTTACGATGGGCAGCAATGGACATCTATTTGCTTGTGAACGAATCCACCTTCCCGGCGGTTATTGCTGGGCACTGCTGGAGATCTCCGTGGTCTTGCTGAGTGTTGCCGCCGCCGCCGGCCAGGAGTACGTGTTCATTGGCGGAGCGGAATGGCAGCCGCCCCTCACCGAGGGCCGGGTGGTTGCGGTTCCCCCGGACGCCTGGGCCCAGTACATGGACACCTGGGAGCAGTACGGCGTTGGGGAGCCGTACCCTGATAACGAGTTCGTGCCGTGCACACCGCCGACCGGCGGATTGTACGTCTGGGAAGGTGGTGGCGGCCCGGCGTATCCCGAGAGTCCCGGGCTCGTGATGTACTGGGACGTGCCGCCGGCTCAGCCTGGATCGTTCTCGAGCGCCTACTACTACGTGCTGGTCCAGGAGCCGCCCGGGGCGTCGCTTCAGCCGCCCCAAGCGGTGAACCTGTCCAATGCGCTGCTCTCGGTGATGGTGACTGCGCCCCAGTTCGATTTCAACGGCAACCAGATCAACGCGGTGTCTTTAGGGCTGCAGGATGCGGCTGGGTTTTTCCGGTCGTGGTCCTGGACGGTCGGGTTGGGACCCCAGTGGCCCATTCAGTGGAATGTGCCCACGCAGATTACCATCAACCTGGCCCAGACCAGCTTCGGTGCAGCGGTGCCGACGGCTACCGGGTTCGCCGAGACGCCCGGTTTTCAGATCAGCCAGTGTGTTTACGTAATCGCCGACGAGAACGGCGCCCGGGTCGGCGGCGGCACGCCGATCCCGCCGCCCGGCCTATTCGGCGGGATCTGGAATTACTGGCACAATCTCAGCATCGCGCCCCTTTCGGGTGGTGGCGGCGGCGGTCCGCCGTCGGACCACGGCCCGGTGAGTTTCTCGGTGAACGGCTGGATGCAGGGCACCCCCGGGTTTGACGGGCTGCCGGTGCCGGGATCGCCGCTGTTCAATCCACCGTGGGCGCCCCCTCCGCCTCCCGGGCTGGGGCCTTACGGGTTCATGCGTCAGCCGGGCACCCTTGCGGCGCTGGGCCTACCGACGGCGCGCATCGGCGACGTCAGCGATTACGCGGTGCTCTGGGGTATGACCGCGCCGTCGGAAGCCGAGATCTTTCAATCTGAGCCGGACCTCAATCCGGCCGGTGCCCCGAACCGCAGCAACAATCAGGTGGTGCAGGCCGCGGCGCTCGGCTTGCAGCACCTCAGCGCTAACCTCGATGCATACAGCTTTGGTGAGGACTACTTCAGCGGTGACGAATCGCCAATAGAGGGTGCCGGGGCCCAGGAGGGCCGTGCCGACCTGTGGGTGCAGCGGATGGGTGTTCCGGGGTTCGAGGAGCCGTTCGTCGCACACAGCGGTGCCCCGATAGTGTTCTACTTCAGTGTCGATCCCTATGCGGTCGGCATGCCGAACACGGCGCTGCGCAATGAGGCCACCGCACAGGGCGTGTTGACGCTTCCGGCCGGTCCGTTGGGCTCGGCGGACGCCGGCGCCGGCGTCGGTCCGTGGCAGAGTGCCGGCGAGGCCGCGGGTGACGTGTTCTTTGCCTCACCGCTGACCGCTCCGGGGATCAACTTCCTCGATCACGATGATGCGGCCATGGCCTTGCTGGCGCCGCGCACGGCGAATGCCGAGGATGACCTGGATGCCCTGGAACACGTCGGATTGAACAGCGCCGGCGAGGCCGGCAATACCCACGATCGGGTGGTGCCGACCTCTGGGTTCAACGGCGGGTTTCATCCACCGGATCTGGGCGACCCCACCAATCCCAACCATGACCCGGTCGCATTCCATCCGCTGATCTTCTCGGTGGACCGCGGCAGTTACGGGGCTCCGGGAAGCGCTGTGGCAACCCAGGTCGGTCTGCCCAACGAAGGCGCCGGCGGCGATCTGTTCATCGCGGTGACCTTGAACTTCGGGCCCTTTGTCGGGACGACCACCAATATGCTGCTGGTCGATGAAGGGCAGCTGGGTCTGATGCCGCACGATGAACTCGATGCCGTCATTGTCGACCTGCGGATCGACCCTGCGGAACTGGCGTTCAGAATCGAAGACGCCGTCCAGTTCTACAGCGACGACCCGGCCGGCAGCATCGGCCCGGGATTCACCCTGCCGTTGCTGCAGGAGGGCGAGGCGGTGATCGGCTTCAGCGTCGACATCAGCACCATCGGGCTGCTGCGCACCGCGGTCGATTTTGAGTGCCGAGTCGACGGGGCCGCCCTGGTGGGTCCCAATTATGCCGGCAGCGGCGTGGTCGAGCAGGCTGGCGACGTGTTCTTTGCCAACCTCAAGCCGAAGGCCGGCCAGATGGCGGCGGATGCGGGAACCGGCCTGCTGTATGGGCAGAATTACCTGTGGTTTGAAGAAACGGCGCTGGGACTGGATCGTGGTTCGTGGACCCTCGTTCAGCCGCCGGGTCCCTCGGGTCAACTTCAGGATGCCCCCGACGACCTCAACGCCCTGGATTCGCTTGACGAGTTCGTTGAGCCGCTGGAGGAGCCCTGCTGCCTGGGGGATGGCCAATGCGTTGAGATCCCGCCCGACGACTGTCTGGCCCAGGGCGGCCTCCCGCTCGGAGCCGATACCGCCTGCGAGGCGCCGCAGGCCTGTTGCCTGCCAAGTGGTGCTTGCCAGCTGGTGGATGGTCGTTGCTGCCCGTGGATTGGCGGCGCGTTTCCGCCAAGTCCGCCGGCGATGTGCCTGGGTGATCCCAGCGGCGACGGCGTGGACGACGTCTGCCAGGCGCTTGACCAGGTGGTCTGTGAGCCGCAGGGCGGCCTGAACCCGGCGCATCCGCCCACGTACTGGTACGACCTCACCCCGGATCCGACGTTCGGAATCTGCGATTTCCATGTGCGGGTGTTTGACGACGACCCTACGCACTACAGCTTTGCGGTCCCCCCGGCGGGTTGGCTGTTCACGGTGCACCGCCCCGACGGCATCAATGCCTGGGCCTCGTGGTGGAATCCCGGGTGCACCAATGCACTGTTCGCACCGGCGACGTTCAGATTCCAGTTCAATCATGACGGCGCAGCCGCGTGGGGCCAGTGGCGGACCACGTTTGCGGGCACATCCAATCCGGACGCCGCGGAGATCAAAGACCGTAGTGAGCACCACGCCGGCCAGCCGGACGGCAGTGGCGCCCGGGTCCACGGACCACAATGCGTCGGTGAGTTGGACGGCACGCCGCCGGTAAATGCCGCCGACCTGGCCCAGTTGCTGGGGGCGTGGGGGCCGAACCTCGGACATCCGGCGGACTTGAACGGCGACGGCGTGGTCAACGCCGCCGATCTGGCCCGGCTGTTGGGCAACTGGAATTGCGACTGAGCGACCTGCTCGAAGACGTCGGGTGGCTCGGCCGATGGCGTCGTTCCGCCAGCCGCGCTCCTAGGCCGCCGATGTGAGATGTGCTGCCTGCGGGCGACCGACGCCCGCGCGGTGGGCGGTCGTCAAAAAGGATCAAGCCGATCCAGCCGGTCACTCCGGCGGATCTTGGCCGTTGTGAGTACACACCAAGCGACCATCTGTGAAAGGGAGGTGTGCCATGTTACGCTGCCGCGGACCTACTCTGATTCTGCTTGCGGTTGGGAGCGCGTTGCTTCTTGCAAAGAACCCTGCGCACGCTCGGTGGGTTGGTGACCCGCTGCCGCCGGGCGTGGCCGGGTGGACGAACAGCGATGGCTCGTCCGGGGAGACCTTGGGCGAATGTGATGGCGATTGGGCTGCTCAGCCGCTCCCTCCGAGCGGCGCATTGGGGGTCGGCGGCGGAGTCTCGAACTTCGTGGGCGACCCCTCCGCGCTTGTGCCGCGCCATGCCGGCCTGGAGCCGGCGGCGAACACCTGGACCCTCGGAACCTGCAGGCAGGATGAAGACTGCCACGACGGCAACCCCTGCACGGACAACTTCTGCGATCCGGCCAGCGGGAACTGCGTTTCGGTGCTGTTGCCTTTGAGCACGCCGTGCGAGCTGGACGGCAACATCTGCACCGTCGATCACTGCGATGGCAACGGCCACTGCGTCTACCTGGAGGAGGTGAGTTGCGACGACTACAATCCGTGCACCGAAGACCATTGCCTTCCTGAGGGTTATTGCTATAACCCGCCCTGGCCGCTCAGCACGCCGTGCGAAGTCGATGGCGATCCGTGCACGATCGACCACTGTGACGGCAATGGTTCCTGCGTTTTCCTGGCGGACGTGGTTTGCGACGACGGCAACCCCTGCACCGAGGACTACTGCGATTCCGCCAACGCGATCTGCGTCTATGTTCCGCTGCCGCTGAGTACGCCGTGCGAGTTGGACGGCAACGTCTGCACCATCGATCACTGCGACGGCAGCAGTTCCTGTGTCTTCCTGGAAGACGTGCATTGCGACGACGGCAACCCCTGCACCGAGGAAGGGTGCGATCCCGCCGTCGGGTGCTGGTACCTGAATCGGCCGTGGAGCACACCTTGCGACGTCGACGGCGATTTCTGCACGGTGGATCACTGCGATGGCTTGGGTGCCTGCGTCCTGCTGTGGTTTGACGACTGCGACGACGGCAACCCCTGCACGGACGACTCCTGCGATCCCTACGCCGGAATGTGCCTGCATGTGCCGTCGCTGTTGAGTACGCCGTGCGAGGCCGACGGCAGTGCATGCACCATCGACCACTGCGACGGCAACGGCGTGTGCGTCTTCCTGCAAGTGAGCCCCGTCGAATCGCACCAGAAGATCAGCGACACCGAAGGCAGCTTCACGGGCCTGCTGAGCGATTGGGATGTCTTTGGCAACGCGCTGGCCTGGCTGGGCGATTTCGATGGTGATGGCAGCGGCGATCTCCTGGTGGGCGCGAGGGGTGACGACGGCGCCGGCTGGGAGCGCGGCGCGGTATGGGTCCTGCTGCTCAACGGCGACGGCACCGTCAAATCACAACACAGGATCAGCGATAACGGAGGCGGGTTCGCCGGGGCCCTCGATGATGAAGACTACTTCGGCATCTCGGTGGCCTCACTGGGTGATCTCGACGGCGATGCCGTCGGCGACATCGCGGTCGGGGCATTCCGGGACGACGACGGCGGATTAAACCGCGGCGCCGTATGGGTGCTGTTCCTCAATGCCGACGCCACGGTCAAAGGGCACCGGAAGATCAGCGGGACGGCAGGGAACTTCTCCGGCGCCCTGGATGACGGGGACGCCTTCGGCATCTCGGTCGCTACCCTGGGTGATCTGGATGGTGATGGCACGACCGACCTTGCCGTCGGAGCGGCGCTCGACGACGACGGCGGCGCCAATCGCGGAGCGATCTGGTTGCTGTTTCTGAATCCCGATGGCACCGTCAAGTCGCACCAGAAGATCAGCAGCACCGTGGGCGGCTTCGGCGGCGCACTGGATGACGGCGATCAACTAAGCGCAGTGACCTCAGTAGGTGATTGCGATGGTGACGGCACAACCGACCTTGCCGTCGGAGCGGGCCTCGACGACGACGGCGGCGTCAATCGCGGGGCGATCTGGTTGCTGTTTCTGAACCCAGGGGGTACGGTCAAGTCCCACCAGAAGATCAGTAGTACCGAAGGCGGCTTTTCCGGCCCCTTGCATGATGATGACTACTTCGGCTCCTCGCTGGCCTCGCTAGGCGACTTTAGTGGTGATGGCACGGTCGACATCGTTGTGGGGGCCCATGCGGATGACGACGGCGGCTACAACCGTGGCGCCGTGTGGATGCTGTTCCTGAACAGTGACGGCACGGTCCATTCCCACCGGAAGATCAGCGGCACCGCTGGCGGCTTTACGGGTACCCTGAAGGATGAGGACTACTTTGGCGTCTCACTGGCCTCGCTGGGCGACCTCGAATCAGATGGCACGGTTGACATCAGCGTGGGCGCACACTGGGATGATGATGGGGGCCAGAATCGCGGCTCCGTGTGGGTGCTGTCACTCTGCAGACTGTGCGACGATCAGAACGTCTGCACTGCAGACGAGGCCATCCCGAATGATGGGTGCATCCATCCACCGTATCCTGACGATACGCCGTGTAATGACGACGGCAATGTGTGCACGCTCGATCACTGCGACGGCAATGGTACTTGTGTGCTCCTCAGCGTCGACGACTGCGACGACGCGGATGCGTGTACGATTGACACCTGCGATGCTGATGCAGGGTGCGTGCACCGATCGACCGACATGACCGGAAGCGGCGGCGTGGATGCCGCTGATCTGGCCTTGCTGCTGGGCTCCTGGGGACCCAATCCCGGGCATCCCGCGGACTTCAACGAAGACGGCCTGGTCAACGCGGCCGACTTGGCATTGTTGCTCGGCAGTTGGGGTCCGTGCCCATAGTGTCGGGTGGTCTGGGCTCTGTGAACCCGGGGATCGATGCCTGGATTGCGAAGGCAAGGTGCGATGTGACTTGTCCGGCTGATGTCAGGTGCTCCTTCACGGTCATCCATGACCGCTGCAGAGGAGGTGGGCGACGCCGCCGGTCCCGGCGGGGCCGGGGGCTGGCGGCGTCCACGCGCCCATGAACACGATCCCGAACCTTGACCTTCAGGGCATTGGACCTCGTCGGGTCCGATGAATGATCCGCGGATCAGCGAACGATGAGGGAGAAACGCCGTGGGAAAGCTGGCGCAAAAAAAAAGCGCCCGCCAGTCTTGCCTTGAGCAGTTCGGCCCTTCCGCAGAGGTGATCGCGGTTGCGGATGACTGACGGGCCCTATCACTTACAGCTTGCCGGATCAACCGGAATTGGATTGTCCGTCGAGATCAACAACTGCCGCGCAATCCAGCAAGTCTGTCTACTAAAACATAGCCCAGGATTTGCCCGGTGCCAACAAAAAACCTGGGAGATCCCGCCGCTGTAACCGGGGCCCGGCAAGGCCCCGGATAATTCCGCAATGGCCGCGGATTCCTGCACGGTGCGGTTGCATCTTGCCTCAGCACGGGGTCTCGCGGACCGACCGCCGGTCACCTACCACAAGACCAAGGTATCCAAGACCTTGTTTACTACACAGTGCCCCGTGCTTGGTTAGAGATTAAATGGTACCAGCATTTGTATCAAATGGTATCTTCATTTAATGCAAATGATGTGTTCATTTGAACAAAATGAAGATACCATTTTGTTGTTCTCGTATCTTGATTTGCACTAAATGATGGTACCAGATTCCAAGAACTCCCGGCAGGCGGGCGCACGTGGTTCTGGGGGGTGGTGTCCGAGAAGGTCCTTGAGTTCCGCCCCCAGGCTCCGAGCTGCAGCATGGGGCTTTCCGGGACAGACCGAGCCCCGCCCTGGCCTTCCGACCCCACGCTAAGCTGACTAAGGCGAGTCTTAACTGTCGTCAATCTGGGGCTCGAGGTTGGCGGCGGAATCGGTTTCTGCTGCTGCGGAGGGCCGACCGGGCTGCCGTTGGTTCGCGGCCCGTGGGACTGGCGCGGGTCGGGGCCGGGCGGCAGCCCCGGCGTTGGCACCCGGTTTGCTTGGCGATTGTCGGGGGGCCGCCGAGGGGCGGTCGGGCCATGGGCCGCAAACCGGGACCGGCTGATGCCGGGGCGTGGCTCGGAGGATGTCCACGAGGTGGGTGGCTGTCGAATCGGAAGAGACCGTGGTTGGTTTTCTTGGAGGCCTGACATGAGCAACAAAGTTGCAGACCTGGCCGGGCCGGGCATTGGCAACTACGCCGAGCTGGAGGGCGTTCTGCCCGCCGACTATCGTACGCTGCTGAATCCAAAAGAGACGCAGCGGGCCCTCTTTGAGGTCAAGCAGTACATTGAGGAGCACCTGTGCCGGGAGCTGAACCTGATGATGGTCAGCGTACCTCTGATCGTGGACGCGGCCAGCGGGGTCAACGACTACCTTGACCGGGACGGCTCGCGCAGCCCCGTCGGCTTCCACATTTCCAATGACCACGATCAGCATCCCATTGATGCCCAGGTCGTCCAGGCAGCCACCAAATGGAAGCGGCTGGCTCTGAAGCAGTATGGCATGGGCCCGGGGGAAGGGCTGTGTACCGATATGCGGGCAGTCCGCAAAGACTACTTCCTGGACCATGATCACAGTGCCTACGTCGATCAGTGGGACTGGGAATTGGCCATTCGCCCGGAGCAGCGCAATCTGGCGTTTCTCACCGAGGTGGTCCAGAAGCTCTGGAAGGTGCTGGTGGGGGCCGAACGCCAGGTGCAGTCCCGCTTCCCAAAGTTGAAGTCGGGTCATCCGAATCTGCCGGATCACCTGACCTTCGTCCATGCCGAGGACCTGCTGGCCCGCTTCCCCGACCTGCCGCGCAAGCAGCGCGAGACGGCCATTCTTCAGGAACACCCCGCGGTGTTCATCTACGGCATCGGCTGGACGCTGGACGACGGCTATCCCCATGAAATGCGGGCCGCCGATTACGACGACTGGGTCACCGAGACGACTTCGTCCGACGGCCGCCCGATGCATGGGCTGAACGGCGACATCCTGGTCTGGAATCCGGTGACTCGCCGACGTCACGAACTGACCTCCATGGGCATCCGGGTCAACGGGGATTCACTGAGACGACAGCTCGAGATCACCGGACAGCAGAATTTCCTGGAGTTGCCGTATCACCAGAGCGTGCTAAGCGGCGAGGTGCCACTGAGCATCGGCGGCGGCATCGGACAGTCGCGCACCTACATGCTGCTGCTGAAAAAAGCCCATTTGGGCGAGGTCAGCGTGACGGTTTGGCCTACAATCCTGAAGGACATGTGCCGGCGACGGAACATCCACGTGCTGGAATAGGAGGGCGCCGCCAGCAGGCCCCGGTTCGCGCTATTGCCACAGGACCGCCCGGCAACTGACGATATTGCCAGCAGGCCGCCCGTCGGCCGCCGGCCGCGGACCGCCGTGAATCGGGTGGGGTCGCGCCTTGGGCTGCCGGGTGGATGATCCATCCTGGCGATGTTCTGGAGGAAAGCGGCTCATGAGTACACTTCACAACCAACCGGGCAGGAGCCTCCCCGAGCGCACCCGGGCGCCCCATCATGATCGTGAAGCCGGGAACGAGCACGCCGGCGATGATGACGTGGCGACGCACGAACCTGAGCCTCGGTCAACGGCTCGGGAGCGCGAATGGATCCACGACGCTTACTTGCGGTTCGATGAACTGCAAGGTCGAGCCTGATGGATCAGCATTCGGGATTCCGGCCAGGGGATCGGTCCGGATGATTCAGCCCCGCAGGTTGCCGGCTATGGGGATCGGCGGCAGCGGGTTACAGCAGGCGCGGCATCTGCCCAGCAGCCGGCAGGCCACCACCCGGTCAGACCGTCTGCCCAGCCGCCAAACGCTTGGATTATCGGATGCTGGCGGAGCGGAATTCCTTATTTGACATTGGGTTCCGGGTTCTTTAACAGTATGATGGAGTTGTGCTTAGAGGCTGCGAAGCGCCGCCAAATATGTGACCTGAAGGGTCTTGATGGTCACTTGTGGCCGGTCACAATTGGGGTGGACGGATCTAGTCATGGATCCATCGCCGCTACAAGCCCCGCGGGAGTGCGGCTTGCGGTTTCGAACGGTCCGACCGTCCCCAGCGTGGCTTTCGGTGTTTGCCGAGGGATCAACCAGCGGTCAGCATCCTGTAGTAATTGCTATTTCTTCACATGATGCGCTCAGCAATGGACCTGAACATCAGGCGCGATTGAGGTCCACCAGGAGGAGAAGTCGATGACACGTCGCTCATCTTTTTGCGGGCACCGTTCGCCGCTGCGGGTTGCATCCCTGCTATTGTACAGCGCTCCGCTGCTGCTGGCTGCGGTGGCTCGGGCCGAGGAGCGCAAGTTCCTGGTGATTCTTGCCAACATGCCGCGTTCCTTTCCCGAAGAGCAGCCGGTGGCCGGCCAACCGCCGATCCCCATGCCCGGCTTGGCGGACATTGAAGAAGTCTTTTACTCTGACAGCAATCCGCTGGGCTTCTTTTCGGGCAATGCGGACAGCGACGAGTTTGGGTCATTTAATGAGTATTGGCAGGAAATCTCCTGTGGGATTGTGCGGGTGGTCGGCAAGGCCATGGGCACGGTCGAGCTGCCGTGGCCGCAGTACCCGGTGTTCGAAGACGAGACCACCACGCCGGCCATGGTTGACGACGGCGACATCCTGACCGACTGGAGTCCTGCAACTCAATCGGACGGCAACGGTTTCTGGGACTTGAACAGTGTCGGCGACTTCCAATTCGGTGCCGGTGAGCGGGTCCGAGAGGATCGGGTGTTGTACAACACCGATTTTGATAACTCCGCCGGTGCCGGCGACCTCCCCAACCCGCAGCCCGGGACTGTGTTCGTCGAGAATTTCAATACCGTCCAGAGCGAAGACCTGGACAATGACGGCCGGCTGGACGCCGGCGTCGAAGATCTTGACGGGGACGGCCGCTTTGATTTGACCAACGAGGACATCAACCAGAACTGCATCATGGATACCAACCTGTCGCTGGATGACTGGTTTTGCGGCAACCGCGACGGCGTCTGGACTCCGAACGAGGATTGCGACGGCGACGGGGATCCCGACTTTGGCAGTGAGGATATCGACAACGACAACAACTTCGACGTGGGCGAGAACCCGTTCAACTGCCCGCCCGGCGCCGGCTACACGGTCAATCCGCCCATGGATGTGAACCAGGACGGGGTGCTCAGCAACACCGAAGACCTGGATGGGGATGGCAACTTCGACCGGGTCGAAGAGGACGTGAACGCGAACGGCCAGTTGGACGACCTCACTTATCTGATGAATCCCAACTACGATCCGATCTGGACCCCCGGCGAGCGCTTCCGCGACGTGGACAACGACGAGTACTACGACGCTTCCTTCGAGCCGGCCATCGCTTTCGACTTCAATGACGACGGTGTCCGCAACCGGTTCTCAGATTCCCAGACCACCCTGCGGGACCCGGATGATTTCGCGGACTCCAACGGCAACGATCGCCGCGATTTTCCGGAACCCCTGGAAGACTTCCTGGTGATGAAGGTCACCAACGAGCCCGGGGTCCCGCAGTTTGCCCCGGTGTCGCCGCAATACCTCATCAACAACTATCCGGGCAATGTCCCCATGCTGCTGAAGCGGGTCGGCAACAACAACATCAGCAAGCTGGAGACCGGCCGATTGATTTATGACGGTCCGGATACCTGGGACGACATCGAAGGGGCCAACCGCAAGCTGGAACAGGATGCCTTCGAACCCATCGTGCCGGACCACGTGACGCCCCAGCCCGACTGGCTGGAAGACTTCTGGCGGGCGCGCTACGGGGAGTCCTCGGCTGCCGAATTGATGGCTGACGGACCGGGCTGGTTCGACTTCCGGGTCAACTCCATGGGCCCGCCGGCCGCCGGCGGCACACCCAACCTGCTGCCTTATGAGCCGGTGGCCGAGGATGATTCGACCGCTGAAGCGATCGAGTTTGCCTTCCAGCCCAACCGCGGCGGCACCGGCGGGTGGGGCACCGTGCTGGAACAGATGCTGCACCTGTTTCCGCAGCGGGGCGTCATGGGTTTCATCGCCATTGCGCCCGACCCGGACCAGGATGGTCAGCCGGGCGTGACCGTGTTGAACCCCAATGAAGGCGCCTGTTGTAACACCATCGCCCAGACTTGCCGGGGAATCATGACCGAGACGCAGTGCCAGCAACTGGCCGACAACTCCGGCGAGACCCTGGCCTTTCTGGGCAACGGCAGCAATTGCGTGGTCGACTGCTTGAACAACCAGAACCCCGGCGGCCAGACCTTCGACTATGACGGAAGCGGAACCGAGCACAGCTACGCCTACCTCGAGACCCCGGGCATTCCTCCGGGCGACGGCGTGACCGTGGGCGTGAATGACGATTTCATCTTCGGCGTCAGCCCCAGTGGCCGCAGCGGCTGCATCATGCGCGGCGCCGCCAGTCCCTACGGACCGGACTGCTGTGCCCAGGGGTCCTGCTGCAGCGGGCCGGATCCCGACCCCTGCTGCGCCAACGGCGGTTCGCAGGAAACCTGCTGCGGTGTGCCGGCCCACACCTGGGGGTGCGACTTCAATCGCGACGGCAGCAGCGATGAGGTCGGGCAGTTCGGTCCGCCTCCGCCGGGCGGCAACTACGCCCCCGGTGGGCTGCCCGGCGATCCGGGCGGCATGCAGGATCTTGACGGCGACGGCGACTTCGACGACTTCCTGTTCAATCCCTGTGATCTCTCGGGCCACCCGGACTGCGTGGGCGGTCAGCCGGCGTTCTTCCCGCCGTTCTCTTTCACTTCGCTGTTCCCCCCGATTAATCCGACGTGTGCGTGCATCGCCTTCAACGTGGACACCGACGGCGACTTCCTGGCCGATACCAATGCGCTATGCGATGCCAACAGCGGCGTGTACCTGCCGCCAAACCAGGATGACGAAAACGCCCTGCCGGTGCCGTGCTTTGTGCCGCGCTGTCATCCGGATGCCGACGACGGCAGCCCCGGCTCGCCGTTTTACCCCATCCCGCGGTTTGAAGCCCCGGATTCGGCCAGCCTGATCTGCCAGACGCCCTTTGCCATCCGCTGGGGTGACGGCGAGGTCCTGGAGCTGGATGGTCCGCAGCAGTGGCCGGGGTACAACGCACCCGATGAGAACGATCAAATTCTTCCGCCTGGCGATCTGCTCTACGACGGACCCAAGGAGTACGACGACCTGGCCTCCAGCTTCTACCACACCCGCTGGGATCCGGGCACCCATTATCCAGATGCCCCGGTTGCGGTGCTGCTGAACTACGGCGGGGACCAGGCGCTGGGCGAAGTGACCACGACCTCGCCGGGGTTTGCCAATCGCACCAACTACGGCGAAGACAAGTCGGAGTTCGGAAGCACCGGCAGCGGGCACAATCCCGATGGGATCATCATTCCGTCCGGACCGCTGGCCGGCGGCGACACCGGCTATGATTTTGACGGTGACGGGACCTTCGAAGTCGGTCCCGACGGCATTCTGGATGTCATTCACGGGGGTCCGGGATTTGATGGCGGCAACCAACTGGTGCTGGAACTGCTCACCCGGCGGATTGACGGCACCGCCCTGACCGAGCCGCTGGACGGGCCTTACACGCCTGACGGTCGTGGCTTCCGCGATTTCAACCTGGACGGCCTGGTGGACCTCGGCGAAGGCCGCGAATTCGGCACTGAGAACTATGTCGTGGACTCGATTAATTTCACGACCCACGACGGGATGCAGGCGGCCGCCTATCCATTCAACCGCAACCGTCTGGTCGAGGACGTCGTCGAGGCCACCGATCCGGTGGAGGACTTCGACACCTGGGTGAACAACTTCATGGGCTGCGGCGGCACCCGATCGCTGGCCGACATCAGCCACATCATCTACCTGCCGGAGGGCCTGCCCAGCACCGAGCCGTTTGCGGTGTTCTCGCCGGATCCCGACGCCCTGCATCCGGGAGGCCGACCGCTGAACACCGTCGACGACATGCCCCCGCAAGCCAACATGCGCGTCCGGTTGCAGGACATGCTCGAGGGCTACACCTTCACCAACCTGGCGGCCTCCCTGGATCGCAACGGCGAGACCGATCAGGCCATCGAGACCAACGCGTCGTTCAACGTGGCCTTCGCGGCCCACGAGTTCGGCCACTACTGGGAGTGCTGGCCGGACCTGTACGACTACGATGTTTTTGACGGGTTCCAGAATGAGCACCCCATCGCCAGCTGGGACCTGATGTCCGGCAGCGCCGCCGGCATGGTCCACGTCATCCCGGTGTTCAAGGAGAACTCCGGCTGGATCCAGTCCATCGACCTGACCACCGTGTTGATTCCGGGGGTAGCCCTGGAGGTTCGCCTGGGACCGGTGGAGGCATCGTGTGACCAATACTATCATTACGAGAACCGCGTGCGCGGGGTGTGCGCCAATCCCAGCAACCCGCTGGACGGGGCCTGCCGCCAGGAGCGCTTCAGCTTCCACCACCTGGAGGATCACGGGGAATTCAGCCGCCTGCTGCCCTGGGACGAGCTGCCCGCCGAATCGTCGCCGGCGGACGGATCGGCCAAGAACGGCGGGTTGATGGTGTTGCACAGCGACTTGGCCTCCAACCAGGAGGGCATCCCGTCGCAGCAGCGCTGGGGCAGCCACTTTGGATACCTGTACGTCCAGGCCGACGGTCAGCACAGCCTCGAGAAGACCCTCGAGGCCGGCGGCAACGTCGGTGATGCCGGCGATCCGTTCCCGGGCTTCTTGAACATCACCAAGTGGAACGTCGACACCAATCCGCACAACCGCTGGTGGGACACCACCCAGGGCACCAGCAGCGGCATCGAGATTGTGGACGCCAAGAACGAGTTGTCCGGCTCGACCGTGACCTTCCTGTGGTTCCCGCAGAACGTGCCCAGCTTGCAGTTCCTGCAGCCGCCCGGCGGCGAGACGGTCAACGGCTCCTACCCGATCATTTATCGGTGGAACGATGAACACGCCGGCACGCGGCTGTACCTGTTCGCCCAGCCGGCCAACGCCTCCGACGACCTGTCGGTTGACGAGAACGGCGCCTGCTCAGACGACTGCTACTTGGGCGAGCGCCTGAACAACACCGCCATCACCAAGGTCGCGCCGTTCAGCAGCACCGGGACCCGGGCCGAGCCGGTCGGTCCCAACCAGCACTTGGCGGACGGCTTCTACCGCTTCTACGCCTTCCTCGAGCCGGGCAGCGGCATCGACAACGGTTGCGAGAACGCCGCCACGCCGGGGCCGAATCGCACGTGTGCGACGCCCGATTATCGCGGCATTGCGTCGGCCACCAACGCCGGCAGCGGCCAACTGGTGATCAACAACCTGGTCCAGGATGTCAATAATGCCAACTCCACCCGCCTGGAAAGCTGGGTGGTCAGCCACGTCGGTTTCGGTGAGTGCCAGGGCACCGGTGAGTGGCTGGTGGTGGGTACGTTGTCGGGTACCCAGCGGGTCAATCCGCTGAACCCAGCCAGTCCGCCGCTGTGCGCCACCACCGGCTCGAGCTTCACCACCACCAATCCGCCGGGCGCCTTGACCTTCACGGTGACCGGTGTGGACTTCGCCCAAGGCGATCGCTTCAGCTTCGTGACCACCGGGTTCACCGCCTACAGCGCTCCGATCGAAATTGTAGAAGGCCAGGTCGACCTCGCTCCGGTGGCGGTCATCAAGACCACTACTGACCAGGTGCCGTGCTGCTTCCCGCCGGTGCGGATCGATTTCGACGGCGGCGACTCGGTTGATTCCAGTGGCAGCCCCGCCGGGATCGTGCGCTACGACTGGGACCTGGGCGATGACGGCACCATCGACAAGACCGGCAAGACGGTGTTCTTCGACTTCAATGAAGATGGCGTCTTCAAGGTCGGCCTGACCGTTTCGGAGGGCCCGCCGCAGTTCCGGCAAGGCTCGACGGTCAAGTCCATCACGATTTCCAACAACCGTCCGATCGCCAGCTTCACCGCCGAACCGTCGGCCGGGCCGGCAGACCTGGCGGTCCATTTCAGCGCCGCCGACTCCTTTGATCCGGATGGCTTGATCGACAAGTACGAATGGGACTTCGACTACCAGGGCTCGCGGGAGTGCTGCGATTGCCCGATCATCCCGGACACCGAGGAGTCCGACCCCGAGATCGATCACATCTACACGGAAGGGTCGTTCTTTGCGGCGCTGCGGGTCACTGACGCCGACGGCGAGAAGAGTTGCGTGGCCTTCCGCGAGGTTCATTCGGGCAACCAGAAGCCAATGGCGGCGTTCACGGCCACGCCGTCCAGCGGTCCGATTCCGCTGAACGTCGTGTTCGATGCGGGTGGCTCCAGCGACGCCGACGCCGACCCGTTGACGTACGTGTGGTCCTTTGGCGACGATTCCACCGATGTGACCACGGACCAGCCGGTCGTCAGCCACCGCTACACCGGGGTGGGCAGCTTCCCCGTGTCGCTGACGGTTCGCGATGATCAGGGGGCGGCCAGCTTCGATACCGCCACGGGCACCATCGTGACCACCCTGGGCGAGGGCAGCATCGTGACCATCGATCAAATCACAGCGGCCCCGACCAGCGGGCCCTCGCCGCTGACCGTGCAGTTCTTCGCCGTGGCCCACTCGCCCAGCGGCGGTGAGTTGGAGTATCGCTGGGAGTTGGATTTGCTGGGCACCCGCAAGTTCGGGGCCAATATCACCCACACCTTCATCAACAACAATGCGGAGGTCGACCGGCTGTTCACCGTCAAGCTGGTGGTCACCGATAAGAACAGCGGGGCCCAGGATGTTGGTACCCGCAACATCACGGTCCGTCCGGCAGGCTCCACCACGCCCGGTTCAGATCCCAACTTGGTGTCTGAATTCACCCTGGTCAGTTCCAGCGGCCAGGGCGTGGCACCTTTCTTTGCCGAGTTCAGCACCGCGGGATCGCGGTCGCTGGATGGCGTGCCGGTCACCGTGGTGGTCGACTTCGGGGATGCCATGCCCAAGCAGACCGTCCTGCCCGGAGCGACCATCAATCACCTGTACCAGGAGCCGGGGAGCTACCGGGCCCGGGCCACCACCGTCGGCCCGATGGGCCAAGCCGATTCCGATCCGATCACGATCGTGGTGACCGAATCCGGCAACCCCGTGGCCTCGATCTTCGCCGACCGGATCAACGGCGTGGCCCCGCTGACCATCAACTTCGACGGGTCGGCCTCGTTTGATCCGGAGCAGCAGCCCCTGCAGTACATGTGGAACTTCGATGACAACACCTCCGCCGTCGGCGCGGTGGTGGCCCACACCTTCAACGCTGCCGGCACCTTCCGGGTGGTGCTGGCGGTCAGCGATGGCGCAGGTGGAACCGGCACCGCAGCGGTGCAGATCGTGGTCGATCCGGTCTCCGGCGGCGGCGGTGGCGGAACCCTGCCTGACGTACCCGACGATGATCTCGACCCCGGATTCGAAGAACCGCAACTCGACTGCGGAGCCGGATGCGGCACCGTGGGCGCGGCCCAGTTGCTGCTGATGATCTTCGGTATGCTCGGTCTAAAATCACTGCGACGGCGCCGCGAATAAGATTGGACCAATCCTTCAAGAAGGGTCAGGCGGGCTTGCAGTCCCGCCGGCCCTTTTTTTTGTCGCGGTGGTGAGCGACGCCCCGGCGGACGTTCTGCTTGCTGCCTACTGGCTGCTTGGGGCCACCGGGTACGCCGGTTGGCTGCTGGGGAGTGGGTCGGCGGGAGGAGTCGGCTGGGCGGAACGGTCTGGCGCTTCGAAGACGAGCGGCAGCAGGGTCTGCAAGCGGATGGCGCTGCAAGGGGAATCCTCATCCTGCAGGAACTCAGTAGCGCGCTTGCGGATGCCGTCGAGCAGTTGCTCGGAAAACGGTCGCAACCGGCCAACCCTGGAATTGATCGTCGCCAACCTCAACCAGGTCAGTGTGCATTGGGCTTGGTGCTGAATGGTTTCGTCGGAAAACCACTGGGCGCAGCGCTCTTCCAGTTGCAGCATCAGGGACTGGGCCAACACCACCCGGCCCATGGCAGCGAGCAGGGTGCAGCGGCGGATCCGCACGAATAATCCGAGGCGGGTGCTCTGGCCGGCGGTCATGTCTGGCGGCAGGGCGTCAAGAGCCCGGTCGGTCTTTCCGGAAGCCTCATAGAGCAGCGACTGCCATAATAGCGCGGCGGCCGCAACCTCCTCCCGATCGTCGTCCAACCAGATGGCCAGTTCATTGGCGGCGTGGTCGAGGGCGGCTTCATCCGGTCGCCCGCGGGCAGCCTGGGCGGCGGCGGCGATGGCCTTGGCGAAGCTCCGGACTATTTCCAATTGGTCCTGATGGCGGAACTCGGAGGAACGGTTGATCTCCAGGTCCTGGAGCAGTTCCAGGGCCTCCTCCGCAAAGGTTTCCAGGGCCTGCAGATCGGCCAGGCGGTGCATCCCCAACAGCAGTCTGGTGCCATGGGGCTCGCAGCGGACTGCCACCAGCCAGTTGGCTCGGTAGCTTCGGCCTGCCGCGGACCGGTCGCGGTTCGCCAGCGCCGGGTCGCTTTGCAGTTGCTCGTCCAGCCACTGCAGGTAGGCCTCTTCCGAGGCGACGGATTCCGGGTAGACGTCGGGACTCAACTCCAGCGTCGGGGGCGGGGGCGACGGGCGGTCCGGCTGGTGTGCGAACCCACAGCAGAGCAGAATGAGCATGGTCATGGCGATGTACCAGTGCCGGCAGCGATCAGCCCGCCGGTTTTCGCGGCTTAGCTTAATGCGCCTGTGCCGCCGAAGCAAATGGGCGCTGCGAAATCGACCGCCGGTTCAGGAGGGCGGCCGGAATTGACCTGTTAATCCCAGGTTCCTACACTTAAGTATTGGAACAGCGACCACGGCCAACGGGCTGCTTACCTCCCCGACCGCTGCTTCGTGACGCCACCGGGTTCCTGCCCACGGGATGCGACAACAGAGAGGCGCGTCAGATTTGAGTTCATCGGCTTCAAGTGTGCGAGATGACGCCCCGGAGCGGGAAGCGGCGCCTGCCGAGCACCGCGGTCTGGGCACACTGCTCAATTCTGCCCTGCCCTGGGCCATCTCGCTGGTGTTTCACGTGCTGGTCTTTGTCCTGATGTTCCTGGTCGTGTGGGTGGTCCAGGCCAATCGCGCCGTGGAGCAACTGCCGATCTCGGATGCTCGGCTGAGCGACTATTTTGACGAGCCCATGAGCCGTGGGACGCAGAATCCGGATCTGGAGGTTGCCCAGGAGGCGGTTGCTGCGGTCAGCCGTTCGTCAACCGAGCAGCGCATCGATTTGCTCGACGAGGTCACCCCCCAGCCGCGCACCGACCTGTCGATCATTGGAATCGGCGCCGGCAGCGGTGGCGGTGAGCTGGCCAAATACGGCCTGTCGGCGGTCAGTTTGGGTGAGGGTCCTTCCTTTTTCGGTCTGGGGCGCGGCGAGACTCGGGCCCGCAAGATCTGCTACATCGTAGATCGCTCGGGATCGATGGTCGATGAGTTCGATTATGTGAAGGAAGAAGTGGCTCGCTCGATTTCGCGGTTGCACCGCGTGCAACAGTTTCATGTGATCTTCTTCAGCGGCGGGCTGCCGCTGGAGGCCCCGCCGCGCAAGTTCGTCCACGCCATCCATGAGTACAAGAAGGCGGCCTTCGAGTTTATCGAGGCGGTTGAGGCCTCCGGCAGCACCGACCCAATACCGGCAGTCGGTCGGGCCATCCAACTGGGGTCGGATCTGATCTATTTTCTGACGGACGGCGAGTTTTCACCGGATTTGATTACCCGTCTACGGGATTGGAACCGGGACCACAGTGTTCGAGTGTACACCATCGCCTTTGTGCGCAGAAACGGGGAGGACCTGCTGCGGCAGATCGCCCAAGAGAACGGTGGGGAATTCAGGTTTGTCTCCGAAGCGGATCTGTACTAGAACCCCCGTCGCTTGGGCCTGGGCCAGCTTGATGGCAGTGCTGCTGCTGGGACGGTCGGCGCTGCGGGCCGATGAGATCATCTGTGACACGCAGCGCTACGATCAGGCCGTGGTTCGCAACTTTGACGGCGAGTTCTTGATCTTCTCCGACGTGCAGGGGACCGCGGTCGCCAAGCGGTTGTCCGAGGTACTGGCGTTGTACGTCGATTCGACCAGCGGCTTGGACGAGTTCAACCGCGGCGAACGGGCCCGGCGGAGCGGTGACGCCGCGGCGGCCGCGGACCACTATGAGAAAGCCCTGGGGCGCTCGCGGGCCTACTGGAAGCACCTCATCCGAGCGCGCCTGATCGAAGTCTGTGATGCGGCCGGCCAACTGGATCGAGCGGTGCAGGCATTTATCGAGTTCTCGCAGAGCCTTCCGGAACAAGCCGACGCCAACATGCCCACGCAGATCGCAAAGGCCACAGCGGAGGTCCGGGCGCGGGCGCTCGATCTGTTGACTCGGGCCCTTCCCGGGGCCAGCGGGCAGGCCGCCTATTGGCAGTTGGAGGTCTTGCGGCTGGCCATCCTGGAGCATGCCGAGCACGGCGACGTGGAAAGGGTCGCTCGTGAAATCGTCAATCAACTGCAGGCGGATCGCCGGACGCCGCGCTATCGGCTGCAGATGATCGCCATCCGGGTCGAAGTCAAGCATCGCCAGTACGGCATCGCCCTGGAGCACAGCAACACCGCGCTGGCCGACGCGGATCCCGAGTATCTGCCGGAGTTGCTGTTCTTGAAAGGCCAGTGCCTCTTCGGGCTCGCCGTGGACCGGGAAGGCTACATTCGGGCCGGGCTGGCGTTCATGCGCGGCGCCATCCACTACCCCAAGAGCAAGCGGTGCGCCCGCAGCCTGTACTGGGCAGGGCAGGTTCACGAGCGGATTAATCGACCCAGCAAGGCCCTGGAGTTGTACCGGAATTGTCAAGAACTTGCCGGCGCGGATGACGACACCGCCCGCTTGGCGGCGGCGGCGGTGGCCCGGCTACAGGCCGGTCCTTAGAGAACGGAGTAGCAGATGAGCGAGACGCGTATCGGGGTAACCGCCGTCATCGGGCTGGCAACCGCGCTGCTGGCGATGGCACCGGCGGCGCTGGCTCAGACCGCCAGCGGCGCCGCGACCGGCAGCAGTGCATTTGATCACTTCGTCCGTGATGGCGGGGTGATCACCTATTTTCTGCTGGTGTTGTCGATGGTCACGGTGGGTTTGTGTATCGACCACTTGGTGACCATTCGGCGCGGGGCGCTCATGCCGGAGGCCTTCAAGGCCACGCTTGCGGAGCTGATTGAACAGCGCCAGTATCGCGAGATTCTGGAAACGACCGCTGCCGAACCTAGCCTGCTGGGGGCCGTCCTGCATGCCGGGCTGAGCCAGGCCAACAACGGGCTTCCCGCCGTGGAGCGGAGCATGGAGGAGGTCATGGAATCCCGGGCGGCGCGGTTGTTCCGGCGAATCGAGTATCTGAACATCATCGGCAACATCAGCCCGATGGTCGGCTTGTTCGGGACGGTCTTCGGCATGATCAACACCTTCAGCAAGATCGTGGAGTTGGGCGGTTCCCCGGACCCCAAGGCGCTGGCCGACGGGATCTCCATCGCCCTGGTCACGACCTTCTGGGGGTTGCTGGTGGCCATCCCGGCGCTGTCCGTGTTTCACCTGATGCGCAACCGCATCGACGGCCTGCTCGCGGAATGCGCGGTGCAGGCGGACGAGATCATCCAGTTCTTCAAGCCGGCCGCAGGAACCATGGTTGCGGTTCGGGAGGCCACCCGCAAATCGGCCGCAGGGCAGGCGCCGGCGGTGGCCCAGATGGCCGGAGAGTCGCCCGCGGGCGGCTGAAGCGAGCACCGCCATGTCATTGTCGACGCGCAGTCGGGCACGAACCCAGCGAGCCGTGCAGGTCAATATGACCTCCATGGTCGACATCGTTTTCCTGCTGATTATCTTCTTCGTGTTGGTCAGCCAGTTCATTTCGGCTGAGAACGTCACTGTGGACTTGCCGCGCCCTCAGGACAGCCTGGCCCAGTCGGTGGAGTTTCCCGAGCGGCTGGTGCTGAACTGCCGGTACGTCGAAGATCCGGCGGGCCGGCCCGATGTTCGCTACCGCTTGGGACCCGTTCCCATCGACAGCCTGCAGGAACTGCAAGCCCGGCTGCGGGCCGAGAAGCAGCGGCGGGCCGATGTCCAGGTGATTCTGCGGGCGGATCGTCGCATCAGCTACGCCCACATTCGGGATGCCATGCGGGCCATCGCCAAAGCCGGCATCGAGACCATGAACATCGCGGCGGAAGTGGAGGACTAGGGCACCGTGTACTTTCGAGCCGCGCGACAGAATGATGCCACGGTTCACTTCGAGATGCCGCGGCGGCAGCGCGAGCGCAGCACCACCATCATGAGCGTCAACCTGACGCCGGCGATCGACATTACCTTCAATCTGCTGATTTTCTTCCTGGTGGCGACCACCTTCAAGGCGGCCGAGGGCGTGTTGTCCTCGCGGGTGCCCAGCGAACAGGGCCTGCTGGAGGCGGTGCCGCTGCCGATCAGTCCGGTGCGCATCCGGCTGCGACAGATGGGTGACGGCCCGGAGGACTACACCCTGTCGATCGATCACTGGCGGCGGTCGCC
The DNA here is from genome assembly GCA_964619935.1 of uncultured Planctomycetales bacterium. Taxonomy (GTDB): domain Bacteria; phylum Planctomycetota; class Phycisphaerae; order UBA1845; family CAIVHJ01; genus CAZUGO01. The sequence goes on along the minus strand of CAZUGO010000089.1, from coordinate 13,523 downwards.
GGAATCGTTCCGCGAATTGACCCGCATCCTGGAGGCCCTGCTCGACAAGCCCGGATTCGACGAGGCGACGCCCATTGTGATCATGCCCGATGAGGACGTCTGCTGGGATCACGTGGTCGGCTGTTTCAACGCCATCCGGCGGGTCAACTGGGGTGTGCCCAACCGGCCCTCCTTCAAAAACATCACCTTCTCGGGAAAGTGACGTGGTCGCAAGTCGATTGATCGCGGCGGTGGTGGCGGCGGCGCTGGCCGCCGGAGCGGGTCCCGCCGATCCTGAGCGCGAGCGCTTCAGCGAGGATGCCTTCCTGCGCGGCTTGCGACAGTTGGGCCTCACTGACCTGCTCGACTACTATGTGCGCGAGTATCCACCGACAGACCCGGTCGAGGCGGCGCTGTTGCGGCGGGAACTGCGGCTGAATGTCTATCAGGATGCCACGATCGACGCTGCCGAGCGGACGGCTGCCCTGGACGAGGCCATCGATTTGCTCCGTGGTCTGCTGGGCCGTTTTCGCGAACACGACGACCGTTATGAATGGCAGCTCCTGCTGGGTCACGACCTGATCCTCAAGGCTGAACCGTACTACAACAATATTCTGTTCCGAAACGGCTCGGCCGCGGACCGCGCTGCCCTGTCGAAGATTACGACCGAGGTTCTGGCGGTCCACGATGAACTGGTGGCGGCCCTGCAGCAGGCCATTGACCAGATCGACCGCCTGCCCATCCGGCAGTTCGAGGCCCAAGCCAAGTCGGGCTACATCGAGCACATCGAGAGTCTGCTGCCCCGGGCCAAGTACTTTCGCATGTGGGCCAGCTACTACCACTGCCTGACCTTGGAGGCCGACGACCTGGCCCGGCGGCAGCGGCTGGATGATATCGTCACCGACCTGACCCGGAACTCCATGCTGGTAGACGTGGAACATCAGGTGTCTCATGTGCAGGCCCAGGCACTGTTGCTGGCGGGGATGGCATATCGGATGCTCGGATCGCCACAGCGGGCCGAGGAGTACCTGACCCGCGCCCGAGCCACGGCAGCGACCCTTCCCGACTTTGCGGAGCGGCACACCCTCAAGTGGGTGGTCTCACTATCGACGCTGGAACAGGCCAAAGCACTTCGCGACAGCGGGCAGTACGCCCGTGCGGTCAGCACGATCCGCCAGTACCGCGGCCAACTACCGGCCGACGCTCCGGAGATGTTCGGGCTGCTGTTTACTCTGGCGCACCTGGAGGGCAGCGTGTACCGGGCAGAGGCGGCGACCCTGGCCGCCGACGCCGGCACCCGGCGGGATGAATTGCTGGTCCAGGCCCGCCAGCCGCTGCTCGAACTGGCCAGGCTACACCCCCAGCGACAAACCGAGATCTACACCACCTTGTACGCGGAGCTGGGCGAGGTCGGCGATCCGGCGGCTCTGGACCCCTTCGAGAAAAACCTGTATCTCGCGGCGATGCTGCGGCAAACCAACGAATTGAATGAGGCCATCGATCAGGCTCGCTCGGCGTCGCCGGCCCGCGGCGTTGGCGAGTTGCAGGATCGTCGCAGCGCGACGCTGGGCCGGGCCGTGGCGGTCGGCCGGATGCTGCTGGCCGACGAGTCGCCCTTGAGCCTGGAGGTCCGGCCGGAGGTTCGCTTCAACCTGGCGGTGTGCTACCAGCAGCAGGGCAAGCTGCTGGCGGCCATCGAACAGCTCAATGCAGTGGTCCGAGACTACCCGGGATTTCACAAGAGCCCGGCCGCCGCGGAGTATGCCGTGCGCTTGGCGGAGTCGCGGTACGCCGACAGTCGGGGACCGTCACAGGCCGCCGCCGTACGCGAGAACTATCTCGCGGCACTCGCTGGGTTGCTGGAGCGTTTTCCCGAACGGGCCCTGGCGGCCGCGCGGTTGCTGACCTACGCCCGCGTCCTGCAGGAGGATGGCCAGTATCAGGAGGCCGTTCGGCAGTACGGGCGGGTGCCCGCGGAGCATCCCGACTATCCGTTCGCGCTGTTTCACATTGCCGAATGCCAGCTCCAACTGCTGCGTCAATGGCAGCGCGAAGGGGGGGTCGCCGAGGTGCTTCGCTCGCAGGTCGCGGCGACTCTGAGCAGTGCGGAACGATTCCGCCGGCAGATTGCCGGCTCCGGCAACGGTGAGCCGGTGGCGCTGACGGCGGCATCGTTGCTGATCTCCGCCGAGGTCTGCCTGACCCGTGTGGGGTCGGATCCGGCACAAGCGCTTGATCTGCTGCGGCGGTTCGACGACCAATCGGTTCGGGATCCCCAGACCGTCGGCCGGAGCATGCGTTTGAAGCTGATCGCCTACCAGCAGCTCGGCCAATTGGACCAGGCCGCCCGGATGATCCCCGGGTACCTCGACAGCGATCCGCAAAACGCCGGGGCCACCCTGCAAGGCCTGCTGGAGACCTTCAAGGAAGAAATCCAGGCCGCGGAGGCCGGCGGACGCCTGCAGGAAGCCCGGCGGAAGTCGGAAGAAGCCCTGGTGGTGGCCGAGAATCTCAACCGCTGGGCTCAATCCGAGTCGGCAGGGCTGGATGACCTGGCCCGCCTGGCGTTCCGCTTGGAGTACGGCGAGGCGCTGCTGCTGGCGGGTCAGGCGGACCAGGCCCTGCCCCTGTTCGAGGACGTCGTGCGTGAGGACGCCGCCGGGCGGCCCGACGGTCAGTCACGCAACGGCCGGGCGGTTTACGGTCTGGCCGAAGCGTATTACCATGTGCAGCAGCTTGACCAGGCACTGCCGTTGTTCCATCGCGTCTTTGCGGAATCACCAGAAGATAGCGACTTGTGGTGGCGGGCCTTTCGCCGGGAACTCGAGTGCCGCATGATGTTGGGTGAAGCGCCAGCAACATTGATCGCCCTGATCAACCAGAAGCAGGTCTTGTTTCGGGATCTGGGTGGGTACCGCAAGGAGCTGCACGCCCTGCGCGACCGGTTGGCGGAGATGCCATGAGCAAGACCGTGTACCTTGAAACCATGGGCTGCCAGATGAACGTGCTGGACAGCGAGCTGGTGCTCGGCCAACTGGTCGGGCTCGGCTACACGCCGACCGAGGACATGCTGTCTGCCGATGTCGTGCTGGTCAACACCTGCAGCGTGCGCGACCATGCCGAAGCCAAGGCCCTCTCGCGACTGGGTCAGCTCAAGAAGCCCAAGGCCCGCAATCCGAAGATGATCGTGGGGGTGATCGGCTGCATGGCCGAGCGTGACGCCGCCGGCCTTCTCAGACACGTGCCTCACGTCGACCTGATTTGCGGCCCCGGGCAGCTCAACAATGTTCCGGCGCTCATTGAAGAAGTCCGCGACACCCGCAGAAAGGCGATTTCGCTGTCCCGGCAGCAGTCGCGACAACTCGACCCGGCGGTCCGGTCGCTGCAACAGTACGATTCTCTGGAAGCCCTGGACTTGTCACGATCGCCTCAGCCGGGCGCGTCGGTCCTGCAATCCTACATCCGCATCCAGCGCGGCTGTGACAAGTTCTGCACCTTCTGTGTGGTGCCGTTCACCCGAGGGCCGGAGCAAAGCCGGGCCCCCTCGACCGTGGTCCAGGAAGCCCAGATGCTGGCCGACCGCGGGGCCCGCGAGCTGACCCTGCTGGGCCAGACGGTAAACAGCTACGCCCACATGGAGGGCGGGCGGCGGGTACCGTTGAGCGATCTGTTGGCACGCCTGCAGGCGATCGACGGCATCGAGCGGATCCGCTTCGTGACCAGCTATCCTGGGGACTTCGGGGACGACCTGCTGCAGGCCATGCGCGACTTGCCGAAGGTCTGCGAGTACCTGCACATTCCCGCCCAGAGCGGCTCCAACGCGGTGTTGCGGCGGATGAACCGGCGCTACACCGTCGAGCAGTACTTGGACCTGATGCAGCGGGCTCGGGATACGGTTCCGGGGATTGAGTTGGCCAGCGACTTCATAGTGGGCTTCTGTGGTGAAACCGATGCCGAATTCGAAGCGACGGTGGCGCTGGTGCAGCAGATCCGCTTCAAGAACCTGTTCTGCTTTAAGTACTCACCGCGACCGGCGACGGCGGCCGACCGTCATCTTGCCGATGATGTACCGCCGGCGACCAAGCGACGACGCAACCAGGAGCTGTTGAAGGTTCAAGAACAGATCTCCGTGGCCCGCAATCAGCAGCACATCGGCCGGCGCCTGGAGGTGTTGGTCGAAGGGTACAGTCGGGCGGCGATCAAGGCCCAGGAAGCCGAGCAAACCCGCGGCGAGGAAATCGGCTGGCGTCGTTCGAACCAGTTGGTGGGACGGACGCGGAGCGATCAGATCGTGGTCTTCAACGGGGATATTTCACATGTGGGCCGGCTGGTTCAGGTGAAGGTGGTTGCCGCAACCGCCTTGACACTTCATGCGGTTTTGGATAATCAACAGAACCAAGGCGATTCTTCGTCACTGTCGGTACTGCCCTCGTCTTAACCGAGAGGTGGATGCGCATGGCCATGAAGACCCAGTCCCGCACCTCCCCACAAGCCGATCACCACCGACAACCCAGAAAACAGCCGCCGTACCACGTCGTTCTGATTGACGACGACGATCACACCTACGAATACGTCATCGAGATGCTGCAGCGGCTGTTCGGCAGGCCGCGCGAGGATGCCTATCTCAAGGCGGTGGAAGTCGATCGCGCCGGCCGAGCCATCATCGACACCACCACCAAGGAACGGGCCGAACTGAAGCGCGATCAGATCCACGCCTACGGCCAGGACTGGCGGATTGCCGGCTGCGACGGCAGCATGACCGCGATCATCGAGCCGGCGCCTTGATCGCGGCGGATCCCGGTCGCTGACCCGCCCCGTTCACGAATCCCATCAGGATGCATTGCAAGGGCGACGGTTGTTGCCGGCGGCAACCCCACCGGCTGCCCAAGGTCCGCTCAGCGACAGCGCGGCGTGTACAACTGCAGCGCCGAGACAATCAAGAGCACGGAGAGCACCAGGATGATCTGGCGCGAGCGGGCGTCGCGGTACACCATTGCCCAGCGGGCGGGATAGAGCTGCTCGATCCAGTTCGGTGCTTCGGGCGCAGACTCCAGGTCGGCCAGAGCCGCCCGGTCAGCGGGTGGTGCCTGCAGCCCGCCACGGGCCAGGTACTGGACCTGCTGCCCGGCGGGGCGGCGGCCCAACTCGCGCATGGCCAGACGGGTGTTGACCAGCGGATCCGTTCGGATCGCTTCGCACAGGCGGTCCTGGCGATCGATGAGCGACTGCAGGTGCTGCGTGATGGCCTGCTCGCGGCGCTCGACCTGCAGCAGGCCGCAGTAGGCTTCGATGGGCGGCACCAGAAAGCAGGGCAAGGCGGCGGCGATGCCCAGGGCCGACAGCGCCCAGAAGAGAACCGTATGTGCTATTGGCTGGTGTGTGCCCAATCCCGCCTCCATGCAGAATCGCGTGCCCTGATCGGCGGCACTCCGGTCAGTTCTTGTTCCACAGCCGCCCGCCGAAAACCGCTTGGTCACCCAGGTCCCGTTCGATTCTCAGCAGGCGGTTGTACTTGGCCACGCGATCGGATCGGCAGGCGCTGCCGGTCTTGATCTGGCCGGCGTGGGCGGCGACGGCGATGTCGGCGATGGTGGTGTCCTCGGTCTCGCCGCTGCGATGAGAGATGACCACGTTCCACCCACTGCGCTGGGCCATGTGGATGGTTCGAAAGGTTTCGGACAGGGTGCCGATCTGGTTGGCCTTGATCAGGATCGCGTTGGCGGCCCGCTCGCGGACGGCGCGCTCCAAGCGGTCGGTGTTGGTCACCAGCAAATCATCTCCGACCAGTTGCACGCGCGCACCGAGTGCCGCGGTCAACCGCTGCCAATGGTCCCAGTCGTCCTCGGCCAGGCCGTCCTCGATGGAGCGGATCGGATAGGCTTCAATCCAACCCTGCCAGTACTCGATGAGTTCGGTTCCGGACACCGCACGTTGGGGGTCCGACTTGAAGAAGCGGTAGTGGCCGGTCTGCGGGTCGAACATCTCGCTGGCCGCCGGGTCCAGGGCGATGAACAGGTCTTGGCCTAGCTCATAGCCGGCGCTGTCGACCGCTTCGGTGATCAATTCCAAGGCCTGATCATTGGACTTCAGGTCCGGGGCGAATCCGCCTTCGTCTCCGACCGCCGTGTGGTAGCCGCGTTTGTGCAGCACCCGGCCCAGGGCGTGGAAACATTCCACGCCCATTTGCAACGCTTGTGCGAAGGTCTCCGCCCCCCATGGTTGAATCATGAATTCCTGGAAATCGACATTGTTGTCGGCATGCCGGCCGCCGTTGAGGATGTTCAACATCGGGACCGGCAGGACGTGGCTGGCAGCGCCACCCAGGTAGCGATAGAGCGGCAGTCCACACGATTGGGCGGCGGCTTTGGCCGTGGCCAGCGATATCGACAAGATGGCGTTGGCCCCGTAGCGGCTCTTGTTGGGGGTGCCGTCGGCCTCGATCAGCAGCGCGTCGACCTCCTCCTGGTCGAGGGCGTCCAGCCCGACGACGGTCTCATAGAGGTCGGTGTTGACGTGCTCGACTGCCTTGAGCACGCCTTTGCCGCCATATCGCTGCGGATCCTGGTCGCGCAGTTCAACAGCCTCGTGTTTACCGGTCGACGCGCCGGACGGCACGGCAGCCTGCCCGACGCTGCCGTCCTCAAGCACCACCGTGGTCTCGATGGTAGGGTTGCCTCGGGAATCCAGGATTTCCAGGGCTTCCACGTGAATGATGGTAGGGGATGACATGGTGACCCTCGTTCATTATCATTATCGACAACCACTGCGGAACATCTCCAGCGCTCGGCGGCCCGCCGGGCGACGGGACCGGGCACCCCTGCGGGGTCTGCCCATTCAGGCCCGCTGGCACAGCGGCCGGCGGCCCGGATGTCGTCATCCTATTCGATAAGTCAAGTTGATACAATCACTAACGGGCGCTGTCGGCGGCGTGGTGGTGCCGGGCGGAGTCCAGCCCGCGGACCTGCCGAATATGCGGGGTCTGCCGGCGAATACCGTTCCATGAGCTGGCACTTCGTCAAGAAAGGTCCTGCAACAGGAGCGTCGACCATGAGCCGACCGCAACCGGTGGTTGTCAACAAACGGATGTCCTTCTGGTCCTCGATGGTTTGGGGGGTGTGCAGCATCGTCATCGTCGCGGTGGTGTGCGTCTCCGGAATCGTATTCTATGGGATGCGGATGATCGAGCACAGCGGAGGAAACGTCTTCGATCTGATCGAGCAGGGAGCCAAAGACCTGCCGGCGGCCATCGAGGCGGTACCGGCCCTGCAGGACGTGGTCAGCAATCAGCGCCGGCTGGCTTACGCCGATGCCCTCGATGTCTCGATCCGATTCGAAGACCACCCCGGGGGGGACAATTACATTCGACCGGTAGTGACGGTGTGCAACACGGGACACGAGTTGGTCTCAGTGATGGGCCTGCGGGTCGTCGTCTCCGATGCCAAGGGCCGGATCGTGCTGACCGACAATGAGTACCTGGCGACCCCGGTTGCCCTGGGCGACGACTTGCCCGGACCGCTGGCGCCCGGCGCCACCCGCCGGGTTCCGCTGGGCTGGTTCCAGCGCGTGACCGAGCCGAGCGCCGAGTTCGAGATTCCTGAGCTGCGGGTCTGGGTGGAGCAGCACCACGGGGCGGCAGCCAGCCAAACCCAAGCCGGGGTGGCCTCTGCTCTGGGCGGATGAGGCGGTGGGTCAGGATTGGCCGATGCGACGTTCGGTGCCGTGCCACAGCCGCCGGATGTTGTCGCGATGGCGGTACATCACCACCGCGGGCAGCGCGATCGAATACAGCAGTACCGGCCAGTGCTGCTGCAGATCCAGCGGCCGAAAGAAGAACCATACGGTCAGCGGGATGGCGACCGCCGCGGACAGCGACCCCAGCGACACGTAGCGGCTGATCGCGGTGACCGCCAGTCCGATCGCCAGGCACACCGCCATCGCCAGGGTCAGGTCCGGGTAGACCGCGAGGCTGGCTCCCAGGGTGGTCGCAACACCCTTGCCGCCGCGAAAACCCAGGTACACCGGATAGATGTGGCCGAGGATGCAGGCGGTTGCCGCCAGCAGCCACCAGCCGTACTCGGCGGCCCCCAGGACGGCGCTCGACCGTGTGACCCACGCACCGACGGCGGCCGTCGGTAAGAGCCCCTTCGCCAGATCCAACCCCAGAACCACAGCACCCCACTTGAAGCCAAGCACGCGGCCGACGTTGGTGGCGCCGATGTTGCGGCTGCCATGCTCGCGGATGTCAATGCCCATTCCGCGGGACACCAGCAAGCCAAACGGCACGCTGCCGAGAAGATAGCAACCGACCACGGCCAGCGACATCAGTGGCGTCTTCAAGGGCGACCTCTTGCACCCTCCGGTGGTGCGGGGTGCGTCGCCAGGTGGCGGTAGATATCGATGAGTTGGTCGGCGTGGTGTTGCATGCTCAGTTGGGTGCGGAGCCGTGGCAGAGTCTGGTGCAGGGCGCCGGCAAACTGGCCGTGGATTACTCGCAGGCAGGCTTCGGCCAGTGCGACCGCGTCGCCTGGGTGGTCGATGACCATCCCGGTACGGCCGTGCTCGATGATCTCCGCAGCGCCGTTGAATCGCGTGGTGACGCAAGGCACGCCGTGCAACATGGCTTCCAGGACCACCCGGCTGCAGGGGTCGTAGTAGGTGGGATGCACCAGCAGGTCGGCACCGTGATAGAACAACTGGGTGTGCCGGGTGGGTCCGGCGAAGAGCACCTGGTCTTGCAGCCCCAGCGCGGCGAGCGTCTTGCGGTAGGGCAGGGGGTTGCCTTTGCCGACGATCACCGAGCGGATGCGTGCACCGAGCCGCTGCCGCAAGATCGCCATGGCGCGGATCCAGGAAGCGACCCCTTTGAGCCGGAAGTTGTGGGCCACCAGCAGGGCCAGCACCCCGGAGTCCTCGACGGCGTACAGCCGGCGGCACGCGCTGCGTTCGCGGCGGTGGGTTTCCGGGTCCGGCGGTTGATGGTCGACCCCGTTGAACACCACGCGGATGCCGGCCGCGTCCAGCCCATAGTGCTCCTGAAACTGGCGGGCTACGTATTGCGAGATCGCCACCACCGTCGGCGGCGGCTGGCGGTGGAGTAGCGCCCGCTCCATGGCCAGCATCCGCCACTGCTTGAGATTCAGCCGGTTGGTCAGGGCCTTCAGCAGGCGGCCTGCCGGCGTTTGCCGCAGCGCGAGACTGCGGGCGATCGTCTCGGGAATGGTGCCACCGCGAGGTTGATAGACCTGAGCCCGGCGGCACGGCGTGATGGCGTGAATCACGTCGGCGGCACGGCTGCCCAGCATGCGGTCGGCGGCGCGGACAAACCGCAGGGTGCGGGTCCCGTGGGTGGCATTGGCGGTGTCGACGGAGTGCACCTGCAAGCCGGGCTCATCCGGCAGGAGCGATCGGGTGTACAGGTCAACCATCAGCCCGCGGTGCAGCAGGTGCCGCACGAATTGCAGGGTGGAGGTTTCCGCACCGCCTTGTTCGGGGAGCACACTTTCGGCGACGATCGCGATCCTCACGGCCCTACCCCAATCCATGTTTCCGGCTGTGCCGGGCGATCCGGGCGGCCTTGCGGCCCACCGCGCGGATCAGTGCCTTATGCGGGCGGGTTAAGCGCCAGGTGCCCAGATAGCGCTTCATCCAGCGGATCCGGTCTGCCGCGGTGGCGGCGGTGGCCGGCGTGGAATAGTGCAGTGCCGCGAGGTCTTTGATCCGCCAGCGCCGTTGTCGCCAGCGGGCCTGCCGAACTCGCTGCAGGTCGATCAGATAGAGTTCCGGATCTCCGTCGGCTAGCGGGTGAACGAAAATGTGGGACACGTACAAGTCGCGGTGGTACAGCCCGGCGCTGTGCAGCCGGGCGACCAGCGACGCGAGTTGGCGTGCGATTCTTTCTTTGGCCTCGCGGTGCAGTGCTCGGCGCTCGACGGCCTGAGGCAGCCATTGTTCCAGCGACTGCCCGGGCACTTCAGCGGTCAGCAGCAGGCTGTCGGTCTCGACCGCTCCCTGGCGGCGGCTGCCGTAGGCCACCAGTGGCGGCACCCGGATGCCCAAGTCGGCGACCCGCTGCAGCCAGGATCCTTCAATCTCGGCGGTACTGGATGCCCGAGTCCACAGGCGCTCGAACTGGCGGTGCAGGGGCGGGCAATGGTAGCGCTTCAGGAACAGCCGCTGCGGCCCGCCCGGCGTGTCGAGGGTCAGCACCAGGCGCTGCCGCCAGGCAGCCAGACCTTGCTTGTGTAGGCGGTGATCACCTGGTGCGGTCAGCAAAGCGTCGAAGTCACACAGTCCGCCGCGCCGCAGCGCCGCGGCATAGTCGGGGTGGACCCACAAATCACCGATGCGTTGGTGCGGGCCGTTGATGCGACGCGTGGGGCTCATGGAGTCTGGGTCTGTATGCGGGCAGGGCTGATCCGGTTGCCATCGAACTCTGGTTACTCTCAACGCCGGGTCCACCTCCTGGGGATGACCTCGCCCGTCCGCTCAAGTGGACACCTAATTTCGGCCTGCCAGCAGGGCCATGGCCTGGGCGACGACCGCGGCAGGCGCGATCCCGGTCATGCAGCGGTGATCCAGTGGACAGACCGGTTTCTGGCAGGGCCCACAGTTCACCGGGATCTGGACCTTGCGTTCATCGCGATAGTGGCTCTCGGTCCACGCCGGATGGGTCGGGCCGAAAATGGTCACCACCGGCACGTCGAAGGCAATCGCAAAATGACGCGGGCCGGTGTCATTGGTTACCAGCAACCGGCTGCGGCGGATGATCGATTTCAGCAGACGGAGGTTCAGGCGCGGCGGCAGCAGGGCGGCGGCATTGCTGATGCCGCGGACCACCGCTTCGACGATGCCGACTTCCTGGGGTCCGCCGGTGACCAAGATGCGGGCCCCAATGTCGCGGGCCAGGGCCTCTCCGACCTCGGCAAACCGCTCCGCCGGGTACAGCTTGGAGGCGCCGAAGGAGCCGCCTGGGTTGAGCACAATCAGCGGCTGCCCGGCTTTGACGCCCAGTTCCGACCACCAGCGGTCGACGGCGGCGTCGCTGTCCGGGTCGGTCGCCAACTCTAGCCGTCCGCCGACATCGCCGCAGCCCAGGTGCTGGGCCAGCCGACCATAATAGGTCAGCATCGATTCAATCTTGAAGCGGCCCTCACGGCGCCGCGGTCGCAAGGGGTCAGTCAGCAGAAACGAGCGATAGTCGCGGGCGTAACCGATGCGGCGCCGGGCGGCGGTGGTCCAGGCCAACACGGCACTGCGAAAGGAGTTGGTGAGTAGCAGGACCGCCGAAAAGCGCCGGGCGCGCAGCCGCCGGGCCAGCGGCAGGAAGCCGGCGCGTTTGCGCCCAGCCGATTCGGGCCAGAACTCGGCGTGATCCATCCAGGGCAGGCCGTGCACGACATCCTGGACATACGGCCGCATCAGGTACGTGATCTGGCCGCGAACTTGCCGGCGAATCGCCCGCAGGCTGGGCGTAGCCATCACCACATCGCCGACCCAGTTGGGCAGGACGATGAGCAGATTGGAGCAATCCGGAACTGGCGCTGTGTCGGACGATGCCATCAGGGTACAGCGTTCCTGGGGTTCCTGAGTGGGGGGGTCGACCCGCCCTGCGCGGGTTTGCCGCAGGACATTGTAGCAGCTATTCGGATCGATCGATAACAAACAGGGTCAGGGCCATCAACTGGACGACGGCCGCCAGGGCGAAGCGCAAGAGCACCGCCTGGGCCGCACCGTCGCCTCCCCCGACGAAAGCAGCCAGTCCCCAAAGCAGTACCGCCAGGGCCACAAACTGGAACAAAGTGGCTCCCAGCCGAGCCAGCGAGAAGTCTCGTTGCAGGCGCACACGGCGCTGCTGCAACAGCAGGCTGCGGATCTCCTTGAGCACGTCGAGCGTGGGGTCCGGCGGAGCGAGTTCGGAGCGGTCCGGCAGCAGCAGGTCGGGTCGGGCTTCGGCCTCCGGTTCGGGCGCGGCGTCCGGTTCATCATCGGGTTCGGATTCTGCCTCGGGCGCGCCGCCGGGTTCACATTCGGGTTCGACTTGCGGTTGATCGTCCTGGGGTTCGGCGGCAGGCAGTTCCGCCCGGGGCGAAGCGGCGGTGACCGGGTCACCCGATCCGTTGACGATGACGTCGACCGCTTCGCACAAGCCGGCGACCACGAAGTCGGCTTCCAGGTCGTCGGGCGGCTCAGCGTCGGCACTGAGGAACACCGTTCGGCATCCGGCGGTCAGCCCGGCTTGGACGTCGGAGGGCGAGTCGCCGATCATCCAACTGCGGTTCAAGTCCAGGCCCAGCTCATCGGCCGCCTGGAGCAGCATCCCCGGCTTGGGTTTGCGGAGGATGCTGTCCTGACGGTATCTGGCCACGATGGCCTCAGGGCCGTCCAAAAAAGGGCAGAAGTAAATGCCGTCGACCGCAGTGTTCTCGTGGTGCAGCAGGGCTTCGAGTTGGTCGTGAATTTCGAGGAGTTGGGCCTCACTGATCAGCCCGCGGGCAATGCCCGACTGGTTGGTGACCACCACCACCTTGTAGCCGGCAGCCTTGCACTTGCGGATGGCCTCCGCGGCCCCCGGAATCAGCCGGACCTCGCTGGCATCGGCCAGATAGCCGGGATCCTCAATGATGGTGTTGTCGCGATCCAGAAACACTGCTGCTTGGTTCATGTTTCATGGTCCCCTGCCTCAGGAGGTCACCGGGCTGCAGTACCGTTCGATGAGGGCCTGGCGAAGCAGCGGCAACATGACCTCGTGCTGTCCAATGAGGTTCAGGCCGTGTCCCGCCCGGACCGGCCGCCCGGTGACGTTCTGCGACGGCCGATAGTGCCGCTGCATGTCCAGGTTCAGCGTGTACAGACCGTCGAGGTCAGCCCCCAGGTTGCGGGCGACGGCAACCGCTTTCAAGAACACCTCCGGCAGCAGCACCGCCGAGCCGATGTTGCACCACATCCCGGCCGGTTCACCGGTGCGAGGCGGCGCCAGATCGCGGACCACGTCACAAATCAGCCGGAAGTCAAGCAGGCTGGCCTGACCGATTTGGGCTCCGTTGGCGTTGGCGTGCATGTGCACGGTGTCGGTCCCAATGGCGACGTGGACCGTCGCGGGGATGCCGGCGCGATGGGCGGCGACCAGGATGCTGTACTCGGAGTGGTCGGCTTCCAGTTGGGTCAACAGCAACCCCAAAGCCGCGCCCAGGCCGCTGCGCTGGGCGGTGGCGATCTTGCAGGCTTCGGCCATGACTGCGGGTGTTTCCTGGACCATGCCGAAGGAGCCGTCGCCAAGGGTGTCGGCCACTTCCTCGCTGGTGGCACCGAGCGTGGCCACCTCGACGTCATGAATGGCGGTGGCACCGTTCATGGAGATGGCGGTGACCAGGCCGCGTTCGATCAGGTCAATGACCACCGGGCTGCAGCCGACCTTGATGACATGGGCGCCCAGTGCCCAGACCACCGGACGGTCGGCCCGGCGCGCCGCCCCCCCACCGGGGGCGGCGCCCCCGGGGGGGCGGGGCCCCCGGGACTCGGGCCTGGCGGCGGTCAAATCCGCCGCG
>CAZUGO010000088.1:0-19878 GCA_964619935.1 uncultured Planctomycetales bacterium | reverse complement strand
GCAGTGGCATTACGTGCGGTTCGGAGACATTCCGCTTGCTGGATCCGGTGATTTCAACAGCGACGGCGAGGTGGATTCCGGCGACGTCTTCTACTTTGAGGAGTGTGCAACGTCCGCGGCTGGAAGCTGGCCGGGGTGCGTGTGGGCGGACCTGGACGGGGATGCGGATGTGGACTGCGCGGACGCCGGCCTTTTTGTGGCGGCCTGGAGCGATCGCCGGAACCCGCCGCCCCCGGTGCAGTGTTGCGGGCCGGACCTGGACCGTAGCGGCAGTGTGGATGCGGCGGACCTGGCGCTGCAACTGGGCGCCTGGGGGGCCAACCCCGGTCACCCGGCGGACCTGGACAACGATGACACCGTCGGGCCGGCCGACCTCGCTCAGCTCCTCGGGGCGTGGGGATCCTGTGAATAGGCGCGCTTTCCGCCGGTCAACGAGCCGGCTGTAGTTGAGGTCGGCGGCGGCTCAGCTCAGCTTCACGTTGGGAAGCACCGCGGTCTCCAGGCCCATGGTGGTGCGCCAGGCGACCTCGGCGCGGTCCAGCAGTCCGGCGTTCTGGAGTGCCAGGGCCAGATTGGCCTGCAGGTCGGGCTGGTCGGGCATACTGCTGCTGGCCTTTTCGAAGTGCTCGACGGCCAGTTCAAAAAGATGTTTCTCGGCGAAGATCAGGCCCAGTTGGTAATGCAACTGAGCCGCATCCGGGTTGAGTGCCAGGGCGCTGGTCAGCACCGTGACGGCCTCATCGACGTGGTCGTCCTCGCGTAGGGCCAGACCCAGCTTGACCAGCGCCTTCTCGTAGACCGGGTTGATTCGTACGGCATTGCGAAAGGCAGCGATGGCCTCGGAGAGACTGCCGTGGTTCTTCAGCAGCAGCCCCAGGCGGTAGTGCAGATCGGCATGGTCCGGCTTTTCGCAGATGGCCTGACGATGCCGCTCGATCTGCTTCTCGATCAACGCCTGGGCCAGTTCGCTCTTGCCGGACAGCGCTTCGGGCGCGGGATCCGCACCCAGGTACTTCTGCAACTGGTCACCGATGGCCGCCTTGAGCTGCATGCGGGCGCTTTCGCTGAACAGCATGGTTGAATTGGGCTCGATCTTGGAGGCCAGTTCGAAACTGCTCAGACCCTCGGCTTCCAGGCCGGCCTTCAACTGGGCGACGCCCAGCCCGACACAGGCGGTGAGCAGGCGATCGTTGACCTCGACGGCCTGGTTGAACAATCGGGCGGCCTCCAGCGGTTCGCCCAGCCGAAGCTGCGCCGTGCCCATCTTGACCATGGCCTCGAGGTACTCCGGGTGGAGATCCAGGGCCCGGCGATACTCACCGCTGGCGGACACGTCGTCGCCGGCCTGGGCGTACAGATCGCCCAAGCGCAGATGATTGTCCGCCAGCTCCGGCTGATGGCGAATCAACTGGTGCAACATCTCGATGGCCTCGCGGAGCAGCCCGGCCTTGTGGTAGGCCCCCACCAGATCGTCCTGCAACTCCCAGTTGTCGGGATCGAGGGCCAGGGCGGTTTCGTACTGGCGAATCGCCGGATCGGGCCGGCCGACCTCCAGGTACAGATTGCCGAGGGCCAGGCGATCGGCCATGCGATCGGGCTCCAGCGCGACCAGTTGCTCGTAGTGCTCCAAGGCCAGTTGATGGTCACCGCGTTTGAGGAAAACCGCCGCCAGCCGCTCGTGGCTGTTGCGCAAATCTTCGCAGGCCCGCAGGGATGCCCGGTAGGCGTGAATGGCCTCGTCCTCGCGCTCCAGCTTCTCGCAGCAGAAGCCCACGCAGAACAGGATGACCGGATCCATGATGTCGATGGTCCGGGCCTGGTTCAGCAGGTCCAATGCCTGGCCGACCCGACCCATTTCGTCGTGCACACAGGCCAGCCCCAGAATGGCCGGCAGGCATTCATCATCGTGGTCGAGTACCGCTCGAAAACACGCACCCGCCTTTAGGAACTCTTCTTCCCAGAGCAGCCAGGTGCCCAGCAGCACCGCGGCATCATCATCCCGCGGGGCGACCTGGACCCGACGCCGCAGGGCCGCGACGTCCGCATGCGCCACATCCGGCAACTTGGGCCGCAGGGCGGCCCGCAGGCTGCTGACCAGTCCGCGTCCCAGAATTTCCAACAAGTACGACATGACGCTCCCCCGGTTGACTAAGCCGCCAACGACGCCAACGCTTCGCGGGCCGCTCGATAACCGGCGTTGATCTGCAAAGCCTTGCGATAGGACTCGCGCGCCTGTTGTTTGTGGCCTTCATCGCGGTAGATGCAACCCAGAAGATAGTGCACGTCTGCGTAGTCGTAGCCCATCTGCAAGACCTGTTGAAAGCGGGCCTGGGCATCCAACCGGCGGTTGGTCCGCAGGTACAGTTTGCCCAGGGTGATCAAGCCCTGGACCAGCTTGGGGGCGATCTCGACGGCCCGCTCGCAGGAGGCGATGGCCAGGTCCTGCCGACCCAGGCGGTCGAACATCTGGGCCTGGTGATAGTGCAGTTCAGCGCGCTGCGGTTCGGCGAGGATCGCACGATCCAGCACCGCCGCCAACAATTGGAAGATGTTGTCACGATCGTTGACATCGGGCAGCCCGGCAAACGCCTCGGCGACTTCCGGTTCGTTGCGGATCATGCGGGTCAGCTCTTCGATGTCCTGCACATCGATGGCCGGCATGGCCAGCGGCAACTGCACCAGGTCGCCCGCCGTCGGCAGGGTGCCCAAAGCGGCAGCGGCCTGGGCCAGGAGCCGGGCGATCTGTGGGTCGCGTGGCCTGAGTCT
Source organism: uncultured Planctomycetales bacterium (assembly GCA_964619935.1). Lineage (GTDB taxonomy): Bacteria > Planctomycetota > Phycisphaerae > UBA1845 > CAIVHJ01 > CAZUGO01. The sequence continues at coordinate 17,112 of CAZUGO010000088.1, read as the reverse complement.
CTGGGCCGCGGAGAGGGCCTCGACGGCCTGCAGCGGCCGGCCTCTGGCGCCGTAGCATAGGCCCAGGTGCATGAGGGACTCGGCGTGATCGGGCTGCAGGATGACGGCCTGCTCGAGGGCGACAACGGCTTCGGCATATTCTTCGCGCGCCCCCAGCAGAACGCCCAGTTGGTAGTGGAATTCTACCTGCTGTGGATCGACGCTCAGGGCATCCCTCAGCGCCTGTAGCGCCGCGAGCTGCTGGCCGTCGCACCACAGACTGAGCACCAGCCGCATCCGCGCGGCACAGGGATTCGAGCCGTGGCTGACCTCCCGATCGCTGTGGCGGGCTGCCTGGTCGAAGCGGCCCAACTGGGCGAAGCAACAGGCCAGGTAGCGCGGCAGGCCGCTGTGCTGGGGGTTGTGCTGTTCGGCACGGATGAAGCAATTGGCCGCCTCGGCAAACTGACTGCTGCGCATCCGCTCCAGCCCCACCCGCAGATAACACTCGCCTGCGTAGTAGCGACTGACTTGGGCCAACAGGTCGCTGCCGTCCCCGATCGCGGCAAACGCCGCCGCGGCGCCGGCGTGGTCCCGCGCCTCGAACAAGCCCATTGCGGCCGTGTACTGTTGCTTTCGGAGTTCCTGCTGGTGGCGCGGGGGATTCATTGCTGGCCTCACACAACGGTTCGTTGATGGCCCATGACAGGCACACCACGACCTCAGTATCGGTCTGTGGTCTGGCGGCGGTTACTTACGGGCGGACCGGACCTTGGCAGGGCCGCGCCCGGCCCCCCAGAGGTGGTCGACGAGCGGCGACGTTCTCGGACGTTCCCGGGGGTCGTCCCGTCCGGTTGGCGGGGTCACGTCGCCGGCTGGCTTCCGCTCAGCAGCCGGCGCCCCAGGTCATGGAGTTGGTGACGTTCCTGGTGGGTGAAGATCCACTCGGTGGATACGCTCAGCAAGACGATTGCCACCGCCGCCGCGATCAGAACGGGGACCTCGGCGATCAGCAGGACCACGCCGGCAATCAGGAGCAGGGTCCCCCGATCAGGCAACAACCGGCGGCGCTGCAGGTGCAGCAGGGCCAACAGCAGGGCGACGGTCACACCGCACACCCCGGCCACAGCGGTCATGACCAGGGCTCCGGCCGGATCCTGCCTGCGAATGAACAGCAGGCTGCTGAACACCGCGGCCACGCATCCGGCCGACCAGCAGACGAAGGTCAGGCGGCTCTCCTTAAGCAATGTGAACCGCACCGTGCACAGGGTTAGGGCCCCGGCCGCCAGGTAGAAGATCAGCAGCAGGGGCACCACCGACCCGCCGGCCCGATATTGCTCACGAAAGGCAAGCACCAGGACGCCGCGCAAGGCGCAGATTCCGAGACACCCGACCAGCGCCGCCGCCATGGTGGCCTTGGTTGCCACATTCAGTTGCGCGGTGGACGCCGCCCGCCCCGAGCGCTCCCAGGTCACAGTCACGGCGCTGACCACCACCATGCTGATGGCCGCGGGGATCAGGTAGCCCAACTGGGTAATGATGGTCATGGCCCGGAAGGTGGCCAGGACGTCTTCGCCGCACACCCGGCTGAGTTGCAGGGCCGGGAAACAGAACAGCACCTGCCAGAAGAACGCCGATCCGCCGGCCCACACCGCAAATCGGGCTTGCTTGCGAAACTCGGCGCTGGCCGGCAGCGACGGCTGCTGCGGCGCCTGCCGAGCCACCCACAGGGCCTGGGCACCGAAGAGTCCGGCACCGGCGGCGTTGGCGACGGCATAAATTCCCAGGATGACATCGGCGGTGCCGTGACCCACGAGCGCGGCCCCAATCGCCAGGATGCTGAAGACCACGCCGGTGGCCATTTCCATCATTCCGATGGCCGGGAACATCCGCCGGCCGCGGAGCACGGCCAGGGCCCCGTGGTACATCATCAGGCTCATCACGCAGACCACAACCAGCCGCAGCACCCGTATCTGCCGCACGGGGTCGGTCGAGGCCTTCGCCGACAACCGGACCAGGGGTTCGGCGAACGCCCACACTGCGGCACAGGAGAGCGCGCCCAGCAGGGCCCACAACGGCAGCGTTTTCTTCAGAAAGGCCCACAATTGCCGCCGGGCTTCGAACTCGGGTACGAAGCGGGCGATGCCTTCGTAGGATCCCCAACTGAGCAACGGAAACAGGACGTTGATCAGCAACAGACCTTCCTGGTAGAGCCCGAACTCGGTTTGATTGACCATCAGCCAGGTGAGCAGGATCCCGCGGCCGATGCCGGCAGCCCGCAGGATGGCGTTCGCCGACAGGTAGATCTTCAGCGAGTCACTAAAGGGCGCCGGCCGGAAGAGTCGAGCAAAACCGTTTGGCATGCAATGGCGCGCCGCGGTTGACCTACGGCACGATGTAAGCATCCGGAGCCACCTGCTGAACGCGCGGCAGATCGGCGAGTGCGCTCCGATAGTTGCGATATTGACCGACATAGACCACATGGCGGGCCCGCCGGCTCTGGCTGTCCACCTCGATGGTCGCCGGCAGCGCCCGATCCAGAAGGCGGTCGCGCAGCATCAAGGCCAGCTCCGAGCGATCGAAGACACCGCATTGAATCGCCAGGTACTCGTGCGGCCAACGAAACTTCAGGCGGGCGTATCCGGCCAGCGGACTCGACGGAAACAAGTGCCACACTTTCGGAAGCGTTTCGCGGGCCTGGGACCATTGGCCGATCTTCTGCAGGCTGTCGGCATAACGGTAATAAACTTCGCCCTTGCTGGGTCCATCCGGATAGTGCGGCAGGGCCGACCCGTAGTGGCGGGCGGCGGCATCGTAGTGTTCGCGCTGATACTCGAGGTGGCCCAGTTGGGCGTGACTCTTGCACAGCACCTCGGTTCGCTGGGTGGTCTGCAAGGCCAATTGCAGGTCGTCCTTGGCCTGCTCGTCCTGCTTCTGCTGGTAGCGGCACATGGCCCGCAGATAGTAGGCGTCACCGACGCCCTCGGTCCGCGGGTGGTTGCTGATCACCACGTTCAACAGCCGTTCGGCGTCCGTGTACTTCTGGGCGCTGTAGTGCTCGCTGGCTTTCTGGATGCGGTGGACGGCGTCGGCCGGCAGCGTGGCACACCCCGCGGGCCCCAGCGAAACCATCGCCGCCAGCACCAGGCCGTGACCGCTGCGGCAGGCCGCCGGGAGTCCCTGTTGCAAAGATCGCATGAGCCCTTACGATGCCCCCAGATGATCCTTCAACGGTTATGCCACTTTGCCGAAACCCAGCCCAACGCAGCGGCGGTGTCCGATGCCGGCCGGGCCCTGAATTACGGGCAGCTTACAACCTTTGCGCGGGTAATGCGAGCGCTGATCGTCAAGGAGAGCGATTGCCCGCGCATCGGGATCCTGCTGCCCGGCTGCGCCGCGTTTGCCGGGACGCTGTTCGGTTGCCTGTGGGCCGGTCGTATTGCGATTCCGCTCAATTTCCTGTTGCAGCCGGCCGAATTGCGGCGGGTTGCCGCCAATGCCGGTCTGGATCTGGTCATCACCGTGAAACACTTCGCGGAGTTGGCCGGCACCCTGGGTCTGAAGACCCTCTACTTGGAGCAGGCCGGTCTGAAACGCCGGTTTTTGCTCTCGAAGTTCCAATCGGTCCCGCCGCTGCCGACGGCCGCCGAGGCCCAGACCGCCGTGATTCTGTACACCTCGGGGACCGCCGGGGAGCCCAAGGGCGTGGAGCTGACCTACGGCAACCTGATGTCCAATTGCCGCGACTGCATCGCGTTCGCCGACATCCAGCAGGATCACACCGTGCTGTCAGTCTTGCCGCCGTTTCACATCTTCGGGCTGACCGGCACCACGCTACTGCCCATCTGGCAGGGCATGAGCGTGCACTATCTGCCGCGGTTCAACCCGGCAGCCGCGGTGAAGGCCATTGCCGATCGGCGGGTGTCGATCTTCCTGGCCATTCCCAGCATGTATGCGGCGATGCAACGGGTCAAGCGGGCCGCCGCGGAGCACTTTGCGTCGATGTACCTGGCCATCAGCGGTGGCGAGCCACTGCCGGCCGAGGTGGCCCGGGCCTACCGCGAGGAGTTCGGGGTGCAGCTCGATGAGGGCTACGGCCTGACCGAGACCTCGCCGGTGGTGTCGCTGAACCTGCCCTGGCAGTGCCGCCCCGGGACCGTCGGGCGGACGATTCCGAACTGCCAGGTGCGGATCGTCAATCCCGCGGGGCAGATTCTCGATCGCGATCACGATGGCGAGATTCTGGTCCGCGGCCCCGGCGTCATGAAGGGCTACTTTGGTCGGCCACAGGAAACCGCCGCGGTCCTTGACGCTGACGGCTGGTTCCACACCGGCGATCAGGGACGACTGGATGCCGACGGCTTCCTGTCAATCACCGGACGGCTCAAGGAAATGATGATCATCGGCGGCGAGAACGTCTTTCCGGGCGAGATCGAAGCAGTTTTGACCCAACATCCAGCGGTTCAGGAGGGCTCCGTCATCGGCGTGCCCGATGCGGGTCGCGGCGAGGTGGCCGTCGCCTTCGTCATCTTGAAGGAAGGGGCCGCGGCCCGGGAGACGGAGCTGCGCCACTTCTGCCGCGAGCACCTGGCCAGCATGAAGGTGCCGCGGCAGGTGCTGATCTGCGAGTCCCTCCCGCGCGGGCCCACCGGCAAGATCCTCAAGCGGGCCCTGCCCGACCTGCTGCCCTGATCGACCCGGACCGCTTACAGACCCTTCAGAATCGATTGCTCTTCAAACCAGACCTTCAGTTCTCGAAGGTCGTTGACCAGCAATCCCAGACGATCGACGGTTAACAGCACCTCTTCATAGAGCTTGGGATCATACAATAGCTTGCCCAGGGTACCGGTGCCCTGGTTGATCGCTGCGAGTGAGCCGTGGGCCTGATCAAGCAGTCTCGAGGCCCGCCCCAGGACCTCGAGCAGTTCCCCGGAGACCTCGTCGCTGCGGCGCTGGATCGTGCTGAGGGTCTCATCGGTCCGGGACACCAGTCGGTCGGTTTGTTGATCCAGGTTGCCGGACCATTCTGCCAGGTGGCGGGTCGATTCATCGATGTTCGCGACGGCGCTGTCGAGTTCCCCCCCTTTGGCGAGCAACTCGTTGATCGACTTGAGCGTGCTGTCCAGCCGCAATACCGTGGTGTAGACATTCGCCTGAACCGCCCCCGCCGATCCGTCCACTTCGGCGAGGGTCCGAGCCCGCAGCAGCTCGTGCACGTCGGTGGACACGGTGGTGACTTCGTTGGCCAGATTCTTGATGGCGACGACCATCTCTCCGATCTGGTCGACGGCTGCGACCAGCGTGGCGACGAACTCCTCCGGAACCACACTGTCGAGGGCCCCTTTCATTTCCCCGGGAATCTGGGCCCGACCCCGCGGCAGCGCCTCGGTGGGCCTCAGCGGCGGATGAATGTGAATGGCGCCCTTGTCGAACGCGAATGCCGGATGAATGGCGGCCATAGACCCCTGCGGGATGTCGAACGCTTCGCCAACGCCGATGATCACGGCGGCCCCCTTGCTGGGCACGCTGGGATCCAGAAAGCGAATATCCTCAACGCGCCCGACCTGCACGCCCTGCATGAATGCCGGCGTGCCCACGCCGATTCCGCTGGGGTTGTCAACCACCACCGCCAGTTCGTAGCGCGTCGACAGGAACCAGGACGGCTCTTCGCCGTACCACAGGATCAGCACGCACAGGATGACAATACCGAGAAAGGTGAACATGCCCACCCGATAGTCGCGGTTCATGATGCTGCTCCGCTCGCTGAACGGTGTAGTGCCTCGTCGGCGGACCGCCCGTCGACAAAGCGTCTCACGACGGCGTCGCCGGACTCCAGAATCTGTTGCGGCGTGCCGTCGATTCTGAAGCCCCCGCCGTGGAGCATCAGGATGCGATCGCCGACGCGGAAAGCGCTCCTCATGTCGTGGGTGACCACCAGCCCGGTGATTGCCAGCTCCTGCTTCAGCTTGTTGATCAGCAGGTTGATGTCGTCGGCGCGCAGCGGATCCAGCCCGGTGGTGGGTTCATCGTACAGAATCACTTTGGGGTTTAGGGCGATCGCCCGGGCCAGGGCCACCCGTTTGCGCTGCCCGCCGGACAGCTCGGCAGGCCGCTTGTGCTCCAGCCCGTTCAGCCCGACCATGTGCAACTTCTCGGCGACCAGCCGCTCGATCTCGGGGTCCGAGAAGCGGCCGTTCTCGACCAGCGGAAAACCCACATTCTCGCCGGCGCTCATGGAGTCGAACAAGGCCCCCATCTGGAACAGAAACCCGAAGTTGCGCCGCACGGGAGCCAGGTCCCGCTCCGAGAGGTTGTCGATCCGCCGGCCTTCGAACAACACTTCGCCGGAATCCGGCCGCAACAGACCGAGGGTATGTTTCAGGGTGACGCTCTTGCCGATGCCCGATTCCCCGATAATCACCGTGGTCTGGCCGGGCCGGATGGCCAGGTCCACGGCATCCAGGACCACCAGATCGCCAAACCGCTTGCTGACCTTGCGGAACTCGATGATCGGCGGAAGGTTGTGTGCAGTGGTGACCATCCGGTTACAACAACGGCTGGAACCCCCAGATCGCCTGGGAAATCCCCTGCAGCAGCACGCCCAGGAAGAAGTCGATGAACAGGATGGCAATGAAGCTGGCCACAAACGCCTGGGTACAGGCCCGCCCCACGCCCTCGGCGCCGGCGCCGCAATGAAATCCTTTATAACAGGCGATCATGGCGATGATTGCACCGAAGGCCACGCTCTTGATGAATCCGGTGAGCATGTCCCAACTGACCACGGCCTCGGCGGTGAAATACCAATAGGGCTCGGAACCCACGCCATAAAACGGCACCGCGATCAGCCAGCCGCCGAGGGCCCCCATGGCGTCGCAGTACACGGTCAGGACCGGCGTCAACAGCACGCAGGCCAACACCCGCGGCACGACCAGGTATCGGATCGGGTCGGTCCCCATGCAGCGCAGGGCGTCGATCTGCTCGGTCACCCGCATGGTGCCCAACTCGGCGACCAGGGCACCGCCCACCCTCCCGGCCAGCATGACGCCGGCGAGGACCGGCCCCAGTTCCTTGACCACCGACAGGTTGACCAGCACGCCCAGACGCTCCTGCAATCCGATGGATTCCAACTGCCCGTAGGATTGCACCGCGAGCACCAGCCCGACAAACAACCCGGTGATCAGGATGACCGGGACCGAGCGGTTGCCGACTTCGTACAGTTGGGGCACCAGCAGCCGCCAGTTTCGCCGCGTCGGCCCGCCGCTGACCATCCAGTGCAGCGCCTGCCCGACGAAAAGCCAGAACCTGCCGAAGTCGCTGATCGCTTGGCGCTCCCAACGACCCATCTCCGTAAACAGGGGCATTCGCGCGGCACCTCTTGCACATGCGGTTGGCCAAACTGGTTGATGTCCCTGGTTTTTGTAACGGCGGGGTTGGATGATGTCAATCGGCGGCAGCGCGTGGTTGCCCCCGGTGCGGAATCGCCTACAATCGCCGCATGCACGGACCCGCGCCGGATCTCTCGATCGTCGTGCCGACCTTCCGCGAGGCCGACAACATCCTCGTCCTGACCGAGCGGATCTTCCAGGCGACGGTCGCGGCGGACCTCGCTGCTGAACTGATCCTAGTGGACGACAACTCTGCAGACGGCAGCCAAGAGCTGGTCGAGCGCCTGGGCCGCACCTACCCGGTGCGGATGATCGTGCGCACGAACCAGCGCGGCTTGAGCACGGCCGTGCTCCGCGGCTTCGAGGACAGCCGCGGCAGCGTGCTCTTGGTCATGGATGCCGACCTGTCCCATCCTCCGGAGTGCATTCCGGAGCTGTATGAGCAGGTGCGCACCAACCAGGCCGACTTCGTGTTCGGCTCGCGCTACGCGTCCGGCGGCCGGACCCACGACTGGCCGTGGTACCGCAAGCTGAACAGTTGGATCGCCACGGCCCTAGCCCGCCCGCTCAGCCCCGCAACCGACCCGATGGCCGGTTTCTTCTGCCTGCGGCGCGATCGCTGGCAGCAGGCCGCAGGCCGCCTCAACCCGCTGGGCTATAAGATCGGGCTGGAGTTGCTGATCAAATGCGACTGCCGCCGCTTGGGCGAGGTGCCCATCGTCTTCGCCGATCGTCACGCCGGCAAGAGCAAACTGACCCTCCGCCAGCAACTGCTCTATCTGCTTCATTTGCGGCGGTTGTACTTCTACCGGTTTCCGCTGGCGTCCCGGGCGCTATGTGCGACCACCGTACTGCTGGCGGCCGCCGCGGTGTTCCTGTGGTCCGGTCCATGAAGAAACCCGCGGCCTTGCAGCCGCGGGTCCTGTGTGATTCGAGATCTGCAGGCCCGGTCAGGTGGCGTCGGCCAGCCCCTCGTTGCCGCCCGATCCGACCGCCTCGGTCTCGCCATCGCTGGTGAACGCTTCGAAGAACAACTCGCGCGTGCCGCCGTCGCCTTCCCGGGTCGAGACCACGATGCGATCCTTGCCCACGTAGCTGCCGCGGAGCAATTCCTCGGACAGGTGGTCTTCGACGTGCTGCTCGATGGCCCGCCGCAGCGGACGGGCGCCGAATTTCTCATCGGTACCCTTCTCCACCAGGAAGTCCTTGGCGTCCTGGGCGAGTTCGAGAGCCAGGCCCTTGTCGCGCATCCGCCGGATGACCTTTTCGGTCTCCAACTCGACGACGCGGACCAGATCCTTGTGGACCAGCTTGTGGAAGACCACCACCTCGTCGACGCGATTGAGAAACTCGGGGCGGAAGTACTGGTCCAGCTCGCTCTTGAGCACCTGCTTCATTTTCTCGTAGTTCACCAGTTCATCGCGCCGCCCGAACCCGAAAGCCTCTTCGTGGGTGATGCGATGGGCACCGATGTTGCTGGTCATGATCAGGATGGTGTTGCGGAAGTCGATCTTGCGGCCGACGTTGTCGGTGAGTCGGCCCTCCTCCATGATCTGAAGCAGAATGTTGAAGACATCGTGGTGGGCCTTCTCGATCTCGTCCAGCAGAATCACCGCGTACGGGCGGCGGCGAATCTTTTCGGTCAGTTGCCCGCCCTCTTCGTAGCCGACGTATCCGGGCGGCGCGCCGACCAGTCGGCTGACGTTGTGCTTCTCCATATACTCGGACATGTCGACCACCACCAGGGCCTCGGAGTCTCCGAACATGAACTCCGCCAGACACTTGGCCAGGTAGGTCTTGCCCACGCCGGACGGTCCCACAAAGATGAACGAGCCCATCGGGCGATTGGGATCCTTCAGGCCGCTGCGCGAGCGGCGCACGCTTCGCGAGACCGCCTTGATGGCCTCTTCCTGGCTGATGATCTTCTTGGACAGTTCAGTCTCCAGGTGCAGCAGGCGGTCGGACTCGTCCTTCTCCAGCCGGGTCAGCGGGATTCCGGTCATCTTGCTGACCACCTCGGCGATGACCTCCTCGTCGACCACTCCGTCAAACTCTTTGGTGGTGCTCTTCCATTCGCTCTCGATGGCCTCTTTCTTGCGCTTCATTGACTCCGCCCGGTCGCGCAACTCGGCGGCCCGCTCGTAGTCGGCGTTCTTGACGGCCTCGTCCTTCTCGATGGTCAGGTGTTCGACGTCCTTCTCCAGCTCCGCGAGGTTGGGTGGCTTGGTCATGTTCCGCAGCCGAACGCGGGCCCCGGCTTCGTCGATGACGTCGATGCTCTTGTCCGGCTGCACCCGGCCGGTGATATACCGGCTGGACAGCGTCACGGCCTCCTCCAGCGCCCGGTCGGTGAACTGCACGCGGTGGTGGGCCTCATAGCGGTCACGCAAACCCTTGAGAATGCCCACCGAATCCTCCAGGGAGGGTTCGTGCACGATGATCTGCTGAAAGCGCCGCTCCAAGGCGGCATCTTTTTCGATGTACTTGCGGTACTCGTCCAGGGTGGTCGCGCCGATACACTGGATCTCCCCGCGGCTCAGCGCCGGCTTGAGCACGTTGGAGGCGTCGATGGCACCCTCGGCACCGCCGGCCCCCACCAGGGTGTGCAGTTCGTCGATGAACAGGATGATGTTCTTGGCCCGCCGGACTTCGTTCATGACCGCCTTGATGCGCTCTTCGAACTGCCCGCGGTACTTGGTGCCGGCGACCATCATGGCCAGGTCCAGAACCACGATGCGGCGGTCGGCCAACAGCTCGGGAACGTCGTGGTCGACGATCTTCTGAGCCAGCCCCTCGACGATGGCCGTCTTGCCCACGCCGGCCTCACCCAGCAGCACCGGATTGTTCTTCTGGCGGCGGCACAGCACCTGGATGACCCGCTCGATCTCGTCCATCCGGCCGATGACCGGATCGAGCTTGCCCTGCCGGGCCATGGCGGTCAGGTCCCGGCCGAAGGAATCCAGAGCCGGAGTCTTGCTCTTGGTCCCGGGCTTGCGGGCGGCCGGGCCAGCGCCACTCTCGACGGAGCCGGTGCTGGCGGGCTCGTCGACGTCGGCCCCGCCGGCCCCGAGCAGGTTCAAGACTTCCTCGCGCACCTCATCCAGCTTCAGTCCCAGGTTCATGAGCACTTGGGCGGCAACGCCGTCCTGCTCGCGGAGCAGGCCAAGCAACAGATGCTCGGTGCCCACGTAATTGTGGTTCAGATTGCGGGCCTCTTCGATGGCGTATTCGATGACCTTCTTGGCGCGCGGGGTCTGGGGCAACCTGCCCATGGTGACCATTTCAGGGCCACTCTTGACCAGCTTCTCGACCTCCAGCCGAACCTTGCGCAGATCGACCCCCAGGTTCTTCAGAACGTTCGCACCCACTCCGGAGCCTTCCTTGACCAGACCGAGAAGCACGTGCTCCGTCCCGATGTATTCATGGTTGAACCGCTGGGCCTCCTGATTGGCCAGAGCCATGACCTTTCGAGCGCGATCCGTGAACCGTTCGAACATGCAACACTCTCCTTGCTTGTGCGTCCGGGTCATCCCCGCCCGCCTGGTGCCCCATGACACTACCTCAGGTATCGTCATGAGGCTCTTGCAGTTTCTGTATGAATTCTATCACTGGCCGGATGGCCCATCAAGCAACCCGAATTCCCCGGCAGATTATAGTCACGAGCGGCCGTGGGTCTCGGATCTTTGAGCCCGAGGCGGCATGACGTTGCGGAGCGGGGACCTTGCGACCGTCACTCCCGATCAGGTCCGATTACGCGACTGACGCCCGCGCCTACGCCATTCGGCCGCGCGGCGCCGCTCCCGACCGCGGTCCCGAGTTGCCGGTGGCAGCGTGCCTTGATAATCTGCGCCCGCCGTCGATAATAACGGGCCGGGAGTGGCCATGGTGCGGATGCCTTCAGTGTGGATCATCGTGTTGCCGTCTGCACTTGCCGCAGCAAGCTGCACCGCCGACGGCACCGCGCGCCAGCACCAGAGCCGCGTGGTTCAGGGCGAGTGGCCCGCGGTATTCGCCGCCGCCGAGGCAACCCTACGCGAGTACTTTCACATTGAGGAGTCCAATCCGCGAGCTGGCGTGATCCGTTCATCACCGACCGAGGAACCGTACTCTGAACCGCCGCGGCTGCTGGGCGCGGCCATCAGTTCCCCGAGACAGCAGCGCCGCATCGCCGAAATCCGCGTCCGCCCGCACGGCGGAAGCGTGCAAGTCGAGTGCGGAGTGAAGATCCAGCGCAGCGACATGGTCAGCAAGCTGGCCTACCCACGGCGCGAATCGGTGGACGACGTCCCCAACCAAACCCCCCTGCAGGAGACCCAAGGTCGGGCGGACGGCGGCCAGGTGGTCTGGAGCACGACCGCCCAGGACCATCGCCTGGAACGTGAGATCCTGGCAGGCATCGAGGCCCGACTCGCCGGCGGAACCGACTGAGGACCCATGGGAAACCGACCATCATTCGACGAACTGCGCCGGGTCGATCCTGCCGTCGCCGCAGCCTTCGATCGCGAACATCGCCGCCAGCAAGACACCGTAGAACTCATCGCCTCTGAGAATCACGTCTCGCCGGCGGTGTTGCAGGCCACCGGGTCTATCTTCACCAACAAGTACGCCGAGGGCTATCCCGGTCGTCGCTACTACGGCGGGTGCGCGAACATGGACACCGTCGAAGACTTGGCACGCGAGCGGGCGCGCCAGTTGTTCGACTGCGCCCACGTCAACGTCCAACCCCATTCCGGAAGCCAGGCCAACACCGCGGTCTATCTCGCCTGTCTCCAGCCGGGGGACACCATCCTGTCGCTGGACCTGGCCCACGGCGGCCACCTCAGCCACGGCATGCGCATCAACATCACCGGGCTGTTGTACACCATCGTGCACTACGGCGTCAGCCGGCCGACCGAGACCTTTGATCTGGACGCGGTCCGCGCCTTGGCCCGCGCTCATCGACCCAAGCTGCTGATCACCGGTGCCTCGGCCTATCCCCGGACCATCGACTTCGCAGCGTTTAGCGAGATTGCCCACGAAGTCGGTGCCTGGCACATGGCCGATATCGCCCACATTGCCGGCCTGGTGGCTGCGGGGCTGCATCCCAGCCCGGTGCCGGTGGCCGACTTCGTCACCACCACCACGCACAAGACCCTCCGCGGTCCCCGCGGCGGCATGATCATGTGTACGGCCGAACACGCCAAGGTAATCGACAGCCGGGTGTTTCCAGGGATCCAGGGTGGGCCGCTGATGCATGTCATCGCCGCCAAAGCCGTCGCCTTTGGTGAGGCCCTCCGGCCGCCGTTTCGCGCCTACCAACAACAGATTCTCGACAATGCCGGGGCGCTGTGCGAACACCTCCAGGCCGCAGGGCTGCGGATGGTCTCCGGCGGCACCGACAACCACTTGATGCTCGTCGACTTGCGGCCGTCGCATCCGCAGGTTTCCGGCAAGGACGCGGAAGGTTGGCTGGAACAGGCAAACATCATCACGAACAAGAACATGATCCCGTTCGACGAGCGCAAGCCGATCGAGACTTCCGGGCTGCGCATCGGCACGCCGGCGGTGACCACCCGCGGCATGAAAGCACCGGAGATGAAAGCGCTGGCCGGTTGGATCAGCGAGGTCTTGGGCAGCCAGGGTGACCCGGCCGTTATCGGCAAGACCCGCGGCGCAGTGCTGGAGTTGTGCCGGCAGTTTCCGCCACCCTGAGGCGGCGGCCCTCGGCAGCGCTTGCGTTGCGATCGTCAGCAACACCGCCGACACCCGCCGGCCGCACAGACAGGTTGCAGGCATGCTCATTGGCGTCGTCTCCGACACCCACGACCGGCTGCCGATGATTGATCGGGCGATCGATCTGTTTGCGCGCCGGGCCGTGCAGGCGATCATTCACGCCGGCGATCTGGTCGCCCCATTCGCCGCCCGCCGACTGCTGCGCTACGGCGGCCCGATTTATGTGACCTACGGCAACAACGACGGCGAGCGGGAGGGCCTGCGGCGGGTCCTGCCGCAGATCAAGGAGGGTCCGCTGAAGGTGACCATGGCCGGCCGCCGACTGGTGGTGCACCACTTCATCGACTGGCTCCGCTCCGAGGACCTTGCCGACGCCGACGTGGTCATCACCGGTCACACCCACGAGGTGGTCAACGAGCGGCAGGACGGAACCCTGTACCTGAATCCCGGAGAGTGCTGCGGCTGGGTCAACGATCGGTGTACCGTGGCCATCCTGAACACCGACCTGATGCGAGCGGATATTGTCACGCTGTAACCAGGAGCGATGCCATGAACAGGCGCTGGAATGCCGTGATCGGACTGACCCTGCTGGGCGTGGCAGCGGGCGGATGCGTCCGTCGCACCGCGACCTTCACCACCCTGCCGCCGGGAGCCCGGTTGTTTCTGAACGACCGCGAAATCGGCCGCACTCCGGCAACGGTGGATTTCACGTGGTACGGAGATTACGACGTGGTCTATCGCCTGGAGGGCTACGAGCCACGGTCCACCCACGTGGTCATCCGGCCGCCCTGGTACCAGCACTTCCCTGTTGACTTCTTTGCAGAGGTGCTGTGCCCGGCAGAGATTCGCGACCACCACCACATCCCCACGGAGTCGCTGCAGCCGCTCCAGCCGCCCGCCTCGGAGGACTTGGTCGAGCGGGGGATGGAGCTTCGTGACCGGGCCGTGTTCGAAGGGAACCCCAGTGCCCAAACGCCCGGACATTAGGCGCGTCCTGATTATCGGGTCCGGTCCGATTGTCATCGGGCAGGCCTGCGAATTCGACTACTCCGGCACGCAGGCCTGCGCGGCACTCCGTGAGGAAGGGGTGGCGGTGGTGTTGCTCAACAGCAACCCCGCCACCATCATGACCGACCCGCAGGTCGCCGATCGCACCTACCTGGAGCCGGTGACCCCCGCCAGCCTCGACAAGATTCTCGAGCACGAGCGTGCCATCGGCACTCCCGTGGACGCGATCCTGCCCACCCTGGGCGGACAAACCGGATTGAACTGCGCCATGGAGGCCACCGAGCGCGGCATTCTCAGCCGCCACGGCGTGGTCTTGATTGGGGCAGACGCCGAGACCATCCGGCGCGCCGAGGACCGGACCGCCTTCAAGGAGGTGGTCACACAGGCGGGCGTGAACGTGCCGCGCTCGGGGGTCGCCCACACCGAGGGCCAGGCGCGGGAGATCATTCAGACGATCGGGCTCCCCTGTGTCCTGCGACCCGCCTACACGCTCGGCGGCACCGGCGGCGGGCTGGCCCGAACCCCCAGCGAGTTCGAGGTCTTGGTCCGGCGCGGTCTAGACGCCTCGCGGAACCGCGAGGTGCTCATCGAGGAATCCTTGTACGGTTGGAAAGAATTCGAGATGGAGTTGATGCGCGATTGCCGCGACAACGTCGTGGTGGTCTGCTGCATTGAGAACATGGACCCCATGGGCGTGCATACCGGTGATTCCATCACGGTAGCCCCCGCTCAAACACTGACCGATCGTGAGTACCAAGCCATGCGCGACGCGGCCATCGCGATCATGCGGGCCGTCGGCGTGGAGACGGGCGGGTCCAATGTGCAGTTCGCCGTCGACCCCGGGACGGGCCGGATGCTGGCCATCGAAATGAACCCGCGGGTGTCGCGATCGTCGGCGCTGGCCTCCAAGGCCACCGGTTTTCCGATTGCCCGGATCGCGGCCAAGCTCGCTATCGGCTATTGCCTCGACGAGATCACCAACGACATTACCCGCGAGACGCCGGTGTGTTTCGAGCCCACCCTGGACTACTGCGCCGTCAAGATTCCACGGTGGACCTTTGAGAAATTCCCGGAATGCGATGAGACGCTGACCACCCAAATGAAGTCGGTCGGGGAGGCGATGGGCCTGGGCCGAACGTTTAAGGAAGCCCTCCAGAAGTGCATCCGCTCCATGGAAATCCGCCGCAACGGCCTCGGCCTGGACCGGCAGGATGCCTGGCTGGACCACCATTACAAACAGCAACCCGATGCCTTGCCGGGTTCGCCGGGCGGCCTGAAGGGGCGCCGCCTGGGCGAGCCGCTGCACGACTGGCAGGAGGCTACCGCGGAGCGCTGGCCGATCCCCTCAGAAGCCGTCCGCGAGAAGCTCCTGCACCCCTGCCAGGGCCGGCTGTATTACATTCGTTACGCATTCAAGATGGGCTGGTCGATCGATCAGGTGAACGAACTGACCCGCATCGATCCGTGGTTCCTGGCCCAGATCAAGGAACTCGTGGATTTCGAAGACGTCATCATGCGGACGGGTCTGCGGCACCCCGATGCCGAGGCTGTCTACTGCCGGGCCTTGCAGATGGGCTACAGCCTCTTCCAACTGTCGCGAGCCTGGGATTGTGACATTGCCGACCTGCGGACCTTGCGGGCCGGTCACTTGGGCCATTGCTACAAGGCGGTCGACACCTGCGCCGCCGAATTCGAAGCGTACACGCCCTACTTCTACTCCACCCACGAGCGCCCCTATCGGCTCCACGGCCAATGGGTCATCGACAACGAGGCCCACGTCCCCAACCAGCCCAGCGTCGTCATCCTCGGTGGCGGGCCCAACCGCATCGGCCAGGGCATTGAATTCGACTACTGCTGTGTCCACGCGGTCCAGGCGGTCCGTGCCCTGGGACACGCCGCCGTGATGATCAATTCCAATCCGGAAACGGTCAGCACCGACTACGACATCAGCGACATGCTGTTCTTCGAACCCCTGGTGCTCGAGGACGTCCTCAACATCTGCGAACTGCTGCGGCCGGGGCTGCGCGGCATCGTCGTGCAGTTCGGCGGACAGACCCCGCTGAATCTGGCCCAGGGGCTGCAGGACGCCGGGTTGCCGATCCTGGGAACCACGCCGTCGTCGATTCATCTGGCCGAGGAGCGGGCCCACTTTCAAGCGGTCCTGAACGAGTTGGGGCTGGTCCAACCGCCGAGCGCCACCGCGCACGACACGGAGCACGCCATCGGGATCGCCGAGGATCTGGGCTACCCGGTGCTGGTGCGGCCCTCGTACGTCCTCGGCGGGCGGGCCATGGAGGTCTGCAACACCGCGAAAGATCTTCGCCGCTACATGGAATCGGCTTCGGCCGCCGCCGCCCGACACGGAGGACCGCTGACCCTGCTGATCGATCAGTTCCTGCAGGACGCGATCGAGGTGGATGTCGACGTGGTTTCCGACCACGGGCTGGGTCTGCCCGACGGCTGCAGTGTGGTCTGCGGCGTCATGGAGCACATCGAAGAGGCCGGGATTCATTCCGGCGACAGTGCCTGTGCCCTGCCGCCCTACTCGATCTCGCCTGCGCTGGTCGACGAGATCAGCCGCCAGTCCCAATTGCTGGCCCGGCGGCTGGCCGTCTGTGGGCTGATGAACATCCAGTTCGCGATCAAGAGCCGGCGGGTCTATGTCATCGAGGCCAACCCGCGGGCATCGCGGACGGTCCCTTTTGTCAGCAAGGCCACCGGAATCCCCTGGGCCAAGGTGGCGATGGAGGTCATGCTTGGAAACCCGCTCCCGGCGGTCCTGCGGCGCTACGGCTACGATCCGGCCCGCCGGCTCAGCCACGTCAGCGTCAAGGAGGTGGTCTTCCCGTTCGACAAGTTTCCCGGGGTCGACGTGGTCATGGGTCCTGAGATGCGCAGCACCGGCGAAGTCATGGGTTTCGACGAGAGCTTCGGCATGGCCTTCGCGAAAGCGGAAGCCGCGGCCGGCGCGCCGATCCCGACGAGCGGCGTGCTGTGCATCACCGTGAACGACCATGACAAGGCGACG